>CAZBFN010000001.1:0-376926 GCA_964491235.1 uncultured Roseburia sp.
TAAGGGTGGAAGGGCAGTGTAAGAGACTACCGCCTCGCTGGTAACAGAGAGGGCACATGTAAACCCCATCCGAAGCAAGACCGAATCAAAGCGTTGACGTGGCCCGCTAGCTTTAGGTAGGTTGCTTGAGGTGACTGGCAACAGTCATCCTAGATAGATGATCATTCCGACCACAGCTTGCTGTGGTCTAGACATAACCCGGCTTATCGTTCTGCTTATTCACAATAAAAAAGATCAAGAAACAGACAGGCTTTTTACCTGTCTGTTTTATTTTGCGCGAAAAAAGGTACTTTTTTACTATAAATTATGTTGAATTATGGAAAAATGTGCTATAATGATGCCCATGAGGGTCTAAAGTACTATGAAAAAGGGTGAAAATATATATAGTGGGGAGAAAATATTGAATAAGCTAAAAGAGAGGCAGGGAACTACCATGTTATTGGTGGTCTGCCTTTTTCTCGTGCTCTGCGTTATGGGAATTAACCTGCTTAACGTGGCAAATGCAAACGTTACCAACACGTCGCGGGAGGTAGAACAGCAACAGACGATGTTCTATGTCAGTTCCATATACCAGATCGTAGATGAGATGATTATAGAGGGTAAGTTCACCGATGCGTCTGGGGCGATGCCAACGGAGGTGACCGCTTCCGGCGGAGAGCTGTTGAAGGATCAAAATGGAAGAGACATTTCGGTGAAGGTGAAGTTTGAATCAGATGGAGGACGGCTTACAGCGTGGATGCAGATTACCTGTTATAGCAGGGAGGGAGAGCCGGAGACCTATACCGTAAAGGCAAATTATGTCAAGAATGTAAGTGGAAACTATGAGAGAGAATCCTGTGAAGGACTGGTGAGCAATGAAGCGATTAATGAGGCTGACGGAGCCGGTAATCCGTAAGTTAAGAGAGAAAAGAGCAGAGACCTTGTTGGAAATGGTCATGAGTATAGGACTGTTTGCGTTGATGGCACTTATGGTGGCATCTATGTTTGGTATGGCAAGCAGGGTATCTCTTCGGAATGTGCAGACGGATGAGGCATTTGATGCAAAGGTGTCTGCGCTGGTGGAGGAGACGCCGGGAGAGGTGACGATATCTGAGCCGAGACAGATCGTATTTTCTGGGGATGGAGCGACCTATTCGGTGAGTGTCAGAAAGATTACGACTAATGATGGAAGTCTTTGTAAGCTTGAGACAGCAGACTAACATGTGATGTCTTAGGTGTTGGGAGAAGTGTATGGGAAGAAAGTGGAAGGAAAGAATCAGCAGACGTTTAAAGAGCCGGCAAGGCTTTACGTTGATTGAGATGATTATTACGACAGCGCTTGTCAGCATATTTTTCGCAGCGGTGGCGATGATTGTACCATCCTGGTACAAAGCATATGCTTCCATGTCGGAGCTGAATCATGCGAGACAGATTGCGGACAGTGTGATAGAGGCAGTGGAGTGGCAGATACGGTTCGCGGACAAGCTTACCTATGTGCCTGCTGCGGGAGATGGCACGGTGGAGTATCTTGAGGGCAAGAGAGGCGGTACCAGCTTCTATGTTCCAATGCAGCAGGATGGCAGCATGCCAACGAATAATATCGAGGGCTCTGTCATGATCGATGGACTTGCGTATGATGCGGACTACTTTATGAATCATGAACTGAGGCTGTCCTTCAGCAATCCAGAAGGCATGGATTATTGTACGGTGACAGTTGAGATTTTGAGAAAACAGGGAGATACGGTGGAGACAGTTCTTACCAAGGAACGAAGTATAGAATTGACGACAAAGAACCACTGATGGAGGGTATACATGGCAAAGTATCGGTATAAGGCAAAAAACTTGGAGGGCAAGATTGTACGTGGCATAACGGAAGCGGAGAACGATACCGAGTTCTATCGGTATTTAGAAAAGCAGCAGCTATATTGCATCGATGTGCAGGGAGGTATTCGGGAAGGTATTACAGACGGCTCAAGGGGAAAGCGCATGAAGGTCAAGAATCTGAGCGTGTTCTGCCGTGAGATGTCTGTATTGCTGGCGTCTGGAATGAACCTTTTGGCGGCACTTAGACTGTTGTATGACAGAGAAGAGAAGCCATTTGTAAAAAATAGTTACATGCTGATGATTGAGGGAATTGAAAAGGGAGATACCTTCTACGAGGTCATGAAGAAGCAGGGCAACACTTATCCTAGTCTGCTAAAGTCTATGGTGCTGGCAGGAGAGAGTAGTGGAACCATTGATCTGATCATGGAGAAGATGGCGATCTACTATGAGAAGGAGGCGGCTCTTAAGTCCAAGGTACAGAATGCGATGATCTACCCACTGATACTTATTGGTGTGACCTTTGCGGTGATGATTCTGTTATTCACCTTTGTATTGCCTCAGTTCTTTGATATGTTCGAGGGACAGGAGCTACCGTTGATTACGCAGATGTTTATGGGAATCAGCCATTTCCTGACGGATCACTGGCTGTTGCTGTTACTGTTGCTTCTAATTATCATCTGTGGATTTATGGCATTGGCACAGTATGAGCGTACTGGTAAGAAGATAGATCAGTTAAAATTAAGTATTCCGGTCATCGGAAAGCTATTAGAGAAGATCATTATGGGACATTTTGCGAATGCAATGTCCATCCTGTATGCCAGTGGTGTTCCGATCGTAAGGGGATTGGAAATCAGTGCGGGAACACTGGACAACCGCTATACCGCAGAAAAACTGGTACAGGTGAGAGAGAAGGTCGAAAAAGGTATCGCTCTATCCCAGGCAATGCAGATGGAGGAATTGTTCGACAAGTTATTCTGGTCGATGGTACATATCGGTGAGGAATCCGGTAACCTTGAGACGATGTTCTTTAAATTATCAGAGTATCTGGAACAGGAGTCCGAGGCGGCAGTACAGAAGATGATGTCGATTTTGGAACCGCTGATATTGATTCTGATTGCTGTGGTAATCGGAATGGTAGTAGCAAGTGTACTGCTTCCAATTTATAGCATGTACCAGATCGCATAGATGGAGGAATAAGATGAAACTGGCAATCAAATTCAGCAATGATTATATCAATGTTACAGAGCAAAAGGTCGGGGCGGATATTCGAATCGGCAAGTGTGTTCGTGGAGAGATGCCGGAAGGTGCATTTCAGGATGGTATCGTAGTTAACACCAATCTAGTGGCGGACGCATTAAAAAAGCTGTTAAAGGAGCATAAAATCAAGTCCAGACAGGCGATTTTGTGTATCAGTGGTATGGATATCCTACAAAAGGAAATCAAGATTCCAAAGAGTGCGCCACGCCATGTGCGGGCTCTGTTAAAAAATGAGCTGGTCAAGAATGATGCCTTAAGGGGTGGATATCTCTTTGACTATATTCCTAGAGAAGAGGAAAATTCAGATGGCTTAGAATGTTACAGTGTATATCTGCTTCCAGCGGAGCTGATTCGCAATTATGAGCAGACGATGCGCCGTGCGGGCGTTACCCTAGAGCGTGTGGAGCCTGTCAGCCGCAGTATGGAGAAGCTGTCACAGCTTTTGGAATTACAGAAGAGAGAGAATAGCACGATTTTAATTGATGCAGAGCAGACTGGTATCGACTTTATGATGAGCGGAGCGGGGGTAAAAAATGTATACCGAAACATTCAGATTCGAGAGGAGAGCATTGAGGAGAACGTCTTTATCGTATCTGCAATCCGCAATCTGGGCAGTAACGCGAATCCTTCAGATCGTGTCTTAGAGCAGTTATTGGAGAATGTCTCTAAGCTGATTCAGTTCCAGTCACAGGCGAGCCGTGGCCGCGTGGTGGATCAGATTCTGATCTATGGTGAGATGGCTGCGGATGACGAGTTCGTAGAGATGGTGGCAAAGAGAACTGGAATCGAGACGAAGCGGTGTCACCTTCCATCCATTCTGCTGCATCATTCCAAGGATGTGGCGGCAGAGAAGGGAATTTCTTACAGTACCTTCGGTGCTGTGTGTGGAAAAGTCTTGGGAGAGAAGAAGCAGTTATCCTTTATTCAGCTTCCAGATGAGGCAGATACCATGACTGCAAAGGATCACATTCCACTGGCAGTTGGAATGACATGCCTGATTGCCTTATCCATCTACTATATGGTAACAGCATTTGGCAACAACTTTACCGAGGCATCGAACCGGGAACTGGAAACAGAGATCGCACGGATTGAAGCCTCCGAGGAATATCAGAGAAGATTGACACTGAAAGAGGAACTAATCAAGCTTACCGCTTATAATGATAGCTGCCGAATCTGTATTGATATCTTAGAGAGCACAAGAAAGTTTGAGACAGAGAGCTTTGTGGCAGTGGATGAGCTGGTGCCAGCAGGTATACGGATAGAGGGATATGAATTTGAAGGAACGAAGGTATCCTTCCGCTGTACTGCAGATACACAGGATGGCCCGGCAGATTTTGCTAGAATCGTGAAGAATGCAGAGATTTTTCAGGATGTGGAATACACAGGATTTGCGGCATATCAGGATACCGACGGAAGTACACGTTACAGCTTTAACATAGAATGTATCTGGTAAGGAAGGAGAAGAACCATGACATTAAAAAAGAGTGAAAAAATATTGTTGCAGATTCTGATCCTTTTTGCAGCATTTGCAGCAATTCTGGTATTTTTGGTAATGCCGGAGATGGAGCGGAAGCTGGAGCTGGATACACAGGCAGAGGAATTGGAACTGGAGCTTATAGAGAAGCAGCAGCTTATGAATAATCCGACTTTGGAGGAGAATTATCAGACCCAGAGAGCGTTGGCGGAAGAAAATGCGAATTATTTTTATTCTGTCCTCAACGGATATAGCATTGATGAGATCGTCAATGAAGTGGCACAGGAGAAGGATCTTTTTATCAAGTACTTGAGCATAGAGCCTTATCAGGATGCCTCCGGTGACTTTGTTGCCACCACAGGTCAGGAATCCGACGTGTTGGTAAAAAGTACTATTAATCTGACGGTTTTAGGAAATTATCAGAATATCCTTGATTATATGGATGCGTTAAATTCTAAGAGCACCTGTCTTCGTATGAGCTTGGTAAGTCTTAGCGAGAATCAGAATGATGCTACCGGAACTCAGGAGATGTCCGGTGTATTCAAGATATATATCTACGGAATTGATGTGGAACTCACCGAGGAGGGCACCATAGAGCCAATCGCAGAAGAGGCTGTGGAGGTGCCGGAGACGGAGAGTGCAGAGTAAGTAATTAGAAGAAAAGCGACAGATAGGCATTTAGAATATCCGCACCGTAGAGTGCAGACAGGGCAAAGCCAAATGCAAGGTGTGGACCGAATGCAAATCGACTTTTCTTATCAGCCTTCTTACTTAATAGAAGGAATGTTCCAAAGATTGCAGCGGTGATGCAGGCAACAAAAAAGCCAATTAACACCAATTTGTAGCCGAGAAATAATCCGCATACAGCGCTAAGCTTGATATCTCCGCCACCGAAACCATCTGTGACGAGGGATAAGAGCAGCATTGGAACACTTAAGATTACAAAGCCAATCAGCCCTTCGATGAAAAAGGAAGGGGCAATAATAAAATGGATGATGGAAATACCGAGAATCCAGATGTGAAGGATATCTGGGAACTCCATCGTATGGATATCGATGCCAGCGCAGACAATCAGTACTGCAAAGAATGCGCACAAAAGCATCGCATATGGGGTAAAGCCAAAGCGAATCACTGACAGGACGAACAGTACAGCAGTCAGCGCTTCCACAAGAGGATACTGTAAGGAAATATGTGTCTTACACTGCTTACAGCGTCCACCGAGAAATAGGTAGCTTAGAATCGGCACCATTTCAAGGAAAGATAGTGGATGGTCACAGTTGGTGCAGTGGGAACGTCCGGTGACGATAGATTCTTTTTTTGGGAGGCGGCAGATACATACATTTAAAAAACTGCCGATGATGCTTCCGAGAATGAATATATAACAATACCAGAAATAATCCATAGTATGATACTCCTTTGAATACATAAGAACCGCGCGTAGAGCGTGATACTCATTTTTTATCATAGTTGATATCATACCATGTAGAGTAAAAAAGGGGAATGAGAAATTGGTAAAAAATCTGAAACTAGGAGAAATTCTGATTGAGGCAGGATATATCACAGAAGCGCAGCTTTCTGAAGCCCTTGCCTACCAAAAGAACAGTGCCACCAAGAAGATGCTTGGTGATGCGTTGCTTGAACTTGGATTCATTACGGAGGAGGATAAGATGCAGGCGCTCTCAAGACGTCTGAATATCCAGATCGTTCCGGCAGAGCGGTTGAAGTCCAGTATTGATGCCATTGCCTTAGTGCCAAGGGAGCTGGCAGAGCGCGAGCTTTTCGTGCCACTTTGTATTGAACAGGATGCACTGTTAGTGGCGACTGATAATCCTTTGAACTATTATGGACTGGGTGATCTTGAGGCGGAAACTGGTAAGAAGGTTGTGGCATTGTTGGCGGCAAAGAACGATGTCTTAGAAGCCATCGACCGCAACTATGCGAACCAGAGTATGTTTAATACGATTCACGATGCCCAGAGAGAATACAGCAGCCTTGATGCTATGGACATGGATGAGACATCGGAATCCTTCCAGCAGATGATGGAGCGTGTAGACAGTTCACCGGTAGTAAAGCTGGTCAATACGATCATCCAGCAGGCAGTGAATATGCGGGCTTCCGATATCCATATTGAGCCGAGAAAGGGTAATATCAATATCCGTTATCGTATCGACAGTGACCTGATGGAGGCGATGGTACTTAATACCAACGTATTAGTTCCACTTGTCACACGTTTTAAGATCATGAGTGAGCTTGACATTGCAGAGAAGCGTGTTCCTCAGGACGGACGTTTTTCCCAGAATATCGGAGGAAAGAATGTCAACTTCCGTATTTCTACGATGCCAAGTATCTATGGAGAAAAAATAGTAATTCGTATCCTTGGAGATAATCAGATCAACATTGTAAAGGCAACTGAGCTTGGTATGAATCAGAGCAATTATGAAAAGTTCAGTAGACTGATTTCGAATCCAAATGGTGTCGTATTAGTAACAGGACCTACTGGAAGTGGTAAGACCACCACACTTTATTCCGCGCTCAACGAGATCGCAGTGCCGGAGGTAAATGCGGTGACGATTGAAGATCCGGTGGAGAAATATATTCCGAATGTTACACAGGTACAGGTCAATCCCAAAGCAGGTCTGACCTTTGCAGCAGGACTTCGAGCACTGATGCGACAGGATCCGGATATCATCATGGTAGGTGAGGTTCGAGACCAAGAGACTGCTTCTATTGCAGCCCGGGCAGCAATCACGGGACATTTGGTGTTGACTACGGTACATACCAATGACGCGGCATCTGCATTCATGCGTTTTATTGATATGGGAGTAGAACCATATATGGTAGCATCCTCCGTAATCGGTGTAGTATCACAGCGATTGGTGAAGCTGATCTGTGAGGACTGTAAGGAGGAATACACACCGAGGGAAGAGGAATTGTTGCAGTGGGATACCTCTTATCGACCATTGCCTGCACATTTTTATCATGGCGCAGGATGTCCAAAATGTAATCATACTGGATATAAGGGCAGAGCGGCAGTGCATGAGATCATTATGATGAACAGTGAAATCAGACAGCTTGTTATGCGTAACGCTTCTGCACAGGAGATTAAAAAGGCTGCCGAGAAGACACAGCAGTTCACAGATTTGAAGCAGAATCTGATGGATATCGTGGCAGAGGGTAGGACGACCATTCGACAGATGATCAAGATATCGAACTTTTTGGACTAGGAGGGTAGGATATGACGATGACAGAGGAACTGATTGGATATGGAAGAGAGCATAATTGCTCGGATATCCATCTGACATATGGATTAGAGCCGATCGTGCGCTGCAACGGCAAGCTGGTCACCCTAAGTGGTTACGGTGTAATGGATGACGGGAGATTGAAGCAGGTGGCAGGAGAGATTCTTGCCCAGAGCGGTACGGGACAGACTTTGGATGAGAGCTTAAGGGACTTAGATCTCTGCTATGAGACAGGGGATGGCACTAGAAACCGTGTCAATATTTTTAGACAGCAGAAGCATATCGCTGTTGCGATCCGTCTTTTGAATTCACATATTCCAAGCTTGGATGAGCTTAATATGCCAGAGGTCATAAAGAGTCTGACTGGATTACAGCAGGGATTGGTGTTGGTGACAGGACCTACCGGAAGTGGTAAATCCACCACACTGGCTGCATGTATCAATGAGATCAACCAGACGATGCGCAAGCATATCATCACAATTGAGGACCCGGTGGAGTATCGTCATAACAGCAAGAACTGCATTGTAAATCAGCGGGAGATTGGGGTGGACACCGCAGATTTTGCTGGGGCACTGCGAAGTGCATTGCGTGAAGATCCAGACATCATCCTTGTGGGAGAGATGCGTGATCTTGAGACCATATCTGCGGCAGTTACCGCGGCAGAGACAGGACATCTGGTATTTTCTACGTTACATACCATTGGGGCAGCTGCTACGATTGAACGAATCGTCGGTGTATTTCCACCGCATCAGCAGCCTCAGGTACGGACTCAGCTTGCAACGGTGCTTAAGGCAGTTGTATCACAGCAGTTGATTCCTCGTGCCGATGGCAGTGGCAGACTTGCAGCACAGGAGATCATGTTAGTCAACGATGCAGTGGCGAATATGATTCGAGAGGACAAGTGCCACCAGATCGTGACTGTAATGCAGACCAATGCGAGAGCGGGCATGCAGTCCATGGATGGACAGTTACTTGCGCTTACCCAGCAGAATGTCATAACGGCAGATACTGCGGTTGAATATGCGATAGATAAAGCCGCAATACGGCAAAAATTAAACCTGTAATACTGTAATAAAAGGAGAAGAGAATGATGAAAAAACTTATGAAGAAGCTCAAAGAGAAAAAGGGATTCACATTAATTGAGATGATTATCGTAATTGCGATTATCGCTATCTTGATCGCATTGATCGCACCAAATCTGCAGAAGTACCTTAACACTGCAAAGCAGACGACTGTAAATGCAGCAGCAAAGACGATTTACACTTCCGCTAATACCTATCTGGTAGAGCTGTATACAGAGGGAAATCCTTATGGCGAAGGTGACTGGACAAATGAAACTGAGCCTACTGATTTTAAGGACGAGTATCTTAACGATAGCGAAATGGATGGTATGACATATACAGTTAAGGTACAAGACAGTGTTGTATATGCTGTTAAGTGTTCAGATGGAACTTTTACCGGATATTACCCGGATCAGGAAACCTTTGATGGAACAAGTACATCAGTGGAAGACCCTAGTAACTAATGCGCTATATTAAGGAGTATTACCATGAAGAATAGACACATGGTCAAATTAATGGGAGGCTTCCGTAAAAAACTTACGGAGGCCTCTGGCTTCACCAGATTGCAGCAGTTGATGATTGCCATATTGGTAATCGTCCTCGTACTGGTGGGAAGCTACGCTTTCTCTGGTTACAGGCGTTCTGCCTACCATGTGAAAGTACAGAATACAGCCCAGCGCACATTTGATGCAGCGGAGGCGTATTTTGAGAACCTTGTTTACGGTGGGAATCTATTAGACTTTTCCAGCACCAACTATCACTATGGTGGTGTGGTGACAATGGAGCAGCAGGAGGAGATTTTAAGAAGTCTCTACGAGGGTGATGATTTTGATACCTTCTTTGCGGGATACCGGGAGAAATACCGTAATGTTCCGATTTATTATATTTCCTTGGAGAGTAAGGAAGCAGCAGGGGAGGATAGAGATGGCAATCCGATTCTTTCTATGCTGACTTATGAGATCGCGGATGAAAATGTGGAAGACAAAGCCTTTTTGGTGGAATATAACGGAAACACCGGTGAGGTGTTAGCTGTCTTTTACAGTGAAAAGATAGATCGCTTCACCTACGAGGGAGAAACGACAGAGCAGAGCAATGTACTTCTTCGGGACGAGGAGAGTCTCAAAGAAAAATGGCAGGGATACTGTGGAATTGATTTGGAGGACCTGTAATGAGTAAGAAATTTCGAGCAAAACTGAGAGAGCGACGGGGATTTACGCTGGCAGAGATGGTGATCGTACTTGCCATCACTGCAATCTTAACGGGAGTCCTGTCAGTCGGAATCTATGGTTATTTGACAACCGCCTATATGACCCGTGTCAACGACACGGCAAAGACGGTCTTCTTTGCTGCACAGAATTATCTGATGGAGCAAAAGCAGCTCGGAAGATTAGAGGATTTTAACCAGCAGGCAAATGCCGCCGGGGCACGGACGGTAGCAAGAAACCCAGAGAATCCGGCGTCATCAGAGGAGACAATTAGAGAAATCATGCTTCAAAATGGCATGAGTGAGGCTGATTTTGCAACATATCAGACCAAGTACGCCTTTGATCAGATCAGCTATATTACCTTGAATCCGAATACAGCGGATGTGGAACATAATCCGCTGTATGAGATTGTAAAGAGTTACGTCAATGACGAAGATTTGCTAGATCATACCTTCCTTATGGAATATGATACCGAGACAGGAGTTGTACGTGCTGTTTTCTATACGGAAAAGGAAGATACACTGACCTATGATGGGGATTATCTGGACAGAAGAAATGTGGTTCTGCGTGATGCAGAGAGTCTGCGTGATAAGCGTCAGGGTTATTATGGAGTAGAGCTTACCAATCTTCTGACGGAGGATCTTACAGAATTTTATGCACCAAGGAATGTCATGCTGGTCAATGGAGAGCGACTGTATCTCCAGTGGGAGGAGTCCAATTATGCATCCAGTCAGGATATTGCTGAGGGAAGAACCCAGAATAGAAGCAATGATTTTGCAAGACATCCTGAATTAAAGCAGTATCTGGTGTACGATGTAGAGATATGCCGTCAGATCGAGGATGGAGGCGATGGTACAACAGGGGAGACTTTGTTTACGATTACCGGACTGAAAGCTTCCATGGCAGACGGTGAGACCCTTGCGGATGCAGATGAGGCATCTGGAGATGGGATTTGCCTTGCATATGATGAGGATTCGAATACTTATCAGTTGATTCTGGATGATATTCACCATAGCATCTATGATACCTACGGAACAGTGGGAAGTCAGGGAAGCATTGAAGTGGTAAATCAGGTGCAGGCAACTGATATATTGTATGGAAACGTTACAGTACGTCTGGAAGGACATGCTGATTACACAGGAGAAGCTACGTCACTTGGCTCTAATCTGCAAAGTGCAAACTATGCAGGTGGAGATAAGACTTATACAAATCCAGAAAATAATCAGACCGTAGATGTCTGTGGAAATGGATATCTTACTGAGGATGGCTCCGCAGTGACAGAAGGAGCCGCATTTTCCATTGCTACGGCAAGACATCTGAATAACATGCGTTATGCCACTGAGGATGCCTGCTTTGTACAGACAGCAGATATCGATTGGGCAAAGCCGGAGGCGGAACGGGGCAGATTTGGGGAAGCTTTTGAGCCTATTTCCTTTGCGGCAGAGACAAATGCATTTGTTCGTGTGATATCGAATGGAGCTTATTCTGGTACATTCAAAAATGGATATGAAGACGGGGATGACTATGTAATTTCTAATCTGAAGATCAATGAGCTTACAGGTCAGAATCCGAAGAAAAATGTGGGATTGTTCCGAAGGATTGCAGAGCAGGGATGTGTGGAAGGAATCCATATCAAGAATGCTTCGGTACAGGGAGCTTACCTTACTGGTATTATTGCAGGTAGCAATCAGGGAACGATCGAGGATGTTATCATTGAAGATAGCAAGGTCACAGCGGCATACTATGCTGGCGGTGTGACTGGATATAATTATGCGACTGGAGTGATTCAAGGCAGCTACTTGACAGGAGATTTCAAGACGGGATCTACTGTGGATGTTGATGTGACAGCGGTATTAAGTGCAGATAGAACACTTTACATCGAGAATGTAGGTGGAACAGAAACACCGGATTACGGTTGGTACATCGGTGGTGTGGCAGGTGTCAACTGCGGTAGCATTACGCAGCTTTCTACGAAGGAAAGTGAAGTGACAGGAACAGCATGCGTCGGTGGTATCGCGGGTGCGAACAATGGTGATGCTACCATTGAAAAGACGCTGAACCAGACCCGGTTGATGACCATAAGCCGTGGAAATGGAAGAACTGCGTTAGAATGTCAGAATTTTGGTGGAATCGCTGGATTTAACAGTGAGGACGCAAGTGTTTTAGAATGTGAGAGCAGAAGACTGGTATTTATGGAGGAGCTTACTGGCAGACTGGCTTCCAAGAATCCAGAATATATGCAGAATGTCGGTGGAATCGTCGGTGAAAATGAGGGTACGGTCGCTGCATCTACTTATACAGAAGGAACCAAGGCTGCAGAGTCGGTAGACACATTGACAAGCCAGATTTTTGCTGCGGTCGAAACTGGAAAGCTTCCTACCTATGCGGGCATTAATGTCGGTGGAATCGTTGGACGCAATGTTTCCTCTGGAGTCGTTACCGCATGTGGAAGTGGAAGTGTAGTTGCAGGTTACCAGAATGTTGGTGGAATCGCTGGTAGAAATGAAGGAGAACTGAACTATCAGGATACCCCACTGGTCGGTAAATGGAGGAACGTGCTGGAGGAGGACTGCATCGTCAAGGGACTGGTGGTTGCTTCTGATGTGTCGGCAGGCGGAATTGCTGGTACGAACGAGCAGCGAGAACTGACGGATTATCAGAATTATGCAAATGTTTTTGCGGGCTCCCTTGCAGGTGGTATCACGGGTGCCAACGGTGGTATGGGTGAATATCAGTTTACCGCAGATAAGGCAACGAATCAGGAGGCATATTACGAGCAGTTGCTCGCAACAAATCATTTTTCCAAGACAAATTCCAACATGCGTATTAAGGGATGCGGTAATTTTGGATTTGTCTATGCATTGAATCGATATGCCGGAGGTATTGCAGGAATCAACCTCGGTGTGATTGAGGATATGGAAAGCAGCGTTACATTTTCAGAGATCACATATCTTTCTAACAAGAATGACGATTATTATAGAAGTATTGCAAAGGCAGATTGTGTGGGAGGTATCGCAGGAGCGAACTTCGGAAACATCCGCGGCAGCCTGATGGTAAATTATAAGGCGGGTCTTTGTGGTGCTGATTTTGTAGGTGGTGCAGTCGGACTGAATATGGGTGGTATGACCAATATTCAGAGGGTGAGAGGTAATGTGTACAGCTCTGGTAGCTGTGCAGGAGGTATCATCGGTCTGAATACGAACCGCGAGACCATGACAAGTATCGCCATCGCAGATGGTATGCAGATATATGGATCCTACTTTGTGGGTGGTGTGATCGGAATGAATGTCACCGAGGGAACATCGGATGGAAGCGCATTCCAGATTACGAATATGATTACCCAGAACGAAGCAGGAGTTGGAAACATTTATGGAACCGCTTATGTGGGTGGTATCTTGGGTTACAACACCACACTGGCGGCAAATACAAGTAAGGCATCCCTCTTCTATGGAAATGGGGAAGCTGCACAGCTCATTGCCAGTGCATTTGCTCCTTACAGCACCAACACTGGATCTGTGGCACAGACGGCACAGGCAACGGTATATCGTTCCTGTATCAATCGTTCCAATGTGTATGCGGAGCGATATCTAGGCGGTATCGTAGGATACAATGGAGAGAAATCTCCACTCTATATCATCGAATGTACGAATTATGGTTCGATGTCTGTCAAGGAGGATATCGATAATAGCAAGCAGGTAACGGATGGTTATTACTTTATCGGAGGAATCACAGGAAGAAATAGTACCGCGGGAGTTATTCACAAGTGTATGAACGACGGTTCCGTAGAGTCGCCGAGTCGGTATCTAGGTGGAATCTGTGAGGTCAATGAGGGCTATATCCAGTTCTGTACGGTGGGTAAGCCAGAGGATTACAGTGGCACTGAGGGCGGTGAAATCGGCATCAGTGGAGACAAGAGCGTTGGAGGTCTGGTAGGACTTAACAGTAACTATGTGGTACGCTGTACCGTCAGCCGTTTTGCGACCGTAAAGGGCGGTGACAATACTGGAGGTCTGGTAGGTACCAATGATGAACACGGAGTCATCACCGGAGATGGAACAAGGGCAAAGAGCATTGCTGGTATTATTGATATTGGCAATGCGGAGAGCAGTGCCATAAGATCCTCTGGT
This sequence comes from uncultured Roseburia sp., assembly GCA_964491235.1. Taxonomy (GTDB): domain Bacteria; phylum Bacillota; class Clostridia; order Lachnospirales; family Lachnospiraceae; genus Roseburia. The sequence goes on from CAZBFN010000001.1 coordinate 14,167, forward strand.
AAAGTGACTGGTCTTGGAAATAACATTGGTGGTATCGTAGGTCTGAATCAAGGTCAGGTGGAACTGGTATCCTTGACGGAATACGCAACCGTATCTGGATTCAAGTATGTCGGAGGATTTATCGGTTGTAATCAGGGTACGATATCCAGCGATGGCAGTGATAATATTGTGGATGGAGAAAAAGTAATCCGCAATCTTACTAATTACGCTACGGTCATCGGATATGATGAAGTAGGTGGAATTGTTGGTTCCCATGATGCTACAAGAATCGAGAATTGTATCAACTTTGGTACGATACGAATTGTCAGCGGTCAGAAGGGTAATGTAGGAGGTATCACAGGATCGGTTGCTTCTGGCATTACGATTGCTAATTGTGAGAATCATGGAACCGTTACTGGTGATATGACAGGTTCCAATGCAGGCGGTATTACAGGAAAGAATGAGGGTACGCTGCAAAGCTGTATCCACGATGGTATGGCATCCAGTAATGAAGCTGTGGCAGGAGGTATCGTCGGAAGAAACTATGGAATGGTGGAGAACTGTGAGAACTCTGGTTCTGTACAGGGAGCTGTTAAGGTGGCAGATCAGATCGCAATCGGAGGAATCGCCGGCTATAATGAGCAAAAAGGTACTGTAAAGAACTGTATCTCTCGGAAAAACTCCATGGTAAGTAATCTGATTCGTGGTGTAGGTACGATAGGCGGAGTCATCGGACGTAATGACGGTGCGTTGATTGCAGAGACTGCAGAAAGTAAGACGGTATCTATTGATATTACTACGATGGATCAGCAGGATACTACGAATAGCTGGAATCATCCATCTCGTATCGGTGGTATCGTGGGAAGACTTAAGTCTGGAAATCAGTGTCTTAAGGATTTCACTTATACAGGAACCATCACAGTGACAGCAAAGGGTGCATCCCTTCGACAGGCAATCGGAGGAATCGTAGGAGAACTCCCGGAAAAGACGAGGGTAGAGAACTGCATCTTTGCCGGAAAGATCGTCGGTCAGGGAAATGCACAGAACAGTCTTATTGGCGGTGTTGGTGGTATTGCAGGAGTCAGCTATGGTCAGATTGTTGTCAGCCAGAATGCTGCGGGAATCTATACTGCCTGTACCTCAGATGCATTCGTTGAAGGAAGACGAAATATTGGTGGTCTTGTAGGAACGACCCGAAGAGGACACGAGCTTTTGATTCAGCTTCCGGGAGCACAGGATGCAGTACGGTTGGAGAAACTGCCACAGAATAATGATGCGGATCCAGATAATGATATCTACTACAATAATTTAGCCACGGTATCTGGACTTGGCAGAGTTGGTGGATGCTACGGTTATCTTTATGATTATGCAGAAGCCACACAGACCACTATGACCCAGGTGAATCACTACCGAAATCGTGGAAATGTGGTGCCGACGGCTAGAATTGCAGAGGGACATGAGGCAATCGGAGGAATTATCGGAACTACCTATTACTGTCAGACCGCCTGTGAGTTCTCCAATCTTGAGAATTATGGAACAATTGGAAGCGAGAGTATTGATACTTACTATACGACGAAAGCGGTCAACTATGTAGGTGGAATTATCGGTTATGCTGGATATGGCAGACCAATCAATTTCTCTGATGTAACAAATTATGGAAGAATTTCCTGTGGACAGAATTATATCGGTGGACTGATTGGAAAGCTCGATGGTATTCAAAAGAGCTATACGGCTGCCCAGGGCACGAATATTTTTACAGGTTGTGCCAATTATGGAACGATAGCCACAAAGGGTATTTATACTGGTGGTATTGTGGGTGGCAGTAGCAAGATGGAGATCGCTGGTGCTATAAATGAAGGAACGATTCATATTTATGAGGGTGCAGCATCGGTAGGAGGTATTCTTGGAGGTACATACAAGTTTGACAATGTCTCAGCACAGATAAGCATTGCGGACTGCGTAAACCAAGCAGCGCTTACCTACTATTCCTCGAAGCGTCACGAAGATGTGCGAATTGGAGGTATTGCAGGTTCGCTTAACGGTGTCGTATCTATTACAGATTGTAAGAATCTGGCGAATATCCAGTGTGTGAATGCAGGAAAAGTAGGTGGTATCGTAGGCCGTTTGGGTGAGGCAGATAGTATTGTTATCACGGGATGTATCAATGGAGAGCGTACGCCGAATTCGGTGATCGTGGAAGCACAGGAAGAGGCCGGAGGTATTCTCGGTACGATGGGAAGCTCTGGAAAAATGACCTTTGCGGATAATTATAGTTATGGAACCATCTATGCAAAATACCGTTCTGGCGGTCTGATCGGAAAAGTGTATGCAGACATTTACGGCTGGGATGTTAGAGATTGCACGAACTATGGAACTATTTACGGAGTGCTCCGCGGAGATCTTGGAAACAAGAATATACATGAGATAGGTGGCTGTATCGGCTATATACGCAGTGGTGTTACTTTTGAGAATCTGGTCAATGAAGGAAACATCATCATCGATCGTACCTTGTCTGAAAATACGATAAATAAGGTACTTGATATCGGTGGTGTCGTGGGCATCGCATATAGTAGCTATGTAAAGGATACGACATTGCTTGATTGTAAGAATCTAGGAAGCGTTGAGCTATGGAACACAGATTCGGAAACAAGCTATCTTGTATCAGACATTGGTGGAATTGCAGGAAAGATCGAGGGTGGAACAAATGGAAATGGCCCACTTATCATAAGCTGTGTAAATCAGCATGAGATTAATCTTTCCAATTATGATAGGAATGTTTCTGCTACCGTGAGCAATGTGGGTGGTATTGCGGGATATGTAGGATCGAATTGTAAACTGCAATATTGTATCAATGAAAAAAGTGTCATTACGAACACCTCAAACGGCTCATACATCGGTGGTATTGCGGGAGAAAGCCGAGGACTGGTTTATTCCTGCTCAACACAGGCACCAGCAGGAGAGCCAAAGGGACAGGTCATTGGTAATATCGTTGTGGGCGGTATCGTCGGATATGCCAACGGTTCTGGCTCCAAGCTTGGAAGTATTGCCAATGAGCAGAATAACGGAAGAGATGTTATCACGAATACCTTTGATGTTTCCGGTGAGCAGATCGTTGGTGGTATTGTCGGAGAATTAAATGCTGCAACTGTTGTAGGTGCGATCAACGATGAGAATGCTATTGTTACCCTGCTTGGTGAAAGTATGAATCATCAGTACAAATGTGCTGGCGGTATCGTAGGGCATGCGCAGCGCTGGAGTACGCTGAGTAACTGGGGCGTCATTGCAGATTGTTATAATTTTGGACAGGTTCGTTTTGAAGCGGGATCAAATGCTACTTATTATCTCGGTGGTTTGGTCGGTTACCGTTCATGGACATATGAGGATGGAAGAACCGGTGTTGCGATTAAGGATTCCTTCTATCTGCATGGTTCTGGGTATGATAAGGTAGACGAATCACAGCCTTATTATAGGGGAGCACAGGTACTGGCAGTAGGAAATGAACCGAAGGATAAGTACCTGACAGATCCAGGGGATCAGATGTTTGGTACATTAGGTGTTCCAGAGCAGGATACGGAGGAGCGTTTCCTATGGACAGAGCAGGCATACCGTAAGATGTATGAAGCGATTCATGGCGTGGAGCCGGCTGACAGCAGCATGTGGGCGAGTCAGGATCGTGTGAGGGCAGATATTATAGAGCCATACGATCAGTATAAGCTTCCAGTGCCAGAGACGACTGGTGTTACGGCAGAGATGGCCTATGAATATAATCTTGGTATCAAGAAGATGCCGGGATTCTGCGAGGGATTGCGGTTATATCTGTATGACAGCAGTGTGACAGATCAGTCAGTGGCTGATGAGACAGCGGCTGCGTTGTTAGGACCAATTTCCAAGGATGTGGACATGGATGGACAGCTTTCTGATTTCGCATTTGATGTGGAGAAGCTGAAGGATAGCTATGTTGGACAGCCAGTAAAAGTGGCGATTCAGGCAATTGGTGCAGCGGCAGAGCTTGATGAGAATGGAGAATTGATTTATACTACGGATAGTAACCGTGAAGTGGTAAGTGAATTTGTCATTATGCCACCATTGGTAACACCGGAGATCGAGCTGGTAGAACAGGATGGTGCGATACTTACATTTAAGGTTACCAACTGGGATGAATATCAAAAGGCAGCATGGGAGATTTATCAGTCTATCCCACAGAACTTAAGAGGTCTTGATATTTACCAGAAGTTGATAAATGGTATGCAGTCATTTAACATAAATGACTATTATCTGGCAAGTGCTACGACCACAAGCAGTAAGATTACAGATACATGGCAGATTACCACAGATATGATTCAGTCGGATGGAACATTTTCCATTGATTACAGTATATCAAATAATTTTGTTACTTATAGTTCTTCCTATCAGTACCATACATGGGAAGTTACTGCGGTTGCAAGTAATTCCGATTGGAGCGTAGAGCGAACTGAGGTAGAGAGCAACAACCTGTACCGTTATACCGATTCAAAGCTTGGAACATATAGTTTCCATGTTAATGCGAAGGTACCGCTCAATCCACCGACCGATCTGACATATCAGTATACAGGTGGTATGGATATTGATGCCACTGTAACGGAAGAGGATCCAGACAATCCGGGAACCATGATAATAACAGAGCCAACGCCGAGCTATGAGATTAGCTTTAGGCGTTCTACTTCCCCAGAGGAAGCGATTGCTTACTATCTGATTACAGTGACAAATCCAGCAAACGGAAGAACACATACATATCAGTATGTACCAGAACCACTCCCAGAGATACCGGAGAGTGGAGATGGAAGTGGCGACGGAAGTGATACTGGAACAGTAACGGTGGATACGACCTGCTATTACACCTTGACAAAGGATGTATTGTTAGGAAGCGGCGACAATCAGTTGGCAATTGATCTGGCATGGGCGGCAGATCCACAGAAGCTGAACTGGAGCGTACAGGCAATCAGAAGCGATAGCGAGGAAGCTCGGTATTTCTCTAACTCTGCTGTGACGAACGGCAAGGATATCGCCCTGATTAAGAAGGGATATCCAGTGGACTCCCAGATCACAATTGAAGTGGAGAATGAGAGTACGCCGAAGATATGGACATACCGATGGAGCGATTCTAATTATACCGCCGGAGATGTATATCTGGTTTCACACCGGGTAATCGGTTCCGATGGCAGTGTGATTCATGAATCACCGCAGGAAGAGACGACGAACTCGTTCGCAAATGTAAATACGGCAGATGCGTCTATTTATGCAGAAGGAAATACGATTGAATTTACGGTTATCCGTAAGGGAACTGTCAATGTAGACAGCAATGCTGTAACTAGACTACATTCTGATCCAGTAACTCATACGAAGGTTATTGGAGAGAAGCTTCCGACGGTGACCAGCGTGACTACCACCTTTGATCGTGTGGAGGATGAAAATCTTATCTACCGTATCGATATCAAGGTGCCGGATACTTTGACGGCAGAAAATTGTAGTGGATTTGTGATTTCACAGATCGTGCCTGGCAGTGGTTCCGTGGATGATACTTATCTGGGAACAGAGCTTGAAATCGATTATGATGTGAGCCTTATGGATGCGAATCGCATCATGACAGTGGAGGTCGCAATACCGATGGACGATGCCCTTGGCAAGACCTTCTATACTGCGGTATCTGCTAAGTCCAAGCTGGATCAGTCAGCGAACTCTGAAAAACAGGTGAGCCAGTATATCGTAGTTCCAGCTACCAGACTGGATGCACCAACAGATGTAACGATGACAGTAAACACAATAGATCCAGCAGATCCGACCAAGGGATATGACTATGACTTAAGTGTAGATCCGACAACAGGAATGGTAGATGTTTCCTTCCTTACCAGCGAATTTGAAGGCATGACCTATCAGTTGAACTGGAAATTAAATGGTGCTACCAATGTTGAAAAGCAGCATATTGAGCTGTTGGCACCATCCAGTGATCCGGCTGTGGAGCCGGTGGTTCTGTGGGAGATGGATACAGAACAGGCCTTGGAGACATATTCCTTAAGTGGTGTGAACCTGTATGATTATGCAGGCGGACAGTTGACACTTCGTGTTATTAATAATCCGGCGGAAGGTACGACAAATCTGCCATCTGTGGCAACAGAGGTGACCATCTACGTGCCAAAGGTACGGTTGGAGACACCGGGATTTGCGGTGGATGACGGATCAGGAACTGTGACGAATGTGACAATCCGAAAGATAGATGGTACAATTGTTTATACAGACACGGTTTTAAGGGCAGATGAGATTGCAGGTCTGTTATATACAGTAGGCTGGACGAATCCATTTACTGCGGCAGATACTGTGGCAGGAGGAACAGCAGAGAATTACAAGGGGCTAAGACTTCGTATGGTGGAAGTAACTACTGAGACTGATGGCACAGTGACGGAGACTCCGGTTACAGGCTATAATGCAGTATGGTTCGATGGAAGCGGCAATGCAACTGAGACCCTTCCAGTGACAGAAGCTTATATGGATCTTGCAATGCTAAAGACCTTTGGAGCGGACCCGACTGCTACCACAGGTAGTCTGACGATGAATGCGATTCCAGATACCTATGCAGGAAAGACCTTGCGAGTATATGTAAGCTATCTTGCAGTGGAGCCGGGGGTAGCAGATGCGGTAAACGAGACATATGCAGATTCATGGGAAGCAGTGACCGAATTTACAGTACCGATTGGACAATAACAGAGATTGGCAGGAAAGGATAGGAGCAGAGCGATGGAGAATGGAATAAACACAAAGAAACTGACAGATATCATAGAACTTGCAGGAGAGAGAAAGGCATCAGATATACATCTGGCAGTGGGAGCTTCGCTTCTGCTTCGAATCGATGGAGTATTATCGCCAGTGGAAGAGGAAGTCATAACGGCAGAGGATATGGAGCAATGGATCGAGCTGCTATTGGATGATAAGCAGCGTGAGCAGTTATCCGAGGCAGGAGCGCTTTGTATCTCCTGCCAGCTACCAGTCGGCTGCAACCTTCGGGCGAACATATTACGCCAGAGAGGCGGTCATGCCATGACATTGCATGTGCTGCCGCAGGAAATTCCGGCAACGGAATCCCTTGGTATTCCGAAGAAAGTTAGCACACTGATGGAGCACAGAAAAGGACTTCTGCTTTTTGCGGGAGAGAAGGGCAGTGGTAAGACGACCACAATGACCTCTTTGGTTGCATCTTATGTGAAGGAGCAGGTGAAGTCAGTGATTACCTTAGAGAAGCCGATTGAATATGTCTATCCTCAGGGAGCTTCTATGATCTTGCAACGAGAAATTGGACAGGATACTGCAGATTGGTATAAAGGAATTCAGTCAGCGATGGCTCAAGATGCAGATGTGATCTGTGTAGGAGAGCTTTCCGATGCAGCGGCGATACATATGGCACTTAACGCAGCAAAGATGGGGCATCTTGTGTTGGCATCGGTAGGTGCAGATAGTGCAGTGGATGCGCTAGAGAGCTTAGTTGGAGCGTGCCCAGAGGAGCAAAGAGCACAGATTCGAACTGAGTTGGCAGATGCTCTTGTGGGTGTGGTGGCTCAGCAGTTGCTTCCGAAGCAGAATGTAGCCGGACGTGTGGCAGCATTTGAGGTGCTGTTGGCAACTCAGACGGCAGAGACCTTGATTCGGGAGAACAAGCTGTATCAGCTTGCAACGCTCATTCAGTCCAGCCACAAGGAGGGAATGCAGACCATGGATGATGCAATCTATGACTTGTATTTAAAGAGCGAGATATCATCAGACACAGCTATTTGCTACGCCAAGGATCCATTGGGAATGACACAGAAAGTACAGTTGTTTTAAATGAATAAAAGTGTTGAGAAAGGTGACGACCATAGGGTTGTCACCTTTTTGTAATTTCTAATCAAAATCTAAAATGTTTCTTAAAAGACAATAGATGTGTTGACAGCCTATTTTTCAGGGCTTAACATTATCACATGATTATAAAACAGCGGTGTTGTGACGGATAGAGGTTGGCACCGGGAAGGGAATTGGCATGAGAGAAAAATTGCAGAGATTTATGATGGGAAGATATGGTGCTGATGAATTAGGCAAAGCAATGAATACCTGTGTATTGGTATTTCTTATTATTTCAATGTTCAGTGGTATATTACCAGTCTTACATATTTTCTACTGGGCAGGCATTATATTAATGATATACACCTGCTACCGGATGCTTTCAAGAAATGTTTCTAAGCGCTATGAGGAGAATCAGAAGTTCATGACAGCGCGGTATCGTGCGGTCACGAAGCGGGAAGCTAGAAAGAAGCGTTGGGCACAGCGAGACATATATCGATTTTTTAAATGTCCAGATTGCAAGCAGATGGTACGTGTACCTAAGGGAAGAGGCAAGATATGTATTACCTGCCCGAAGTGCAAGCGAGAGTTCATCAAGAAGAGTTGATTTGAATGAATCAAAGGAGAAGCAGGATGTTTGGGTACATTAATATCAATCAGAAGATAATGACAGAGGAGAATAAGAAGGCATATCAGTCCTATTACTGTGGGCTGTGCCGCAAGTTAAAGTCGGACTGCGGTACAAAGGGACAGATGCTTCTGACCTATGATATGACCTTTCTTGTGGTACTTCTGACTGGATTGTATGAGCTTTCCAATGAGGAATCGGAGATTACCTGTGCGTTACATCCTACAAAGAAGCGAACCGTATGGATCAACGAGGCGACACAGTATGCCGCAGATATGAATTTAGTTCTGGCATATCAGAATTTGATTGATGACTGGAAGGATGATAAGGCATATACGAAGAAAGCGCTGGCAAAAATGCTGGATAAGGATTATACTCGTATCATGTCCAAGTATCCGAGACAGGTCAAAGCATTAGAAGAGTATATGCGCCGCACCGAGGAAGTGGAGCGGAGTCATGAGTCGAATCTGGATGTTGTGGCAGGCCTTACGGGAGAGATGCTAGGAGAGATATTCTGCTGGAAGGAAGATGAGTGGGCAGAGGAGTTGCGCACGTTAGGCTTTTATATGGGTAAGTTCATTTATCTGATGGATGCCTATGAAGATTACGATGATGATGTGCACAAGAATGCCTATAATCCCCTTGTCTATGTGAAGGGGGAGAGTGCAGAGGAATTAGATACCCTGCTTCGTTTGTTGCTTACCAGCATGATGTCAGAGTGTGCCAAGTCCTTTGAGCGGCTTCCGATATTGCTCCATGCGGATATTCTGCGTAATGTTCTGTATTCTGGCGTGTGGTCAAAGTATGAGTACATTCAGCTTAAGAAGCGTAAAATAGAAGAAAAGTCAAAAAAGAAAGCGCGTAAATAGCGAGGTTACAATTTATGATGAATCCCTATCAGGTGCTCGGCGTATCACCGAGTGCCTCAGATGAAGAAATAAAAAAGGCATACCGGAATCTGAGCAGAAAGTATCATCCGGATGCCAATATCAATAATCCAAACAGAGCTCAGGCGGAGGAGAAGTTCAAGGAAGTCCAGCAGGCTTACGACCAGATCATGAAGGAGAAGCAGCAGGGCGGCGGATATAGCGGAGGCTATGGTTATAATACATCTGGTGGAAGTGGCTCAAATAGTTATGAGTATGGTGGCAACCGCAGTTATTATCAGAGACGTACCGAGTATGAGTCACCACAGATGCAGGCGGCAGCCAATTATATATCGAACCGTCATTATACGGAGGCACTCAATGTGCTAAATGGTATTCCATTTGGTGAGCGAAAGGCACGCTGGTATTATTTTAGTGCCATTGCGAATCAGGGAACTGGTAATAATATTACTGCCAAGGAGCATGCTAAGAGAGCGGTGGAGATGGAGCCGAGCAACATGGAATACAGACAGTTCTTGCAACATCTGGAATTTGGAGGTACTTGGTATACCAATATGGGAAGTGAGTATGATAGACCATATGCCAGTGCAGGAAGCTGGTGTCTTAGCATGATGTTCTTTAATCTGTTTTGTAATCCTTGCTGTAATCCTTGCTAATTGGAGTTTCTGAATGAAAAAGTGTCATTATATGCCAAATGTGATATACTGGTTCGTATAGGACGTGAACATAGGTTGCCAATGGAGTTGGCAATTGGGATAGAATGTTTTGCGAGCGAGTGAAAGTATATCATGGAGGAGAGATGACGATGGAAGAGAGAAGACGGAGCTTGAGAACGGAGCTTACGGCAGAACTGCTCATGAACAGATTGGATCAGGAGATGGACGAAGGAAGTGATTCATGCCTGTGTTGAGATCGTGCGAAGCGAGAAGACAGATTCGAGATATCGATATGGAGCAAGATTCGTGGGTATGAACGAGCAGGATTCCTATCGTATTCAGTTATACCAGACAGTAGAGGAGTATAAATGATAAGAGATTAAATCGCGTGAGCTAGTGAGACATTTAAGAAAAGCCCACTGTTCTAAACGAAATTTTCGTTTAGAACAGCGGGCTTTTTGAATAAGACCATTTGTCTATTAACGCTTCTTTGGATTGCGATACTTCTCTTCGCAGTACTTACAGCGATAAATCTCGCGTTCCTCATCCGTCAGCAGGAAGATCTGATCAAGCTCCTGCTCGATGGAGGTGATACAACGTGGATTCTTGCAGGTGATGACATTCTTTACCTGCTTTGGAAGATGCAGTTCCTTCTTCTCAAAAATCTTGTCGTCCTTTATGACATTGACAGTGATATTGTGGTCGATAAAGCCGAGAATATCTAAGTCCAATGCCTCAACTGGACACTCTACCTTTAGGATGTCCTTCTTGCCCATCTTATTGCTCTTGGCATTTCGGATGATGGCAACAGTACAGTCCAGCTGGTCCAACTTCAAATCATGATAAATCTGGAGGCTTGTTCCAGCCTGAATATGGTCTAATACAAATCCCTCATGGATTCCACTGATATTTAACATGCTAACCTCCTTTATACTTCGATCTCAAGCAGCGTCAGAATCAATGCCATACGCACATAGACACCGTACTGTGCCTGACGGAAATAAGCTGCTCTTGGGTCGTCATCTACATCGACAGAAATCTCGTTGACTCTAGGAAGTGGGTGGAGTACCAGCATATCCTTTTTCGCAAGCTCCATCTTGGACTTGGTCAGGATGTAGTAATTCTTCAGACGTACATAATCTTCCTCGTTGAAGAAACGCTCCTTCTGGACACGGGTCATGTAGAGAATATCGAGCTCTGGCATAGCGTCCTCTAAACGCTCGACCTCCTCGAACGGGATGTTGTTGGCTGCCAGTACATCCTCACGGATATAGCTTGGAATCTTAAGCTCCTCTGGGGAAATCAGTACGAACTTGATACCCGGATAGCGGATCAGTGCGTTGATCAGAGAGTGTACGGTACGTCCGAACTTCAAGTCACCGCATAATCCAATGGTCAGATTGCCCAGTTCGCCCCGAAGAGATCGGATAGTAAGTAGATCAGTTAATGTCTGGGTAGGGTGCTGATGACCACCGTCACCGGCATTGATGACTGGAATCTGTGACTTAAGGGAGGCAACAAGAGGAGCACCTTCCTTTGGATGACGCATAGCGCAAATATCTGCATAGCAGGAAATAACACGAATTGTATCGGAAACACTTTCGCCCTTAGCGGCGGAACTGGAATCGGCACTGGAAAAACCTAAGACAGAACCACCAAGATTCAACATGGCAGCTTCGAAGCTAAGTCTGGTTCGGGTGCTTGGTTCGTAAAAACAAGTAGCAAGCTTCTTGCCATCACAGGCATGTGCATACTTCTTAGGGTTCTTCTCGATATCATTGGCAAGATTCAATAACTTGTCCAATTCGTCGACGGAGAAGTCCAATGGGCTCATTAAATGACGCATATTAATCCTCCTTATTAATGAAGCCTGATTTATTAGGATAGCTAGGGCATATCCGCAGGCATTTTTACTATCATATAATAATTGCTAGGGGATTTCAAGAGTCCAAATTATAGACGCGCGAATGAAAAAATGAGGTGTCATTTGCGATATATTGAAAAAAAAAAGGAATGTTTTCAGAAATTTCAGAAGAGAGAAATCGGACGGGAGAAAACAGGGGGAAGCGATGTTGCGAAAAATAAAAAAGTAGAGTACACTACGAAAAGAGAAATTTTTTGATTGGAAAGGGGAAGTAAGATGTCAGAAGATAGAAAAAACAATGTGACAGAAAATGAGGGGGAAGTAAAGTACGCAGAGCGTAAGCGTGTGCTCTTTTTTGGTCTGCCTTGGACATTTACCAAGTACACCATCACAGAGGATATGATTACCATCGATGCAGGATTTTTAAAGGTGGAAGAGAATGACTGCTATATGTACAAAGTACAGGATGTGAAGTTGACAGCTACATTAGCAGAGCGTATTTTTGGTCTGGCGACCATCATCTGTTATACCGGAGATGTGACAGATAAGGAACTGAAGCTGGTTCACATTAAGCATGCCAAGGAGATCAAGAATTATCTCTTAAAGGCATCTGAGGAGGCAAGAATCAAGCGACGCACCTTAAATATGCAGGACATCGGTGCATCAGCAGATGACATTGATAGCATAGACGATTAGGCATCAGACAGGTGGCTTCGGGTCGACATGAACTAGAATCCGCTCAAATAATAGTCCCGCTGCCATCCAGAAGGGCGCATAATCGAGACGGATAATACCATTTACGTTAGAATTAGCATCACTGTAATCCCAAGGACACATGTGATGCTTTTTTAATAGGGAACCGCTCAAGTATTCAAAGAAGAATATTCCCACAGAGTAGATACCACCCCGCAATAGAGCTGGGAGATTTTTGATTTTCTGATAGACGGGGCGGATTAGGGCAGCCATTCCATAGATAGGAAACATCCACAGGGAGGTCTGACCGATGAGTCGGCTGTCTTTTCGAAAGAGAGAACCAGCAGAAGTGAAGAAGATCTCCATACACCATCCGGTGAGTCCACAGATAAAAAAATTACGTCCAAACATATGACATGCCTCCTTTTGCAAAAGTAAAATCGCGATTTAATATATTGCTAAAAACCTTAATGCTCGCTGATATTTATTTTGTCACGGGAGCCTTTTTTTATGTATTGGATTGGCGAAAACAGGGTCTGTTATGACAGGTAATTTTATGAAAAGTTAAGAATAAAAAAGATGGGATAACTTGTAAATCAAGAGGAACTGGCATATAATAAAACAAGTGTATCCGGCAGGGAGTCAGAATGCAGCTAGATAGATTACTATCTCATCTTACATATGAAAGTGTGCAGGGAAGCCAACAGCGGGAGGTGACAGATATCTGTTATCATTCTGCAAGAGTAGAGCAGGGCTCCCTATTTGTTTGCCTAAAAGGATTTCGCACCGATGGACATGAGTACTTGCCAGAAGTATTAAAGGCTGGTGCCCAGACGATTGTGATAGAACGTTCTGCGGCGGTTCTGCTGGGAGAAGAGATTCTTCTATATACAAAGAACTTCTGCATGAGAATGTCTGGAGTGATAGAGCAGGATGTGACGGTCATTCTGGTGGAGGATACCAGATTGGCATTGGCGGAGCTGTCGGCAGCTTTTTTTGATTATCCGGCAGGAAAGCTTCGGATGGTCGGAATCACCGGAACTAAGGGAAAGACCACCACGGCATATCTGACGGCGGCTATCCTGCGAGCGGCAGGACACCGGGTAGGGATGATAGGGACCATTGCCATAAGTGATGGTGAGAGAGAGGTTCCATCCGTACATACGACACCGGAGTCCTACGAGGTGCAGAAGTATCTGGCTGATATGGTGGAAAAGGGCTGTGATTGCTGTGTGATGGAGGTGTCTTCCCAAGGACTTAAGATGCAGCGGACTGCTGGAGTGTGGTATGACATTGGAGTGTTCTTAAATATCGAACCGGATCATATCGGAGAGGGAGAGCATGCATCCTTTGCAGAATATCTGCGATGTAAGAGTATATTATTTCGCCAGTGCAGCCTTGGAATCATAAATTGGGATGATAACCATAGGGATAAGATTTTAAAGGGACATACCTGTCTTGTGGAGAACTTTTCCATGAGATATGAGGCACAGATTACAGCGGAGGAACCAGAGTTTACCATGGTAAAGGGGAAGTTGTATGGTGAGTTCCTGCTTCATAGAGGAGAGGAAGCATTTCGGCTTAAAATGCATTTGCCGGGAATGTTCAATATATATAATGCCCTTGCGGCGGTGTCTGTGGCATTGAAGTTCGGTGTGACAGAGGAAGTGATAAGGCAGGGACTTCTTGGAGCAAGAGTTCCGGGAAGATGTGAGAATGTCAGTCCCTCCGATCAATATGTATTATTGATTGATTATGCACATAATGAAATGAGCCTTAAGAATCTGTTGGAGATGCTTCGGGGCTTTCATCCGAAGCGTCTGGTGGTGCTATTTGGCTGCGGCGGTAACCGATCTATGTTGCGGCGTGGGCGCATGGGAGAGACCGCGGGACATCTGGCAGATCTTACGATCCTGACCTCCGATAATCCCAGATGGGAGGAGCCGGAGCGGATATTAGATGATATCGAAGATGGAATTCGTGGAACTGGTGGCGCATATGTGCGGATTGCAGACCGCAGAGAGGCGGTGGCATATGTCATCGGGCAGGCCAGAGAAGGAGATATTATCGTATTGGCTGGAAAGGGGCATGAAGGCTATCAGGAGATCGCAGGGAAGAAGTATCCTATGAGCGAATATGAACTGGTGGCAGACGCAGTGAGCCCTGATAGATAACATACTTGAGAGGAAAAGAGGTGGGAAAATGGCAGAATACGCAAGAATTATTGTAGACATCTCCCAGGAAAAACTGGATAAGACATTTGATTACCGGATACCGGAGCGGCTTAAGGGGCAGATCAAAGTAGGAATGCAGGTCTATGTGCCATTTGGCCCACGGAAAATAAAGGGCTATGTCTTAGAACTGACAGACACAGTAGATTTTGATGAAGAAAAGTTAAAAGATGTTTTAAGTATTGTAAAAGAGAGTATTCCAATCGAATCCCATTTGATTGAGCTGGCGGGATGGATGCGGCGAAATTATGGCGGCACCATGAATCATGCTCTAAAGACAGTTATTCCGATCAAGGAAAAGAAGAAACAGATCGAGCGCAAGCGTGTGCGTCTGGCAGTGCATCCCATGGAGGCGAAGAGTCAGTTGGCGGAGTATCAGCGCAAGCATAGCACTGCTCGTGCTAGACTTTTGGAGGCATTGCTGGAGGAGACGGAGCTTGAGTGGGATGTGATCACAGGTAAGCTGAATGTATCTGGAAGTGTCATTCGGGCAATGGAAGAGCAGGGTATATTAAAGGTAATCAGTGAGACCCAGTACCGTAACCCAGTGGGACATTTGCAGCAGAAGGGATATGTGCGCACCTTAAACGAGGAGCAGCAACAGGTAGTGGATCGAATCCTTGCAGACGATCGCGCTGGCGTGCATGGAACCTATCTAATCAAGGGAGTGACGGGCAGCGGCAAGACGGAGGTCTACATGGAGCTGATTGCTCATGTGACAGCACAGGGACGCCAAGCAATCGTGCTGATTCCTGAGATTGCATTGACTTATCAGACCGTCATGCGATTTTATAACCGCTTTGGCGACCGGGTGTCTATCTTAAATTCCAAGATGACTCCGGGAGAGCGTTACGATCAGTTTACCAGAGCAAAGAATGGTGAGATCGATATTATGATCGGACCAAGATCGGCACTATTCACACCATTTTTAAATCTTGGCTTAATAATTATAGATGAGGAACATGAGTCTTCCTATAAGAGTGAGACTGTTCCAAGATATCATGCGAGGGAGACGGCAATCGCCAGAGCCCAGATGATGGGAGCAAGCGTGGTGTTAGGATCAGCCACACCTTCGGTGGACAGTTATTATAAGGCACAGTGTGGTGAGTACCAGCTTCTTACAATGAATAAACGAGTACAGGAGAAGCCATTGCCAGTCTGTGAGGTCATAGACTTAAGGGAGGAATTAAGACAAGGCAATCGTTCTATATTAAGTAGACGATTGACTGAATTGATGGAAGATCGTCTGAAAAAGGGACAGCAGATCATGCTTTTTCTGAACCGAAGGGGCATGGCAGGCTTTGTCTCTTGCAGAGCCTGCGGGCATGTGTTAAAATGTTCGCATTGCGATGTTTCTCTGAGTCAGCATAGCAGTGCCAGAGGAACGGGGGCAGGGCGAATGGTGTGTCACTATTGTGGTTATGAGGAACCACAGCCTACGGTATGCCCAGTCTGCGGTTCGAAGTATATCAGTGGCTTTAAGGCAGGTACGGAGAAGATCGAGATGATCGTCCGAGAGACCTTTCCACAGGCTAGAGTGCTTCGTATGGATATGGATACCACTCGCAGCAAGGAAGGATATGAGCAGATTCTATCAGCCTTTGCTAATCAGGAAGCAGATATCTTGATCGGTACACAGATGATTGTAAAGGGACATGACTTCCCGAATGTAACGCTGGTGGGAGTGTTAGCGGCGGATCTGTCACTGCATATTTCCGATTATCATGCGGCGGAGCGTACCTTCCAGCTGCTGACACAGGCGGCAGGACGAGCAGGGCGAGGTGAACTGCCGGGAGAGGTGGTCATTCAGACCTACGACCCAGAACATTACAGTATTACCACTGCAAAGGAGCAGAATTACGAAGCTTTTTATGAGCAGGAGATGGAGTATCGTCAGATGATGCTATATCCTCCGGTATGGAATATGTTAGTGATCTTATGTGCTTCCCGTTATGAGGAACAGGCGGAAGCGGGAGCAGGAAAGCTGGCAGAGCAGATCGACGCTTATGTGAAGACGATACCAGAGGAGAAGATATATCTGGTGGGACCTGCGGATGCAAGCATTGCAAAGGTAAATGATATTTATAAAAAGGTAGTCTATCTAAAGACCAAAGATTATGGAACATTAGTAAAGATAAAGGACATGGCAGAGAAGTACGTGCGGGACAACAGAGATTATAAGGATGTGGCTATCCAGTTTGATTTCAACCCGGCAGGCGGCTTCTGATGCGGAATGGAGGAAGAAATGGCACTTAGAACAATCAGAATACAGGGAGATCCTGTATTGACCAAGGCATGTAGAGAGATTCCAGAGATAACACCAAAGATTGCTGATCTGATCGAAGATATGATCGAGACAATGTATGAGGCAAATGGTGTGGGACTGGCTGCACCACAGGTCGGTATCTTAAAGAGACTGGTAGTTATTGATGTGGGAGAGGGGCCAATTGTCATGATTAACCCAGTTATCCTTGAGACTTCCGGAGAGCAGACTGGAGACGAGGGATGCTTAAGTCTTCCGGGCAAGGCTGGTCTGGTGACAAGACCGAACTATGTAAAGGCAAGAGCCTTCGATGAGAACATGCAGGAGTATGAAATCGAAGGAACAGAGCTTCTGGCAAGAGCGATTTGTCATGAGCTGGATCATCTGGATGGACATATGTACACAGAAAAAGTACAGGGTGGCATTCATGATGTGACCTATGATGAGGACGTAGAGTAAGTGTTCGTCTTTTGAAATGGAGGAAGTATATGAAAGTAATTTTCATGGGAACACCGGATTTTGCGGTGGAAACTTTGGAAGCAATCATAAAAGCAGGACATGATGTTGTTCTGGTAGTGTCTCAGCCAGATAAGGCAGTGGGACGTAGTAAGGCTCTGAAATACACACCGGTAAAGGCATGTGCCCTTGCCCATGGCATTGAGGTATATCAGCCGGAGCGTGTAAGAGAAGAGGAATGTATCGAATATCTGCGTGGATATGAGGCAGATATCATAATTGTAGAGGCTTTTGGGCAGATTATTCCTAAGGCGATTTTGGATATGCCACGCTATGGCTGTGTGAATGTACATGCATCCCTGTTGCCAAAGTATCGTGGAGCAGCGCCAATTCAGTGGGCTGTCATCAATGGGGACGAGATTACAGGTGTTACCACCCAGCGCATGAATGAGGGAATTGATACGGGTGACATGATCATGAAGGAAGAAGTGATCGTCCGTGCGGATGAGACAGGCGGCAGCCTGTTCGAGCATCTGTCCAGAGTGGGCGCGAGAGTTTGCGTCAAGACCATGGAAGCGATTGAGGCAGGAACTGCAGAGTACACACCTCAGGATGAGTCTCAGGCGACACATACAGCTAAGATTCATAAGGAACTTGGTAGTATTGACTGGACCAAGGATGCTAAGACCATCGAATGTCTGATTCGTGGATTAGACCCATGGCCAAGTGCATACACAAGACTGGGAGATAAGACATTAAAAATCTGGAAGGCAACGGTACTTTCTGAGAATAGCAATATGGCTCCGGGCTGCATTGTAAAGGTGGAGAAGAATCGTATTCTGGTACAGACTGGAAGCGGTATTTTAGCTCTGACAGAGGTACAGCTTGAGGGCAAGAAGCGGATGCCTGTGGATGCATTTTTAAATGGCTATCCGGTGGAAGAAGGAACATATTTTAAAAGAGGTTAGGATAAGGCGTTAGTTTATGCCGGAAAGGATGGGAAATATGCCATATTCATATTATTACTGGGGATTTGATCCGACCTATCTGTTGGTCGTTATTGGAATGGTAATCTGTCTGATTGCATCAGCCCGCGTCAAGTCAACATTTAATAAGTATTCCGGAACACGTAGTATGTCTGGAATGACAGGTGCCCAGGCTGCGGAGCGAATCTTACATGCGGCGGGAATCTATGATGTTTCGATTCAGCATATTTCTGGAAACCTCACAGATAACTATAATCCGGGAAGAAAGACCTTGAATCTGTCAGATTCTGTCTATAATTCCACTTCGGTGGCAGCGATTGGTGTGGCAGCCCATGAGTGTGGACATGCGATTCAGCATCAGCAGGGCTATGTGCCGCTATCATTAAGATCTGCTATCGTGCCAGTGGCAAATATCGGCTCTTCTCTGGCATGGCCATTGATTTTGATCGGATTATTCTTTACCCGAGATACAGCTACATTGTTCATTAATCTGGGTATTATATGTTTTTCATTTGCAGTGTTGTTTCAGTTGGTAACGTTACCAGTAGAGTTCAATGCTTCCAGACGGGCACTTCGCCTTTTGGGAGAGCAGGGAATCTTAAGTGACAGCGAGTTGCCATATACGAGGAAAGTATTAAAGGCGGCCGCATATACTTATGTTGCCAGTGCAGCAGCTGCAATATTGCAGTTATTACGTCTGATACTGTTATTTGGAGGAAGAAGACGAGATGACTGATTCTGTAAATACGAGAGAACTGATCCTTGGTATATTGATGGAAGTGACCAAGGAGGAGACTTATAGCCATCTGGTCATTCGGGCGGTGCTGGAAAAGTACCAGTATCTGGATAAGCGGGAACGTGCTTTTATCACAAGGGTGGCAGAGGGCACGATCCAGCATATGATCGAGCTGGATTATATCATCAACCAGTTCTCCAAGGTAAAAGTAAACAAAATGAAGCCGGTCATCCGTAATATTTTGCGGATGAGTGTATACCAGCTTAAGTATATGGATTCCGTTCCGGATTCAGCAGCCTGCAACGAGGCGGTGAAGCTTGCGCGAAAAAAGGGATTTTCTTCCTTGAGCGGATTTGTCAATGGAGTACTTCGCAATATCAGCCGAGGTCTTTCTGATATTACATATCCGGATGAGAAAACTGCGCCGGTACAAGGGATGTCCGTGCGTTATTCTATGCCGGAATGGATCGTAGAACAGTGGTTGAAGGAATACGGAACAGAGAAGACCACAGAGATATTAGAAGCATTTTTGGTGGAAGCGCCGATTACGATTCGCACCAACTTAAGCAAAATATCTCCAGAAGAATTAAAAGAGCGTTTAATTTCTGAGGGAGTGACAGTGAAACCGTTGGATGTGGAAAAGTATCCGGGGCTTACCTATGCCTTTGCAATATCAGACTTTGATTATCTGAATGGACTTTCCAGTTTTCGGGAAGGTCTATTCTATGTGCAGGATATCAGTTCCATGATGGTGGCGGAATATGCCGCGCCGAAGGAAGGGGATAACTGTATTGACGTATGCGCTGCGCCGGGAGGCAAGAGTATTCATCTGGCTGAGAAGTTAGCGGGTACAGGTCATGTGGAAGCAAGGGATCTCACCGATTACAAGGTGGGATTGATTCAGGAGAATATTGACAGACATCAGCTCACCAATATCACTGCAAAGCTTGCGGATGCCACAGTGATGGATGATACATCGGTGGGGCAGGCGGATATTCTGATTGCGGATCTGCCTTGTTCTGGACTTGGAATTCTGCGCAAGAAGACAGATATCAAGTATCGGATGAGCAGTAAGCAGCAGATGGAGCTGGTGGCATTGCAGCGAAGTATTTTGGATACCGTGCATGCCTATGTGAAGCCGGGAGGCACGCTGATTTATTCTACCTGCACGATTCATCGTGGAGAAAATGAGGATAATGTGGCATGGTTCGTGGATAAGTATCCACAATTTCAGGTGATAGAGACAAAGCAGATGTTTCCAGAGGAGACATTGGGCGATGGATTCTTTATTGCCAAGTTAGTACGGATGGAGTCTTGATGGAACAAGAAAAGATAGATATTAAATCATATAATTTAAAAGAACTGATCGCATATATGGAATCCTTGGGAGAAAAGGGATTTCGTGCAAAGCAGATCTACCAGT
Organism: uncultured Roseburia sp.; assembly: GCA_964491235.1. GTDB lineage: Bacteria > Bacillota > Clostridia > Lachnospirales > Lachnospiraceae > Roseburia. The sequence continues at coordinate 34,811 of CAZBFN010000001.1, forward strand.
GGCTGCATGTAAAGCAGGTGTCTTCCTTTGATGAGATGACCAATATTTCTAAGAGTCTGATCGAAAAATTGAAGGAACATTGTGTTCTTACTAATCTGAAGCAGGAAGCGGTGCAGATATCCAAGCTGGACGGCACGAGAAAGTATTTATTTTTACTTTCCGATGGAAATGTCATTGAGAGCGTTCTGATGCGCTATAAGCATGGCAATTCTGTGTGCATTTCCTCGCAGGTAGGCTGCCGCATGGGATGTAGATTCTGCGCATCCACACTGGATGGTCTGGTGAGAGGTCTTAAGCCTTCGGAGATGTTGGATCAGATCTACCAGATTGGTAAGGATATTGGCGAGCGTATTTCCAACGTGGTGGTGATGGGAACGGGAGAGCCGATGGATAACTTCGACAATCTTATGAAGTTCATTGAACTGCTTACGGATGAGAATGGACTGAATATTAGTCAGCGTAATCTCACGATATCCACCTGCGGTATTGTTCCAAGAATGCGGGAACTGGCAGAGAAGAAGCTGCAGATTACCTTGGCACTTTCCCTGCATGCCTCCAATCAGGAGAAGCGTAAGGAATTGATGCCTGTGGCGAATAAGTACGAGATTCATGAGGTGGTGGATGCCTGCAAGTATTACTTTGAACAGACTGGAAGAAGAGTTACTTTTGAGTACAGTCTGGTGGCAGGAGTCAATGATACCGAGCAGGATGCAAGAGAACTGGCAGGACTGGTGGGCAGGATGAACTGTCATATCAATCTGATTCCGGTAAATCCAATCAAAGAGAGGGATTATAGACAGCCGGATGCCAGAGCAGTGCTGGAATTCAAAAATAAACTTGAAAAAAACGGAATAAATGTTACTATTAGAAGGGAAATGGGCCGGGATATTGACGGGGCCTGTGGACAGCTTCGCAAACGCTATATAGGTCAGCAGAGCGAATGCATGGAATAGATGGAGGAGTAAGATGAAGACATTTTCCATGACGCACATCGGACGGCGGCGTGACACGAATCAGGATTATATGTTTACGTCGGAAACGGCTGTCGGAAATTTGCCGAATCTTTTTTTAGTGGCAGATGGAATGGGTGGCCATGCGGCTGGAGACTATGCTTCGAGATTCACGATAGAGAGGATTGTAGAGCACATCAGGCAGTCTGGGCAGAGGGAGCCTGTGGCAGTGATGAAGGAAGCAGTGATGCATGCGAACCGTCTGCTGTTAGAGGAAGCCAATGCAGATGCCAGCAAGGCAGGTATGGGAACCACGATTGTTGCGGCGACCTGGGACGGTGAGAGATTATGCACCGCGAATGTAGGTGACAGTCGTCTGTATGTGATTAATCATGATAGAATCACTCAGATTACAAGAGACCATTCACTTGTGGAAGAGATGGTACGGATGGGTGAGATGGACAAAGCAGATGCCAAGGCGCATCCAGATAAGAATATTATTACGAGGGCGATCGGCGTAGTGCCGGAGGTCTCGGTGGATTTTTTTGAGACAAAATTAGAGCCTGGTGACATCATATTGATGTGTTCCGATGGACTTACCAACATGATCGAGGATGAGGATATCAAGCGGATCATTTTGGCGCAGAGGGATATTGTAGAGCAGGCAGAGCAGCTAGTTGAGACCGCTAATCAGAATGGCGGAAGTGATAATATTACGGTTGTATTGATCGAACCGTTTTCAGATGAGGAAAGAGAGTAGGCAGTATTTTGCTCTTTTTTAGACCAATTTGGAGGTTAAGTATGTTGACAGAAGGAATGTATGTAGCAGACCGATATGAGATAATGGGGAAAGTCGGAACGGGCGGAATGGCCGATGTATATAAGGCAAAGGATCTGACGCTGGGACGTTTCGTAGCAATAAAGGTATTAAAGGCAGAGTTTTCTGAGGATCTGAACTTTGTGACAAAGTTCCGTACAGAGGCACAGTCAGCGGCAGGATTAGAACATCCCAATATCGTAAATATCTACGATGTTGGAAGCGAAAAGGGAATGCACTATATCGTGATGGAGTATGTAGAGGGCATCACGTTAAAGACATATATTGAGAAGAAGGGACAGTTGTCCTTCAAGGAGGCAGTCAGTATCGCCATTCAGGTGGGAAGAGGTATTGAGGCTGCCCATAATAAGGGAATTATCCACAGGGATATCAAACCGCAGAATATTATTATTTCCACAGAGGGTAAGGTAAAGGTAACCGACTTTGGTATCGCCAGAGCAGCAAGTTCCAACACCATTAGCTCTGATGTGATGGGATCGGTACATTACTCTTCCCCAGAGCAGGCGAGAAATGGTTTTGTGGATGGCAAGAGTGATATCTATTCCTTAGGTATCGTGATGTATGAGATGGTGACAGGACGTGTACCATTTGATGGAGATACCACGGTCGCAGTGGCAATCCAGCATTTGCAGGAGGAGATGGTGACTCCAAGTGCTTATGCACCGAATCTTCCAATCAGCATGGAGAAGATTATCTTAAAATGTACACAGAAGAATGCAGACCGCAGATACGAATCCATGACAGCAGTGCTGACAGACCTGCGTAAGGCATTGGTAAGTCCTGACGAGGACTTTGTTGTGATGGTGCCAACAAATAATCAGGATAAGACACGTATCATCGGTCAGGAAGACTTAGATGAGATCAAGAAGGAGAGCGGAAGCATCTACCTTAAGACGGAGACTATTATAAGAGCTCAGGAAGAAGAGCCAGAAGATGATGATAGCGATGAGTTTGATGACGAGGATGACGGTGATTTAAATCCAAAGATGGAGAAGGCAATCACTATTATGGGTATTGCAGCCGGAGTTATTATTGTAATTATTATCATTGCATTACTGTTCAACCTCTTTGGTGGCGTTGGAAGCCGAAGCAATGACAAGGACACTGAGACAGAGACTCAGACGACTCAGACGACTCAGACCACAGAGACAGAGCTTGAAACAGAGACAGAGAATCAGATTAAGGTTCCAGATCTTGCAGGAATGACTTATGATGAGGCAAGGAATGAGTTAAGTAAGTACGGACTTAGTATTGAAAATAAGGGTGAAGTATCCTCCGATAAATATGACGAGGGCGAGGTGGCAAATCAGGATCCAGTAGCAGGCGAGATGGTAGCAGCCAATAGTACGGTCGGTGTTGTAATCAGCAACGGAAAGGGCAGCATTGACGTGCCAAAGGTTGAGGGTAAGACGGAAGAGGATGCTGTGGATGCACTTGAGAATGCAGGATTTAAGCCAGATAAGACCTATTCCTATAGCGATACCGTTGAAGCTGGTTATGTTATTTCCCAGAATCCAACTGGCGGAGCGAAGGGAAAAGAAGGTGATACCATCACAATCGAGATCAGTCAGGGTGGAAAGCCTATTACAGTAGCTGACGTTACTAATACCTACAAGTCAGAGGAGCAGGCGAAGATCGAGCTGGCAGGACTGAATGTAAAGGTAGAGACAAAGTACAGTGACACTGTGCCAGAGGGCATCGTTATGGGTCAGAGTATCCTTGCAGGTAAGCAGGTAGAACAGGGTACTTCAATTACGATCACAGTCAGCAAGGGACCAGAGCCATCCCAGACAGTGACAGCAAGTACCTATAAGTGTAATGTAAAGGTGACATTGCCAGCAGATACCACCAACGTATCTGGTGCAAATGCAGTATTATATGATGCATCTGGAAATGTACTTGCACAGTGGTCAAATCAGTCAATTGCGGACAACAGCGTATCTTTTGTAAAGGGCGGCTTGCTTGTTAATAGTGGTAAGCTGGTTGTTACCTGGCTTGACTTAAGTGGTAACGCATTAAATGATCAGACTGTGGATGTTACTTTTAGTCCAGAGTCATAATCGGGAAGCAATATGCAGGGAAAGATTGTAAAGGGAATTTCCGGGTTCTACTATGTTCACATAGCAGGATCCGGAATTTATGAATGTAAAGCAAAAGGTATTTTTCGAAATCAGAATATCAAGCCTCTGGTGGGAGATAACGTGGAGATTGCCATCCTTGATGAGAAGGAGAAGCTTGGCAATATCGAGAAGATACTTTCACGGAGCAATGAGCTGATTCGGCCAGCAGTGGCTAATATTGATATGGCGCTTGTGATTTTTGCAGCGGCAAAGCCACAGCCCAACTTCAATTTGCTGGATCGGTTCCTTATCATGATGGAGTATCAGGATGTCCCAGTGACGATTTGTTTTAATAAGTCAGAGCTGTTATCAGATGAGGAATTACATGCATTTGCAGATGTCTATGAGGCCTGTGGATATCCAGTCATTTATACTTCTGCAAAGCAGGGCGAGGGAATTGACGAGTTACTCGCTCTCTTGGAGAACAAGACCACCGCGGTGGCAGGTCCTTCTGGTGTGGGCAAGTCGTCATTGATTAACTGTCTACAGCCAGATCGACAGATGGAGACGGGAGATATCAGTAGGAAGATCGAGAGAGGACGTCATACGACCCGCCACTCAGAGATCATTCCGATTCATGATAACACTTATATCATGGATACACCGGGATTCTCCACGCTCAATATTCCGGGATTTGAAAAAGAGGATTTGCAGCAGTATTATAGAGAATTCGCAGAATATGAGCCTTATTGCAGATTCAAGGGATGCAGCCACATCGGCGAGCCGGACTGTGGTGTGAAGGATGCCCTTTCTGAGGGGAAGATCAGCGAACTACGCTATGAGAATTATAAGCTTTTATATGAAGAGCTAAAAGATATCAAGAAGTACTAATGGAGGATTAGGATGAATTGTTTATCACCATCGATACTATCGGCAGATTTTTCAAGATTGGGCGAGCAGATTCGTGAATTAGACGAAGCGGGTGCCCAGTATGTGCATATCGATGTCATGGATGGAATGTTCGTGCCGAGTATTTCCTTTGGAATGCCGATTATTCGGTCTATTCGTCCATGCAGTGACCGTATTTTTGATGTGCATCTGATGATTGAAGAGCCAGATCGTTACATTGCAGATTTTGTGGAGGCAGGTGCAGATCTGATTACGGTACATGCGGAGAGTTGTAAGCATCTAGATCGTACGATTGAAAGTATCAAGGAGAGAGGGATTTTGGCAGGAGTCGCACTGAATCCAGCAACACCACTTTCAGCCATTGAATATGTGCTGCCGAAGGTGGATATGGTGCTTATCATGTCAGTGAATCCGGGATTTGGTGGACAGAAGCTGATTCCATACACCATTCAGAAGATCCGTGATCTGAAGAAAATGATTGATGCCAAGGGATTAAAGACCGATATCGAGGTGGACGGTGGTGTTAATCTGGAGAATGTGACAGAGGTCATGGACGCAGGGGCAAATATTATCGTTGCCGGAAGTGCTGTATTTAACGGAGATCTGGCAGAGAACACCCAGCGTTTCTTGAACATATTGAATTCCTGATAGGTATATTGTGCAGGAAAAGAGGCAGAAATGAAGCAGTTTATCATAGTTTCCGGAGGTCATGTGGAGGATGCTTTTGCCAAAAGTGTGATTGCATCCAAACAGGCGGTATTGATCGCAGCAGATTCTGGAATGGATTTTTTTTATCGAAATGGGATAAAGCCGGATGTGATCGTGGGTGATTTTGATTCCGTAGCGTCAGAGTCATTGACATTTTTTCGAGCGCAGGAAGGTATCCGAATGCAGGAGCTAAATCCCGTCAAGGATGACACGGACACAGAATCGTCGATTCGCCTTGCCATTGAGATGGGAGCAGAGCAGATTACCATATTGGGTGGCACTGGAAGCCGCTTGGATCATGTGCTTGGAAATATCGAGTTACTTGGAATTGGCTTGCAGAAGGGAGTATCCATAACGATTTTGGATGCCCACAACCGTATTCGCATGATTGACCAAGGCATAACGATAAGAAAAGAGGAGCAGTTTGGCACTTATGTGTCACTGATTCCATATACCACCGAAGTGGAGCATCTCACGTTGCGGGGATTTAAGTATTCACTTTCGGATTATTGTCTCAAGGGCTTTTGCTCTTTGGGCGTAAGCAATGAAATCTCGGAGGAGGAGGCTGTCATATCCTTTGACGGAGGAATCCTTTTGGTGATAGAATCACAGGATAAGCCAGCAAGGGCTATTTAGGAGGAAAAAAGATGAAGTTAGGTATCGTTGGATTACCAAATGTAGGAAAAAGTACACTGTTTAATTCATTGACAAAGGCGGGAGCGGAGTCAGCAAACTATCCGTTCTGTACCATCGACCCAAACGTGGGTATCGTAGCAGTTCCAGATGAGCGAATCAAGAAATTAGGAGAGCTTTACCATACCAAGAAGGTAACTCCTGCTGTTATCGAGTTCGTTGACATCGCAGGTCTGGTAAAGGGAGCCAGCAAGGGTGAGGGTCTTGGAAATCAGTTCCTTGCCAACATCCGTGAGGTAGACGCTATCGTGCATGTGGTACGTTGCTTTGAGGATACCAATGTGGTACACGTAGATGGAAGCGTTGATCCTGCTAGAGATATTGAGACCATCAACTTAGAGTTGATTTTCTCTGATGTGGAGATATTAGAGAGAAGAATTGCAAAGGTCGCAAAGCAGGCTCGTATGGACAAGACTCTGGCAAAGGAGTTAGAGCTGTTAGAGGCAGTGAAGGCACACTTAGAAGCAGGTAATCTGGCAAGAACCTTCGAAGTACCAGAGGACGAGGATGCACAGAACTGGTTCGCATCCTATAACCTGTTGACTGCAAAGCCAGTGATCTATGCTGCAAACGTTGCAGAGGATGATCTGGCAGACGATGGTGCGAACAATGCCCATGTGGCTAATGTCCGTGAAATCGCAAAGGCAGAGAACAGTGAAGTATTCGTTATCTGTGCGCAGATCGAGCAGGAGATTGCAGAGTTGGACGACGATGAGAAGCAGATGTTCTTAGAGGATCTTGGATTAAAGGAGTCTGGTCTGGATAAACTGGTAACAGCAAGCTACAGCCTGCTTGGATTGATCAGCTACCTGACAGCAGGTGAGGATGAGTGCCGTGCTTGGACCATCAAGAAGGGTACCAAGGCACCTCAGGCAGCAGGTAAGATCCACACAGATTTCGAACGTGGATTTATCAAGGCTGAGGTCGTAAATTATCAGGATCTTTTAGACTGCGGAAGTCTTTCTGCGGCAAAGGAGAAGGGTATCGTAGGTCTGGAAGGAAAGGAATATGTCGTTAAGGACGGCGATGTCATTCTCTTCCGTTTCAACGTATAAATGAGATGATGAGCGCATATATTTTTCCAAGGGAATGTGTATTGGAAATGTATATGCGCTTTTGTGATTTGCAGCGAAAAGAAGTAATCAATGTCACAGATTGTAAATGTCTGGGAAATGTCAGAGATTTGGAATTTGACGAGTGTGACGGATGCATCAAGTGCCTGATCGTGCCGGGACCAGCTAAATGGTTAGGCTGCGCAGGAAGAGAGTTCGAGCTTTTTATTCCATGGTGCCAGATTGTCAAGATTGGACCAGATATCGTGCTAGTAGACATCGATGAAAAGGAAATTAGACATAAGATTAAGTAGAGAAGAAATATTTGGCAAAATCTATAAGATTACAGAATTGCAAGCAAAAAGTATTGATAATTTACAATTTCGTGAAATTATATAAAAAATAGTAGACATAATAAAATAAATTTTATTGACAATTACAAAATTGACAGATATACTACCATATATAGGCGCAAATGCCACACGGAGGTAGCATATGAAGTGTCCATTTTGTAGTAGTGAGAACACTAGAGTAATTGATTCCAGACCGGCAGATGATAATAATTCTATTCGCCGTCGTAGATTGTGTGATGACTGTGGAAAGCGTTTTACCACATATGAGAAGGTAGAGACGATACCACTTATCGTAATTAAGAAGGATAATACAAGGGAACAGTATGACCGCTCTAAGATTGAGGGAGGAGTTCTTCGTGCTTGTCATAAGCGTCCGATTTCTGTGAATCAGATCAATCAGTTGATTGATGAGGTGGAGACAGAGATTTTTAACCGTGAGGAGAAGGAGATTCCAAGTTCTCTTATCGGTGAGATCATTATGGATAAGCTGAAGGATTTAGAGGCAGTAGCATATGTTAGATTTGCTTCAGTGTATCGTGAGTTTAAGGATGTCAATACTTTCATGAGTGAGCTTAAGAAGATGCTGGACAAATAGGAGTGATTGTATGAATATATCGGGAACCCGTACTTATGCGGGATTTTATGATTACAATACCATAAAGAGCCAGGAAGAGAAGACACAGCAGATTGTAGATGCCAAGGCGGATGCTATGAGGGAGGAAGCCTTGCAGGCAGAGGTGCAGGAGGAGAAGGCGGTAGAGTCTCCGGTGGAGAAGAAGCCGGACACCGGTGCCATTGACTATGTCAAGCGTTATCAGCCTGATGCCACCTACGAGCTTAAGGGCGTTGACAGTGACATTGCCAATCTGGATGTGCAGAAGGCACTTTCTGAGATGAAGATGGATCAGATCCTAGAACAGTATCAGTTCTTCGTGGGAGCTGGTAGCTTTGGAGAAGAAGCGACTGGGAATCCGGCGGACGAGAATTTTTTCTTATAGTACATATATGAGCCGTGCAATAGCACGGCTCATTTTATGCGCATCTCGCGGAATGGAAGATAGCCGCAAGCGGCACCGCGTCAGGCAGGCGGTTAAAACCGCCGCAAGTGCCAGTCAAGCTGGCACTTGATTTTACCACTTATTATAGCGGATATATCGCCTGCCTAGAATTTATATTATGAGAACTTAGAAAAATCGGATTTCCTTGAAGCGGAACACTGCGGAGACTTTGGAGCAAAATTCGATAATTTCTTTGCTCTTGATTCTGGAATTCATTGCAGTGTCTCTTTGAATAGCAGACAATCCAACGGTATATGTCCGCGCTGCGGAAGGCAAAACAGCGAACTTTCTAGTTTCCCTAAGTGGGCAGTTTCGCAAAGTCGCTATGGAACCTCGCAATCCGAACTCGGCACGTTCTATTATTAAAAACCTTGATAGAACGCACCTCAGACATTCGTTTGCGAGGTTCCGTTTTGTTCATCTACCCACTAAGGGAAACACAAAAGTTCTCGAAAATGCCTTCCTGCAGACGCGAACATATGCCTAGGATTGTTCTGATTTTCAAAAGATACTGCTCATCGCAAATTTCAGAATCAAGAGCATTAGAAATTCCGAATTTTGCGCTCTGACTCCGCAGTGACCGATTCCAAGAAAATTCGATTCTTTGATAACTTCATAATAATATAAATTTTAGGCAGGCGATAAATCTGTATATAGAAAAGTGGTGCAAAATCTGACTCACGCAAACTTGGGGTGGATATTTTCGTGAAAATGTAGTAATCTATGTAGGAAGTCGCGTAAAAATACGAAGACAGCGCGGGAAGGAGCATGGGATATGAGGATATTACCCGAGGAGACTTGTTGTGTCGTAGTGGATTATCAGGAGAAGTTCATGCCAGTTATTGCAGAGAAGGAGAGCCTGATCTGTAATTCCGTAAAGCTGTTGGAGGGTCTTAAGATTTTAGAGATTCCGGTGCTGGTGACTGCCCAGTATGCAAAGGGATTGGGACTGAATATACCGGAAATCAGGTCGGCGGCAGGAACGGAAGAATACTGTGATAAGAAGAGTTTTTCCATCTATGGAGATGCAGGGGCGAGAGAGCAGCTGCAGGGATATGGCAGGAAGAATGTGATTCTCTGTGGAATCGAAGCCCATATCTGTGTATTGCAGTCATTGATCGACCTTAAGGAAGCAGGATATCAGCCGATTCTTGTGGAGGATTGTATCAGCGCAAGAAAGTTAAGTGATAAGGAGACTGCCATTCGCCGCGCAGTAGCGGAGGGAGCCATCATCACGAGCTATGAGTCACTTTTGTTTGAATTGATGCAGAGCGCAGAGCACGAGAAGTTCAAGCAGATATCAAATCTTATAAAATAGACGAAGGAACAGATAAGTTATGTTAGGTAAATTTTATCCGGGAGAATATATGGATTCCACCTATGAGATTGACTTTGACCGTCTCTATGGGGAGGGATATCGGGGAATCATTTTCGATATCGATAATACCTTGGTGCCACATGGTGCACCAGCAGATGAGCGGGCATGCAAGCTGTTCGCGCATTTAAAAGAACTGGGATATCAGTGTATGCTGTTGTCCAATAATAAGGAACCTCGTGTGAAGATGTTCAATGATGCGGTGAATGTTTCTTATATTTTTAAGGCGGGAAAGCCAAAGACCGCCAATTATAAGAAGGCAATGGAACAGATGGGAACCACCACGGAAAATACGTTGTTCGTTGGAGATCAGATTTTTACGGATGTCTATGGTGCTAATCTGGCAGGAATCCGCACGATATTGGTGAAACCGATTCATCCGAAGGAAGAGATTCAGATTGTGCTAAAGAGATATTTAGAGAAAATCGTATTATTTTTCTATAAGAGAAAGTGCAATAAAAATAAATAGCAGTAAAGACTGCAGAATGGAGAGATTATGAAGATAATTATTGGTAACGATCATGCAGCAACCGCAATGAAGTTCGAAATCATGGAGTACTTAAAGGAGCTTGGTCACGAAGTAGTAAATGTAGGAACTGACAGCAATGAGAGCTGTAATTACCCAGAGTACGGTGAGAAGGTCGGACGTGCAGTAGTAGCTGGCGAGGCAGATTGTGGCGTATTGATCTGTGGAACTGGTGTAGGTATCTCTATCGCAGCCAACAAGGTTCCGGGTGTTCGTGCAGCAGTATGTTCTGATGTGACAACAGCTAGATTGGTAAAAGAGCACAATAATGCGAATATTATCGCTTTTGGCGCAAGAATTGTAGGTACAGAGACTGCAAAGGATATCGTAAAGGCATATTTGGGAGCAGAGTTCTTAGGAGGAAGACATCAGCCAAGAATCGATATGATACATGAAATTGAGAAGAAAAATGCTTAAATAGGGCTTGCCTATAAAAAAAGCTTGAAATGTATCAGTATTTATTATAAAATATAGAAATCAGAGAGTCTATAACTCGATCTATTTTAAGGAGGAAGTTTACATGATTTCAGCAGGCGATTTCAGAAATGGTATTACCATTGAGTTAGAGGGCAATATCTATCAGATTATCGAATTCCAGCACGTTAAACCAGGTAAAGGTGCAGCGTTTGTAAGAACTAAGTTAAAGAATATCAAGAGTGGTGGTGTTGTCGAGAAGACATTCCGTCCAACTGAGAAGTGTCCACAGGCACGTATCGATAGAAAAGATTACACATATTTATATGCAGATGGAGATTTATTCAACTTCATGGATGCGGAGACTTATGAGCAGATCGCATTATCCCAGGATGATATCGGCGATGCACTTAAGTTCGTAAAAGAGAACGAGATGGTTAAGATGTGTTCTCACAACGGAAGCGTATTCGCAGTTGAGCCACCTCTGTTCGTAGAGCTTCAGATCACAGAGACAGAGCCAGGCTTCAAGGGTGATACAGCAACTGGTGCTACTAAGCCAGCAATCGTTGAGACAGGAGCTACTGTATACGTTCCATTATTCGTAGAGCAGGGCGACGTAATCAAGATTGATACACGTACAGGTGAGTACTTATCTCGTGTTTAGAATTTTTGGACAATTTTTAATGCCAGATAATAACAGAAAAGCTAGGATGCTTGAAAATCCTAGCTTTTTTCTTTTGTGCAATTTCACTTAAAATTGATAGAAAACATGTAATTGGTAACACGTTGGTAACACGTTGGTAACAAATCTATTCGATTTTATTAATCCACTCAAGCAGTTCTGGTATCGTTATATGCGTGTATGTGTTATAGAGGATGCTACTAGGAGTATGCCCCATAATGCGTTGCATATAGAGTTCTGGTATTCCGGAAGCGGTACCTTTAGAAGCAAACGTGTGTCTGGTATCATGGAACTTGTGTGGATTATCCATGGACTTATTAATGCGTGGCAGGTTGCGGGATACAAAGTTGTTATATGCAATGACAGAACCATTGGGATTGACCATCAGTTTCTCTTGTTCATGTGCAGCGGAATTATCCACGAACCATTTGACCAGATCAAGTATCTTATCATGAATAGGCACATAGCGAGCGCTTTCTTTATTTTTGGCCAGTTCATCAGGCACATAGATCCATTTCTCTTCAAGATTCACATTTGCACGATAGTTTTTGAGTAATTCGTTCACTCGCATACCAGAGTAGAGCAGGATGAGAAGTACCTTGACATCCCAGTTATCAGACATAGACCAGAGCGTCTGTATCTCTTTGTCGGTAAATGGGATGCGGTTGATGGTTGGATCGCTGTATTCGATGGAGATGCCATCGGTGCACTTTTTATTGATTAAGTTGCGGTCATAGGCATAATCAATGACAATACGCATCACAGTAAGCACATTTTTCTTGGTCGAGCTTCCGTGCTGGACGGAATCAAGTACATGCTCTAACATATCCTTGTTCAAGTCGCGGACTTTTATATCGTGCAGAGGCGTACAATATTTATACGCGGTCTGGCGCGAGAAGAGAGACGATTTGCCGAGCTTCTGGTATGCCTTTGTTTTCTGATATTTCCGATATACCTCAGCAAAGGTAATACTAGAATCCTCTGGATTAAATGGATTATCATTATATTCGGCAAGTGCAGAGAGGGCGGCCTTTTTTGTGGGATAATAGCCAAGGGTAACTCTTTTACGTACATAATCTCCAGACTTATCGTCGTATTGTTCTTGTCCCATCACACGTACCATCCATGGATTTCTGCGATTGCCGGATAATTTGGTAATAGAGCCGTAGCCGTTTGGTAATTTCATAGCATGCCTCCTGTAAAAAACATAAGTTGCACCGGTGCAACAAATTTAAAATGCGTATAAAAAATACACCTGTTGCCAGATGTAGAAACTAATGCTATAATATTTCTGCGAAGAAAATTATAACTCAGTTGGACTGTTGACAACAGCTTTTCAACGGAACCGCTCTGGTGTTGGTAGCACCGGGGCGGTTTTTTTAATCAGCAATCCCATCAAGGATTTTAGCGATACCCCTGCAAGTATCTGCGTTTAGCGGAATCATCCTATCTGCATATCCGTGATTCATATAATAATCTATGATTGCTCCAGGAATGGGATTTTCAGGAACGTGATCGTGCTCTAAGTTTTCAAAAGTCATGTCAGAATACATATTAACACGCCATTGAACATATTGCTTGATTTAATAATACTACTCGGGCAGTATAAAAACAATTAAAGAGTAGAGTTTTCCTTTGAACATTTTTTTAACAAAATGTGACCGACCTTGCCCCATATTATTGCGGCAATCCAACTAGGCATTGCGGAATTGATACCGTAGTGAATAAGAACAAGAATAAAGAAGATGACAAATCCATTGAAAAACGAAATAGCATTAATGGCTTTTCGACTTATTTTTTTTGAAGATAATTTCAAAATGCTAGGTACAATCAAATACGGCAAGCCGTGAATTACATAGCAAATAAATAATTCAAAAAGTAAATCTGAAAAAGTGTAAACGTCGCTCATAAAATTACCGATACCTTGCTCTGACATGAGTATTAAAAAGAAGAGCAATCCTTTCTTTTGTTTTTATAGAAAATATTATAAGTGTCGAGAAACAAAGTGTCAATAAATGATGATTAATTACTGTTGAATATATAAAGAATTTCTGGGACGTGTTCGTTATAAAAATAATAAAACTACAAAATAGCATAGACTAGCATGAAATACCATACGATATGACGTAAATTCGCCAAAAAGTGTTTAGCACACTGACCAATTTTTGTGGTATAAAATGGATATGGAAATATTTACCGGTAAATTTCCAAATAAATCGAATGTATACTGTGTGTATGAGAAATAAAGTGCAGCAGTATAGATGGGAAAAAGGATGGTCCGAAATGCAACTTGCAAAACGGGCGGGAGTAAGTAGAAGTACGATTTGCCAACTGGAAAATGGGAAGAACCAGAATCCGACGGTGGATATCGCATTTAAAATAGCGGACGCGCTAGAAGTGGATGTTAGAGAACTGTTTTATGCGCAAGACAAGTAACAGAACTACAAAAAAGAAGATGGAGGAAGTAGATGGAAAAATACCTTAAAAAACAAATAATTAGCAGGATGAGTAAAATAGATGATATTAAGTTCCTGAATCAAATATTTACGCTGGTAAATAGGCATTTGCAAAGAATCGGAAGGCTTTAAGCCTTCCGATTTCCTATTATTCAGAAATATTATATTTATCACGAAGCACGTTAAGGTCAACATCAAAATTATTAGACACGTCAGATTCAACAAAGATAGAATTATAGTACCGTTCTAATGAATCTTCATAAGCATCATCAAAAACAGCAGGAGCAGTCGATTTGAATGATGTAGGAGAAGAATAATCGATGAGGGTCAGTGAGGCGACCGAGGAGTCATCAACGAATAAGGAAAATACTGCACCAGAATAATTAGCCTCTAATTGACAAGAGTTGCAGATTGAGCGGACGATATAAAAAAATGCGGCAGAATCTTCGTCGTAAGAAGAGTGAGCAAGATTAATAGTAACACAAATTACATCCCCCATATCTGTAATAGAAACATCAGAATATACAGAAGAGATAGAATCATATAAAGCGCCTTCTGTTATTTTTGAAGAATTACTTACCATCTCTTCGACCTCCATTTCAAGTTCGTCCAAACGGTCAGTGATATTGCTAGCAGATGTTTCAGGAACTTTGGAAAAAGCGATAGAGTTATAGCAATTATCAAATGCCGCTATAAGATCTTCGGACTCATCCGAAGAAACTTGATAAACGCAGAAAGAAATCGAATCATTGTTTGCATAAAAAACCTTGCCCTTACAGATCGAATCGGATTGACTTAAAAAATATTCATAAGTCCCATCTGAATTTACAGCAACATCCGCTTCTCCATCCGTCACCTGAAAGATTCCATCAAATAAAGCTTTCGTCAAATCCATAGGATAACTATAAAACATATCCGCGTTTTCAAAAGACATGGTAGCAGCATAAATAATGCTACCATTTGTAATAGAATCAGAAACGTCTGAGGATAAAGAGGAAAAAACAGTTCCATATAGAAATGTATCAGTTTTATTTAATGGCGTCAAAAGAAGAAGCGAGTCGTCATATTCACATGTAATGGTTCCATCATCAACCTGGGAAAGCGATACTGCGTCACCATCAGACTCCACATGTGGCGATGCGGATTGAGAAGCTGCATCAGAGCTATCGACTGAATTGACTGAATCGGCTGAATTGGATGAGCATCCGCTCAAAAGAAGTATGCTTGATAAAAGTAAAATTAATAATCGTTTCATAGATAAAATCTCCCTTCATATGTAATAGGTAAAGTATAACACAGATGTGGGAGTTTTGGAAAGCGAGAAAAACCGGAAAGACTTTTAATCTTTCCGGTTTTTAATGTTTTCGGCAAGTTGCTGAGCAAAGTTCTTGAGAACTTCCTTGGAATCTGGCTGTAATTGCTGATAAGTGCGAATGATATCGATTATCATCTGATATAAGATTTTGCTAAGAATTAATAACGGATATTAAAAAAAAGCTAGGATTTTAGAATCCTAGCTTTTTTTTCTACCGTCCATTTTTCCAAATAGCAGTATCACTGCCAGCAATGCCATGACTATCTGACTAATCAGCATGCCCCACAGATATCCTTTGATTCCATAGATTGGAATAGCAAAGAGTACCGATACGATGCGGATGCCGCAACCAAGAAGATTCAGCAAAAAGGTAAGTCCTGGATATCCAAGGCCGTGAAGGATGCTGGTCAGGGTGGAACTCAGATAGAGAAAAGGACAGATCCAGCCGAGGGTCACGATAAAAGTTCCAGCAAGGGCATTCCCAAAGAGAAAATTGCCAAAGAATTTGCCGGAGGCGAGAAAGCCAGCCGTACAGAGAAAGCCAAGAAGTAGGCAGTACTTGATGGTTCTTGCGATGGTGCGGACAATCAGGCGCTCATCACCGGATGCCTTTGCCTCGGAAATGGTGGGCAACAGCAGTACGGAGACAGAATTAGTGATGACGGATGGAAACATGATGACGGACATGGACATGCCAGTCAGGATACCGTAGACACTAAGGGCTTCTGAATTTGTGTAGCCAAATAGCTTTAGCCGGTTGGGAATCATAATATTCTCAAAGCTGGAAAATAGATTCAGTACGACCCGGTTGGCTGTCAGCGGGATTGCCATAATAATGAGGTTGCGGGAACAGTTAGCAAGGGTAAGCTTATTTTTCCCAGAATCTGGGATGAGCTTTGAGAAGCTGATGGACACCAGTGTACTTACAATTTCGCCGATCACGATACCCCACATTGTGACGGAGAGAGGGATTGACATTTGCTTACTTTGATAGATCAAATAAATAAGGTAGACACTGCCCACTCGGGCAAGCTGTTCGGATAACTGGCAGAGGGAAGGGATGCCAGTTTTTTTGATGCCATAATAGTAGCCGTTGATACAGGCATGGATACAGCTTGGCACAAAGGATAGAGATAGCACGGACAGCAGTGGTGTGCATCGCTCATCACCCAGCCATGCGGTAGCGATAAAGGAGGCATGCTTCCAGACAAAGAGGCTGGCAAGGGTGGATAAGAACAGAGAAATAAAGAGTCCGGCAAAAAGGTAGAGCCTTGCTCCGGTAGGATTTTTTTTCCCGATTTCGGTGGAGACGAAGCGGGAGATCGCAGTCTGGATTCCTGCTGCGGTGACAGCAAAGCCTAAAGCCATCACCGGAGAGACCAACTGGTAGATACCCAGTCCCTCTGCACCAATCATACGTGAGAGGAATATTCTATAAAAGAAGCCGATGATTCGGGTGAGAACACCAGCCAGTGTTAGCAGAAGAGTACCAGTGATAAAGGAACTTTTTATGGAGTTTCCGGAAGTGGAATGTATGGAAGGTTGAAATTTCGTCAAAAAGACCTCCAGAGATTCTATCTTTTCAAGATATGTAGAAAGTGGGGAAAAAATGAGCAATCAAATCTATAAAAATATATACCTGGATAATGCGGCTACCACCCAGATGGCGGAAGCCGTAGAGGAAGCGATGCAGCCATATCTCAGGGAAAACTTTGGAAATGCGTCTACGATATATAGCTATGGGGAGGAAGCGAAGGAGGCAATTGAACACACCAGAAAAATGATTGCGGATTCTTTGGAGGCAAATCCTTCTGAAATATACTTTACCTCCGGCGGCTCAGAGTCGGACAACTGGGCACTAAAGGGTCTTGCTGGTGCAGGAAAACATAAGGGAAAACATATTATTACAAGTAAAATCGAGCATCATGCAGTGCTAAATTCCTGCGAATATCTGATACGTCTTGGATATGAGATTACCTATCTGGATGTGGACGAAAATGGAATTGTGTCACCGGAGTCCGTCATGGAGGCAATTCGTGCAGATACCATATTGATATCCATTATGTTTGGAAATAATGAAATTGGCACAATAGAGCCAATAATGCAGATTGGACGACTTGCAAGAGAACGTCAAATCCTATTTCACACGGATGCGGTACAGGCGTATGCCCAGATTCCGATATCAGTGAAATATTATCCCATAGATTTATTAAGCGCCAGCGCCCACAAATTTCATGGACCCAAGGGCGTAGGTTTTTTATATGTGAGGGAAGGAATACAGATTCCATCCTTTATCCATGGCGGTGCTCAGGAACAGGGCAAGCGGGCAGGAACAGAGAATGTGCCGGGAATCGTGGGAATGGGAAAGGCAGTAGAGTTGGCATTTGCTGACATGCGACGCCGGGTTCAAAGGGAGACTATGCTTCGTAATTATCTGATAGAACGGGTCATGCACGAAATACCAGATGTGCATATCAACGGGCATCGGGCACAGAGACTGCCGGGAAATGTGAGTATGAGCTTTCGCGGGATAGATGGTGCATCTCTTTTGATTCTTTTAGAGGAGGATGGAATCTGTGCATCCGGTGGCTCTGCTTGCAACACTGGGGAGGCAAGGATATCCTATGTGATCGAAGCGATAAAGGTTCCAGAAGACTATGCCGCTGGAACGGTTCGTATGACATTATGTGGCAATACCACCAGACAGGATGTCGATAACGCGGTGGAATCTTTAAAAGGAAATGTAAAAAAATTGCGGGGCTAATCTGGTTTACCGATTGCATTGGCGCAGATAAGCCATGTGTTTTTTTAATTTAACGCGATAAAGAGCGAGTTTCCTAAATAACGCGTAAAAAGGCGGTTTCCGCATTTTCAATAAAAAACAAGTTTCTTGATTTCTTATGAAAAAAGGTCGTCTTTTTTTGTAGTAACAAGGCGATAAAATGCTCAAAAAAAGCTGAATGAAAGGGCTTACACAGAAAAAAAGGTAAAAAATTGTAAGAGCTTACAAAAAGAGCTTGTCGAAAAAAGAGGTTTTGGGGATTTTTGCACAAGCAAAAAAATGCCTTTGTGAACGTCAGGTGAAATTTAGGGAAAACCTTTGACTTTTTTGACAAAAAAATCGCTCAGGAATTGTCATTTTGCACGCAAAATTTGATGGTTTATCGGTTGTGCAAAATTTGACAAACTGGAAGAATTATGAAATAATCCCGTCGTAAACAAGGGTTGGTTGTTTGTTGTTTTTGATAGAAGGGAATGAAAAATATGTTTGAGAAGAAAATCAGATTGACTGACACAGAAGAGGTAAAGGACTTTGTAAGAGCTGCCGGAAAATGTGATTTTGATATCGATGTTTTTTATAACAGAGCTGTCATCGATGCGAAGTCCTTACTTGGAATGCTGTATCTTGGCATTGGTAACGAATTGACTATCAAGTACGGAGAGAATGATATCCGCTTCGAGCAGAACATTCAGAAGTACGCAGTCTGTTAATCGAGACAGATGAGAGAAAAACCACTGGGGTTTCCTAACGGAAAACCCGGTGGTTTTTTATATAAATATGATAAGATAGGTGTATGTTAGCACGAAGGAGAACTCTATGAGCAATCAGATCGTAAAAAACAGTAAAGGAATCATCAAAATATCGGTCCGCAATCTCGTGGAGTTTATCCTAAGAGAGGGCGATATAGATAACCGTCATGGGAAGACTGCGTCCCCTGAGGCAATGCAGGAGGGAAGCCGTATCCACCGCAAGATTCAACGGAGGATGGGGTCGAATTATCATCCAGAGGTGCCGCTGAAGATCGCCATCGAGGAGGAGGACTATACCCTTGTGGTGGAGGGCAGAGCAGACGGTATTATGATAGAGAGCAAAGGGGATCGGGAGATTAGCTTTGCGGATAATTTTAATCACATTGATATTGAGGAAGATATGCATGTGACGGTGGACGAGATCAAGGGCATTTATCAGAAGCTAGAGCTTTTGGATGCTCCGATTGGCGTACATAAGGCACAGGCAATGTGTTATGCCTATATCTATGCCTTACAGCACGACCTGTCCCAGATCAGTGTGCAGATGACCTACTGCAATCTGGATACAGAGGATATCCGGTATTTTAAGGAGGATTTTGCTTTTGAGGAATTGGCAGAGTGGTTCACACATCTGATTGGAGAGTATAAGAAGTGGGCAGATTTTCAGTTCGCATGGCGTAATTTGCGACAGTCATCCATCAAAAAGCTAGAATTTCCTTATGAATACCGTAAGGGACAGAAGGAGCTGGCGGCGGGGGTATACCGTACCATTGCCCGCAGAAAGAATCTGTTCATTCAGGCTCCAACTGGAGTTGGTAAGACCATATCTACGGTATTTCCAGCGGTAAAGGCAGTGGGAGAGGAATTAGGGGATAAGATATTTTATCTGACCGCCAAGACGATAACTGGGACGGTGGCACGGGAGGCATTTGAATTGCTGCGTACCAAGGGGTATCAGGCGAAGGTCGTTCAGATCACTGCCAAGGAAAAGCTTTGTAAGTGTGAGGAGATGGACTGCAATCCGGTGCATTGCCCTTATGCCAAGGGGCATTATGATAGGGTGAATGATGCGGTCTATAACCTATTGCAGAAGGAGGATGTGTTCACCAGAGAGGTGTTGCTAGAACAGGCGGAGGAGTACATGGTATGTCCCTTTGAGATGTGTCTGGATGTGGCGACCTGGGTGGATGATATCATCTGTGACTATAATTATGTATTTGATCCGAATGTCTACTTGAAGCGATTTTTTGCGGAGGGGACGAAGGGCGACTATATCTTTTTGGTGGACGAGGCGCATAATCTGGTGGAGCGCAGCAGAGAGATGTACAGTGCTGAGATTTATAAGGAGGATTTTCTTGCCACCAAGAAGTTGATCAAGCATTACAATGAAAAGCTTGCAGCGGATTTTGATAAATGCAACCGGATTTTGCTGGAATATAAGCGGGAATGTGAAAAGTATGTGCTTTATGACAATTTAGCGAATCTGATTTTTGCATTGATGCGACTGGCATCCAATCTGGATGAGTTCTTACAGAAAACGTCGGAATTTCCAGAGCGCAAGGAGGTCAGCGAATTTTACCTGAATCTGCGGAACTTTATGAATATATATGAGCTGGTGGACGAGCATTATGTCATTTACTCAGAGCATGAGGAGGATGGCAGATTTAAGGTGAAGCTTTATTGCGTTGACCCATCTCTTAATCTGCAGGAGCGGATCGATAAAGGGAATGCCACGATATTTTTCTCGGCGACGCTGTTGCCGATTCAGTATTATAAAAACCTGCTTTCTACGAAAAAGGACAACTATGCAGTATATGCAGAGACCGCCTTTTCTGATGATCAGCGATTGCTTCTCCTTGGAAATGATGTCAGCAGTAAGTACACAAGAAGAAATGTGGCAGAGTTTGCCCGTATCGCAGAGTATGTGAGGATGACTGCTCAGGCGAAGAAGGGAAACTATATGGTGTTCTTCCCTTCCTATAAGATGATGCAGCAAGTGTATGAGGTGTTCTGTGAAATGGATGGTGTAATGCCAGAAGAGGTAATGGAGATTGACAGCTTGTTTGGTGGCGGACAGGAAGATTCCATTTCCGTTATCATTCAGCAGTCTGGCATGAAGGAGGAGGAGCGTGAGGCGTTCCTAGAGGCGTTTTCTGACGAGTCATCCGGGAAGCGAAGTGGTTCCCTTGTGGCATTTTGTGTGCTGGGTGGCATTTTTGGAGAGGGAATTGATCTGAAAAACGAGCAATTAATCGGAGCGATTATTGTGGGAACTGGCTTGCCACAGATCAGTAATGAACGGGAAATCTTGATGAATTATTATGAGAGACGTTCCGGTGAGGGATTCGACTATGCTTACCGCTATCCGGGTATGAATAAGGTCTTGCAGGCGGCTGGCCGTGTGATTCGAACGGTGGAGGATGTGGGTGTTATCGAGCTTTTGGACGAACGCTTTTTGCAGAGCGATTATCGAGGATTGTTTCCAAGAGAGTGGGAGAAGCGCACTGTGTGCAGCGTGGAGACAGTGGAGCAATATCTGGAAGAGTTTTGGGAGAAGTAATTTGGCGATTACTTCTCCTTTTTTATCTCTAAATTTTTTAATAAAACATTAACTTATGTTAAATTCTGGTGTGGGAATGTGGTAAATCCTCGAAAGGAAGCATGGAAATATCATTGAAGCAGTGAGAGAAATATGTTACGATAACCACACAATGAGTGGGGAGATACGCATGGAAAAGAAAGAGAAATTAGAAATACAGATTAGTAGATTAAAGAAAATAAGAGAGGACTTAGGAATGAATAGAACGGAGTTCTCACGCTATGTTGACATACCTCTGCGGACGTTGGAAGAGTGGGAAGCAGGAAGAAGGCAGATGCCGGATTATGTGTTGCGCTTGTTAACATATTATACAAAGGTGGAGCGTTTGTTAGCGGAACGGAAAATTACATTAGAGGAGGAAACGGATGCAGAAGAATAAAGTGATAACAGTTCAAAATTTACCAATTACAATATCAAAAGAAGATATAGATGATTATATCTGTATTACAGATATTGCGGCGGCAAAATCAGATGAATCCAGAGCAGCAGATGTTGTGCGTAACTGGCTCAGAAATAGGAGAACACTTGAATTTCTATCTACTTGGGAAGAAATATACAATCCTGATTTTAAAGTGTTCGAATCTGAACACTTTAAAAAACAAGCCGGTTTGCTAACTTTTACACCAAGTATTTCAGAATGGGTGAAAAAAACTAATGCGATAGGAATCTTTGTTAAAAAGGGACGTTATGGTGGAACTTATGCACACAAGGATATTGCTTTCGAATTTGCGTCTGCGATTAGCCCCGTTTTTAAATTGTACTTGATTAAAGAATTTCAGCGTTTGAAAGAGGAAGAAAACAATCTTCATAAAGTAGAATGGGATGCAAAACGCTTTTTATCCAAGAATAATTATTTGATTCAGACAGATGCAATCAAGCATTATATTATTCCAAATTGCAATTATCGAGATGATTTGCGTTGGTTGCCTTATGCGGAGGAGGCAGACTTGTTAAACGTTGCTTTGTTTGGATTTACTGCGAAAGCATGGAGAGAAAGCAATCCGGAACTTGCGAAACGTAGTAATGTTAGGGATTATGCAACGATTAATGAGCTTACGGTGCTTTCAAATCTGGAAACGCATAATGCGCAGATGATTCGTGAAGGACAGTTAAAAGAGGAAATATTTCGTATACTGAAAGAAATTGCGGATTATCAGATGCAAATTTTATCGGTGGCGGATAATATAGCTCATATTGAAGAAAAGAATGAGGCATAATATATTTGCGTCACAGCCTTGGGAGACCATCGCGCAGTGATTTTGATCAATTTGAAGTTTCTGTTGTGTTAAAGACGGATATTTTTGTCCGTCTTTTTCTTGACTTTTCATATTACTAATAGTAATGTATCTATTAGTAACACATTGGAGGTGGAATGATGGAACATATTATTTTAAGTTTGCTTTTATTAAAAGGAATGACAATTTATGAAATGCGGATATATATACAACAAAATCTTTCGACTGTATGTAGTGACAGTTTAGGCAGCATACAAGCAGCGATTAAAAAATTGTTGGACAAAGAGTACATTGCTGTAAAAGAATATATTGATAATAATATGCTCAAAAAACAGTATAGTGTTACCGAAAAGGGTGTTATATATTTTAAGGAATGGATAGGAACACCTATGAATATTCAAAAAATGAAAAACATGGAAGAGGGAAAATTCTTTTTCCTTGGGATGGCGTCGAAGGAAAAGCGTATTGCATTTATAGAAAATTACATTGAGAGTTTAAGTGCCGAATATGATAAACTTTGTCAGATTCAGCAGTTTGTAGAAAATACAAAAGATAGTGTAATAGAAACTAATATAATTCGTATTAGTAAAGAACCCGTATTAGCAGAGCATTTGTTGAATATTTCAGAAGCATCGGAAGTGAAGAATGTTGTAAGTAATATATATGATTATCAAATATATATGCTGGAGTATGGGCTTGCCAGATTAAGAGAGGATATAACATTTTACGAGAAGATTCTTGATCGCGAATTGAATCAATAGTAAATGAGTTTTGATATTGAATGGAGGAAGATCGTATGTTGGTGTATGTAGGTGCTTGCTTATTGTTGCAGTGTTGGTATTTGGTGTTGGAATGTGTCTGACTATGGTATATGAAGGAATGATGTTCTACGGAATTATCGTTGGAATCATTGGTATCGTGTTGCTTCTCTGCCTCATCCCAATGTGCTTTGGATGGAAGAAGAGCGAGAACTAGAGAATAGAATATAAAAAAGTAGAAAAAATAAGAAAGATGGAGGATACAAAATGGCAAAGTCAAAGTTAGTAGAGGTAAATAAGAAGATCGAGGAAAAGGTAGTAGGTGGCTACAAGAAGATTGAAGAAGGAGTTGTATCTGGCTACAAAAAGATTGAAAATGGAGCCGTAGAGGGCTATAAGAAAATCGAGGATAAGTTCGTAGATCAGTTCCTGACCAAGGATGATGAGACAGTGGAAGAGGCAAAGGAGAGACTGAAAAAAGAACAGTAAATATAATAGAAACGAGCCGCACGTTTTACGTGCGGCTCGTTGTTTTACATTGTCGGCAACAGCTTTAAGAATTCCTCCGTGGACTGGGAAATTGGCAAAGTCGGGTTGATGGCAGTCACCATCTGTCTGGACGGCAGTTTTTCCTTGGTCTTTACAATGAAGAGATCCTTGGACTCATGGCTTAAGCAATAGTCTGGAATAAAGGCGATGCCAAGTCCGATCCGTGCTAAGTCAATAAGTAGATCATTACTGCTAAGTTCGATCTGCGGAATCAACTCAAGCTGATGCTGCAGGAACATGTTGTGCAGGAATTCACTGGTGGTACTTTTGCGATCCAGCATCAAAATTGGATACTGTCTTAATTCCTCGAATGAAATCTCCTGCTGCTTGAGATTGAAGTAGGCAGGATTGGCGATAAATACGTCCGTGAAGTTGCACACTGTCTTCTGTATGTAAGAGTGATTTAAGTTCGAATTCGGGAAGTTGGTGACCACAAGATCCACCTTTCCCTGATCTAACAGTTCTACGCAGCTTAGGGAAGTAGCGTTTGTGACCTTGATCGGAACATTCGGGAACTTCTTATGGAACTGCTTCAGATAAGGTACTAGGAAATAGCGGCAGATCGTATCGCTGGCGCCGATGTGAAGCTGACCTAATCCCATGCTTCCAGAATCAAGAAGCTGGTTCTCACCGCGCTGGATTAAGTTCATTGCTGGTTCAATATGCTTTAACAGCACCTTACCTGCCGGAGTAAGCTGTACTTTTTTGGTGCTTCGAATAAAAAGAGGCTGCTCTAACTTTTTCTCCAAGGTCTTGATGGACTGGCTGACCGCTGACTGGGAGATAAAAAGCTGCTTGCTTGCCTCGGAAAAGCTTAAGGAAGTTGCAACATAATAAAATACTTTGTATAATTCATAATTGATATCCATGATTCCTCAATTCTGCGGCAGAAGCCGCCATTGTGTTGTTTTTCTGAATAGACACACCTAGATTATAAGAAGAACTTATAATTATGTCAAATAGAACTTATAGAAAAATATATATTAATATAGATAATAAATCACATTAAATATATTAATTATGCTAATTGAAGGAATCATGATACACTGTACCAGTAGGCTGTTATTTACAATGGAGGGATAAACATGAGTAACGTAAGACGCGTATATGTTGAGAAGAAACCTGCATTTGCGGTAAAGGCAAAGGAATTGCAGGCAGAGATTAAGAGTTACCTTGGAATCAGTGGAGTGACAAAGGTTCGTGAGCTGGTTCGTTATGATATTGAGAATATCTCAGAAGATACCTATAAGAAGGCATTGGTCACTGTATTTTCAGAGCCACCAGTAGATGATATCTACGAGGAGACCTTCGAGTTGAACGGAGCTAAGACTTTTGCTGTTGAGTTCCTTCCGGGACAGTTCGACCAGAGAGCAGACTCTGCAGAGCAGTGCGTGAAGCTGCTAAATGAGAACGAGGAGCCAGTGATCCGTACCGCGGTTACTTATGTGATCGAGGGAGATATTACTGAGGCTGAGCTTGATGCGATCAAGAAGCACTGTATCAACCCAGTGGATTCCAGAGAGACTGATTTAGAGAAGCCAGAGACTTTGGTTCAGAATTTTGACGAGCCAGAGGACGTTGCAATTTTTGATGGATTTAAGGATATGCCAGAAGCTGAGCTTAAGGCACTTTACGATTCCCTTGGTCTTGCTATGACCTTTAAGGATTTCCTTCATATCCAGAATTATTTTAAGAATGAAGAGAACCGCGATCCTTCTATGACAGAGATTCGCGTATTAGATACATATTGGTCTGACCATTGCCGTCATACCACATTTTCCACAGAGCTTAAGGATGTAGCTTTCGATGATGGCTACTATCGTGCACCGATGGAGGAGACCTATCAGGATTATTTAAATACACATAAGAACCTTTACGCAGGACGTTCCGATAAGTTCGTATGTCTGATGGACATTGCACTTATGGCAATGAAGCGTCTGAAGAAAGAGGGCAAGTTACAGGATCAGGAAGAGTCCGATGAGATCAATGCATGTTCTATCGTTGTTCCAATCGAGGTAGATGGTCAGACCGAGGAGTGGTTAGTGAACTTCAAGAACGAGACACATAATCACCCAACTGAGATCGAGCCATTCGGTGGAGCAGCTACTTGTCTTGGTGGTGCGATTCGTGATCCATTGTCAGGACGTACTTATGTATATCAGGCAATGCGTGTAACTGGTGCAGCAGATCCTACCGTATCTGTGAAGGATACTATCTCTGGAAAGCTTCCTCAGAAGAAGTTAGTTCGTGAGGCTGCTCATGGATACAGCTCTTATGGTAACCAGATCGGACTTGCAACTGGTTATGTTAAGGAAGTATATCATCCAAATTACGTGGCTAAGCGTATGGAGATCGGTGCCGTACTTGGTGCAGCTCCAAGACGTGCCGTACAGAGATTGACCTCTGATCCAGGCGATATCATCATTTTATTAGGTGGACGTACTGGACGTGACGGTATCGGTGGTGCAACTGGTTCTTCTAAGGCACACAATACCGAGTCTACCGCAGTATGTGGTGCAGAGGTACAGAAGGGTAATCCTCCTACCGAGCGTAAGATCCAGAGATTATTCCGCCGTGAGGAAGTTGCTCATGTGATCAAGAAGTGTAATGACTTTGGTGCGGGCGGTGTATCCGTTGCAATCGGTGAGCTTGCAGACGGTCTGCGCGTACAGTTAGATAAAGTTCCGAAAAAGTATGCTGGTCTGGATGGAACAGAGCTTGCAATCTCTGAGTCTCAGGAGCGTATGGCTGTTGTGGTAGCTCCAGAGGATGTAGAAAAGTTCTTAGGCTATGCAAAGGAAGAAAACTTAGAGGCAATCGAGGTTGCAGTAGTAACTGAGGAGCCAAGACTTGTATTAGAGTGGAGAGGCAAGGAAGTTGTTAATCTGTCCCGTGCATTCTTAGATACCAACGGTGCTCATCAGGAGACAAACGTTGCAGTAGATATGCCAAATCCAGAGGACAACTATCTGAAGAAGATCGCAACTCCAGCAGTTGCCAAGGCAGTTGCAGAAAACGATATGAAGAAGGCATGGCTTGCTGAGTTAGCAGACTTAAACGTATGCTCTCAGAAGGGACTGGTAGAAATGTTCGACGGTTCCATCGGAGCAGGAAGTGTATACATGCCATTCGGTGGTAAGTACCAGTTGACAGAGACACAGTCTATGGTAGCTAAGATTCCAGTTATGAACGGAAAGTCTGATGCCGTGACAATGATGTCCTACGGATTTGATCCATACTTATCTACATGGAGCCCATATCATGGTGCAGTATACGCTGTATTAGAGTCGCTGTCCCGCATCGTTACCGCAGGTGGTGATTATAGCAAGGTTCGTTTCACATTCCAGGAGTACTTCCGCAGAATGAGCGAGGAGCCAAAGCGTTGGAGCCAGCCTTTTGCAGCACTGCTTGGTGCTTATAATGCTCAGATCGGTTTCGGACTTCCATCTATCGGTGGTAAGGACTCTATGTCTGGAACATTTAATGATATCGATGTTCCACCAACACTGGTATCTTTTGCAGTAGATGTAGCAAAGGAGCAGGATGTTATTACTCCAGAGCTTAAGACAGTAGGAAATCAGTTAGTATTATTTAATATCGAGAAGGATCAGTATGATCTGCCAGTATATGAGCAGGTAATGAAGCTGTATGCAGCAGTTCATGAGATGATTGGCAAGGGCGCTATCGTGTCAGCATATGCGTTAGATGGCAAGGGTCTTGCAGCAGCCCTCAGTAAGATGGCATTTGGTAACAAGCTTGGTGTTACAGTAGCACAGGAAGTATCTACCGATACCTTATTTGCTCCAGGATTTGGTAACATCGTAGCAGAAGTTCTAGCTGACAAGATGACGGTTGTAAAAGAGGTACTTGCGGCAGCAGGACTTGCTGGCAATGAGCAGTTAGTAGCAGAGGTCAATGGAGAGCAGAGCTTCAATTATGGAGATATGAAGCTGTCTATGGATGAGGCAATTGCTGCCTGGACAGGTACATTAGAGAAGGTATTCCCAACTCGTGCAACAGAGGATAAGGAAGAGCTTTCCACAGGAATTTATAAGGCAGACAGCATCTATGTATGCAAGAATAAAGTTGCTAAGCCAACCGTATTTATTCCAGTATTCCCAGGAACCAACTGTGAGTACGACAGTGCAAAAGCATTCGAGCGCGCAGGCGCAGATACTATTGTTAAGGTATTCAAGAACTTAAATGCAGAGGATATCCGTGATTCTGTTGATGAGTTCGTAAAGGCAATCGAGCAGGCACAGATCATCATGTTCCCAGGTGGATTCTCCGCAGGAGATGAGCCAGAGGGATCTGCGAAGTTCTTTGCAACTGCATTCCGCAATGCAAAGATGACTGAGGCTGTTATGAAGCTCTTAAATGAGAGAGATGGTCTGGCACTTGGTATCTGTAACGGATTCCAGGCATTGATCAAGCTTGGATTAGTTCCATACGGCGAGATTCGTCCACAGAGTGCAGATTCACCTACTCTGACCTACAATACCATCGGACGTCATATCAGTAAGATGGTATACACCAAGGTAGTGACGAATAAGTCCCCATGGTTAGCACAGGCAGAGGCTGGAAAGGTATACTGTAACCCAGCTTCCCACGGAGAGGGACGTTTCGTAGCTCCAAAGGAATGGTTGGATAAGCTCTTTGAAAATGGACAGGTCGCTACACAGTATGTCAACGAAGCAGGTGTTCCTACGATGGATGAGGAGTGGAATGTCAACGGTTCTTACATGGCAATCGAGGGTATTACAAGCCCAGACGGTCGTGTACTTGGTAAGATGGCACACTCTGAGCGTCGTGATAGAAGCGTAGCTATGAACATCTACGGCGAGCAGGACTTAAAGCTGTTTGAGTCTGGTGTAGCTTACTTCAAGTAAAGAAAGGAACAAAAGAAGAACATGGGTGGATTCTTTGGCGTAGCATCCAAGCAGGATTGCGTATTTGATTTATTTTTTGGTATTGACTATCATTCACATTTAGGAACAAGACGTGGTGGTATGGCAGTGTATGGAGAGGATGGCTTTAATCGTGCCATCCACAATATTGAGAATTCTCCATTCCGTACTAAGTTCGATAAAGATGTGCAGGAGATGAAGGGAAATCTTGGAATTGGCTGTATCTCTGATTATGAGCCACAGCCACTTCTGGTTCGCTCCCACCACGGCACATATGCCATCACTACCGTAAGTAAGATCAACAATATGGAGGAACTCTCCAAGGAATTATTTGAGAAGAATCATTCTCATTTCCTTGAGATGAGCGGTGGAGATATCAATGCTACTGAGCTGATTGCAGCACTGATCAATCAGAAGGAGAACTTGATTGAGGGACTTCAGTATGCATTAGAGAGAGTGGATGGTTCTGTATCCATTCTTTTGATGAACCATGCAGGAATCTATGCAGCGAGAGATAAGTATGGACGTACCCCTATCGTGGTAGGTAAGAAGGACGATGCTTATTGTGTTTCTTTTGAAGATTTTGCATATAAGAACCTTGGATATACTAATTACAAGGAGTTAGGACCGGGTGAGATCGTAGTTATCACAGATAAGAACTGTGTCACATTGGTAAATCCAAATGAGGAGATGAAGATCTGTACCTTTTTATGGGTATATTATGGTTATCCAGCCAGCTCCTATGAGGGAACCAGCGTAGAGAATATGCGTTACCGCTGTGGACAGAAGATGGCTCAGCGTGACAATGTTAAGCCAGATATCGTTGCTGGTGTACCGGATTCTGGTATTGCCCATGCCGTTGGTTATGCCAATGAGTCTGGAATTCCATTCTCCAGACCATTTATCAAGTATACACCGACCTGGCCTCGTTCCTTTATGCCAACTATGCAGAGTCAGCGTAATCTGATTGCAAAGATGAAGCTTTTGGCAGTGGAAGAGTTGATTCGTGACAAGAGCCTCCTCTTAATCGATGACTCTATCGTAAGAGGTACACAGCTCCGTGAGACAACAGAGTTCTTATATCAGAGTGGTGCGAAGGAAGTTCATATTCGTCCTGCATGCCCTCCACTTTTATATGGATGTAAGTACCTTAACTTCTCACGTTCTTCTTCTGAGATGGATCTGATTACCCGTCGTGTCATTGACCGCTTGGAAAATGGAAATGTAACAGACGAAGTATTGGAAGAGTACGCAGATCCAGAATCACCAAAGTATGAGCAGATGGTAGAGGAGATTCGTAAGGAGTTGAACTTTACCTCCCTTCGATTCAACCGTCTGGATGATATGTTGGAATCCGTTGGAATCGATAAGTGCAAGCTCTGTACTTACTGCTGGGATGGAAAAGAATAAGAGAAATGAGATTGAGCCGCCAGCTTGCGTTTTTGCAGGCTGGCGGCTCTTTTTGGGATAAAAATGTATTATAAGGTTTGTATTATGGCAATGTATTATACTTGGGAATCAAATCGGTAGTTGTGATAATAATACTCTCTGTCATGTTCATCAAATTCCCGAATGACCTTACACGGTGTACCAAAGGCGATCACGTTGGCAGGAATGTCTTTGGTTACGACGCTTCCAGCACCGATCACGGTGTTGTTGCCGATGGTCACGCCCGGCAGAATGATGGCACCGACACCGATCCACACATTATCACCAATGGTCACTGGAAAACTGTACATACCCTTAGTTCTTAACTCTGGATGTAGGGGATGACCGGTGGTACTGATGGTGACATTTGGTGCGATCAGACAATCCTTGCCGATGGTGATCTTATAATCGTCCACAAGGGTCAGATTGGAATTGATATAAGTGCCAGAACCAATGCTGACAGTGGTTCCGCGGGCTACTGTGATCGGCTGCTGGATAAAGACATTTTCGCCCACCTGCCCAAAGCGCTTGTGGATGATTTCATCCCGCTTTTCATGCTCGGATGGACGGGAATGATTGAAATCATATGCCAGATCCTTTGCGATACGTTGTTCCTCTAAATATTCTTCGGTGTCTCCCCAGAGATAGCCCTTTGCCATTTTTTCTAATTCTGTCATTGCGTGTCCTCCATTTTTCTTGTAATATTTTTCACCCAGTCAAACTTGTAATATTTCTTTATTACAAAAGGGGTTTTTAGCAATTCATCTATATTGAGCAAAATAAAAACGATGATAGGATGGCTGTGCCATACAAATGCTGCGATACTCCCTAATAGTACCAGACTCCACATCACAATTCCATCTATATATAATCCATATCGGGTGTCGCCTCCTGCGGGAAAGACTCCACACAACATGGTATAGGTGATGGCTGCAAAAATAGCATTTACGGATAGTATCCTATACATCACCCCGAAATAGCTTTGTGCAGCGGGGGTCAGTGATAGTATGCCAACGAGAGGCTTTTCGGCAACTAGCATGAGAATACATCCTATAACACCGCAGGCTACGGCGACCTGTATCAGAGCTCCTGCATGCTGTTTTGCCTCGGTAAAATTCTGTTTGCCTAAATCCTTGCCAAGTAGGATGGAGCCGGCCTCTGCCAGACCAAAGCTGGCTACGGTAGCAATATTTTGGATTACGGAGGCGACGGAATTGGCAGCCACCGCATCAGAGCCAAGATGTCCCATAATTGCTGACATGACAGCCAGTGCACCGCCCCAGACAAAGCCCTGCAATGTCATTGGAAGGGCAATTTTTACAAAGTCTTTTTGCAAGATAGCATCAACGTCTCTTTCAAAGAATACCAGCTTCTGCAAATGCATATCGATAACACATATGAGGAGTTCTGCGATTCTGGCGATGCAGGTCGCAATGGCAACGCCCCTTACCCCCATCTTTGGAACACCGAATAAGCCTAATATAAAGATTGCATTCAGACAGAAGTTAAGTATCAGGGTAAATAACGAGATGCTGACACTTTTTCGTACCTGTTGCATTGCCTTTAGTGTGGCGAGATAATTCTGGGAAAATCCCATCATAAGGTAGGAAATGCCCACAATGCGTAAGTAAGTACTTCCTGCTTGAATGAGAGCGGCATCGCCGGTGAGCAGGTGCATGACTGCGTTCGGAAAAACAACTGCCAGAAGGCTAAAACAGAGGCAGACAAAAAGTGAGAGAGTACATGCAATCTGAAAAATGTTGCTTATCTTTTTCTTGTCCTGTTTGCTCATATATTGGGCGATCATAATACTTGTGCTGCCGGTCAATCCTGTAAAAAATAGACTCAACACGAAAAATAATTGGTTTGCCAGTGATACCGCTGAGAGTTCTGTCTGTCCAATGAGATTGAGCATCAAGGTGTCAATGGAGCCAATGGCAGTGGACAATAGGTTCTGCAATATAATAGGCATTGCCGGTTTTTTGAGATCGGTATAAAAAATCTTTTTTTCTTCCATAGGATTACCTCTTGTAATATAATTATATTAATAAGTTGTGGCTTGATATAGTGCGATATTGATGAAAAATATAATTATATTAACAAGAAAAGCCACATGACCGCTGTGCGGCAGGGGATGTATGAAAGTGTGATGGAGGTGTGAGATGGGCAATATTGTGATTCCTGTTGATGATGAATTGTATTCGACATTGACGATAGGAACGGAAAGTTTTCCGGCTGAGACATTTTCGGATGATTTGAAGCATTTTTCACAGGGATTTGTCAATTGGCATAAGCAAAAAGAAATTGAGATTTCTTATGTGATAGAGGGAAGCGTGAAGGTGTGCGTATTGGAAGAGGAGTGCGAGATATCTGCGGGGGATGCATTTATTATTTTTCCAGATCGACTTCATTCGATACAGGCGGGAACTAAGGAAGGGACAAAATATGCGACCATTATATTTCATCCCTGTCTGTTAAATGGCTTTGCAGGAAGTTTTTTTGAGCAGAGCTATTATACGCCGGTGATACAATCAGAGCGGGCATATTATGGAATTTCCAAAAGGGTGGATACACAGAAGGTTTTTGAGGATATTGGTTGGATATTTGAACACTTTGCCGAGGGAGAATATCTTGCAGTGCAACGGCGGTTGCAGGATATCTGGATCGCGTTGTCCCAGCATACATTTGAAAAAGAAATCGCGAATGAAAAAAGACCGCAGGATATTAGAATCCTGCGGATGATAGAATATTTGCGGACAAACTATGACGAAAAATTCTCGCTGTCTGATATGGCAGACGCACAGAATGTCAGTCGGGGCGAATGCTGTCGCTTTTTCAAAAAAATGATGGGCATGACTATATCGGATTATCTGTTGGAGTACCGTATAGCAAAGTCCATGGAGCTTCTGGCATCCGGAAATGCCAGCATTACGGACATAGCTCATGGAGTAGGCTTTAACAGTGCCAGCAACTTTGCCGCATTATTTAAGCAAAAGACAGGTGAAACGCCAAGTCAGTACCGAAAATCGCTACATAATAAATAGCTTACAGCTTTATGAATTCTGGTTTTCGGTCTTTAAATACGGTAAAGTACTGGAATCCGGCACTTTTTAGGATATCCGGCACTTTTTCAAAGTCAAATGCCACATGCTCTGGCTTATGGGCATCGGCACCGATGGTGATGATTTCACCGCCTAGCTCGTGGTAGCGGGCGATAATCTCCTCGGTCGGATTCGGATGTCCGAGACCATACTTAAAGCCGCCAGTGTTGATCTCGATACCCTTACCTTTTTTTATAAGAAGAGACAGGATCGCATCGATGACATCACTGTATTTTTGATAGGAATACTGTTCGTTGCGATTCGGGCCATAGCGTACCACATAGTCAATGTGGCCGTAGACATCGAATCCGTCGAATGCCTGAATATTTTCTAAGATGGATTCAAAGTATTCGCGGTAGCATTCTTCCTCGCTGCGTCCCTCATAGAACTTCGGATAATAGGGATCGAAGCCATGCACCACATGGGAAGAACCGATGACAAAGTCAAAGGGATACTGCTCTAAAATATCTGCATGCAATGCGGCGAGGTGGGGCTGGAGACCAAGTTCGATGCCAAGCCGGATCGGAAATCGCCCCTCGTACTGTGACGCCAAGGCATTCACAGAAGCGGTATAGTTCGGTAAATCTAATAGGAAGAGATATGGATCATCCGGGTAATCAATATCGAGATGATCGGTGAAACAGATGCCGTCCAAATTCTTTTGAATGGCCGCCTGTATCATGGCATCCTGCGGTGTTTCGCTGTCGCCGGAGTACTGACTGTGCATATGTGTGTCCCAAAGCATAGGAAAATCCGCCTTTCTGGTGAAAAATAATATATAGTATAACGCAAATGAAGACGGAAAAGAATAGATTGCACATCATTTTGTACAAAATTCCAGAAAAATAGGGAAAAAATGCTGATATAGTGAAAAATTTAACAAACTGAGGACAAAGTATTGAAAAGGGCTTGAACTTTCTATTGAAATTGGTTAAAATAAGAAAAGCACGGAGCCCAAAGGTAAGAACCGAAGGTTCCAAGGGTGTAACCCGGCGAATTACATTTACAAATTCTAGGAGGAATTAAAAATGGCAGTAAGAGTAGCAATTAATGGTTTTGGCCGTATCGGTCGTCTTGCATTCAGACAGATGTTTGGAGCAGAAGGATATGAAGTAGTAGCTATCAACGATTTAACAAGCCCAGCTATGTTAGCTCACTTATTAAAGTATGATTCATCTCAGGGTAGATATGCATTAGCAGACAAGGTAACTGCTGGTGAGGATTCTATCACAGTTGATGGTAAGGAAATCAAGATCTACGCATTCCCAGATGCAAACAACTGCCCATGGGGAGACTTAAAGGTAGACGTAGTATTAGAGTGCTCCGGATTCTATACATCTAAGGAGAAGGCTCAGGCTCATATCAATGCAGGCGCTAGAAAAGTTGTTATCTCTGCTCCAGCAGGAAATGACCTTCCTACTATCGTATACAACACAAACCATGAGACATTAAAGGCTACAGATACAATTATTTCTGCAGCTTCTTGTACAACAAACTGTTTAGCACCTATGGCTGATGCATTAAACAAGTATGCACCAATCCAGTCTGGTATCATGGTAACAATCCATGCTTACACAGGTGATCAGATGACTCTTGATGGTCCTCAGAGAAAGGGTGACTTAAGAAGATCTCGTGCAGCAGCAGTTAATATCGTTCCTAACAGCACAGGTGCTGCTAAGGCTATCGGTCTTGTTATCCCAGAGTTGAATGGTAAGCTCATCGGATCTGCACAGCGTGTACCAACCCCAACAGGTTCTACAACAATCTTGACAGCAGTTGTTAATAAGGCTGATGTTACTGTAGAGGGTATCAACGCAGCTATGAAGGCAGCAGCTAACGAGTCCTTCGGATACAATGAGGACGAGATCGTTTCTTCTGATATCGTAGGAATGAGATTCGGTTCTTTATTCGATGCTACTCAGACAATGGTTAGCAAGGTATCTGATGATCAGTACGAGGTTCAGGTTGTATCTTGGTATGACAACGAGAACTCTTACACATCTCAGATGGTTCGTACAATCAAGTACTTCAGCGAGTTAGCATAATTCGTCTGTACGATTGTCTATATGTGACTTTTAATAGGTCCGGTCCTATTGGACCGGACCTATTTTCTTTATAAAAAAGCAGAATTATAAAAGGGGGACATAATCATGTCATTAAACAAAAAATCCGTAGATGATATCAATGTAAAAGGCAAGAGAGTATTAGTAAGATGTGACTTCAACGTACCTTTAAAAGAGGGCGTGATCACAGATGAGACTCGTATCGTAGCAGCACTTCCTACTATCCAGAAGTTAATCAATGATGGTGGTAAGGTTGTTCTTTGCTCTCACCTTGGAAAAGTAAAGAATGGTCCTAACGAGGGCGAGTCTTTAGCTCCAGTTGCAAAGAGACTTTCTGAGAAGCTTGGTAAGGAAGTAGTATTCGTAGCTGATTACAATGTAACGGGTGCAGATGCAACTGCAGCAGTAGAGGCTATGAAAGAGGGAGATGTTGTATTACTTCAGAATACACGTTTCCGTGGTGCAGAGGAGACCAAG
Source organism: uncultured Roseburia sp. (assembly GCA_964491235.1). GTDB lineage: Bacteria > Bacillota > Clostridia > Lachnospirales > Lachnospiraceae > Roseburia. Next base: position 70,848 of record CAZBFN010000001.1, read on the forward strand.
AATGGTGAGGAGTTCAGCAAAGAGTTAGCTGATCTTGCAGACGTATATGTATGTGATGCATTCGGTTCTTCCCATAGAGCACACGCTTCTGTTGCTGGTGTTACAAAGTTCATCAGCGCTAAGGGCGGAGAGAACGTAGTTGGTTACTTAATGCAGAAGGAGATTGACTTCCTTGGTAATGCAGTAGAGAACCCAGTAAGACCTTTCGTAGCTATCCTTGGTGGTGCTAAGGTTGCTGATAAGTTAAATGTTATCTCTAACTTATTAGAGAAGTGTGATACATTAATCATCGGTGGTGGTATGGCATACACATTCTTAAAGGCACAGGGATACGAGATTGGTAAGTCTTTAGTAGACGATACAAAGCTTGATTACTGTAAGGAGATGATGGCAAAGGCCGAGCAGCTTGGCAAGAAGTTATTACTTCCAGTAGATGCTGTAACAATCAAGGATTTCCCAAGCCCAATCGATGCTCCAGTAGAGGTTGAGGTATATGATGTAGCTGATATGCCAGCAGACCGTGAGGGATGTGATATCGGACCTAAGACAGCTGAGATGTATGCTGAGGCAGTTAAGACAGCTAAGACTGTTGTATGGAACGGACCTATGGGTGTATTCGAGAACCCAACACTTGCAGCTGGTACTATCGCAGTAGCAAAGGCTCTTTCTGAGACAGAAGCGACAACAATCATCGGTGGTGGTGACTCTGCAGCAGCAGTTAACCAGTTAGGATTCGCTGATAAGATGAGCCACATCTCTACTGGTGGTGGAGCTTCCTTAGAGTTCTTAGAGGGTAAGGAGCTGCCAGGTGTAGTAGCAGCAGATAATAAATAAGAATAAAAAGTTACAGTTCCGTGAAGCATGGCACACCATGCGTGCACAAGGTTAAAGAGATAAATGGAGGATTTGTAGATATGGCAAGAAAGAAGATCGTAGCCGGCAACTGGAAGATGAACATGACTCCAAGCCAGGCAGTAAAGTTAGTAGAAGAGTTAAAGCCACTGGTAGCAAGTGACGAGGTTGAGGTTGTTTACTGTGTACCAGCAATCGATATCGTACCTGTTGTAGAGGCAGTTAAGGGAACCAACGTAGCAGTTGGTGCTGAGAACATGTACTACGAGGAGAGCGGTGCTTACACAGGAGAGATTTCTCCAGAGATGTTAGTAGATGCAGGCGTTAAGTATGTTATCATCGGACATTCCGAGAGACGTGACTACTTCAAAGAGTGTGACTGCATGCTCAACAAGAAGGTTAAGAAGGCTTTCGAGCACAATTTAGTACCAATCCTTTGCTGTGGAGAGTCTTTAGAGCAGAGAGAGATGGGCGTTACTCTTGACTGGATCCGTTTCCAGATCAAGTCTGACTTAAAGGATATCACAGCAGAGCAGGTTGCTTCTATGGTTATCGCTTACGAGCCAATCTGGGCAATCGGAACTGGTAAGACAGCTACTACTGAGCAGGCTCAGGAAGTATGTAAGGCGATCCGTGAGTGTATCGCAGAGGTATACGGAACAGATACAGCTGAGAAGGTTCGTATCCAGTACGGTGGATCTGTAAACGCTGGTAACGCTGCTGAGTTATTTGCACAGCCAGACATCGATGGTGGATTAGTTGGTGGAGCATCCTTAAAGGCTGACTTCGGCAAGATCGTTAACTACAAATAATTAGTCTGAATGGAATTTTCACCCGCTTTTTTTAGAAATACTAAGAAGAGCGGGTGTTGCCATGCATAAGGACAAAGCAAAATTTAGCTAGTAAAATAGCCCCGGATATACTATAATGGTATGGTGCGACGCGCAAATACGGAGGATAATCGGGGAATTTTATGGGAAAAAGGTGCATACCCAAAGCACTGGTTGTGTTGGCATTTACTGCATATCTATGTGTATCTGGCAGGTATACCGAGTTGTCAGAAGTACATGGAGAGTCGACAGCGACCCAGATGACATCAGAATCGACCCAAATAGCTGACTTGACAGAAGCATTTGATGTTATATTAAGTGGTGCGACCAAGGAATTTATTGCAGGATATACAATAGATGAAGCGTTTTTGATGTGGCTGGATGCCAAGTATGGTGATGAAGTGGTGATCGATCTTGCCTGCTGTGTAATGGATGGCGAGATGGATTCGGAGATCTGGTATGAGAAGACTGGAGAATCGATTCATGTACTTTGGTTACGTTTTTGTCAGGACAGTGGATTTCAGAAGTACAGGCTGGACAACGTCTACTGGCGGCAGACCAATGATCCGTCAGAGATAGTCATCAGTTTTACTGGAGATTTTAACTTCGCCGAGGACTGGTGTACCACTGATTATATGAACGAACAGCCTGGCGGAATTGAGGATTGTTTTTCACCGGAACTGATCGATGAGATGCGTCAGTCTGATATCCTTATTATGAATAATGAGTTTACATACATGGAAGAGACAAGAGGGTCGGCAATTCCGGGCAAGGCATATACCTTTCGGGCAGAACCGGAAAGGGTAGAGCTGTTATCGACCTTTGGGGCAGACGCTGTGACCCTTGGTAATAATCACGTATATGATTATGGTGAGGTCGGCTTGTTGGATACCATGCAGCACTTAAATGATGCGGGAATTCCCTATGTGGGTGCTGGATCAGATATTGACGAAGCCTCCAAGATTTTATATTATGTTGCCAACGGCAGAAAAATTGCTATTGTGTCGGCAACTCAGATAGAGAGAACGACTCAATACACCAGAGAAGCCACGGCGACTGAGGCAGGAGTGCTTAAGACACTGGATCCTGCCAGATTTATTTCGATTATCGCCAGGGCGGCTGCCAACAGTGATTATGTTATTGTGGTTGCTCATTGGGGAACAGAAGGAACCTTGTATCCAGAGGAGTCACAACGGACTTTGGCGGAGAGCTTTGCTAGAGCAGGGGCAGATGTGATTATTGGCGGACATCCGCACCGTTTGCAGGGCGTTGGTTTTGAGGAAGGTGTTCCAGTGGCGTATAGTCTGGGAAATTTCTGGTTTTCCGATGGTACCTTGTACACCACATTGGCACAGGTCGTCATTTCCGATGGCGAAGGAGTGCAACTGAGATTTTTACCATGTGAACAGAAGAATATGGTGACAAGCCTGTTGACAGAACAGGAAGAAAAGGATGAATTCTATCATTATCTCGCGGCAATTTCTACGGATGTGGGATTGGATGAAGCGGGCAATGCTTATGATAAAGGCGCAGGAGATTACCCTGCGGAGATTATTACCTATGATGCAGAGACGAGTACGACGAAGATTATAGGTATGACAGACAATGAAGGAAATGCCATCGATATTGTTGGCAACCGAAAATAAATACCCTGTCAGATGCAGGGAGAATATGTATGAAGAAGAGAGGTATAAGAAATGAGCAAGAAACCTACCGTATTAATGATTTTAGATGGTTATGGATTGAATGAGAAGACTGAGGGCAATGCCGTAGCACAGGCAAATACTCCAGTTATGGATGGACTGATGAAGGATTATCCATTTGTAAAGGGATATGCAAGTGGACTTGCTGTTGGTCTTCCAGACGGACAGATGGGTAACTCTGAGGTTGGACACTTAAATATGGGTGCCGGAAGAATCGTATATCAGGAGCTCACCAGAATTACAAAGGAGATTGAGGATGGAGATTTTTTCAAGAACGAGGCTCTGTTAGCAGGTATGGCAAACGTAAAGAAGAATGGTTCTGACCTTCACCTGTATGGTCTGCTTTCTGATGGTGGTGTACACAGCCACAATACACATCTGTATGGTCTCTTAGAGATGGCTAAGAGAGAGGGTATCGAGAATGTATATGTACATTGCTTCTTAGATGGCCGTGATACTGCGCCTTCTTCAGGTAAGGGATTCGTAGAGGAGTTAGAGGCTAAGATGGCTGAGATCGGAGTTGGTAAGATCGCTTCTATTTCTGGTCGTTACTATGTCATGGATCGTGACAATAGATGGGATCGTGTACATAAGGCATATGATGCACTGACCAAGGGAGAGGGAGAGACAGCAGAGAGCGCTGTGGCTGCAATGGAAGCTTCCTACGCTAAGGATGTGACAGACGAGTTCTTCGTACCAACTGTTATCACAGAGAATGGCGCTGCTCGTGCAACCATCAAGGATAACGATACTGTTATCTTCTTTAACTTCCGTCCAGACCGTGCACGTGAGATCACAAGAGCATTCTGTGCAGATGATTTTGATGGATTTGACAGAGGTGCTAGAAAGAACGTTACTTACATCTGCTTTACTGAGTATGATGTGACTATTCCAAACAAGCAGGTTGCATTCAAGAAGGTAGAGCTGAAGAATACATTTGGTGAGTACCTTGCAGCAAATGGCAAGACTCAGGCTAGAATCGCTGAGACAGAGAAGTATGCACACGTTACATTCTTCTTCAACGGCGGTGTAGAGGAGCCAAACGAGGGAGAGGACAGAATCCTTGTTAAGTCTCCAAAGGTTGCTACTTATGACTTACAGCCAGAGATGAGCGCACCAGAAGTATGCGACAAGCTGTGTGATGCAATCCGTTCCCAGAAGTATGATGTTATCATCATCAACTTTGCGAACCCAGATATGGTTGGACATACAGGAATCATGGAAGCTGCTGTAAAGGCAGTTGAGACTGTGGATAGCTGTGTAGGTAGAGCAGTTGAGGCGTTAAAGGAAGTTGACGGTCAGATGTTCTTATGTGCAGACCATGGTAATGCAGAGCAGTTAGTTGACTATGAGACAGGTGATCCATTCACAGCTCATACCACTAACCCAGTACCATTTATCTTAATCAATGCAGATCCTGCATACGGATTGAAGGAGGATGGATGCCTTGCTGACATCATTCCTACTATGATTGAGTTAATGGGTATGGAGCAGCCAGCAGAGATGACAGGAAAGTCCCTGTTAATCAAGAAATAAATCATAGAAACGATAAAAGCCAGTTTAAGCATAGATGCGTAAGCTGGCTTTTTTATGCAATAGGAAATTGCGTCCTATTGCATAAAAAGCGCTCCGCGCAGGATGCGCACTTCGCGGATAAGAAATTAGCTGCAAGCAACACCGCTCGGGCGCGAAGAATCAGCGGGGCTGATTCTTTGTTCCTTATTTGTACAAGTATTTATTTGCACAAAAAAACAGCCCCGGGGGAGGGACTGCTTTTTCTCATATCAGAGATGAAACATCTCTAATACATGTAGTCAGGAAACGATGACGAGTTTCCTGAAGGGAATCTGCCCTAATGGCAGATAAGAGGAGTTATATGAAAATTAGATAATTGCAAATTAGTACTTATATCCTGTTCGATTGTTATTATACATCTAGTACTAAAGTACGTCAAGAACTAATTTTGAATAAAATTTATAAGCAATGCTAATTAAACAATTAAAATGTACAAAAACACTAATAAAAACCAGTTTTTTTTCTATGTGCGAAAGGTGGGCGATCACTGGTAAAATCATTGACTTTCTAAAAGCCGCTGTATTATAATTTTGGCGTACAGTGCAGAAATTGTTTGTCTGCGGAAGCAAGTGGAACTGTAATAATAAGAATTGGTGTCTGTGGCACCGGAAAAGAGGATAAGAAAATGCAGGAATTTAAGCCATTCAAAGAAGGTAAAGTACGTGAGGTATATGACAATGGAGATAGCCTTATCATTGTCGCAACAGACAGAATTTCAGCTTTTGATCATATTTTAAAGAATAAGATTACTAAGAAGGGTGCTATTCTTACACAGATGTCTAAGTTCTGGTTTGATTTTACCAAGGATATCGTACCGAACCACATGCTTTCCGTGGACGTTAAGGATATGCCAGAGTTTTTCCAGAATGAGCGTTTTGATGGAAACAGTATGATGTGTAAGAAGTTAGAGATGCTTCCAATCGAGTGTATCGTTCGTGGATACATAACAGGAAGCGGTTGGGCAAGCTATCAGGAGAATGGAACCGTATGTGGTATCAAGCTTCCAGAGGGACTTGTAGAGTCTGACAAGCTGCCTGAACCAATCTACACACCAAGTACAAAGGCAGAGATCGGTTTACATGATGAGAACATTTCCTTTGAGGAGAGCGTAGAGGTATTAGAGAAGGTTTATCCAGGTAAGGGTGCTGACTATGCAGCACAGATTCGTGACTGCACCATCGCACTTTACAAGAAGTGTGCTGAGTACGCTTTGAGCAAGGGAATCATCATTGCAGATACTAAGTTCGAGTTTGGTCTGGACGAGAATGGCAAGGTCGTAATTGGCGATGAGATGCTGACTCCAGACAGCTCCAGATTCTGGCCATTAGAGGGATATGAAGCTGGTAAGTCACAGCCATCCTTTGACAAGCAGTTCGTAAGAGACTGGTTGAAGGCAAATCCAGATAACGAGTTATTACTTCCAGAAGAAGTTGTCACAAAGACAGTTGATAAGTACAAAGAGGCATTTGAGTTGTTGACAGGTGAGAAGTTTAACGCGTAGGAGCAAAATACATGAGTGAGTATGAGTTTAAGAGTGAGATAAGAGAAGCATTTGATACAAAGCAGTCTGGAGATGAGTTGCACGAAGAGTGCGGTGTCTTCGGTATGTACGATTTTGATGGCAAGGATGTAGCGTCCACCATATATTATGGATTGTTCGCGTTGCAGCACAGAGGTCAGGAGAGCTGTGGTATCGCAGTCAGTGATACTCAGGGACCGAAGGGCAAGGTCACATCTCACAAGGGCATGGGTCTTGTCAATGAAGTATTCACAGAAGAGAATCTAGAGACGATGCGCGGAGATATCGGTGTTGGCCATGTACGATATTCTACGGCGGGAGCATCCACGAGAGAGAATGCACAGCCACTGGTACTGAATTATGTGAAGGGTACACTGGCATTGGCACACAATGGTAACCTGATTAATGCCACAGAGCTTCGAAAGGACTTGGAGTATACGGGTGCGATATTCCAGACGACGATAGACTCTGAGGTCATCGCGTATCATATCGCCAGAGAGAGGCTTAAGTCTAAGACCGTAGAAGAAGCAGTGGGACGTGCCTGCTGTAAGATCAAGGGAGCTTATTCACTGGTAGTCATGAGCCCTAGAAAGCTGATTGGTGCAAGAGACCCATATGGCTTTAAGCCACTTTGCATCGGAAAGCGTGATAATGCTTATGTTCTTGCATCTGAGACTTGTGCTCTGGATACGGTAGGTGCGGAATTTGTCCGTGACGTGTTACCAGGTGAGACCGTTACGATCACACCAGAAAATGGTATCGTATCCGATATGTCAAGAGCACTGCCAAAGGAGCAGGAAGCAAGATGTATTTTTGAATATATTTATTTTGCAAGACCGGACAGCCATATTGATGGTGTCAGTGTCTATGCATCCAGAATCAAGGCAGGACGTTTCCTTGCCATGGATTCACCAGTAGAGGCAGACTTAGTAGTAGGAGTACCGGAATCCGGTAATGCTGCAGCCTTGGGATATTCCTTGCAGTCAGGAATTCCTTATGGAACTGCCTTTGTGAAAAATGGATATGTAGGACGTACCTTCATCAAGCCAAAACAGAGCAGCCGTGAGTCCAGCGTTAAGGTCAAGCTTAACGTACTTAAGGAAGCGGTGGCAGGAAAGCGTGTCATTATGATCGATGATTCCATCGTGCGTGGAACCACATCAGACCGTATTGTAAAGATGCTGCGGGATGCGGGAGCGACTGAGGTACATGTCCGTATCAGTTCACCGCCATTTTTATGGCCATGCTATTTTGGAACAGATATTCCAGAGCGCCAGCAGCTGATCGCATATAACCATTCCATTGAAGAAATCCAGAAGATTATTGGCGCAGATAGCCTTGGATACCTTGGAATCGACCGTCTTAGTGAGATGGCTGAGGGACTTCCAATCTGTAAGGGATGCTTTAACGGTGAGTATCCGATGGAGCCACCAAAAGAGGATATTCGTGGAGATTATGATCGATAAGTAGACTAAGAGGTGTGTGCAGATTGCGAAGCAGTGCATGCCGACTGCGAAGTAGAATGAAAAAGGAGATATTTTATGAGTACAGATAGATACACAAGCCCATTGTCAGAGCGTTATGCCAGCAAGGAGATGCAGTACATTTTTTCACAGGATATGAAGTTCTCTACCTGGAGAAAGTTATGGATCGCACTTGCTGAGACCGAGATGGAGTTAGGACTTTCCGAGAATGGCAAACCAGTCATTACTCAGGAGCAGATCGATGAGATGAAGGCTCATATCAATGATATCAACTATGACGTGGCAAAGGAGAGAGAGAAGCAGGTTCGCCACGATGTTATGAGTCATGTATATGCATATGGACAGCAGTGTCCTAAGGCAGCAGGAATCATCCACTTAGGAGCTACCTCCTGCTACGTTGGTGATAATACTGATATTATCGTGATGAACGAAGCTCTTAAGCTTGTTCACAAGAAGCTCGTAAATGTAATCGCAGAGTTAGCAAAGTTCGCAGATACCTATAAGAGCCTTCCAACTCTTGCATTTACCCATTTCCAGCCAGCACAGCCTACCACGGTAGGAAAGCGTGCGACTCTGTGGACTCAGGAGTTCGTTATGGACTTAGAGGACTTAGAGTATGTGATGAGCACATTAAAGCTGCTGGGTTCTAAGGGAACTACTGGTACACAGGCAAGTTTCTTAGAGTTATTCAATGGAGATCAGGAGACAATCGATAAGATCGATCCAATGATCGCAGAGAAGATGGGATTTAAGGAGTGCTATGCAGTATCTGGACAGACATATTCTAGAAAGGTTGATACACGAGTTCTTAATGTATTAGCTGGTATCGCTGCAAGTGCACACAAGATGTCCAATGATATCCGTCTGTTACAGCACTTAAAGGAAGTAGAAGAGCCTTTTGAGAAGAATCAGATCGGTTCCTCTGCAATGGCATATAAGCGTAATCCAATGCGTTCTGAGCGTATTGCATCCCTTTCCCGTTATGTGATGGTAGATGCATTAAATCCAGCAATCACATCTGCAACACAGTGGTTCGAGCGTACTCTGGATGACTCTGCAAACAAGAGAATTTCTGTTGCAGAGGGATTCCTTGCAATTGATGGTATCTTAGATCTGTGCCTTAACGTAGTAGATGGTCTGGTAGTATATGACAAGGTAATTACCAAGCGTTTAATGTCTGAGCTTCCATTTATGGCAACTGAGAACATCATGATGGATGCTGTAAAGAATGGTGGTAACCGTCAGGAGTTACACGAGAAGATTCGTACCTTATCTATGCAGGCAGGAAGAAATGTCAAGGAAGAGGGTAAGGATAACAACCTGTTAGAGCTGATTGCAGCAGATCCAGAGTTCAATCTGACATTGGAAGAGTTGCAGGCAACTATGGACCCATCCAAGTATGTAGGACGTTCTCCAATTCAGGTAGAAAAGTTCCTTGCAAACGTGGTAAATCCAATCTTAGAGGCAAACAAAGACGAGATCGGTATGAAGGCCGAGATCAACGTATAATAGGAATAGAGATTTCTATTCGACAAAAAGGGAGATGTACAAAAGTACATCTCCCTTTTTTAGAGCTGTCCACTGAGTGGGCAGCTCTTTGCCTGTCTAAAATATTCTCGAACTCTAGCGGTAATCTCCCAGATAGCCAAGGACGATAACGTCAGGACCGGTATGAGCACCGATGGTAGGTCCAACATGGTTAATCAGGAAGCTCTCATAACCAAGACGCTCCTTGATCATATCAGCAACGCGCTGTGCTTCTTCCTCGCAGTCGCCATGTCCGATAAAGATAACATCGTTCTCATCCTTCCAGGAACCGATCTGCTGCTCCATAGCGTCCACAAGAGCAGTCAAGGACTTCTTACGTCCTCGCACCTTGGATAATGCAATCAGATGACCCTCATCGTCAACATGAAGGATAGGCTTTAAGTTGATCATAGTTCCTAAGAAAGCTGCGGTCTTGGAAACTCGTCCACCGCGATAGAGATGGAAGAGGTCATTTACCGTAAAATTATGCACAACATGAAGCTTGTTTTCCTCGATCCATGCAGCGATCTCTTCAAGAGACTTGCCGGCGTCTCTCATAGTGACAGCCTTGTGTACCAGCAATCCCTCACCAATGGAGGCAGCCAGAGAATCGATAATGACGATCTTATGATCTGGGTATTCCTCTGCCAATTCCTCGGCAGCAATACGGCTGCTGTTATAGCTTCCGCTCAGTCCAGATGAAAATGCGATATGAAGAATATCTGCATCCTGTTCCTTAATAATAGCTTCGAAAGTGGACTTAGCTTCTTCTGGATTGACCTGTGAGGTGGTCGGAAGAGAGCCTTCACGCATATAATCATAGAAATCCTTAACTGGAAGTGGATTCCACCAATTGTAAGTAGTATCGTTTACTGTATAAGTCAAAGAAAGTAATCCGATCTGATGCTTATTTAAGTATTCCTCTGGCAAATCAGAGGTAGTGTCTGTTGTGATCACAAATTTTTTCATAACATCCTCCTAATTATACTGATAGGTTCTATTATAAGTGAAATCAGAACAAAAGAAAAGTTAAAGCAGGAAATTTATGAAAAATGCATAAAATGAAAAAAAGTTCTTTACAAACGTAAAATTGAGAAGTATGATATACTCATCTTTTATCAAATATGTGGGAAATGATTTGCATATCACACTTATTTCGTCTGGTGAGATAAGGAGGTATGAGAAGAATGAGAGATAACCCGCATTTCTTATTATGTTTTATGGAGACAGAATCTTTCCATAATTCCCAATTTTATAAAAATACAGATGGTCGGAGTATGTGCCGATGAGGATTGCGTTCTGGGGCGAAGTACATCGTTGTAACACGACTACGCATATGCAGGCTATTGCAGATATGTTGTCGGCGATGTGTCCGGATGCCTGGATCGTGACAGGAGCTTTGCAGGACATTGTGACAGGAGCTTTGCAAAAGATTGAGGTAGGAGCAGAGTATTGTTTTCTTGACTGTGGTACAGGTCTAACAGCGAGAAAGCGGCATATGCTTTTTGGGGCAGATCTGGTGGTAGTGAATTTGAGACAGGAGCATGGATGTATCCGACGATTTTTTGAAGAGAATCCATACATGGCGAGATTGTGTATGGCGAGGGAGACATTGTTTATTCTAGGAGGATATGAATGTGAAGCAGGGATAGAGTCTGCCTATCTGGAGCGGGTATACCGGGTAGAGTCAGAGCGAATCTGTGTGATTCCCTACAATAATGAGTATCACCTTGCCCTCGCGCAGGGGAAGAACCGGGCGTTCATAGAACGGGAATACCGGGAAGGGACGATCCGAAATGAGCAGTTTATGAATGAGTTGCAGAGAATTGCAACATGGATGATAAGGAGGAAGTAGATATGGAACAGGTAATGAAGCATTATGGAAATGCAATCTTAGCAGTAGTTGTATTGTTAGCATTGGGAGCAATTATCATTGCAGCCTTGTCCGCGGACGGATATGTGGCAACAGAGTTCAAGAATGCGTTGACGGGATTTTTTACCAGTATGAATTCATTGACATAGGAGGAAGACATGGGGGAAGTAGTTACTTTTGAGCCGACGGAGGAGCAGTTTGGGGTTCTGTGGAAGTATTTGCAGGAGCCGGAGGTCACAGATGTGGATTACAACGGAAAGGAACTGTGGGTAACGGATCTAAAGCGTGGACGGTATCGTGTGAAGGAGGAGCTTTCAGAGCAGTTTATTAGTACATTTACGCATCATATCTCAAATTGTGTCAACAAGCAGTTCAACAATGCCAATAAGATACTGGAGGCGGATACAAGGGAGCTTAGAATCAGTATTATCCATGATTCTGTGGCGATTACTGGGACGAGTATTTGTATCCGCAAGTCCCCCTGTATTGTACGCAGCAATATCGTGCGGATGATCAGGGAAGAGTATTGCCCAGAGGAGATCTTACATCTTTTGATGAATTGTGTTCTGGCTGGGATGAATTTTGTCTTCGGTGGAGAGCCGGGGGCGGGGAAGACGGAGTGTGCCAAGTTTTTTATGCAGTTCATTCCGAAGGAGGAAAGGGTCATCACCATCGAAGATTCCCTGGAAATTCATTATGGAGACATCAATCCGGGAGCCGATGCAGTGGAACTTAGAATCAGTCTGGGGTTTACCTATACAGATGCCATTAAGGCGAGTCTTAGACAGAATCCAAAGTGGCTGATGCTGTCGGAGGCGAGATCGGTGGAAGTCACATCTCTATTGGAGCAGTGGAGTACAGGAGTCAGTGGATTTACTACAATTCATCTGGATGACGTCAGAAAGCTGCCAGATCGTATTCAAAATATGATGAGCGATAAGCGGGATGCATCCCGTATGGAGAATCGTATCTATCGCTATGTCAATGTGGGCATTTTGATTCGCTGTATCAGACAGCCGGATGGGAAGATTCACCGCTTTATGGATCAGCTTTGCTTTTATAGCCGTGAGGGGCGGGAGAATAAGATATACATGTTGATGGAGGATGGAGAAGTATGCTCTAACGAGCTGCCGCCGGAGATTCTTAAGAGAATGAAGATGGCGGGAATTGATGATCCATTTGTCTGCAAGAATTGGCAGAAGTATTTGAGAGAGGGGAAGTAGATGGAGAAGAAGAGGACGATATGGGATAAGTTAAAGCTGTTGAATCCAAAGAATCTGGAGAAGGAAGTAGATGTCTACGGCTATCATTTTTCTTGGAAATCCCACATCCTGTGGATGATTGGTGCACTTCTTGGAATCAGTGCGGTGGGAATCCTGTTTCAGTTACAGGCGGTATATTTTTCGGTGGTGGTAGTGGCGGTGATGCTGGTATTGCCAGTGCTTGTTCTGGATATGTACAAGAAGATGTACGAGCAGAAGCGGTTTGCGGATGCGGCGTCTTATATGGAGCAGATGTTATATTCCTTTCAGAAGACAGGTAAGGTAGTCAGTGCGTTAAAGGAAAGCCGGGAACTTTTTGCAGAAGGGCAGATGAGAGAATGCATTGATCGGGCGATTCTGCATATGGAATTGGGTAAGCCTAAGACCGCGCAGGGTATCTTAAGAGAGAGTTTACCAATGATTGAGAAGTATTATGGCTGCAGTAAGATGGACATGGTACATAGTCTTTTAGTCAGTGCAGAGGAGTACGGAGGTGAGGTGGAGGATTCCATCGTGCTTGCCCTTGAGGATATTGAGAGATGGAAGAAGAGGGGCTATTGCTTACAGGCTGATAAGAAAAAGAGTCATACAGATAACATGATATCGATTGTAGTGGCGACCTTGCTGTGCGCGGTGGCATTATATGTGTTAGATGCAATGAAGGAGATGTTCATGGTGGAGAATGCAGTGGATGTGTTTGGAATACCTATGATTCAGATATCCTCGGTGCTGTTTATTCTGGCATTGCTCCATATTTATGTGAAAAGTGCTAGAAGTCTTACGGATGATTGGCTCAAGGAAGAGGTGCTGCATGAACCAGAATATATTCTTAGAAGCTATGATATGGTAATGAGTTATGATGAGGGCAATGCCAGAAAGAAAAGCTTTTTGCTTGCAATCATTCCATTTGTGCTGTCGGTCATATGCTTTGTATTAGGGAAGCGTGTACCAGGTATTTTGTGTATTCTGGTGATGATTTTCTTTTTATTACAGCATCGAATCGGATATCATCTTGCCAAGAAGGATATTACGGAAGAGATGTATCTGGCGTTGCCGCAGTGGCTGCTTGGTATGGCATTGCTGTTGCAGAATAATAATGTGCAGGTGGCACTTACAAAGTCTCTTGAGAGGGCACCAGTGGTATTGAGCGGTGAACTTACAATGCTTTTGGAACGTCTTGAGCAACAGCCGGGAAAATTATCTTCTTATACTAATTTTTGCAGCAGTTTTGATCTGCCGGAGGTGACGAGCTGCATGAAGATGTTACATGCTTTTTCTGAAAATGGTACAGGCAATGTAAGTGCCCAGATGAATCAACTTTTAGAGCGAGTGGGACAGATGCAGGACATGGCAGATGGAATCCGGAATGCCAATATTGCTTTTCGGATGAAGCTGATATTTTCGTATCCTGTGGTGGCAGCGACAGTGAAGCTGTTGATTGATCTTAGTTTAGGAATGGTAGTCATGATGCAGCTTCTGGGTGGTATAGGAGGTGTGTAGGTGAAGTATATCATAGAGGCTTTTTCGATATTAGTATCACTGATGTTTCAGTTATTTTTATGCGTTGCGGTGGTGACTGTAAGTGCGGATGTGGCAGCAGCAAAGGAATATAAGGCAGATGTGGTGGCAGAGATCGAGAATAGTAATTTTAACCCGAATGTAATTGCGGCATGTAAGGAACAGGCAAGTGTTCAAGGGTATTCGTTAGAGGTAACGACTTGTCTGTATGATGAGGAGTTGGATTATCGTATTGCTGAGGTGGAACTGACGTATGCCTATGAGATTCCCTTGTTAGGAGTCTCGCAAGAAAGGGTGACAAGGGGAATTGCACGATGAATGGAAAAGAGGGATGTAGATGAGCATGGAATTGGTAATTGGAGAACTTGGTGTGACATTGCTTGGAATACTGGCAGGAAGTGCTTTGTTGAGGATGCTGGTGTTATTGCTCAACTATGTGACGAGTGTTATTTGAATAGGAGCAAAGGAGAAGTATGGAAGATATCTTGGAACAATATGGAGTGGGGCTGTTGCAGATTTTTGGTGGTATGGGAGCCTTAGCGCTTCTTAGCACACTGGTACAGCCCGGAGGAACTGTATATGTGATTTTGATGCAATATATGGGTGGAATATGCGGATAGGAGAGGTAGATGGAACAGGTAATCAGAACATATGGAAAGTTTGTATTGGAGGCAATTGTATTTGCTCTTTTAATATGGCTGCTTGTGGCTGGGCTGGTGGATGAAGAGGGGAATCAGGGAGTGTTTCGCATGCTTGGAGCACATATTGAGGAAGAGGCGGTGTTTGCACGCGGTGATGTAGAACGGTATCAATGGGAAGGTGAACAGTCTGCACCTGCAATTACTTATGTAAATGCACAGATATTGCAGCCGGGAATCTATGATGTTGACGCGATTATCAATGCGACCAATAGTCAGGGGGAGCGAATTCCTGTAACTGTGGAAAGTGTGCGTGATCCCTATGGAATGGTTCAGATGGGAGGAAATCTGTCGGAGGTATCGCAGCTACCGCTTATGGTGCCGGGAATCTATACATTGCGTGTGTCTGCGAAGGATGCGGGAAATCGTATGTCTACCTGTGAATTTCGAGTGCCTGTAAATTATCGGGAGGTGACAAATTGAAGAATGCAATTATGGTTCTTATCAGTGGAGTGGCTGGGGTAATCATTTTGGCTATTCTGATGACGATAGGCGGAAGAATGAATCGGAGCGTAGAGATACAGAGCAGTTTGTCGTCTGCAATGGAAAAGCCGGTAGCCCAAATGATGGATGAAACAGAAGCTCATTATGATGCATGTGAGGCAGTGGCAGCATGTATGGAGCGCATCGCAGTTGCGGTAGAGACTGATTCGGATATTAGGATGGAAGTATATGGGATAGATGATGAAAAGGGAGTGATGGCAATTAGAGTCAGTGAGATATTTAAGCATCCAAATGGAGTGGAGAGTGAAACAGAATGGGAACGAACTGTAATATATGATAAGACCGAAACGGAGCGGCGAAATTGTTATGAAGTGAGGTTTTATAGAAGCAAGGCAGATATGTTGGGTGAGGGGCGCTGTTATAAGTCTTATATGGTGCAGGAGGGAGAACAGATAGCTCCGCCTGCAAGTCCTGTATCCCAGGGCGTGGCATTTGCAGAGTGGAAAGATATCAACGACTATATTGCAGATTTTTCTCAGCCGATAGAAGAAGATCGCAGTTACTATGCCGAGTGGGAGTAAAATGTATGTTGAAAAGAACAAAATTATCTGTTGAAAAAAATAGGAAAAAGGTAGCAGAATATGGAGAAGTAATGTATACTAATGGTGTAGTACTGACGAAATCAGTAGGGCTTTGTCAGACTTCAATATACGAATAAGTGATAAAGGGGAATATCGGGAATGAAAAAGAGAGAAGTATTATTGACATTAGCATCTATGGCAATATTTGGGTTAAGTGGATGCGGAGCGCAAGAGCTTACATTGGTATCTGACCATGTAGAGCTTGAGTTGGGCAGTGAGTTAGATACTACTGCCACAAGCTATGTGGCAGATGAAAAGGTAGCAGAGGATGCTATCCTAGATTTTTCCGCAGTAGATATCTCTAAGGTTGGTACATATACTGTGCCTGTTACATATAACGACCAGACAGCATCTTTTGAGGTAGAGGTCGTTGATACCACCGCGCCAGTCGTTGACTGTGAAGAGACGGTGACCGTAGAAGTGAACACCGCGCTTTCAGCAGAGAATGTGATTACCAGTATTACCGAGTTGAGCGGTGCAGTGGAAGTGACGATTACAGAGACGGGAACAGCGACAGATGAGGATGCTGTCGAGGAAGTCACTATGGAAGCGACTGAAATGGTAGAGAGTGCCGAGGTTGCAGAGGACACCGAAGCAGTAGAAGCAGTGGAAGAGACAGAAGTAATCGAGGACACGGCAATCGTGTTAGAGCCGTTTACAGTAGATGATGTGTTATGTAGCAACGATTACGTTATCTTTGCCGAGACAGGGGAATATGATGCCTTAATTACCGTTGCGGATGCGTCTGGTAATACAACAGAAGTCCTTGTGCATGTTGTTGTTGGTGAAGCACCTGTTATCTCTGGTGTAGAGGATATTACCGTTACAGTTGGCGCAGATGAGGTCGACTATCTGGATGGTGTGACAGCAGTAGATTGCAATGGCAATGATATCACAGATAAGATTGTATGCGATTCTTCTATCGTAGACCTTGAGAACGTAGGCGAGTATGGAATCGTGTACACAGTCGTAGATGATAACGGTTTTAAGGCATATGAGACAGCTCTTGTTGCCGTAAAGGCAAAGAACGGTGCAACAACAGGTACAGCATCTAGCAACAGTTCTAAGCCGAATAGCACGACTACTTCTGGTACATCTAGCACTGCATCCAGCACGGCTACATCTAGTACAAGTACAGGTAGCCAGACTTCTACACAGAATCAGAGTACAAGCAATAGCACATCTGATACTAGCAGTCAGACTTCCGCACAGACACAGAGTGCTACCACGACCACTACGACTGCAAGCACACCAAGCACAGATACATCCGCACAGACTCCAAGCACGGACACATCTGCAAGCACGCCAAGCACAGATACATCCGCACAGACTCCAAGCACAGACACAAGCACAAGTGGCGGTATGGCTGTGCCAGATGATGTGGGGGATTATGAGTTAGATGACAGCCTGTTAGATAACACTGGTACAGGTGGCGAAGCAGGAGGAGATTGGGCAATCGGTGGTGGAAACTTTTAAACAGAATTATAAGGAGAGAAAGGATGTTTACACGAAAGAAATGTAGGAATACTGTACTTAAGACGTGGGTTGTAGGCTTCGTGTTGGCGTTCATTTTAGGTATGTTTCATTCAGAGAATGTGTCTGCCGCAACAGGAGCATCCAGCGCACCTAGTTCATCAAAGGAAGAAACAACAGAGTATTTGCCATTATATAATAATGGTAGTGGTAATACTACTGTTGGACGTTATCAGTTCAATTATACGGGTAACTGGAATTACTTTTCTAACATAAATTCAGTATACGGCTATGAGGATGAAGTGCGGAGGAACACTTACCTAGCTGGATATCAGAACAGCTCTGGTGCGACACTGACGAACAGTTCTGGTGCAACTGGGATTGTAAAGGCTTACTTGATTTGGGAGACCAGACAACCCTATGTGCAGTCAGATGAGAGTGCCAATCATGTAAGATTTATCATGAGAGACGGTAGAGCATGGAAAAATATCTATCCAGACTATGTGTACAATGATAATCGTAAGTTTTCTGGTTGGGGCAATGCAGACCTGCGCACATGCTATACCATGGTCGCAGATGTAACGAATATCGTAAAAGCTTATGGATATGGTGATTATTATGTAGCCAATATTCCAGAGTATCACAGCACGACTACTGGTGGTGATAATATGTGTTCATGGCAGTTGGTCGTTGTAGAAGAGGGCAATAACTTCCCTGTACGTGCATTGACATTAAAGGTCGGAGCAAAGTGGAGATTTGGTGATGCGGCTTATGGAGATACCAGCTACCTTGATACGAATGTAGCATTCTCCAATGGAATCAAGTCAAAGTCCAGTGGAAGTGTCAGCGGTCAGTTGCTTTTTGGATGTGCGAATGACCATGATTCTACTTATACGAATCTGGCTACCACGCTTTACACCGCAGACAGTGGCGGCAATCGGACGAGGGTGGCAGGAAGTACGCTTTATGGTGGCGGTCTATATAAGAATGGCGGAAAACAGATTACAGAATATGGTATTATTGCAGACTTAAGAAATGTGTCCTCTGGATTGGGCAACAATGCCACTGTGGTAGGAGCGGAAGTCAATAATATTTACTGGAACACATTGCTTTATGTTGGTACAGGTATTGATATTGCATTCCCAGATTTGAGGGCAAGTCAGACCACAAAGGTGAACAGCTCTACGAGTGTTACCGTAACAGGAAGCATTAAGAATAATTCCACATCAGCAAATACGGGTATTTATGGTGGTAAACTGGTCGTTACCATAGATGCAGCACTTACCCCGATAAGCGCACAAGCGGTTGTAAATGGACAGACCATAAATGGTACTATCAATGGAAATACGGTCACCTTTAATGGTGTTCAGAATCTTACATCTGGAAATACTGTTAATTACACCATCGAGTGTAAAACAGAAAACTCTGGAAAGACACGTTTTGAGAACAGTGATATGTTTTCAGGATATCTTCGTGCAGATGGAGTAAATACAGGCTATTGGATTGATAAAGCGTGTACTTCATCATCTTATGGAATCCCTAAATATAAAGTACAATTAAATATAGGAACTGGAATTGAGAGTGTTACCGGAACTGGAGAATACACTTATGGTAGTACAGTAACTGTCAACGCAGATGTGATGACTGGTTATCATTGGATGCAGTGGACAGGTGATTGTTCTGCGACCATCCAGAAATATAGCTTCAAAATGCCAGCTCATAACATAGCTATGGAGGCATGCGCCGAGGCGAATACATATACCATTGTGTTTAATCCTAATGATGGTACAGAGCTTTCACCTATTCCGGATATTACCGTTAAATATGATGAGGAAGTGATATTGCCAGACATTCTCTTATCAGATGGAACAGCAGCATATATCAAATATACCTTGGATGGTGTGATTGTTACGGATAAGATCCTCTCCGGAGAAATTGTGATCGATGAATATGGAACAGTTGTGATGCAAGCTGCAGACGGATACCCAGAGGGAAGTATGATTGCTGCAGATGGAACAGTCACAACACCGGAGGGAACAGTGATACTGCCAGACGGAACAGTTATCATGCCAGATGGAACAGTGGTTGCTCCGAATGGAACAACTGGAGTCAGTGATACAGAAGAGAGTGCTGAGAGTACCGGGGCAGTGGAAAGCACCGGCACAGAAGAGAATACCGAGGACGCTGGAACTACCGAAACAGAAGAAAGCGATGCAGAGCAAGAGCAGACAACAAGCGCATCCGTTGTGAGAAATGAAATAAGCCGGGTCGCAGATCCGGAAGCTGCTGAGACTGCAGAACAGACCGAAGAACGGACGACAGAGCCACAACCGGACAAAAAGGCGTATGTATCTGTATTCCTTGGTTGGGCATTAGAGGAGCATAGATTTGATGTGGCAGCACAGTGGAACGTACAAGAAGCAATCAGCGTTAATGCATTAGTAGAAGCTGCAGGAGTGACGGAGCAGGATGGAGCGGTAATTACCCTGTATGCAGTGTGGGATGATTGCCCTTGGATTCAGGCAACAGACCTTTATTATACGTTGGAACAGGCGCAGAGCGGCTATATTACCGAAGCAGAGATATTAAGTCATGCATCTGCATCTGACCGGGAAGATGGCAGCCCTATCGCGCCAGGCGTGCATGAGGACGGTACTTCCTTTACGATACCAGATTATCTGCCAACAGACTTTACGCAGTTTCAGCATGAGGGAAGTTGTACCGAGAATTTGAACGTAGTGGACAGCGTAGGTAATACATACTCAAAGCAGATTACAGTATACATCGTAGATACAGCGGCGGTGGCTGTGAAGCCAGAGGGAACGACAAGATTTATCAACGAGTATTACTATAATCAGTCCTATGAATATGGTGGGCTGGAGGATAATTCCCTTTGGAAAACAGACTCGGAGTATGTGGCTACATTGCAGGGAATCTTTTCTAGTTTGCGAAACGATACACCACAGGCAACGTATTATTTTACACATGAGGATATCTTAGAAATGAAGCAATTTGTGGAAGCATATGGAGCAGAAAATAGTCAGAGTGAGGATGCCCTGCGATTATTTTATAATCGATTCATGCTCTTGTACTAATGTAGAATTTCGAGTATACTAAGGTCATGAAAAGAAAGAGGTGATTTGTATGAGTCAGGCACCACAGTTTGTAAAGTATCAAAGAAAAATTGATGAAGAGCAGAGACAAGTGCGAGAAATGGTATTAGAAAGTTATCATGATATCGCAGTTGGTAAAGGTCGTGACTGCAACAAATTCTTTGATGAGTTGGAGAAAAGGTATTCCAATATCAGAGTATAGAGTCATTACCTTACCATTAGCAGAAGAAGATATTGCAGATCAGACAGATTATATTGCATTTGAACTAAAAATGCCAGAAACTGCAATGAACACGGTAAGAGGATTTAAGAAGACAATTAATAACCTTAGTATATTTCCTCAAAGTCATGAAGTAGACGAAGATGAGGAGTTGGCAAAGTATGGAATTAGGAAAACGTATTATAAGAATTACAAAATATATTTTCTGATTGATGAGCTAAAAAAGGTGGTATACATACTTAGAGTTTTTCATATGCTAGTTGATAGCAGGACAGAACTTTTAAAGATATTTCGTGAATAAAATAATGTAAAAAAGAGAATTGAAATATCAATTTGATATTTCAATTCTCTTTTATTTTAAGAAGATATAATTACCCTAAATCCTAGGATGCATTCTCCTCGTCATCAGAAGCCTTAGCTTCTGGCTTCTTGATATAAATCTTTTCGATACGATTCTTGTCCATCTGATCTACACGGAGGAGTACATCGTCATCGGTGATGATGATTTCATTCTTCTCTGGCAGGTGATCTAACAGACCAATCAGATAGCCACCGATGGTATCATAATCCTCAGATGTAAAATTGAGGTCTAATTCTTCACACAGGTCATTCAAATTCGTAGAGCCAAGAACGATAAATTCCCGCTCATTTAACTGAATAATAGGATCTTCCTCGTCGGTATCATATTCGTCACGAATCTCACCAACAATCTCTTCCAATAAGTCCTCTAAGGTGATGAGTCCGGCAGTAGCACCGTATTCATCCAAGACGATAGCAAGAGAGATGGAAGACTTACGCATCTCAATCAGTAATTCAGCGGTATTCTTGTGTTCGTAGGTAAAGTATGGTTCATACATAACATCACGAACAGAAAAATGTTCTCTATCCTTACAAAGTAGTAAATCCTTTATATTGAGGATACCAACCACATTATCAGTCGTTTCTTCGTATACAGGAAGACGGGTAAACTTGTCATCCTGAAAAATCTGAATCAATTCATCATAAGTACTGTCGATATTGGCAAATGTCATATCGATTCTTGGAACCATGACTTCCTTCGCCTGAGCATCACCGAAATCAAAGAGGTTGTTGATCATCTCATGCTCCTCGGATTCGATAACACCGGATTCCTTGCTGACATCTACGATAGTACGGAGTTCTTCTTCAGTCATCTGCTGTGAACCACCATTTGGATCGACACGAAGGAGTAATAAAAATCCCATAGATAACTTGTTAATGATAAAAATGACCGGAGTCATAACTTTCATTAGAAATTCAATTATTCCAGAGTATGCCAATGAAATTTTTTCTGAATGTATGGTAGCTAATGTCTTAGGGGAAATCTCACCAAAAATCAGAATCATGACTGTCAATACACCAGTCGCAATACCTGCGCCTACGCTGCCCCAGAGCCTAATTGCAAGAGAGGTTGCGATAGAAGATGCAGAAAGATTCACGATATTGTTACCAATTAGAATCGCAGAAAGCATCTTACCAGAATCGTCCGTAATGCGAAGTACGCGGGCAGCACGCTTGTCGCCGTCCTCTGCTAATGTACGCATACGAATACGATTTGAAGTAGTCAATGCAGTCTCTGCTGAAGAAAAGAATGCAGATAATAAGAGTAAAACAAATAAAAAAACAATCTGAAATATGGCACCTGAGTCCAAAAAAAATCACCTCGACGATAATAATTTTCCGGCACTGTAAAGTGCCGGAATGAAAATTTGTAATATGGTGTCAATTATATAGCAAGTGAATTTATTCGTCAATACTATAATTTGGAGCTTCTTTTGTAATGTGAATGTCATGTGGATGACTCTCACGCAGAGCAGCAGCAGAAATCTTAACAAACTTGCTCTTTACCTTTAAGTCCTCGATAGAAGGACAACCGCAGTAACCCATACCAGAACGGATACCACCTACTAACTGGAATACGGTATCTTCTACATTACCCTTGTAAGCAACACGACCTTCAACGCCTTCTGGAACAAGCTTCTTTGCACCTTCCTGGAAGTAACGATCCTTGCTTCCATTCTCCATAGCAGCGAGAGATCCCATACCACGGTATACCTTGTACTTTCTTCCCTGATATAACTCGAAAGTACCTGGTGCTTCATCACAACCTGCGAAGATACTACCCATCATGCAGACGTTTGCACCAGCAGCCAGAGCCTTGGTCATGTCTCCAGAGTATTTGATTCCACCGTCAGCGATTACTGGCACACCGTACTCCTTTGCGACATTGTAGCAGTCCATGATAGCAGTGATCTGTGGAACACCGATACCTGCAACGATACGTGTGGTACAGATAGAACCAGGTCCGATACCGACCTTAACCGCATCTGCGCCAGCCTCGATGAGGTCGCGGGTTGCGTCACCAGTAGCAACATTACCAGCGATTACCTGTAAGTCTGGATAAGCAGTCTTAATCTTCTTAACTGCCTCTAAGATGTTCTTGGAATGTCCGTGTGCAGAGTCCACAACGATGACGTCAACGTGAGCCTTTACGAGAGCATCTACACGCTCCATCATGTTGCCTGTAATACCAACACCAGCACCACAGAGAAGACGCCCCTGTGCATCCTTTGCAGAAAGAGGATACTTGATCTGCTTCTCGATATCCTTAATTGTGATAAGACCCTTTAAGTGGAAATCCTTATCTACGATAGGAAGCTTTTCCTTTCTTGCCTTTGCAAGAATCTGCTTTGCTTCTTCTAAAGTGATACCTTCCTGAGCAGTGATAAGACCCTCGGAGGTCATGCTTTCGCTGATCTTCTTTGTGAAATCTGTCTCAAACTTTAAGTCACGGTTGGTGATGATACCAACTAACTTTCCATCCTCACAGATTGGTACACCAGAGATACGGAACTTGCGCATCAAGTCCTCAGCATCCTGTAATGTATGGTTTGGAGAGAGGAAAAATGGATCGGTGATAACACCATTCTCTGAACGTTTTACCTTGTCTACTTCATCAGCCTGAGCCTGAATAGACATATTTTTGTGAATGATACCAATGCCACCCTGTCTTGCCATGGCGATCGCCATTCTATGCTCTGTAACGGTATCCATAGCAGCACTCATCATAGGGATATTCAAAACAACCTTCTTTGTAAGATGTGTTGTCAAATCAATCATGTTTGGAGTAACTTCTGAATACTGTGGAACTAAGAGCACATCATCAAAAGTAATTCCTTCACCAATAATTGTTCCCATTTCTTTTTCCTCGCTTTCTTCGTAAAAATTTTAATGATTCATGTAAAAAAGATATTAGTTTTTGTATAATAGCAAAAAAAAAACACGATGTCAATGTAATATAAGTGTGAATTGATAAAAAATAGACAAGTATTAGAAAAATTAATAAAAGATAAAAATAAACCTTATAGAAATGGTTATTCACAAATGATTTGATGTATGGTATGATGTCAACAGGCGACGGGGCTACACCAAGGGGTGACCTCGTCTATTTTTTTAGGAAAAGGAGACTTCAGATGGAATTTCGTCCTTGTATTGATATCCATAATGGAAAAGTAAAGCAGATTGTAGGTGGCAGTCTCATAGATGCGGGTAATCAGGCGAAGGAGAACTTTGTTTCTGAGCAGGACGCAGCATTTTTTGCACATTTATATAAGGAAGAAGGTATGCACGGTGGGCATATTATTTTGCTGAATGCAAGAGATAGTGAGTACTACGAGGCTACCAAGGCACAGGCGATGCTGGCACTTAAGGAGTATCCGGGTGGACTCCAGATTGGTGGAGGTATCACTGCGGAGAATGCGCAGGAATTCTTAGATGCAGGAGCTAGCCATGTAATTGTCACATCCTATGTGTT
The DNA here is from genome assembly GCA_964491235.1 of uncultured Roseburia sp. Classification (GTDB taxonomy): domain Bacteria; phylum Bacillota; class Clostridia; order Lachnospirales; family Lachnospiraceae; genus Roseburia. The sequence goes on from CAZBFN010000001.1 coordinate 95,412, forward strand.
TAAGGATGGTAGGATCAATTACGACAATCTATGTAAAATACGGGACGCGGTGGGCAAGGAACATCTGGTACTTGATCTTAGTTGTAGAAAGCGGGATGGAGTCTATTATATCGTGACAGACCGCTGGCAGAAGTTCACCAGTGAGAGAGTCAACATTGAATTATTAGATGAGCTGTGCGGCTACTGTGATGAGTTTTTAATTCATGCGGTGGATGTGGAAGGCAAAGCCAATGGAATTGAGACGGAATTGGTAGAGATGCTAGGTGAGTGGGGAAGGATTCCAGTTACCTATGCAGGCGGTGTGGGAAGCTTTTTGGATTTAGAACAGCTTAAGACACTGGGAAGAAATAAATTGAATGTGACTATCGGAAGTGCTCTGGATCTGTTTGGCGGAACGATGGCTTTTGATAAGGTAATCAGTTACATAAGAGCGTAGAAGAAGTTCTAGAGTATTTTAGATTTTATAGATATGTACAAGACCCCAAGTGGTCAGATGGAGGTAATTATGAGCAAATTTACAAAGCAGGATATTATCCGTATCGTTGAGGAGGAGGATGTTGAATTTATCCGACTTCAGTTTACAGACATGTTTGGAACCTTGAAGAATGTGGCAATCACATCTAGTCAGTTAGAGAAGGCGTTAAATAATGAGTGCATGTTTGATGGTTCTTCCATTGAGGGATTTGTACGAATCGAAGAGTCTGATATGTATCTGTATCCAGACCTGGATACATTTGTTATCTTTCCATGGCGACCACAGCAGGGAAAGGTGGCACGAATTATCTGTGATATCTATACCGCAGAGAAGAAGCCATTTGAGGGAGACCCACGTTATGTATTGAAAAAGGCAGTGGAGGATGCTGCATCGATGGGATACCGCTTTGATGTGGGACCGGAATGTGAGTTTTTCCTGTTTGATCAAGATGAGGCGGGGCAGCCGACTACCATCAGTACAGAGAGAGCGGGATATTTTGATCTTGGACCAATTGATTTGGGGGAGAATGCAAGACGTGATATGGTACTTACCTTAGAGGATATGGGATATGAGATTGAGGCATCCCATCATGAGGTGGCTCCTGCACAGCATGAGATTGATTTTCGTTATGATGAAGCACTTAAGACCGCAGACAATATCATGACATTTAAGCTGGCAGTTAAGACCATTGCTAAGAGACATGGAATGTTTGCAAGTTTTATGCCAAAGCCAAAGTCTGGCATCAATGGTTCAGGTATGCACGTAAATATGTCCCTTTCCAAGGATGGTAAGAATATTTTTGATGATCCATCGGGAGAGCTTGGACTGAGTCAGGAGGCATACTGGTTCATCGGAGGAATCATCAAGCATATGAAGGGTATGACAGCCATCACGAATCCGCTGGTCAACTCTTATAAGCGATTAGTTCCAGGATATGAGGCACCAATTTACATAGCATGGTCTGCAACGAACAGAAGCCCGTTGATTCGAATTCCAGCCACAAGAGGAAGTGGAACGAGAGTGGAGCTGCGTTGTCCAGATCCGGCAGCCAATCCATATCTGACCTTGGCAGTATGCTTAGAGGCAGGTCTTGATGGTATCCGCAATCATATCGAGCCACCGCAGGCGGTAAATGAGAATGTATTTGAGATGCGGTTATCCCAGAAGGATGCCCTTGGAATCGAGTCACTTCCGGCAGATTTGGGAGAGGCAATCAATGAGTTAGAGAAGGACGAATATATTAGGGAAGTGTTGGGCAGACATATTACCGAAAAATACAGCGAGGCAAAGAAAGCTGAGTGGGCAGCTTACCGTGCACAGGTAACCAGTTGGGAAATTGATAATTACTTATACAAAATATAAGTATTGCGCATAAGGGGAAAGATTTGACGAATATTATTGTTGCATTTCCCAAACAGGATAGTGCCCGAAGTATCAAGAAGATCCTCATGCAGAACGGATTCCATGTGAATGCGGTCTGCACAACGGGAGCTCAGGCATTGCAGAGTGCCAATGAGCTTGGAGGAGGCATTATCGTGTGTGGTTATCGTTTTGTGGATATGATGTACACAGAACTGCACGAATATCTGCCAGCACAGTTTGAAATGCTGCTTGTGGCATCTCCTGCGAATTGCGGGAGCCGTGATGTAGAGAATCTGGTATGTCTGTCAATGCCGCTGAAGGTAAATGAACTTTTGCAGACAGTGGAGATGATGGACTATACCATTACGCGTCGGAGAAAAAAAGCAAGGCAAGCACCGAAACAGAGAACCGAAGAAGAAAATGCCTTGATTTTGGATGCGAAGGCACTTCTGATGGAACGTAATAATCTATCAGAGGAGGAAGCTCATCGTTACATGCAAAAGCGAAGTATGGATAATGGAACCGGTCTGACAGAGACGGCCCAGATGATTTTAAGTTTGCTCACGTAATTTTAGAGAGTGTCCCAGAAGTCATGATATGACTTTTGGGATGCTCTTTTTTGTGCAATAGTAAATTAATACAAAAACCATGCTTTGAAATTAGCGGAATTGCGAATTGAATCATGAGTTGGCAAATGTTAAACTAGACAAGAACAACCGATTGCGCAAAAAAAGGCGCAACAGTTGTGAGTTATGTGATTGGCGAGGAATTTGACGAGCCCCGCGATAACATAGTTATGGAAAAGGAAGCCAGAGGTATGATGTGGCGGATTGGAGGGTTTATGAAAGGGACTAAGAAGTGGAAGGGGATAGTAGCAGTGCTGTGTGCAATGGGCATGATGGCAGGAGGAGTTCTGACTGGATGTGGCGCGTCAGGGGAAGCAGAGAGTGAGACAGCAGAAGCGACTGAAAATGCTCAGAATAATGTGATGGAACAGACAGATGGAGAGACACAGAGCGATGTCACAAATCAGGGTGGACTTGCGCCAGTGGAATCAGATTTGTATGTGGAAAAGGTGGAAGGACTATCAGAGGATTTTATTTTTGGAGTGGATGTGTCCTCTTATATAGCAGAGAAGGAAAGTGGCGTCAGCTATTATGATTTTGAAGGAAATGAGCTGGACGATCAGGGATTTTTCGATCTGTTAGCAGAAAACGGTATTAACTATGTCAGAATTCGTGTCTGGAACAACCCTTATGATGCAGAGGGCAATGGCTATGGCGGTGGTAACTGCGATATTGAGAAGGCAGTACAGCTCGGTCAGTGGGCAACGGAAGCTGGTATGAAGGTGTCCGTGGATTTCCACTATTCTGATTTCTGGGCAGACCCGGCAAAGCAGCAGGCACCGAGAGCGTGGGAGGAGCTTAGCGTTTCTGATAAGGCGGCGGAGTTGGAGAGCTATACGGTAGAGTGCTTGAATACTTTGCTGGATGCCGGGGTGGATGTTGGAATCGTGCAGGTAGGTAATGAGACCAACGGCAAGTTCTGTGGAGAGTCAGATTGGGAAGCTATGTGCGAGCTTTTTGCAGCGGGCAGCAGTGCAATCCGAAGCGTGTCCGAGGAAAGAGGGCAGGAGATACAGGTAGCGCTTCATTTTACTAACCCAGAGACAGAGGGGCGCTATGCAGACTACGCTCAGAAATTGGATAGCTATGGGGTGGATTATGACATTTTTGCATCCTCCTATTATCCATATTGGCATGGAACGCTAGAGAATTTAACCAGCGTGTTAAAGGATGTGGCGGATACTTATGGGAAACAGGTGATGGTCACAGAGACTTCATGGGCTACCACATTGGAAGACGGGGATGGAAGTGGCAATACAGTGTGCGAGGGCAATAATGATAAGAATCTGCCATATCCGATTTCTGTACAGGGACAGGCCATGGAGCTTCGGGCAGTGATCCAGTCCGTGGTAGATGTAGGAGAAGCGGGAATCGGTGTATTTTACTGGGAACCTGCATGGCTTCCGGTACAGGTATATGATGCGGATGCCGAGAATGCAGAGGCGATATTGGAGCAGAACAAGAACAGCTGGGAGGAAATAGGCTCTGGATGGGCTTCTTCCTATGCAACAGAGTACGACCCAGAGGATGCAGGTAAGTGGTATGGAGGAAGCGCAGTGGATAATCAGGCATTATTTGATTTTGAGGGACATCCACTGGAGAGTCTTCGTACCTTCCAGTATGTATACACAGGAACAACAGCAGAGCCATTTGTCTATGAGCCGGAGACCAGCGCAGATGCAGAGGCGATAGAGGGAAATCTTTTGCTGAATCCGGGATTTGAGGAGGAGGACACCTCTATGTGGAGCATTACCTCCGATCAGGAATGTGCAGGAATTAAGGAGGAAGCGAATAATACAAGAAATGGAAAGTATTGTCTGCATTTTTGGGCAGAGAGTGCATTTTCTTATACCGCAGAGCAGACGGTGACATTAGATGCAGGAACCTATCAGGCAGGTGCTTATCTTGAAGGTGGCGACGCAGGAGAGGATGCCGTTTTCCAGTTGTATGTAGTAGTAAACGGAGAGAAGACCGTGGTGGACACGGAGGTGCCTGGTTGGCAGAACTGGGCAAATCCAGTGGTAGAGTCCTTTGAAGTAGCCGAGGATGGCACCGAGGTAACGGTGGGAATTCTCGTGGAATCCGGTCCTGGTGGCTGGGGTGCATGGGATGACTTTTATCTGGTTCCAGTTGCAGAGTAGCTAGCAGAGGACAGAGTTTTTGATGGTAATTATCATTTTGATTCCAAGTAAACAAAAAATACTTGCATGATACATACAGGAATGATATAATCTCGGCAGAGATGACAGCAGAGGTGGGCAATCGGTAGGATTGTCACACGTGAATGCGAGATGTCCGTGATAGAAGAAAGTGAGGATTTGATATGTTTAAAGTAAATGATAATTATCAGAAGCTGCCAGGAAGCTATCTTTTCAGCACCATCGGAAAAAAGGTAAATGCATATTCCGCAGCGAATCCAGATAAGCAGATTATTCGTCTTGGTATTGGTGATGTTACTCAGCCAATCGCACCAGCAATCATTGATGCTATGCACAAGGCAGTGGATGAAATGGGCAATGCAGAGACCTTCCGTGGCTATGCACCAGATCTGGGATATGAGTTCCTTCGCAACGCTATCGTAAAGAATGATTACGAGGCAAGAGGATGCGATATCACAGCAGACGAGATCTTTGTATCTGACGGAGCTAAGAGTGATTCTGGAAATATTCAGGAGATCTTTGCACAGAACAATCGTATCGCAGTATGTGATCCAGTTTATCCAGTATATGTGGATTCTAACGTTATGGCAGGAAGAACTGGCACATATGATCCTAAGACTGAGATGTGGAGCGACGTGATCTACATGCCATGTACTATGGAGAACAATTTCGTTCCAGAGTTCCCGAAGGAGACACCAGACATCATCTATTTATGTCTGCCAAACAACCCAACTGGTACAACCATCACTAAGGCTCAGTTACAGACTTGGGTAGATTATGCGAACAAGAACGGCGCAGTCATCATTTATGATGCAGCTTATGAAGCATATATTTCTGAGGCTGATGTGGCACATTCTATTTATGAGTGTGAGGGAGCTAAGACTTGTGCAATTGAGCTTAAGAGCTTTTCCAAGAACGCAGGATTTACTGGTGTGCGTCTGGGCTATACCGTAGTTCCAAAGGAGCTTAAGTGTGGAGATGTATCCTTACATGCAATGTGGGCAAGACGTCACGGCACAAAGTTCAATGGTGCACCTTATATCATCCAGCGTGCAGGTGAGGCTGTTTATTCTGATGCTGGTAAGGCACAGTTAAAGGAGCAGGTCGCATACTACATGAAGAATGCAGCTACGATTAAGGAAGGACTTAAGGATGCTGGTTACACCGTATTTGGTGGTGTGAACGCACCATATATCTGGTTAAAGACTCCGGATAAGATGACTTCTTGGGAGTTCTTTGATTACTTATTAGAGAATGCTAATGTAGTAGGTACACCAGGTTCAGGATTCGGACCAAGCGGTGAAGGTTACTTTAGACTGACTGCGTTCGGAAGCTATGAGAATACTTTAGCAGCACTTGAGCGCATTAAGAAGTTATAATCAGAATAGAAATAACGCTGATACAGCGAAGAAGAGACAGGGCTTTTGGGGTCTTGTCTCTTTTAGTATATTATGGTGTATTACAAGTAGAAGAGGTAGAAAGGTGGATATCGTATGCGAAGAAGAGACCGTGAAGTGACAGAGGAGAGCCAAATCCGTGAGATCTTAGATAAGGGAAAGGTCATTCATCTGGGACTCAGTGATGGGGAATGGCCGTATGTGATTCCTATGAATTATGGTTATACATATGAGGATGGAAAGCTTACATTTTATATGCACGGGGCAAAGGAAGGATATAAGTACGATGTGATTCGCAAGAATCCGAAGATATCCTTTGCGATTGAGTGTGATGTGGAGCCTTTTACTGGAAGGACTGCCTGTCAGTATGGCGTATCTTATGCCAGTGTCTGTGGCAGGGGCATCGCATCTCTTGTAGAGAATGTGGAGGAAAAGTGTGAGGCACTTACGGTACTGATGAAGAGCCAGACAGGTGGCGATTTTGAGTTCAATGAGAAGCTGGTATCCATTGTGGGAGTGATTCGTGTGGATGTGACAGATTTTTCGGCAAAAAGAAGACCGATTCCCGGAATGGAGGAGTAAATGGGTCGTATTTTATCCGAAAATGGTAGGTTAGTGTTTAGAAACTGCAATTATTCTGGAAACGTATTTACAATGAAGCGCGGGATATGGTAGAATAAATGCGTTTTTGACGATGAGAATGTGTGAGGAGAGCAGGAAAAATGCTATTTAATTCATTTAGTTTTTTGGTTTTCTTTCCGATAGTAATCGGTATTTATTTTATCATTCCTGAAAAGTTCAAACAGCCGTGGCTGTTAATTGCCAGCTATTATTTTTATATGAACTGGAATGCTACATATGCCATCTTGATTTTGGGAATTACAGCGATTGGCTATGCGGGAGGTATGTTGATCGACCGGGCAGAGCACGGGAAGCATAAGGACGATGCCGCAAAGGTAGCCCGTGAGCGAAAGCTCTGGATGATAGCCAGTGCCGTATTGAGTCTTGGAATTCTCTTTACCTTTAAATATCTTGACTTTGCGATTGATAATGTGAATCGACTGCTTCAGATAGCAGGAAGTAGCACTCAGCTAGCAACTTCCTTTAGTCTGGTTCTGCCAGTTGGTATCTCTTTCTATACATTTCAGGCATTGGGATATGTATTTGATGTGTACCGCAAGGATGTCCCAGTGGAGAAGAACTTCATGCGCTATGCCTTGTTCGTGTCCTTCTTCCCACAGTTGGTGGCAGGACCGATCGAGCGAAGCAAGAACCTGTTGATGCAGTTGCAGAAGTCGACCAAGTTTGATTACGAGTCAGCAAAGCGTGGTCTGCTTCTTATGCTCTGGGGTTATTTTGAGAAAATGTGGGTCGCAGACCGTGTAGCGATCCTTGTGGATAATGTGTACGAGAATTATGGCAATTACTCCGCGGGTATGATTATTCTTGCGACAGCCCTGTTTTCTATTCAGATCTATTGTGACTTTGGCGGTTACAGCCATATTGCCATCGGTGCAGCACAGGTGCTTGGCATCCGTCTGATGGACAACTTTAGACAGCCGTATTTGGCTACGAATATCAAGGAATTCTGGAATCGTTGGCATATGAGTCTGTCCACATGGTTCCGTGATTATGTGTACTTCCCATTGGGAGGAAGCCGTTGCAGCAAGCCGAAGGCATATCGTAATCTTATGATAACATTCCTTGTGAGTGGTCTGTGGCATGGCGCTAACTGGAGTTATGTCGTATGGGGAGGTATCAATGGATTATATCAGGTCATCGGACGTATGACACTGGGCGTAAGACAGAAGGTACGTGCTTTCTTACATATCAAGGAAGATGCATTTTGGCTTAGAGTGATTCAGATGTGCATCACCTTTATTTTGGCAAGCTTTGCATGGTTATTCTTCCGCGCAGATGGAATGGGACATGCTGTGGATCTGATTCGCTATTCTATTTCAAATGGTGTGATTTTACAGCAGTTTACAGACGGTACGATTTTTAGAATGGGATTAAGTCAGTTAGGTGTATATCAGTTGATATTTGCCATGATCGTATTGCTTATTGTGGATATCATCCATGAGAGAGGCGTGAGCCTGCGTGACTGGGTGGCAAAGCGAAATATCGTGATTCGTTGGAGCATCTATCTGGTAGTGTTGGTAGCTTTTGTAGTGCTTATTATTCAGAACTATGGTCGTCCGGCGGCTGAGTTTATCTATTTCCAGTTTTAGAAGGAGGGCGAAATGAAAAGATTTATCGGAAAAATGATTTTGTTCTTGTGCCTTTTTGCCGCAATCATTCTGGGATTGGATGTGTTATCTGCAAAGGAGCCATTCCGTGGCTGGTTTGCCTATGTCACAGAGAGCAGTGATTATCCTGCCGGAAAGGACGAGGTGGCACTTTATATTGAACAGATCCGCGAGGAGGGAGATTACTCCAAGCTGGTGGTGGGAGATAGCGTATGCTTCCAGATGACCAACGGTCTGCGTGATATCAATGGTGAATATAGTCTGGTGGGCAATAACCGTGCAGTCACGATTGCCGGAGAGTATCTTCTGGTCAAGGAATTTTTAGAGACACATGAGGGAATCACGGATGTCTATGTGATCGTGGGCTTGGATGCATTGCAGACCAACATTGATGTGAATTATGGTTATCAGTATGTGGCAATTCCGTTCCTTAGGGATGAGTTGTTACAGAATCTGGAGGAGGAGACCATCGATGAGATGGAGGGTACCTTCGGCAAGTTCTTTATGCAAAAGACTGTGGCAGAGCTGATCGGTGATTCTTCTGTGAACCGTAAGTTATATTTGAATTACATCAAGGAGCAGGTAGTGGTAGATCCGAATGCCAGTGATGAGATCGTATTGTCAGATCTTGCAGTGGAATATCTGTACAAGATTTATGATCTGTGTGGGGAATATGATGTGACTATGCATCTGCTTCCAGATCCTCTGGCGGATAACCAGTGGAGACATACTCAGGAAGAGGCATTGGAAAAGGATTTTGAGGAGAGAGGTCTTAGTGAGCTTTTCCCAAATTACTTTGATGAGATTACCTATTATCCAGAGGAGCAGTTCGTGGATGGCATTCATTTTGGTGAACCATACAACGAGCAGTCCCAGTTAAATCAGAAGCTTCGTGAGCTGTATTTGGACAAGGGCTATATGGAGGGCTTGCAGTTAGGTGAATAATACTTGACAGCAGGTAAAATATGAGTATAATAAAAACGCAAACAAGTTGCAAATGCAAACAAATGCAAATGCGATTTGATTGCGTTTTTTGTGTTTTATGAAGTGAATGGAGGAAGAAAATGATTCATATATTAGAAGATGCCTTAATTGATAGTGTTAAGTTATTGCCATTTTTATTTGTGACTTATCTGGTGATGGAGATATTGGAGCATCAGACAGGATCTAAGGTGCAGAACCGGATTCGTACAGCGGGAAAGTTTGGTCCAGTCTGGGGAGGACTGTTGGGCGTCATGCCACAGTGTGGATTCTCTGCGGCAGCATCCAGCCTCTATGCAGGAAGAGTCATCACTGTGGGTACGCTGTTGGCAATTTATCTGTCCACATCCGATGAGATGCTTCCGATATTGATTTCTGAGTCGGTACCAGTGGCGACCATATTAAAGCTGTTAGGCACAAAGGTGTTGATTGCAGTGGTATCTGGTCTGGTGGTGGAGCTTGTCTACGTGAAGGTGTTGAAGCGTCAGGAAAAGGATATGGATATCCATGTGGTATGTGAGGAAGAGCATTGCCACTGTGAGGACGGTGCTTTGGTTTCTGCGATAAAGCATACCATTAAGATTTTTGTATATATTTTGTTGATATCTTTGGTACTTAATATGGTGATAGAGTTCATTGGAGAAGATACACTGGCGAGTCTTTTTTCTAGTATGCCGGTGGTGGGTGAGTTGATTGCTGCTCTGGTAGGATTGATTCCGAACTGTGCATCCTCCGTGGTAATCACAGAGCTTTATCTGGATGGAATTATTGGCGCAGGAGCTATGATGGCGGGACTTTTGGTCAATGCAGGAGTCGGCATTCTGGTATTGCTTCGACTGAACCGGGATATTAAGCAGAATGCGGGAATTATCGGAGCACTGTACGGGCTTGGTGTGTTCTGGGGCGTTGTAATCGAGCTGCTTGGAATCACATTTTAACCCGTAAAATAGAGAAGTTTGAGATAATAAAAGGAGGCGCGCATATGGCAGGAAGTGGTTATGCGACGGCGAGTCGTAAGCGCATACTTGATTTTTTGAAAAGTAACAGTGATCGGACAGTGACGGCGGCAGATATCGATGAATATTTAAAAAAATGCGATAGTGAGGTCAATATCACTACAATATACCGTTATCTGGACAAGCTGGCAAGTGAGGGAACGGTCATTAAGTATGTGGCAGAAAAGGGCGGCAAGGCAGTCTATCAGTATGTGGAGCAGGGACATAAATGTGATGAGCATCTGCATATCAAGTGCGTGAAATGTGGCTGTATCGTACATTTGGAGTGTGCTTTTATGGATGAGATTGCAGAACATATCTTAAGGGATCATGGATTTGCATTACAATGTAAGAATTCGATCCTCTATGGAACCTGTGAGAAGTGCAGGGGATAAAGCATTTGCGCTAGGATGGAAAAAGCGTTATCATAGAAACGGATATGTTGTTATTGATACAATTGAGATAAAGGAGTAGAGAACATATGAAGTTAGCAGTTACCTATGAAAAAGAGACCGGGGATATTTTCCAGCATTTTGGACACACAGAGACATTTAAGGTATATGAGCTTGTGGATGGAGAGATTCGTTCCCAGCAGATCGTAGATACCAATGGTACAGGACATGGAGCTTTAGCTGGCTTACTTGCCTTGGAAGGTGTAAATGCACTGATCTGTGGTGGAATCGGCGGCGGTGCTAGAAATGCACTGGCACAGGCGAAGATCATGGTATATCCGGGCGCTATGGGCAATGCGGATGAGAATGTAAAGGCATATTTGGCAGGTAATCTTGCCTACAACCCAGACACCATGTGCAGTCACCATGGTGCAGATCATACCTGTGGCAGCCATGAAGAGGGTCATAGCTGTGGACACCATGAGGGTGGAAGCTGCGGTGGCGGATGCCATTAATCACAGTATTTTAGGGAAAGGATGAATAGTCCTTTCCCTTTTTTTATATAATGAAGAGAAATATAGTCTCATGGCAGGGATATGAAGATAGATATTAAGGGTAAGGATGGGTGCAGCAGGATAAAGTCAGCAATTATAGTGGAGGCGGCAGTGCTGCTGGCAGTGACCATGATGATCCTGGGGGAAGGGAAGTTCACAGGCAGGACGATGAAGGCGAACTCGGATGGCTATATCAAGTGGGTCGATTTTAATGTGTCCTATGAGGCGCTCTGTAAGGCATATGAGTATGATGTGGGCAGCTACGGAACGAAGATACATTTGAACTGGGTGGAACTGCTGGCATATGTAGGGGCACAAAATGGCGGGGATTTTGGCGTTGGTTCAGTGTCGGATATCTCTACTATCGCAGAGAAACTGCTAAGCGGTGATATCACCATGGAAGAGGCGACCAAGGACATGAAATATTATGCCTACTATAAGGAGGCATATGGTGCGGTGTTGGACGGTCTGGTGGGGGAATATGAGATACAGGAAAAAGAGGGCGGGGAGTACGTCAAAAAATATGGCTTGAAGGGATTTTCTCCGATTGCGAAGGGATTTGAGTATGGAGATTACGATGATTTTGGAGTGTCCAGAGAATATGGATATCAGAGACAGCATTTAGGCCACGATATGATGGGGCAGGTGGGTACGCCCATTGTGGCGGTGGAGTCGGGAACCATAGAAGCACTTGGCTGGAATCAGTATGGCGGTTGGAGAATCGGTATCCGAAGCTTTGATGAAAAGCGGTATTACTACTATGCGCATCTTAGACAGAATTATCCTTATCAGGAGCATCTAAAAGAAGGAGATGTGGTGACCGCAGGGGAGGTCATCGGCTACATGGGACACACTGGTTATAGCACCACAGAAAATGTGAACAACATCGATCAGATACATCTACATTTTGGATTGCAGCTCATTTTTGATGAGTCTCAGAAGGAGGGCAATAATGAAATATGGGTGGATTGCTATGACCTGACTAGATTTCTCTATAAGAACCGTTCTGAGGTACATAAGGTGGATGGGACAAAGCAGTGGATAAGAACTTATGATATGAAGGAGGAGGCGGTGAAACAAGAGGCTAGCTAAGGTAAGTTTATTTGACAGAAAAATGTATCAATTATAAAAAGTGTTGGGAAAATATTGACAACTCGGACGATTTGCAGGAAAATTTGGGGTAGGAAGATTTCTGAGAGGTGGACACATATGAGAAAATACATCTTATGGTGGAAAAGAACAGCGTTTTTTTTCATTTTCTTAGCCCTGTTCGCAGGGGTGATCTATTGTGTTCCAACAGCAGCGCAGCAGACGGATGATGTGGATAGGGTACTTTTTATCAGTTCCTATTCTTATGCATGGGAAGCTGTTCCACCGCAGATGGAGGGCATAAAGGAAGCTTTGGGAGAAGACGTTGTACTGGACTATCAGTTCATGGACACGAAGAATATAGACACAGAGGAAAGCGGGCAGTTATTCTATGAGAGCATCAAGTATTATTTGCAGCAGGTTCCACCCTATGATGTGATTATTGTGGGGGATGATGCCGCTTTTAACTTTGCGCTGGAATATCAGCAGGAATTATTTGCAGGAATACCGATTATCTTTGAGGGAGTCAATAATGTGGAGAAGGCGGTGGCAGCCAATGAAGACCCATATATTACGGGTGTGATCGAGAGTCTTTCCTATGGAGATACCATAGCGTTGGCAAGCCAGATGTATCCACAGGCGACTCAGGTGGTGGCGATCTTGGACGATACGGTGACCGGAGAGGGAGAACGGGTCGAGTTCTTTAAGTATGATGCAGAGTTTCCAGAACTGGAATTTAAGGAGATCAATGCATCCGTGCTGTCTCAGGAGGAGCTAAAGAGACAGGTGGCGGCATTGGGTGAGGAAAGTATTCTGGTCTACATCATGTGTAGCGAGGACGGAGATGGCAATACCTATGCTTCTGCGGAGGCTGTGACGATGCTGAGTGACAGCGCACAGATTCCTACATTTTCTATTGTATCGATTGGCATGGGAAAGGGATTTTTGGGCGGTGAGATCGTCTCACAGAAGGAAATGGGAAGTATCGCTGGCAATATGGCAATGCGAATCTTGCAGGGAGAAGCGTGCTCTGACATTTCATTGGTGGAGGATTCACCAAAGACCTACTGCTTTGATGAGAATGTGATGAATCGCTTCGGGATTGAACGCTCGGATCTGCCTGAGAATGTGGAGATCATCAATCACAAGGAAACCTTTGTGGAGCGGAATAAGAGCATGATACAGATCGCGCTGGTGGTAGGAAGTCTTTTGATTTTTATCATCGCACTTCTGGCAGCGGATAATATGCGACGGAGAAGGATGAATGAGGTGATCCGCCGTGCAAACGCAGAGTTGGAGCGCACCGCAAGATTTGATCCACTGACCCAGATCTATAATCGACGGACTTTTATGGAGGATCTTCAGGAAATGATGGAGGCAGGAGAGCCTTTTGGCATCATTATGTATGATCTGGATAATTTTAAGAGTATCAATGACATCTATGGACACAATACAGGAGACTGGGTGCTAAAGGAGTTAGCAGCCCGTTCTAAGAGTCTGGCAGATGATTTGTTTACGGTATACCGATTGGCGGGAGATGAGTTTACGGCGATTATATCAAGCGGTGATCGGAATGTGGTGGAATCCTATGGTAGAGCGTTGCAGAAGGTATTGCAGCAGTCCTATCAGCTAGGGGAAAGTGATGTGAATCTCTGTGCCAGTATCGGAATGGCAATGTGGCCAGAAGATGGACTGGTGGAGAATGAATTAATCGCGGCGGCGGACGAAGCGATGTATCATATCAAGCGAAATGGTAAAAATGGCATTGCATTTTATACCAAAGAAAGGTAAAGTAGTAGATAGAGAATTAGTACTAAAGTACGGAGAGAAGAAAGAAAAAGAGGGAATGGGTTTATGTTTGGAAAGAACAAATCAGAGCTTGTAAAGTCAGTTTCACATTTGCAGGATGCGGATTATTCGAAGGATCCGGAATTAGGAGCAATCTATCAGCGTCTGCTCAAGGGTAGATCACAGTTCGAGGAGTCCTTTGAGAAGGATATCAAGGCAGTGATGCAGATCAGTTCATTGGATCTGACATTAAAGCAGCACACAGAACATATGATTGAGCTTTCACACAATGTAGCAGATGCAGCAGGGGTCATCTTTGGAGCAGCCCAGGAGACAGCAGGAGTTGCATCTCAGGTGAATAATCAGCATGAGGAGCTGACCAATACGATTATCAGAGCTTCCGAGGAGACAGAGGAAGTATACAAGAAGATCGAGGCAGGACAGGGAGAGTTGACCAATATTAAGGAGTTGTCCAGCCAGACCATTAAGGTATCTCAGGAAATGCAAAAGGACATGGACGAGCTGTTCGATGTCATCAATCGCATGAATGAAGTGATTGCGGGCATCAACTCTATTTCATCCCAGACCAACCTGCTGGCACTGAATGCTTCTATTGAGGCTGCCCGTGCAGGAGAGGCAGGTAGAGGATTTGCTGTCGTAGCAGAGGAGATTCGTCAGTTGGCAGAGGAGACACAGAAGCTGACTGGAAATATGGGACAGTTCGTAGAAGGAATCAAGAGTGCGTCCCAGAAGAGTGCAGAGAGTGCTACCAGCACCATTGAAGCACTTGGAACTATGACAGAAAAGATTGAGAATGTATGGTCCATCAATGATGAGAATCAGAGACATGTATCCAGAGTCAATGAGTCCATCAGTTCTCTGGCGGCTGTCAGCGAGGAAATCAGCAGTTCTATGGCAGAGTTTGAGGCACAGTCTAATAATATCGAAGAACAGTGTGACCAGTTGAAGGAGAATTCCGGTGTGATGCGTGATGTCAGCAAGCAGCTTCAGGCAGTGACCAAGCCACTTGAGGAGATCGAGGTGACATTGGATGATGCGGCAAGAGTCATGGGTAAGATGACGGATGATGAATTCTTCCGTTTAGAGCGCAAGGAATTTGCGAAGTATGTGGGCAATGCAATTGATGCCCATAAGGCATGGTTGGCAAACCTTAAGAACATGGTGGATGAGCGCAGTGTATTGCCAATCCAGTTAAATGCTTCTAAGTGTGGCTTCGGACATTTCTATTATGCTATGACACCGAAGACACCAGAGATTCGTCCAATCTGGGATGCGTTGGATGCAAAGCATAAGAAGTTCCATAACTATGGTTCAGAAGTGAAGAAGGCTTTATTTGCAGAGGATTATTCCAGAGCAGAGCAGCTTTATAGAGAGGCAGAGAACTATTCTAAAGAATTGATTGCAGATCTTCAGGAGATGAAGAGAATCGCAGAGCGCTAGATAAGATAGAGAGCAGTGATACATATTAAAGACGCCGTACCAAATGGTACGGCGTCTTTTCGTGTTATTATTTCTTCATTCCGGCACGTTTTCTTAAGGTCGGATCTAAGATTCTCTTACGGATACGAAGACTCTCTGGAGTTACCTCTAACAGCTCGTCAACGTCGATGAAATCTAATGCCTGCTCAAGGCTTAATACCTTAGGTGGAACAAGGGTCAAAGCTTCGTCTGCGGAGGAAGAACGTGTATTGGTCAAGTGCTTCTTCTTACATACGTTAAGCTCGATATCCTCTGCTCTAGAGCAGGAACCGATGACCATTCCGGCATATACCTTCTGACCTGGTCCAATGAAGAGAGTACCACGATCCTGAGCGGAGAACAGACCGTAGGTAACGGATTCACCTGTCTCAAATGCGATCAGGGAACCAAGTTTACGGTATGCGATCTCTCCCTTATATGGTGCATAGCCATTGAAAATGGTATTGATGATACCATTACCCTTGGTATCGGTCATGAACTCGCCACGGTAACCGATCAGACCACGGGATGGGATGTTGAACTCAAGTCTTGTATATCCACCAGTGATAGGCTTCATGTTGGTCATCTCACCCTTACGCTGGCTTAACTTCTCGATAACAGCTCCTGTGAACTCGTCTGGAACATCCACGTAAGCCAACTCCATAGGCTCTAACTTCTTGCCATTCTCATCGGTATGGTAGAGAACCTCTGCCTTACTTACTGCGAACTCATATCCCTCACGGCGCATATTCTCGATCAAAACGGACAGATGCAGCTCACCACGTCCAGATACCTTGTAGGAGTCAGGGCTGTCTGTCTCCTCCACACGAAGAGAAACGTCAGTGTTAAGCTCTCTAAAGAGACGGTCTCTTAAGTGACGGGAGGTCACGAACTTACCTTCCTGACCTGCAAGTGGGCTGTCGTTTACGATAAAGTTCATGGACAGTGTAGGCTCAGAAATCTTCTGGAATGGGATAGCTTCTGGATTCTCAGGTGCACAGATCGTATCTCCGATATGGATATCTGCGATACCAGAGATGGCTACGATAGAACCGATCTTTGCCTCGTTTACCTCCACCTTGTTCAGTCCGTCGAACTCATACAGCTTGCTGATACGAACCTTCTTCTGCTTGTCCGGCTCGTGATGGTTAACAACGATAGCTTCCTGATTGACCTTAAGACAACCATTATCTACCTTACCAACACCGATACGTCCTACATACTCATTGTAGTCGATGGTACTGATGAGTACCTGTGTATTAGCCTCTGGGTCACCCTCTGGGGCTGGAATATAATCAATAATGGTCTCGAATAATGGAACCATATCCTTACGGTTGTTGATCAGATCACCGATCTCACGAACTGCATAACCATCTCTTGCAGAAGCGAAGAGGAATGGGCAGTCTAACTGCTCGTCGGATGCATCTAAGTCCATGAACAACTCTAAGACCTCATCTACGACCTCGTTAGGACGAGCCTCAGGACGATCCACCTTGTTGACACATACCACAACTGGAAGATTGAGATCTAATGCCTTCATCAGAACGAACTTGGTCTGAGGCATAACACCCTCAAATGCATCAACTACGAGGATAACACCATTTACCATCTTAAGTACACGCTCTACCTCGCCGCCGAAGTCTGCATGTCCAGGGGTATCGATAACGTTGATCTTTACATCCTTATAAGTGATGGCTGTATTCTTGGAGAGAATAGTGATACCACGTTCTCTCTCGATATCATTAGAGTCCATGACACGTTCCTGAACCTCCTGGTTCTCACGGAACACACCGCTTTGCTTTAACAGCTCATCGACCAGAGTGGTCTTACCATGGTCTACATGGGCGATGATTGCGATATTACGGACATCTTCACGTTTCGTTTTCATATTTAATAACCAATACCTTTCTTATGTCAAACTAATTAACGGTAGCAGTGGTCTTTTCCTATTAAAATGTATTCTTGGAAAAAACCAGCCTACTTATTCTATCACATTTTTTGAAATGCGCAAGTATATTACGACAAAAAACGCCATTTCATTCCATTTCTTATCGACATGATACATGTAAATTCTGCCGCCGCTACATGGTAAAAATATTGTGTCAGGCAGGTCATGGCAAGGAACGGAAATAAAACAGAATACAAAAAATAAAATTAGACTGTGACCTAGAAGAAGGGAGAAAAATTCATGGCAGATAAAATTTTTGAAAACAACCAGGTATCAATTGTAGGGGAGATTGTATCCGATTTTCGGTTCAGTCACGAAGTGTATGGAGAGGGATTTTATATGGTGGATATAGCAGTGAACCGCCTGAGTAATTATTTAGACTATATTCCGCTGATGATCTCTGAACGCCTCATTGATGTGACGGCAAATTACATAGGGCAGAACATATACGTTACTGGCCAGTTCCGCTCATTTAACCGGCATGAGGAAAAAAAGAATCGTCTGGTACTCTCGGTGTTTGCAAGGGAATTGGAATTTTTAGATGATGTGGAGGAGGAGCTTAAGAGCAATCAGATTTTTCTGGATGGCTATATCTGTAAGGAGCCAATATACCGAAAGACTCCGTTGGGAAGAGAGATTGCAGATCTGTTGATCGCAGTGAATCGTTCCTACGGCAAGTCAGATTACATTCCATGTATCTGCTGGGGAAGAAATGCAAGATTTGCCTCTAGTTTTGAAGTGGGTGGCCATGTGCAGGTGTGGGGCAGAATCCAGAGCAGGGAATATGTAAAGAAAATAACAGAGCTGGATACGGAAAAAAGAGTGGCATATGAAGTCTCCGTCAGCAAGGTGGATTTTCTGGAGGATTAAAAAAATGGAGTTATCAAAAAGAATAGATTGACAATGGCAATAGATAGTGCTATGGTTAATGCAAATATGATATATGTTTGATAGAGGTTGCGTACTTTAAGAGTAGTTCCTTGGATGTGGCAGGCACAGGAGAAGGGGAATGAAAGGGGAGCACGCCGAAAGTATATAGAACCTGCGTCTATATTTCTTGGGCATAAAGCTAAGAACTTTATGACTGTCATCTTTTGGATGGGGCGCTATCGATTCTACATAATTGCATGGTTTTTCATGCACGGATAGAACATCGTACCGGCTCATTAGAGCCGGTTTTTTTGCGCACTTGCACACAAGGTAGCTGGCAGCATGGCTGCCTGTGCTCGGCGCATGATTTTGAACCACAATCCACCATATGCATATATTAAGATTAGGAGGAATTGCAATGTCTATTTTTAAGGGTGCTGGTGTAGCCATCGTTACACCTATGAAGGAGAATTTAGAGGTCAATTATGATAAGTTAGAGGAGCTGATCGAGTGGCAGATCGATCAGGGTACAGACTGTATCATTATCGCTGGAACCACAGGTGAGAGTTCCACACTTACCACAGAGGAGCACTCTGAGGTAATCAAGGCGGCAGTACGTTTTGTAAATCATCGTGTGCCAGTAGTGGCTGGTACAGGTTCTAACTGTACAAGAGAGGCTGTTTATTTATCTAAGGAGGCAGAGGAAGCAGGCGTGGATGGACTGCTGGCTGTAACTCCATATTACAATAAGGCAACACAGGGTGGTCTGATCCAGTACTATACTGAGATTGCAGAAGCTGTAAAGGTACCAGTTATCATGTACAATGTTCCAGGTAGAACCGGATGTAACATCCTTCCTGAGACAGCAGCTACTTTGTTCAAGAATGTAGAGAATATTGTAGGTATCAAGGAAGCAACTGGAAATGTGGCACAGGCAGCTAAGACCATGTATCTGACAGATGGTAAGATCGATCTGTATTCTGGTGAGGATGCTATCGTAGTGCCTCTTATGGCAATCGGAGCTGCTGGTGTTATCTCTGTATGGTCTAATGTTGCACCAAAGGATGTGCATGATATGTGTGCAGCCTATGCAGCAGGTGATGTAAAGAAGGCAATGGAGATACAGCTTAAGGCACAGCCATTGGTAGATGCTCTCTTTAGCGAAGTAAATCCAATCCCAGTTAAGAAGGCATTGAACCTGATGGGCAAGGAAGTTGGTTCCTTACGTTCTCCATTGACAGAGATGACTCCTGCCGCTGCAGAGAAGTTGGCAGAAGCGATGAAGAACTATGGTATTAAGCTTGCATAATTAATTGGGTATGAATTTTATGGAATAGGAATTTCCTATTGCAGAACAAAAGGGAACCTGGGCGTGTCGCACCCTAAGTTCCCTTTCTATGAATGAGAGGATAACAGCATGATAAAGATAATTATGAACGGATGTAATGGAAAGATGGGACAGGTCATCACTGGAATCTGTAAGGCAGATCCAGAGGTAGAGATCGTGGCAGGTATCGACCTCTACGATGGCATTACCAATGACTATCCAGTATTTCCTAATATTTCAGTATGTGATGTGAAGGCAGATGTTATCATTGACTTTTCCAATGCGAAGGCAGTGGATGATCTGCTGATTTATAGTGCAGAGAAGCAGATACCAGTCGTGCTTTGCACCACAGGTCTATCTGAGGAGCAGCTTAAGAAGGTGGAGGAGACAGCGACTAAGACAGCAGTGCTTAAGTCTGCCAATATGTCTCTTGGTATCAACATGTTGATGGAGCTGTTGAAGCAGGCAGCTACCATTCTTGCACCAGCAGGATTCGACATTGAGATCGTGGAGAAGCACCACAACCAGAAGTTAGATGCACCAAGCGGTACAGCGTTGGCATTAGCAGATTCTATCAATGAAGCGATGGATCAGGCATATGAATACAAGTTTGATAGAAGCAAGGAGCGCAAGAAGAGAGAGAAGCAGGAGCTTGGTATCTCAGCAGTGCGTGGTGGCAGTATCGTTGGTGAGCATGAGGTCATTTTTGCAGGACTTGACGAGGTAATTACCTTTGAGCATACCGCATATTCCAGAAGCGTATTCGGTAAGGGTGCTGTGGAAGCAGCGAAGTTCTTAGCAGGAAAGCCAGCAGGATTTTATGATATGCAGGATGTCATTAAGGCGACAATCGCATAATGAGGTAGACGGGATAGCTGTCTGCTATCAATTGATATGATAGAGGGACTATAAGGGACATTTTTTGAAAATGAACTTTATAGTCTCTTTTTGTATACAAAAAATGGTAATGCGAGGAAATGATAGTCAGAAAGTAGGGGATATGATAGAATTTATGATAGCAGAAATGTCAATATCATAAACGGACAAGAATCAGTTGAGATTGGCATAGAAAAGAAAGGGAATAGGACAATTTATTATGTATATAGGAAATCATCTTTCAGCATCCAAGGGATATGCAGCTATGGGAAGGATGGCAGTGGCACTTGGTGCGAATACATTTGCATTTTTTACAAGAAATCCGCGAGGTGGAAAAGCCAAGGAGATTGTTCTTTCGGATGTGGAAAAGTTTCTTGGGATAGCAGAACAGGAAAAGTTTGGTAAATTGGTGGCGCATGCACCTTATACCATGAATCTGTGCGCTGCAAAGGAGGATATTAGACAGTTTTCTAAGGATATGATTGCAGACGACCTACGGCGTATGGAGTATACGCCGGGAAATTATTATAATTTTCATCCGGGTTCTCATGTGGGACAGGGGGCAGAGAAGGGAATCGAACTGATCGCAGAGGCATTAAATGAAGTGTTGACACCAGAAATGACCACCACAGTACTACTTGAGACGATGGCAGGTAAGGGGAGTGAGGTCGGACGTAGCTTTGAGGAGCTTCGGGCGATTCTGGATCGTATCCAGCTTTCGGATAAGATGGGCGTATGTCTGGATACCTGTCATATCTGGGATGGAGGTTATGATATCGTAAATCACTTGGACGAAGTCTTGGAGGAGTTCGACCGGGTGATTGGACTAGAACGATTATATGCGGTTCATTTTAATGACAGCATGAATGAGTGCGGGGCTCATAAGGATAGGCATGCTAAGATCGGCGAGGGCTGTATCGGGCTGGAGGGATTGCGGCGAGTGGCGACTCACCCGTTGCTGGCAGGAAAGCCTTTTATCCTAGAGACACCGAATGATGATGAGGGATACAAAAGAGAGATTGCGTTAGTCCGGGAATGGACGGAGAGGTAGGATTATGAATTTAAACACCATACACCATGTGGCGATTTTAGTGTCAGATTATGAGAAGTCCAAGGATTTTTATGTGAATAAGCTTGGATTTGAGATCATCCGGGATAATTACAGACCGAACCGGGATGACTATAAGTTGGATCTTAAGCTGGGAGATTGTGAACTCGAAATTTTTGCAGTGAAGAATGCGCCAGCCAGACCTAGCTATCCAGAGGCATTGGGATTGCGCCATCTGGCATTTTATGTGGAGGATATTGAGGCGACGATAGCGGAGCTGAATGCCCTTGGCATTGAGACAGAGCCAGTGAGGGTGGACGAATTTACAAATAAGCGAATGACATTTTTTAGCGATCCAGATGGATTGCCGTTGGAGTTGCACGAGTAAGCTATGAAGTATGAGAGAACAGTAAAAGGAAAGTTTTATCGGCGTTTGAATCGTTTTATCGCCGAGGTATATGTGGATGGCAAGCTTGAGACCGTTCATGTGAAAAATACAGGAAGATGTGCGGAATTGCTTTTGCCAGAGGCTGAGGTAGTGCTTGAGATTTCTGATAATCCGAACCGAAAGACCAAGTATGACTTGGTCTGTGTCTATAAGGAGCATTTGGGCTGGGTGAATATTGATAGTCAGGCGCCAAATAAGGTGGTGAAGGAATGGCTGGAGACTCAGGATTATACATGGATCAAGCCGGAATATACCTATGGTGCATCAAGGGTCGACTTTTATATGGAGCGTGGTGCGGAAAAGTACCTCATGGAAGTAAAGGGATGTACCCTTGAGATAGAGGGAACGGGATATTTTCCAGATGCACCGACGGAGCGTGGCGTAAAGCATCTACGGGAACTGACAAAGGCAGTGGAGCAGGGGTATCATTGTATGATTGGCTTTGTCATTGCCATGGAGGGCGTGGATATGGTGCTGCCCAATATGGCGACCCATTCAGAGTTCGGCGAGGCACTGGAAGCTGCCAGAGGGGCAGGCGTGCAGGTGCTTTATCTAGGATGCAGCGTGACGGAGGATACGCTAGAGATAAAACTGGTAAATTATTGAAAAAATAAATTGCATTTGAGTATCGCTTATGCTATACTTCAAATCACATGAATGCGAAAAATGTTTTCATGCAAATATTTGCCCACCAAGTGATTGGTTAAGCCCATACGGACAGGCGGGGCAGCTGCCGATTGTGGTGTAAGCCACGTTATTGATTGAGTTAAAAGCTCAAATTTTATAAGTATCACTTGTGAAACGGTCAATAAAGAGTAGGAATGCAAATATTTGCTGGCAAGTATGCCAAGATGGACTCTGGAAATAGTTTTTGCAGAATGTACGGAAATGATACAGAAAGTATGACTATGACTATGTTTAAGGCAGGTGAATTATCACCTGTCTTTTTTTGCGCGAATAAGCAGAGGAAGATAGAAAAAGAGACAGACTTTCTGCTTGCAGAATAGGATGTCGATGTTTCTATCTGACGAGCAACGCGAGTTTCAGACGAAGTCTGAAACCTGCTTATTCGCGCGAAAAAGATGTCACAAATATGTAAGCATATACTTGAATAACCTAATGAAAGGACTTAAAACCAATGGAACAGAATCCACAGATGCGTGCCCCGGTGTACGAGGCTTTGGAACAATTAAAAAAGAGAAGAGTGGTTCCTTTTGATGTGCCGGGACATAAGAGAGGCCGGGGCAATCCGGAATTGGTAGAATTATTGGGAGAGAAGTGCGTCAGTCTGGATGTCAATTCCATGAAGCCTTTAGACAATCTCTGTCATCCGGTATCGGTCATTAAGGAAGCGGAGGAGCTGGCAGCGGAAGCATTTCGTGCGGATCATGCCTTTTTTATGGTGGGAGGTACGACGTCCTCAGTCCAGAGCATGGTGTTGTCGGTGTGTCGTCCCGGAGATAAGATCATTCTGCCGCGTAATGTACATAAAAGTGTAATTAACGCACTGGTGCTCTGTGGAGCGATTCCAGTGTATGTGAATCCAGAGGTGGATAAGAAGCTTGGAATCTCACTGGGCATGGAGATATCCGAAGTGGAGCGTGCGATATTAGACAATCCGGGAGCAGTGGCGGTATTGGTCAATAATCCGACCTACTATGGTATCTGCTCCGATCTGCGTTCCATCGTAAAGCTCGCCCATGAGCATGAGATGCTGGTACTGGTGGATGAAGCCCATGGAACCCATCTGTATTTTGGAGAGAATCTTCCAGTCTGCGCCATGGATGCGGGAGCGGATATGGCATCGGTGTCCATGCATAAGTCAGGCGGAAGCCTGACTCAAAGCTCACTGCTTCTGACAGGAAAAAATGTAAACTGGGAGTATGTCAGCCAGATCATTAATCTGACTCAGACGACCAGTGCATCTTACCTATTGATGTCCAGTCTTGATATCTCAAGAAGAAATCTGGCACTTAGGGGAAGAGAGTCCTTTGCCAAGGTTGCGAAGATGGCAGAATATGCCAGAGATGAGATCAATTCCATCGGTGGCTATTATGCCTACGGCAAGGATCTGGTGAATGGCAGCAGTGTGTATGACTTTGATGTGACGAAGCTGTCGGTCTACACAAGGGATATCGGATTGGCTGGTATCGAGGTGTATGACCTGCTTCGAGATGAATATGATATCCAGATCGAGCTGGGGGATATTGCTAATATTTTGGCATATATCTCCATCGGTGACCGTATACAAGACATTGAGCGACTGGTGGGAGCATTATCGGATATCAAGCGATTATACGCCCAAGACCCGACGCAGATGTTAAATACAGAATATATTAATCCGACAGTTCTTGTGTCACCACAGACTGCATTCTATTCAGAAAAGAAATGTATGCCGATTCGGGAGACTGCCGGAGAAATCTGTGGAGAGTTCGTTATGTGCTATCCACCGGGAATCCCTATCTTGGCACCGGGGGAGATGATTACGAAGGAAATTATCGAGTATATCATATATGCCAAGGAAAAGGGCTGCTCTATGCAGGGAACGGAAGATCCAAATGTGGAGTACTTAAATGTTCTGGTGGATGAACGGCAGGTTTGGAAATAGTAGAGAGAGGATAGATGGAAATGGAACTTTGGTTTTCAGATTACCACACAGACAAGGTACAGGTGTCTGTGAAGGTGGAAAAGCAGCTCTTTGGGGAGCAGACGGATTTTCAGAGAATCGATGTATTTGAATCCACGGAGTTTGGACGGTTCTTAAGCTCTGATGGCAGTATTGTTTTTTCAGAAAAGGATGAGTTCGTCTATGATGAGATGATCGTGCATGTGCCTATGGCGGTACATCCCCATGTGAAAAAGGTGTTAGTCATCGGTGGTGGTGACGGCGGTGTTGCGAGAGAGCTTTCTTATTATGATGAGATTGAGCAGATCGATGTGGTAGAGTCGGATCAGGTCTTTGTGGAGGTGTGTAAGGAGTTTTTCCCAGACAATGCCTGTGGATTAGAGGATGAGAGGGTGAATATCTATTACGAAGATGGACTTCGTTTCCTTCGCACCAAGCATGATGAGTATGATCTTATCATCAACGATGCCATTGATCCGCTGGGACATACCGCAGGGCTTTTCACCAAGGAGTTTTATGGAAACTGTTACCGTGCATTAAAGGAAGACGGTATCATGGTGTACCAGCATGGTAGCCCGTTTTATGATGAGGATGAGGAATCCTGCCGAGTGATGCACCGTAAAGCCAGCAATAGTTTTCCAATCAGCCGTGTCTATCAGGCACATATACCGACCTGTTCCTCTGGTTATTGGTTATTTGGGTTTGCATCCAAGAAGTATCATCCGTTGACGGATCTGGATACAGATCGTTGGAAACAGCGGGAGATCAAGACTTGGTACTATACCACGAACCTGCACAAGGGAGCATTTATGCTGCCGAAGTATGTGGAGGATATGTTGGAAGAAGAGGAAGACCGTAAAAAGTAAAAATTAAATCAAAATATAAAAAGGGACGTATGCCAAAGGGAGTATACGGAAAGGAGTACAATTATGGGAAGATTATTAATCATTGGATGTGGAGGTGTTGCAGGAGTTGCAATCCACAAATGTTGTCAGAACAGCAAGACTTTTTCTGAAATCTGTATTGCGAGCCGTACAAAGGAAAAGTGTGATGCGTTAAAGGAGAAGTTACAGGGAACCACAGATACTGTGATTACTACTGCTAAGGTAGATGCGGACAATGTTGATGAGTTGATCGCATTAATTAATGATTACAAACCAGATGCAGTGCTGAATGTGGCACTCCCATATCAGGATCTTACCATCATGGATGCATGTCTTACTTGTAAGGTGGATTATATCGATACTGCAAACTATGAGCCAGAGGATACAGACGATCCAGAGTGGCGCGCTATCTATGAGAAACGCTGCAAGGAGGCTGGTTTTACCGCATACTTTGACTATTCATGGCAGTGGGCATATCAGGAGCGCTTCAAGGAGGCAGGACTTACTGCACTTTTAGGAAGTGGATTCGATCCAGGTGTGACCAGTGTATTTACTGCATATGCATTGAAGCATTACTTTGATGAGATTGAGTATATTGATATCTTAGATTGTAACGGTGGCGATCATGGTTATCCATTTGCTACAAATTTCAACCCAGAGATCAACTTAAGAGAGGTTTCCGCAAATGGCTCCTACTGGGAGGATGGACATTGGGTGGAGACAGAACCAATGGAAATTAAAAGAGAGTATAACTTCCCACAGGTGGGAGAGAAGGATATGTATCTGCTTCACCATGAGGAGATTGAGTCTCTGGCAAAGAATGTGCCGGGTGTAAAGAGAATCCGTTTCTTCATGACATTTGGACAGAGCTATCTGACACATATGAAGTGTCTTGAAAACGTAGGTATGTTATCTACTTCCCCAATCATGTATGAGGGCAGAGAGATCGTGCCAATTCAGTTCTTAAAGGCTTTATTGCCAGACCCAGCATCCTTAGGACCAAGAACTGTGGGCAAGACGAACATCGGATGTATCTTCACTGGAAAGAAGGATGGCAAGGAGAAGACCATCTATATCTATAACGTGTGTGATCATCAGGAGTGCTACAAGGAGGTTGGTTCTCAGGCAATCTCTTATACCACTGGTGTACCAGCAATGATCGGAGCTTCCCTTGTGGTAGATAAGGTATGGGATAAGGACGGCGTATTCAATATTGAGGAGTTCGATCCAGACCCATTTATGGAGATGTTGAACGAGTACGGACTTCCTTGGGTAGTGGATGAGAATCCACAGATCGTGGAGTAATCTATGTGGAAAAATATTCCTACACCTTGTTATGTGGTGGATGAGAAAAAGTTAAAAGACAATTTAAAAATATTGCAAAGCGTGGAACAGGAAACGGGATGTCATATCCTGTTGGCACAGAAAGCATTTTCTATGTATGCGCTTTATCCGATGATAGGGCAGTACATCAGCGGTACCACTGCTAGCGGATTGTACGAGGCAAGACTGGGGCATGAAGAGATGGGGAAGGAAAACCATGTCTTTGCCCCAGCTTACAAGGAAAGGGATATGGAGGAACTTGTAGAAATCTGTGACCATATGGTATTCAATTCCTTTGCCCAGTATAAGAAGCATCGTGACATGGTAAAGCAGCGCTCCAGTATCGGTATTCGTATCAATCCTGAGTATTCCACACAGGAAGGACATGCTATTTATGATCCTTGTGCTCCGGGCTCAAGACTCGGAGTTACATTTTCTGAGTTCGAGAAGGGGCTGATGGAACTTGGTATGTCAAGGGAAGCAGATGGATCACTGGCACTTCCGGCTGACATAGAAGGATTACATTTCCATACCCTTTGCGAGCAGGATGCAGATGACTTGCAGACCACATTTTATGCTTTTGAAGAAAAGTTTAAATCATATTTAAGAAAAATAAAGTGGCTGAATATGGGTGGCGGACACCATATCACCAGACCGGGATATCAGATTGATAAGTTGAAGGAATTGATTTGCTATATCAGGGATACTTATCAGTTAGAAGTCTATTTAGAGCCGGGCGAGGCGATTGCATTGAACGCAGGCTATCTGGTGACGGAAGTGTGTGATATTGTTCACAATGATATGGATATACTGATTTTGGATGCATCAGCAGCCTGCCATATGCCGGATGTGTTGGAAATGCCATACCGTCCACCTTTGCAGGGTGGTTACCCAGCAGGGGAGAAGGAATACACCTATCGGTTATCATCCCTCACCTGTTTGGCGGGTGATGTGATTGGTGATTACAGCTTTGAGAAGAAGATTGAGATTGGTGACTATCTGGTATTTGAGGATATGGCGATCTATTCAATGGTAAAGAATAACACCTTCAACGGAATTCCACTTCCGGCTATCGCAGTACTTCATGAGGATGGAAAGACCGAGATCGTGAAGGAATTCGGATATGAAGATTTTAAGGGGCGATTGTCGTAATGGATGAAAAAATAAATCTTGATTTAAAAACAGAGAAATGTAAAGCGCAAGATAGTACGCCTGTGGCAGATGGATTTTATATGCCGGGAGAGTTTGAGCCACATGACGGCTGCATCATGATCTGGCCAGAACGTCCGGGGTCATGGATTTATGGAGCAAAGGCAGCGCGAGAAGCCTTTCGCAATGTCATTGCTGCCATTGCGGAGAGTGAAAAGGTCTATGTGGCAGTCAGTGAGAATGGCATGGATTCCGCGAAGGAAATGCTGCTTGGGAATGGACAAGGAGAGATTAAGAAGGAGGAAGCTTGGCGTCAAAACGTGGAGCTTTTTCTTGCCGAGACAGATGATGCATGGGCGAGGGATGTTGCGCCAACCTTTGTTGTGAACGGAAGCAAGGCTGCCAAGTCGACCTTTGTTGCAAACGGAAGTAAGTGTGCTGCGACAGAGGCGTCGAGAACTGTGCGTGCCGTCAACTGGGAATTCAATGCATGGGGTGGTGAGGTAGACGGTCTATATGCGTCATGGGATAAGGACAATGCCTTTGCAAAATATTTTGCAAAGCGATATGGATATGATTACTACGATGCGGCTCCCTTTGTATTAGAAGGTGGCTCGATCCACAGTGATGGAGAGGGAACGGTCATGGTGACAGAAGCTTGCCTTCTGAGCGGAGGACGAAATCCTTCTTTATCTAAGGAAGAGATAGAGGAACAGTTGAAGCGTTATCTCGGTGCGAAAAAAATATTATGGCTGCCCCGTGGAATTTATATGGATGAGACGAATGAGCATGTGGACAACGTATGTGCATTTCTTCGTCCGGGGGAAGTGGTGCTGGCTTGGACAGATAACATGGATGATCCTCAGTATTCACTTTCTAGGCAGTGTCTGGAATATTTGGAGCAGGAAAGGGATGCCAAGGGTCGAAAGCTGACGGTTCATAAATTGCCGATTCCAGAGATTCCAGTATGCATTACGGAAGAGGAACTGGCGGGATACGCCTTTGAAGAGGGCGAGGATGAGCGGGAAGCGGGAGAACGTCTTGCAGCTTCCTATGTCAATTTTTATTTCTCCAATGAGGCGGTGGTGATGCCGGTATTCGGTGGTGAGAATGAGGAGAGTGACAGAAGAGCGGTTGCTCTGATGGAACAGTGGAATCCAGACCGCAAGGTAATTCCAGTGTATGCGAGGGACATTCTAGTGGGTGGTGGAAACATCCACTGTATTACACAGCAGGTTCCTGCAACGCAGATTCTGGCGGACAACTGCTAGGGCAGGAAGCAGAAAAGAGGAAAGATAGATGAGTAAGATAAAAGTGGCAGCAATTCAGATGCGCTGTGTGAATTCAATAGATGAAAACTTGATAAATGCAGAGAAGAAGGTAAGAGAGGCTGCTGGGATGGGAGCGCAGATCATCCTGCTTCCTGAGCTTTTTGAACGGGAATATTTTTGTCAGCAACGCCGCTATGATTTTTACCAGTATGCAACACCAGTTATGGAGAACGCTGGGGTGCAGATGGGAATGCGTTTGGCAAAGGAACTTGGGGTAGTGCTTCCGATCAGTTTTTATGAGAGGGAGGGCAATAACCTATACAATTCCATTGCCTGTATTGATGGGGATGGAAGTTTGCTTGGAGTCTATCGCAAGACCCATATCCCAGATGACCATTATTATCAGGAGAAATTCTATTTTACGCCGGGCGATACGGGATTTCAGGTGTTTGATACCTGCTATGGCAGGATTGGTATTGGAATCTGTTGGGATCAGTGGTTTCCAGAAACAGCCCGTTGCATGGCATTAAAGGGAGCAGAGCTTCTGTTTTATCCGACTGCAATCGGTTCAGAGCCGATTTTAGAATGTGACAGTATGCCGCATTGGCGTCGCTGTATGCAGGGACATGCTGCCGCAAACCTCATGCCAGTCATCGCTGCAAATCGCATCGGAGAGGAGACAGTAGAGCCTTGTGAGGAAAATGGCGGACAGAAGTCATCGCTGATGTTCTATGGTTCCTCCTTTATGACGGATGAGACTGGCGAGCTGGTTCAGACGGCAAGTCGGGACGAGGAGGAGATTCTTGTCATGGAATATGACCTGACAGATCTTATGGCAAAGCGTCTGGAGTGGGGACTGTTTCGAGATCGTAGACCAGAGTATTATGGTGCGATTACCCGAAGGGCTGGCGGATCAGAAGTATTATAAGGAAGAGAAGAGTATTGCAGTTTGGCAATACTCTTTTTTATTCTCTAGGAAAGAGTATCGTTACGTTAATGCGTGAAATTTGTGACTTTCCTAGAGAATAAAAGCACTCCGTGCGGGATGCGCACCTCGCGGAGAGGAAGAGAGTCGCAAGCGACACCGCTCGGGCGCGCAAGTGTGCGACAAGCGCACACTTTATTCTCGGGCGCGTAAGTGTGCGACAAGCGCACACTTTATTTTATACATATCTATAATATTTTTGTTGACAAGGAAACAAATATAAGATACAGTAAGGGAGTCAGATGATTGACAAGGAAACAAAAAGGAGAAGAGCCATGAAGGAACAGGAGCTACTGCTCAAGGAAATTGCCCTGATGCTGGAGCGGCAGGATATGCTTTCCAAGCTGACAGAGAGCCAGTGTCTGGATGAATATGGATATTCAGAGACCCATTGCATCGACTATATTGGACGGTTGGAATTGCCAAATGTGACAAAGGTGGCAGAGCATATGGGTATGACTCGCGGAGCAATCAGTAAGATGACGAAAAAGCTTCTGGCAAAGGGGCTGATTGAAAAGTATACATTAGAGACCAACAAGAAGGAAGTGTACTTCAAGCTGACAGATCAGGGAATGCTGTTATTTGAAGAGCATGATAAGCGCCATAAGCGTTGGGAAAAGCGTGATATGGAATTCCTGGCCAGATATTCTAAGGAAGAAGTCAGCACAGTATACAAATTTATGCAGGAATTCAACGACTATCTGGAGAACCAGATCGAATCGATTGCAGAGTAGAGAAGTGTGCAAAGCGTAGGACGCAATTTCCTATTGCATAAAAAATGCCAGCCTAAAGCTGGCATTTGGAATCTAGATTGTAATGGTCTCCTCTGTTGAAGCAGAAGTATCGGTAACTTCATCCTCGGTCGGAGTAGAAGTATAAATGACTTCCTCCTCACCTGAAACAGAAGTGGTGTCCTCAGCCGGAACGGTGGTCGTATCCTCGGTTGGAACGGTGGTCGTATCTTCGGCTGGAACGGAAGTATCGCTGGATTCGGTCTCGGTAGAAGTAGTGTCAGTAACGACCTCTTCCGTAGATGTATCACTAGCCACCGTAGAAATAGAGGAATCAACAACTTTCTCGCTGGTACTGGTATCTGTGGTAGTTCCAGTTGCAGCCTCTTCCGTAGAAGTACTGGTACCTGTTGTGGCAGTCTCGGTAGAGATTGGACCATTGATTACGGTAACAGTAATGGACTGTGTCGTAGTTGTGGTGCTGGAAGCGGTTGTGGTGTTAGCGACGGTGCTTGCATCGGAGGAAACACCTTCCGCCTTCATCGTCTGAAGCAGATCAACCAATGCATCCAACGTATCTCCGCTGATATTTCTGGAAGCAATGAAGTTGCTCAAGGTCTCTTTGAGATCGGAACGATTCTCTGTATTTAAATAAGAAAGAACCTTCTTGACATAATTCTGTGTCTCAGTAAAAGGTGGAATGCCACCATACTTGTCCACATTACCGCTGCCGGCATTGTAAGCGGCGAGGGCAAGGGATGTATTGCCATTATACTTGCTTAAAAGCTGAGAAATCAGCTTAGCACCACCCATGATATTCTCTCTGGCGTCATAGGAATTGGTGACACCCAAAGAAGCGGCGGTGGCTGGCATGAGCTGCATGATACCAACGGCACCTGCGCAGCTGACAGCATCTGTTCTAAAGTTAGATTCAGCTCTTGCGATTGAGGTGAGCAGATTCACAGAAACACCAAAGGTGGAAGCAGCTTCCTCAAAAATAGAATATAAATTATCTGGACAACCGTTCGAATTCGAAGTATCCTGTGTAGTGGACTGAGACGAAGTTGCCTCGTTCAATACAGTAGAAAAATCCTCGGTTGAAGTAGTTTCAGAAATCTTAGCGGCTGCGGCACGCTCGGCAGCCTGTGCATTTACCTGATCTACCAGTGCTTGATCGTGGTAGCTTAAAACAGTAATACTCATTCGTAACTCCCCTTAGGAAAATAATCTAGTTATGAAAAGCTATAACTAGAAAAATTATACCATAAGTCAAAAAAATAGGAAAGAACAAAATGAAAGCAAATCAGAATCAAAAAAAGGGTGGCTATATCCGGGCTTTTCGGGCAGCATTTCCCTATACCATACCAGTATTGACTGGATATTTATTCATAGGAATGGCATTCGGTGTCATGATACAGGAAAAGGGCTATAACTTTCTCTGGGCAATGCTCATGAGCCTGCTTATCTACGCAGGAAGTGGACAGTATCTGGCGGTGAACTTTTTTGCACCGGGAGTGAGCCTGTTAAATGTTATATTCTTGGAATTTATGCTCAACATCCGTCATATTTTTTATGGTTTATCACTGTTGGAGCGATTTGGAAAGATGGGAAAAAAGCGACTGTACATGATTTTTTCTCTGACAGATGAGACCTATTCCCTTTTCTTTATTACCAAGGTGCCACCGGATGTGGAGGAGGACAAGTTCCTTTTTGCTGTGGCAGCCTTAGACCAGTCCTACTGGATTCTAGGTTCTGGTATCGGAGCATTACTTGGAAATGTGATTCCATTTGATACAAAGGGAATTGATTTTGCTATGACGGCGCTGTTCGTAGTCATTATGACAGAGCAGTGGATGGAGATAAAGAATCGAAAGAGCGTCGTAATTGGCTTGGTATGCGGCTTGGTGTGCCTGCTGATCTTTGGGGCAGAGAACTTTATTCTGCCGACCATGATCTGCATTATGATAATCTTGCTGGCGGGCAAGCGTGCGTTGGCGAAAGATGCATGTGAGACAAAAGATACATTGGCGGACGCATCGTCACCTGATGATGCCGGTGACAAAATAGAAGGGGAGGTGAGCAGCAATGCCAGTTAGTGTGGGACGTTCTATCGCCATTATTTTGACGGTGGCGGGGACGATATTTTTTACCAGACTGATTCCATTTTTATTCTTCCCGAAGGGAAAGGAAATACCGCCGATGGTGCAGTACTTAGGCAAGGTGCTTCCACCTGCGGTCATCGGAATGTTGGTCATCTATTGCTTAAAGTCAGTTAATATGCTTTCATATCCATATGGGCTGCCGGAATTCATAGCAGTGGCAGTGGTCATCGCACTTCATGCATGGAAGCGCAACAATTTGCTTAGTATTGGTACAGGGACGGTGCTATACATGTTCCTTGTGCAGGTAGTATTTGTGAGCTAGGGCGATAATAGTAAGGCAACAATAATTTGGAAAAATATGGCGTTCCTGCCATATCACATACAAAAATGATACACTCTACGAGAAAGGTAGGAAATCTTATGAAAAAAGAAACATTTGTAACAAAGGAACAGCTTCAGGAGATCGTTAAGACATATCCGACTCCATTCCATCTGTATGATGAGAAGGGAATCCGTGAGAATGCTAAGGCAGTAAAGGAAGCTTTTGCATGGAATCCGGGATTCCGTGAGTACTTTGCGGTAAAGGCAACTCCAAACCCATACATTTTAAATATCTTAAAGGAATATGACTGCGGATGTGACTGTGCATCCTTGACAGAGCTGATGCTGGCTGATTCACAGGGATTCGATGGAAAGCATATCATGTTCTCTTCCAACGACACACCAGCAGAGGAGTTCGCATTTGCAGACGAGCTTGGCGCGATCATCAACTTGGATGATTTTACACACATCGACTTTTTAGAGAAGACCATCGGTAAGATTCCAGAGACAATCAGCTGCCGTTACAATCCAGGTGGAGTCTTTAAGATGAGCAATGGTATCATGGACAATCCTGGTGATGCAAAATACGGATTTACCCATGAGCAGATCATCGAGGGATTCAAGATCTTAAAGGAAAAGGGCGCAAAATATTTTGGTGTGCATGCCTTCTTAGCAAGTAATACCGTTACTAACGAGTATTATCCAAAGCTGGCAAGACAGTTGTTCGAGTTGGTCGTAGAGTTAAAGGAAAAGACTGGCTGTGATATCAAGTTCATCAACCTTTCTGGTGGTGTTGGTATCCCTTATACACCAGATCAGACTCCTAATGATATCCGTGTCATCGGAGCTGGTGTCAAGGAAGCTTTTGAGGAGATCTTAGTTCCAGCCGGAATGGGCGATGTGGCAATCTACACAGAGATGGGACGTTTTATGTTAGCACCATACGGATGCCTTGTAACAACAGCAATCCATGAGAAGCACACACACAAGGAGTACATCGGTGTGGATGCATGTGCAGTAAACCTGATGCGTCCAGCAATCTACGGAGCTTATCATCATATCACTGTTATGGGCAAGGAAGATGCACCTTGTGATCACAAGTATGATGTGACAGGTTCTCTCTGTGAGAACTGTGATAAGTTCGCCATCGATCGTATGCTTCCAGAGATCGAGATGGGAGACCTTTTAGTCATCCATGACACTGGAGCTCACGGCTTCTCTATGGGATATAATTATAATGGAAAATTGCGTTCCGCTGAGGTATTATTAAAGGAGGATGGTTCTACCCAGTTGATCCGCCGTGCGGAGACACCGGACGACTACTTCCGTACCTTTGACTGCTTCGACATCTTAAAGGATATGAAGCACCCAGAGAAGAGATAATTCAGGTGGTATGGAACTGCTCTGTTGCATAGAATAGAGAGGTAGCCGAAACGATAGTGCGTCCTATCCGTTTCCGGCAATATAGTTGACTATGAGAATAGCGTCCTACTTTGTCAGAGCGGGGACGCTATTTCTTATGTGTATTACTTTGGTTACAAGCAAACGTTGCTACCGCGATAAGAAGCATTACAAAAGCGAATAAGTCGCTGTATGTAACGTACATAAGCACCATCCCTTTCTTGTGGGTTGGAAAATGGATCATTGCGTCCTTTCGGCTACCATGGGAGAAGTATAACATACAAAATCGTTGCAAAAAGTCCGTTTTTGTAACTAAGCAGGAGATAGCTATGTGCATAGACGAAAAACGTTTTGAACATGCGAAAAATAAGGTCATAGGAATCAATCGGGAGCGTCAGGGAATCGGTACGCTCTCTGAAAAGACGGTTCACGCTGTGCTCAAGAATTATTATGCACCAGATACGGATATGCATGAGATTCCCATCGAGAACTTTGTGGCAGATATCTACACTGGTTCCGAGATCATTGAGATTCAGACTCGTGCCTTTAACAATATGAGAAGAAAGCTAACAGCCTTTTTGCCAGAGTACCCGGTGACGATCGTCTACCCGATTCCCCACATTAAGTGGCTTTCTTGGATCGACGAGGAGACTGGAGAGACCTCCCCGAAGCGGAAGTCTCCGAAGAAGGGCAATCCTTATCAGGCATTTATTGAGCTATACAAGATACGCCCTTTTTTAAAGGATGAGAATCTTAAGTTCCGATTCGACTTGATCGATATGGAGGAATACCGTCTGCTAAATGGTTGGAGTAAGGACAAGAAGAAGGGAAGCGACCGTTATGACCGGATTCCCCTTGCCTTTGTGGAGGAGGTCTGCATCGACCGCAGGGAGGATTATATGCAGTTCATCCCTTATGACATTCCAGAGGAATTCACTGCAAAGGACTTTGCAAAGCATGCGAAGATTCCAGTGCGTCTGGCACAGACTGTGTTATTGATTTTATTTGATCTGGAGATTGTGGAGCGTATCGGCAAGGATGGCAGGAGCTATCTGTATCGGATCAAGGAAATTGCATAGTGGACATCATTTGCCGTGGTGGACAGAAAGTGTTCGTATCGCGGGCAGAGTACTTTCTTTTTGGGAAAAATTATGCTATACTGACAGCTCGGTGTATGATGATACACATATATTGATAAATCAATCATCAGAGGAGAAAAGTCGATGAAGAAAATGAAAAAACAGATGCTGTGTCTGATCTTGGCATTGATGAGTCTTGTGGGACTTGCAAGCTGTGGACAGCTGGAGCAGGATGTGACAGAGACAGAAGTAGCGTCTACGGAATCAAGAATTCAGTCTGTGGATGACCTTTCTGGCAGCCGAATCGGTGTGCAGCTTGGTACGACAGGAGATATCTATGTCAGTGACTACGAAAGAGATGGCTCTGGAACGATAATAGAGCGATACAACAAGGGAGCAGATGCGATACAGGCACTAAAGCAGGGCAAGATTGACTGTGTTGTTATCGATGAGCAGCCAGCGATCAAGTTCGTGGAGCAGAACAGTGGACTGACGATTTTAGAAGAGGAGTTCACAGTTGAGGATTACGCCTTTGTTATAGCCAAGGAGAACGAAGATCTTTTAAATCAGGTCAACGCAGCATTGGCAGAGCTTAAGGAAGAGGGCGTGATAGACAATATCATGAAGAACTACGTCGGAACGGAATCTGAAGTAGGACAGTATCCTTATGAAGCGGCAGATATCGACCGCCCGAATGGAACCCTGACTGTCGCTTCCAACGCTGAGTTCCCACCTTATGAGTACTATGAGGATGGCGAGATTGTGGGAGTTGACATCGATATCATGCAGGCTATCTGTGATAAGCTAGGCATGGAGCTGCAGGTGGAGGATATGGCATTTGATTCCATCATCTCTGCGGTATCCACTGGAAAGGTAGATATCGGTGCATCTGGATTTACCGTGACAGAAGAGCGTAAAAAGAACATCAACTTTTCAGATACATATACTACCTCCAAGCAGGTGGTCATCGTAGCGGATTCCTCTGCGGGAAATGATACCGCTTCCCTGAGCGAGAAGTTCCATGACAACTTTATCAAGGAAAGCCGCTACATGTACATTTTAAAGGGTCTGGGAAATACCCTTATCATCACAGTGTTTGCAGTGGTCATCGGTATTGTACTTGGATTCCTCATTGCAATTGTGCGCACCAGTCATGATAGAAATGGTGGACTTGGTATTCTGAATGCAATCTGTAAGCTATACCTTACGATTATGCGTGGAACCCCAGTGATGATACAGTTGTTGATTATCTACTATGTCATCTTTAAGAGCATCAATACAGGCAAATTGGTGGTTGCCATCATAGCATTTGGTCTGAACTCTGCAGCATATGTGGCAGAGATCGTGCGTTCCGGTATTATGGCTGTGGATATTGGACAGTTCGAGGCAGGACGAAGCCTTGGACTTAATTATAGCCAAACCATGATAAGCATTATCCTGCCACAGGCAGTAAAGAATATCCTTCCAGCACTCTGCAACGAGTTCATCAGTTTGTTGAAGGAGACCTCCATCAGTGGTTATATCGGCCTTATGGATTTGACCAAGGGCGGTGATATCATCCGAAGTGTGACCTATGAGGCGTTCATGCCATTGATCGCAGTTGCGTTTATTTATCTGCTTATGGTCATGGGACTTAGTAAGGCAGTCAATCTGTTAGAAAGGAAGTTAAGGAACAATGAGTGATAATACAGTGATCTTAGAGGTAAAAGACCTCCACAAATCCTTTGATGGACACGAAGTATTAAAGGGCATTTCCACCACCATTAAAAAGGGTGACGTGCTGGCATTGATCGGACCTTCCGGTTGTGGTAAGTCTACATTTCTTCGTTCCTTGAATTTACTTGAGGTTCCGACAGAGGGACATGTGCTTTTTGAGGGAACTGATCTTACCGATAAGAGCGTAGACATCAATCATGTCCGGGAAAAGATTGGAATGGTATTCCAGCAGTTCAATCTGTTTCCGAATATGACGATCAAGCAGAACATTATGCTTGCTCCAGTAAAGCTTGGCAAGATGACAAAGGAAGAGGCAGAGAATAAAGCGACAGAGCTGCTTGCCCGCATCGGACTTTCCGATAAGGCAGATGCTTATCCAGCTCAGCTTTCCGGTGGACAGAAGCAGCGAATTGCCATCATTCGTTCCCTTGCCATGAACCCAGACATTATCTTATTTGACGAGCCGACCTCCGCCTTAGATCCAGAGATGGTAGGCGAGGTACTCAGTGTAATGAAGGAGCTGGCTGAGGATGGTATGACCATGGTAGTGGTGACCCACGAGATGGGATTTGCCAGAGAGGTAGCAAACCGTGTCATGTTCATCAACGATGGCGTGATTCAGGAAGAGAATACGCCAGAGGAGATTTTCAATAATCCAAGGAGCCCAAGATTACGGGAATTTTTATCGAAGATATTATAATCAAATGCAGTGAGTCACACGCTATGCGTGTGGCTCTTTTTTGATGGGCAGGACTCGCACCAAAACCATAGGCTTTAATATATTATTGTAAAGTAATATATTGGAGCTTATTTATGAGCTGTCTGCAATCACACAATATATCAACAATCACAATCGCCTATCCAGTGAACAATGTCCTGTTGCCAAGACGATTTTAGGAATTGCCATGGCAGAGATGATTCATTTACAGAAATTGGGACAGTTGATTTTTCTGTTGGGTGGAACTATTGATTTTAATGCGAGATATCGGGATGGAACGGTGCGGTTGTGGACACCGGAATATTTGAATCTTCAAGAGGAGACAAGGAAAATGATCTTTGTGAATATAGAGGGGGAGCGGGCAGCAGTGAACCAATACCATGTGCATATGAAGATGATAAAGGATAGACAGATCAATGCCGTCTTGGCAAGAATCATTAAGGATGAAGAGTACCATATCATGATGCTTCAGGCGTTGGCGAGAGATAGATAAATAATTTTGGTATAGGTATAACCTATGACAAGCCATATTTTTTCCATATTATACAAATGAGAAAGGGGATGCTATACTCTGAAACATATCAAATGAGTAGGAAATGAAAGAGAGGTAGATATATGATTACCTTAAAGGATATTAACAAGACATTTATTTCGTCAGGAAGGGTCGTGGAAGCCGCAAAAGATGTAAACCTGCAGATCAAGGATGGTGAGGTATTTGGTATCATCGGATACAGCGGAGCAGGAAAAAGTACATTGGTGCGATGCATTAATCTGTTGGAGCGGCCTACATCCGGACAGGTATTTTTAGATGATGTGGAATTGACCGCATTAAGCCCGGCGGAATTGAGAAAAGAGAGAAAGAAGATCGGAATGATCTTTCAGCAGTTCAATCTGTTTTCTTCCCGGACAATTTATCAGAACGTGGCATATCCATTAAAGCATAGCGGATTAAGCAAGGCAGAGAAGAAAAGAAAAGTCGAGGAACTATTAAAGCTGGTGGGTATTGAGGATAAGGCAGATAACTATCCTTCCCAACTTTCCGGTGGACAAAAGCAGCGTGTGGCAATTGCAAGAGCTCTTGCCAATGATCCGAAGATCCTTCTTTGTGATGAGGCGACCAGTGCCCTTGATCCACAGACCACACATGATATCCTCAAGCTTTTGAAGGAATTGAATAAAAAGCTTGGAATTACCGTGATTCTGATTACCCATGAGATGGATGTAATCAAAGAGATTTGTGACAGAGTGGCAGTCATGGAGAATGGTAAGGTGGTGGAAGAGGGAGATGTATTTACTGTATTTGCTTCCTCCCAGCAGAAAATCACAAGAAAATTTGTGGATACGACATCGAACCTTTCTAAGATCAATCAGCTTTTAGAAGAAAAGGCAGAGATTACGAACATCAATCCGGGTGAATGTATTGTAAAATTCAAATATCTGGTGAGAAGTGTTTCAGAGCCGTTGGTCTCCACGATTTCCAGACAGTTCGACATCAATGTAAATATCATCTTTGGAAATGTGGAACTGATCGGTCAGGAGCCGATTGGAGGTCTGGTCTCCATCCTAAGCGGAAGACCGGAGGATATAGAAGGTGCATTAAATTATCTGAGAGACAAAAACGTTGGAGTGGAGGTGATTCTCGATGCAAGAGTTTCTTAATACATATTTTCCGAATCTGGTGGAAAAGTTACCAGACTTTTATGAAAGCATCTTACAGACTTTTGAAATGGTGATTCGTTCAGGAATCATATCAATAGCCCTTGGAACATTATTTGGAGTCATTCTGGTGGTTACCAGAAAGGATGGTATTTTGCAGAATAACATTGTTTTTCAAATTGTGGACAAGATCATCAATGTGTTTCGTGCCATTCCATTTATTATTTTGTTGACGCTGGTAATGCCCTTATCGAGAAGCATTATGGGAACCGCCATCGGTGTGGACGGAGCGATTGTTCCATTGATCTTTGGGACTGTCCCATTTTTCTCAAGACAGATCGAGAGTGCGCTATCTGAGGTGTCACCGGGCTTGATCGAAGCGGCAGAGTCCATGGGAAACAGTAAATTCGAGATTATTTTAAATGTATATTTCAGGGAGAGTATTCCTCAGATATCCAGAGCGGTGTCTATCACGGTCATCAGCCTCATTGGACTTACTGCAATGGCAGGTGCTGTTGGAGCAGGAGGACTTGGGGATTTTGCCATTCGCTACGGTCATGACAGAAATGAAACGGACATCACGATTGCGACTGTTATCGTATTGGTAGCACTGGTAAGTATTGTTCAGCTCATCGGAAATATCGTCGCAAAGAAGAACACACATTAGGAGGGTAGAATATGAGTTTAGAAAAAAGAAAAGCAATTATTATCGGAGCTGGACATGTTGGCTCCCATGCAGGATACGCACTGGCTTCTCAGGGCGTGGTAGATGAAATCGTCTACATTGACACTGACGAGAAGAAAGCAGTGGCACAGGCACTAGACATCTTTGATGCGACAGCTTATTTGCGAAGACATGTGATCGTAAGAGCTGGCGGCTATGAGGATGCAAGGGACGCGGATCTATTGATTATTGCAGCAGGGCCTCTGCCAGATATGGAGCAGGGACAGACTAGAATGGATACGTTAGGACAGACGGTGGCGGTATTAAAGGATGTGATCGCAGGCATCAAGAGTTCTGGTTTTTCAGGAATCATCTTAAGTATTTCTAATCCTGCGGATGTCATTGCCCATTATGTACAGCATCAGCTCAATTATCCACCGAAGAGAATCCTATCCACAAGTACCACATTGGATTCTGCCAGATTACGAAGAGCAGTTGCAGAGGCATTGGGAATTGACCAGAAATCCGTTTATGGATACGCCCTTGGGGAACACGGAGAGAGTCAGATGGTTCCATGGTCCAATGTGACGATTGCCGGAAAGCCTCTGTTAGAGCTGATGAAGGAAAAGCCTGATACCTACGGCAAATTAGATTTGGAGGCACTGGCAGCCGAAGGAAAGGCGGGGGGATGGCATATTTTAGAGGGAAAAGGTTCCACAGAATTTGGAATTGGAGCAGCCATTGCAGAAGTATCCCGTGCCATCTTGGGAGATGAAAAGAGAATTCTTCCGGTCTCTGTTTTACTCAATGGGGAATATGGACAGCAGGATGTGTATGCAAGTGTGCCAGCACTTCTTGGAAATCAGGGAGTGGAGGAGATCATAGAGCTGCGTTTAACAGAAAAAGAACAGGAACAGTTCAATCAGTCATGCAAAACGATGTCAGAAAATTTCAACTTGGCATTGCAGTTATAAAACAACAAAAGATTACGAGAAGAGGAGAGAAAATTATGAAAAAGAGAATTGCAAGTGTATTATTAGCAGGAGTACTTACCGTGGGAGCATTAACAGGATGCGGAGCAACACAGGAGAGCGGGGCAAATACAGCAGAAGCAGCAGATGGAGCAACGACCGTAAAAATCGGTGTGGTAGGCTCTGTGTATGAGGAGCTTTGGGCACCGGCGAAGGAAGCGTTAGCAGCAGATGGAATCAACCTTGAGATCGTACAGTTTTCCGATTACAATACGCCAAACAATGCATTGAACAGTGGGGAGATCGACTTGAATGCCTTCCAGCACCAGATTTTCCTTCAGTCCGATGTGGAGGCAAATGGTTATGAGGTGGAGACCATCGGCTATACCTTTATCATTCCATTGAATGTATACTCCAACAAGGTGACCTCCATTGAGGAAATAGGGGATGGAGATACCATTGCCATTCCAAACGATGTGACAAATGGTGGTCGTGCGATCAAGGTTCTTGAGGCAGCAGGACTTATCACCTTAAAAGAGGATGCCCAGTTCAGCCCGACCTTAGATGATATTGAGACATACAATGTAGATATTACGATTCAGGAATTACAGGCCAATACCATTCCTTCCGTATTAGACGATGTGACAGCAGCAGTCGTAAATGGTAATTATGCCTTAGACTTTGGCTTGAAGACAGAGGAAGCCATCTTTCAGGATACCAGTGTAAATGAGCAGGAATATTGGAACATTATCGTAGCAAGAAGCGCAGATCTAGAGGATGCAGCGAAGGTAGAGACCTACCAGAAGGTAATAGATGCCTTCCAGTCAGAAGCGACACAGCAGGTATTTGACGATAGCTTTGGCGGATATTTTATCTCCGTAGGCTGGGATGAGGAATTATTGAAATAAGAGACAAAGGATGGTTCGGAGGCAGTTTGACCCGAAGCAGCTTTTGAATGGACATATTTCCTATAATAAATAACGAAGAGGAAAGAGAATTATGAGAACATTAAGTGACCGTACCGCAGGATTTACAGATTCTGTTATTCGACGGATGACACGTATTTCTGGACAATATGACGCAGTGAATCTCTCACAGGGATTTCCTGATTTTGATCCGCCACAGGCGATTACAGACCGATTGGCAGAGGTGGCAAAGGAAGGACCACATCAGTATGCAGTGACTTGGGGTGCACAGAATTTCAGGGAAGCACTTGCAAGAAAGCAGGAGCATTTTTCAGGGATTTCCTTTGCCCCTAATTCGGAGATCGTAATTACCTGTGGCAGCACGGAAGCCATGATGGCATCCATGATGGCGGTG
Source organism: uncultured Roseburia sp. (assembly GCA_964491235.1). Lineage (GTDB taxonomy): Bacteria > Bacillota > Clostridia > Lachnospirales > Lachnospiraceae > Roseburia. The sequence continues at coordinate 138,392 of CAZBFN010000001.1, forward strand.
ACCAATCCGGGAGATAAGGTGGTCATCTTCTCGCCATTTTATGAAAATTATGGAGCGGACACGATTTTATCTGGGGCAGAGCCAATCTATGTGCCACTGAACCCTCCAGAATTTAATTTTGATCCAGAGGTGTTAGAGGATGCATTTCGTCAGGGTGCAAAGGCACTTATTTTATGTAATCCATCCAACCCTTGTGGAAAAGTATTCACAAGGGAGGAATTGGAACTGATTGCTTCCCTTGCAATCAAATATGACACTTATGTGATTACGGACGAGGTGTATGAGCATATTATATATGCACCTTATGAGCATACTTATCTTGCGACTCTTCCGGGAATGCGGGAGCGGACAATTGAGTGTAGCTCTCTTTCTAAGACGTATTCCATCACGGGATGGCGTTTGGGTTATGTGATCGCACCGCCAGAAATTATTGATCGCGTGAAGAAAGTGCATGATTTCCTGACCGTTGGAGCAGCGGCACCGTTGATGGAGGCAGCAGTGGTAGGACTTAACTTTCCAGATAGCTATTATAAGGAGTTACAGGCACACTATACACATATGAAGAATCTCTTTATAGATGGATTAAAAAATATAGGACTGCGTTACACCGAGCCTCAGGGAGCATATTATGTATTAGTCGATATCAGTGAATTCGGCTATGCAAATGATCTGGAATTTTGTGAGGATCTTGCGAAAAAGGTCGGAGTAGGAGCAGTGCCGGGTTCTAGCTTTTTTAAGGAGGATATTAACCATCTGGTACGATTGCATTTTGCAAAGCGAGACGAGACGTTAAATGAGGCATTGGATCGTCTTTCCGAGATTAGAAAGAAAATGGTAAAATAAGGAGAGGCCTATGAAACAGGCAGTAGAACAGGAAAGAGAATATCTGATCGCGCTAAGGCGCTATTTTCATAAACATCCAGAGTTGAGCTTGAAGGAATATCACACTGCAGAGAAAATAGAGCAGGAGCTTGATGTTATCGGTATCCCACATGAACGGGTGGGAGAGACCGGTGTGGTGGCGACCTTAAGCCATATTGTGGATGAGGCTACGGCAAAGAAGATCGTATTGCGTGCAGATATCGATGCCCTGCCTGTGGCAGAGCAGAATAATACCGAATACAAGAGTATAAATCCAGAGGTGATGCATGCCTGTGGACATGATGCCCATACAGCAGCCTTGATAGGAGCAGCCAAGCTTCTAAAGGCAAATGAGAATAACTTAAATGGAACGGCCGTATTTTTATTCCAGCAGGCAGAAGAAATCGGTGGTGGCGCGAAGCAGTTCATCAAAGCTGGGTGCCTAAAAGATGCCCATCGTGTCTTTGGTGTCCACATGCAGCCGGGACTTCCTGTTGGTACGGTATCGGTAAAGGCTGGGGAATGCAATGCCAGCGTAGACTATTTTAAAATAACAGTGCATGGAAAAAGTGCTCATGTATCGACACCTCACCTTGGTGTGGATGCACTATATATTGCAAGTCAGATCGTGGTTGCCATTCAGTCCATTATTGCCAGAGGATTAGATCCTTTGGAGGTGGGTGTGGTGGGCATCGGCAAACTGACAGCGGGAAGCAACTATAATATTGTTGCCAATGAAGCGGTTTTAGAGGGAACCACGAGAGCCTTCAACACAAGAACGAGGGCATTTTTGAATCAGAGAGTGCAGGAAATTGCAGAGAGCACTGCAGAACTGTACGGAGCATCCATAGAGCTTACCTTTAAGGATTACACCAGTCCTTTGATCAATGATGAAGATGCCGCAGCAGAGGTGACAGAGCTTGGGAATGAATTGTTGGGCAAGGAGCATGTATTGACTGACCAACCGAAAAATATGCTCGGAGATGATTTCGCAGAATATTTAAAGAAAGTGAAGGGATTGTTCCTGTTTGTCGGTTCAGCTAAGGGGGAAGCGACCTCCTATCCGCTACATCATGAGAAGTTCGATCTGGATGAGGATGCCATCTTAATTGCCACGGAGTTTTATGTGGAATATGCCAAAAAAATAATTGGGTCGGAGTAGAATGAATTCATTCCTCCGACCCAAGGTGTTTTATGATTCGTTGTCTTTCTTTTCTTTATCCTTTTTTGCAACCGCGCTAAGTAATGTGCCAATTGCTGTGCCCATTGAAAGTCCGAGGCAGAGTCCGATTGGTAGCTTGTCAAAAATCAATCCAAAGGATGTGCCAAGGGACATGCCCAAACACATTCCCAATGAAATGTAAATAGATGGATTGGTTTCTTTGGTTTTATTATTTTCTGTATTCTTATTATCTTCCATGTGGTTCCTCCCGAACGAATATTGAGTGACAAGAATTGTTGTCATTATCATTATATGCATGACAAGAAAAGTTGTCAATGAGTTTTTGACAATTTTCTTTGTCATTTTATGCGGAAGCGTTTAAAAATAGAAAATTTGCATGATGCCGCGAACTGTGGTAATATATCTCATAACTGTGTGCATTACGGACGTGCGCCAACAGAAAAGGAGAAATTTCTTATGAAATGGAATAAATATACCATAGAGACAACAACAGCAGCGGAGGATTACATGAGCTCCATGTTGATGGAACTTGGCATCGAGGGTGTGGAGATTGAGGACAACATTCCACTATCCAAGGAAGATCAGGCAGACATGTTCATCGACTTTTTGCCAGAACTTCCACCAGACGACGGTGTGAGCCATGTGAGCTTTTACTTAGAGGACAATGGTGAGGATTACACCGAGCTGTTAAAGCAGGTGAAGCTTGCGTTAGAGGATCTGCGTAAGATCGTGGATGTGGGAAGTGGTGTCATTACTTCTGACCAGACCGAAGATTTGGACTGGATCAATAACTGGAAGAAGTTTTTCTCTTCCTTCTATATTGATGATATTTTAATCAAACCTACTTGGGAGGAGCTTAAGGCAGAGGATGCGGACAAGTTCTTGATCGAGATCGATCCGGGCGTATCCTTTGGAACAGGAAAGCATGAGACTACACAACTTTGTATCCGTCAGCTGTTAAAGTATATCCGCGGCACCGAGGAGTATACTCCAGAGTGGAAAGCTCCAAAGGTACTTGACGTGGGATGTGGTAGTGGTATTCTTTCCATCGTGGCATTAAAGCTTGGAGCATCTGAGGTCGTAGGAACAGACTTAGACCCAGATTGCATGACTTCCACCAATGAAAATATGGAAGTGAATCACTTAGATGCAAAGCTTGGTACATTTTATGTGGGCAATTTGATCGATGATGAGGAGCTTCAGGCAAAAGTTGGTACGGAGGAATATGAGATCGTTGTGGCAAATATTCTTGCAGATGTGATTATTCCGATGGCACCAGTGATTCCAGCCCGTCTGAAAAAGGGTGGCTACTTCATTACCTCCGGTATCATTGACTTCAAGGAGAATGAGGTAAAGGAAGCTATCGAGAAGGCTGGACTTGAAATCGTAGAGATCAACCATCAGGGTGAGTGGGTAAATATCACAGCCCGGAAAATGTAAGAGGAATAGACGATGTATCAATTTTTTGTGGAGGACACACAAGTCGGTGAGTCTTCTGTGACGATTGAAGGCAGCGATGTCAATCATATTCGAAATGTGCTCCGCATGAAGTGTGGAGAGCGGGTGCGAATCAGTACCCAGTCCGGCAGGAATTTTTTCTGTGAGATTGCAGAGATCACAGAAGCAATGGTATGTGCGGATATTTTAGAGGAATGTGCCGAGGGTACAGAACTGCCGAATAAGATATATTTGTTTCAGGGATTGCCAAAGAATGACAAGATGGAGCTTATCATTCAAAAGGCAGTGGAGCTTGGAGCTTATGAGATCATTCCGGTAGCCATGAAGAACTGTGTGGTAAAGCTGGATGATAAAAAGGCGGCATCCAAGGTGGCGCGCTGGCAGGAGATTGCCAAGAGTGCGGCAAAGCAGTCGAAGCGCAGTCTGATTCCGAATATACAGATGCCGATGTCCTATAAGCTTGCGATGGAGGCGGCAAAGGAATTGGATGTGGTGCTGGTTCCTTATGAAAATGAGAGGGGAATGGCAGCTACCAAGGAAGCGATAGAGGCGATTCGTCCGGGGCAGAGTATCGGTATTTTTATTGGTTCTGAGGGAGGATTCGCAGACGCAGAGATTGCACTGGCAAGGGAAGCGAATATGCAGTTGATTTCCCTTGGTAAGCGTATTTTAAGAACGGAGACGGCAGGGCTTACGACCTTATCGATTTTGATGTATCATATCGAAGCCAGTGAAGTGCAGAGATAAGATTTGTTAGCCCCCGTCAGAGATAGAAAGAGTGTAAGAAATGGAAGCATATTTAGATAATTCTGCGACCACCAGATGTAGTGATCGTGCCAAGAATCTGATGATTCAGATATTGTCGGAGGATTATGGTAATCCATCCTCCCTGCACAATATGGGTAAGGATGCAGAGGATTACATCAGAGAGGCAAAGGAAAAAATAGCAAAGACCTTAAAGGTGGACGAAAAGGAGCTGGTATTTACTTCCGGTGGTACAGAGTCCAATAATATGGCATTGATTGGTGGAGCACTTGCCAACAAGCGCATGGGTAAGCATATCATCACCACTGCCATTGAGCATGCATCGGTAAATGCGCCGTTGGCATATCTGGAAGAGTTGGGTTATGAGGTGACCTATCTCTCAGTGGATGCAGATGGCGTGATCTCCTTGGATGAGTTGCGGGATGCAGTTAGAGAGGACACCGTGCTGGTGTCTATTATGATGGTCAACAATGAAATCGGAGCAGTGGAGCCAATCGAGGAGACTGCCCGTGTGATAAAGGAAAAGAATCCGAACACCTTATTCCATGTGGATGGGATTCAGGCATATGGTAAGTTCCATATCTATCCGAAAAAGATGGGTATCGATCTATTGTCTGTCAGCGGTCATAAAATCCATGCACCGAAGGGAACTGGATTTTTATATATTCGTGACAAGGTAAAGGTCAAGCCGATCATCTATGGTGGCGGTCAGCAGAAGGGCATGCGCTCTGGTACGGAAAATGTGCCGGGAGTGGCAGCGTTAGGCGAGGCTGCGGCAGAGATCTATGAGAACTTTGATGCCAAAATTGACCATATGTATGCGTTAAAAGAACGTTTTATCGATGGCGTGACACAGATTGAGGGTGTGACGATCAATGGTAAGACGGGACGTGATTCTGCGCCACAGGTAGTCAGTGTCAGCGTCGCGGATGTGCGCAGCGAAGTTATGTTACATTCCTTGGAGGAGTATGGAATCTATGTGTCTGCGGGAAGTGCTTGTTCCTCGAATAAGCCGGCACCAAGCCGTACTTTACAGGGGATTGGATTATCTAAAAAGCAGCTTGAGACCACGATACGAATCAGTTTCTGTGTGAATACCACAGAGGAGGAAGTGGATTACGCTGTGGAAAAGATGAAGGAAATCATACCGTTTCGTAGAAAATTTACTCGCAAATAAATGCAAATGCATTTTTATGCAATAGGAAATTGCGTCCTATTGCATAAAAAGCATTGCGTGCAACTATAGTCGAGAAAGGAGTATATATGTACAAATCATTTTTAATTAAGTATGCAGAGATTGCGATTAAGGGAAAGAATCGTTATCTTTTTGAGGATGCCTTGGTAAGCCAGATCAATCATGCGTTAAAGAAGGTAGATGGAAGTTTCCGTATTCGCAAGGAGCAGGGAAGAATTTATGTGGATGCCGAGGGCGATTATGATTATGACGAGACAATCGAGGCGTTAAAGTGCGTGTTCGGTATCGTTGGAATCTGCCCATTGATCCAGGTGGAGGACGAGGGATTTGACCGTCTGGCAGAAGAGGTAATCAAGCACATTGAGACTGCTTATCCAGACAAGCATTTTACCTTCAAGGTCAACGCAAGACGTGCCAGAAAGAATTATCCACTTGAGTCTATGGAGATCAACGCCCAGATTGGTGAGCGCATCTTAGAGGCATTTCCAGAGACCAGTGTAGATGTGCATAAGCCAGAGGTCATGATCAACATTGAGATTCGTAGCATGATCAATATTTATTCTATTATCATTCCAGGTCCAGGCGGTATGCCAGTGGGTACAAATGGTAAGGCGATGCTGTTATTATCTGGTGGTATCGACAGCCCAGTTGCAGGATATATGATCGCAAAGCGTGGTGTTACCATCGATGCAACTTATTTCCATGCACCACCATATACTTCTGAGCGTGCAAAGCAGAAGGTCGTAGACCTTGCTAAAATCGTGGCAAAGTATTCTGGTCCGATCAATCTGCATGTGGTGAACTTTACAGATATCCAGTTGTATATCTATGAACAGTGTCCACATGAGGAACTGACCATTATCATGCGCCGTTATATGATGAAGCTGGCAGAGCATTTTGCAAAAGAGAATAAGTGCTTAGGACTGATTACAGGAGAGAGTATCGGACAGGTGGCAAGCCAGACATTGCAGTCTCTTGCAGCGACCAACGAGGTATGTACACTTCCAGTTTACCGTCCATTGATTGGATTTGATAAGCAGGAGATCGTTGAGATATCAGAGAAGATCGATGCCTATGAGACATCCATTCTTCCATATGAGGATTGCTGTACCATCTTCGTGGCAAAGCATCCGGTGACCAAGCCAAGCTTGAATGTTATCCATAACGATGAGAAGAAGCTCTCTGAGAAGATCGATGCCCTGATGCAGGAAGCAATCGACACAGTAGAAGTCATTCACATTGAAGCGTAAGAATTGGTGCGCATCTATGGTGCGTTTTTTATGCAACAGGACGTAGTCCTTGTTGCATAAAAAACCGCAGGATAAAAATCCTGCGGTTAAGTACGAAGTACTATTAGATTAAGTATGGCTTTAATGTCTCCATGATCTCATCGATATTGCTCTCAGCGTGGATAGCAAGGTCGATTGGCTTGGATAAATCTAAACTGAAGATACCCATGATGGACTTTGCATCAATAACGTATCTGCCAGAGATTAAGTCAAAATCAAATTCATACTGTGTAATTGCATTGACGAAAGACTTTACTTTGTCAATGGAATTTAAAGAAATCTGTACTGTTTTCATGATAAAAAACCTCCTTAAGATTAACTGTTCAAGATAGTTTTATAGTAATGGTTTTTCATGGAAAAGTCAACAGAAAAGCAAGTGAAATATAGAGAAAGAGTGAAAAAAATGAAAAAAGCGGCATTGCATAATTTAGGGTGTAAAGTAAATGCGTATGAGACGGAGGCTATGCAGCAGATATTAGAAGAGGCAGGATATGAGATCGTACCCTTTACAGACTATGCGGATGTATATGTGATAAATACCTGTTCTGTGACCAATATGGCAGACCGAAAATCCAGACAGATGCTGCATCGTGCCAAGAAGTTGAATCCGGAAGCAATCGTGGTAGGAGCGGGCTGTTATGTACAGACCAAGGAGGCACAGGCTCTTGTGGATGAGGCGATTGATATTGTCATTGGAAATAATAAAAAGCATGAACTGGTGAAGCTTCTGGAGGAATATGAAAAGTCCCATGCAAAGTGTAGCAGTGTGGTGGATATCAATCATGAGAAGCAGGCATATGAGGAATTATATTTAGCAAAGACAGCAGAACATACCAGAGCATTTATCAAGGTGCAGGATGGCTGTAATCAGTTCTGCAGTTATTGCATTATACCTTTTGCGAGAGGACGTGTCAGAAGTAGGGCGGCTGAGGATGTGCTTTCTGAGATAAGACGACTTGCAGAAAATGGATATAAAGAGGTGGTACTGACAGGAATTCATTTGAGTTCCTACGGAGTGGATACAGATGATAACCTGTTGCATTTGATTGAACTGGTGCACGAGGTAGAGGGAATTGAGCGTATCCGTCTGGGCAGTCTGGAACCTAGAATCGTGACGGAAGCGTTTGCAAAGCGTCTTTCAGAATTGCCAAAAATCTGTCCTCATTTCCATCTGTCTTTACAGAGTGGATGTGATACGGTGCTGACCCGTATGAATCGACGCTATGATACTGCGGAATACGAGGCGGGGTGCAATCTATTGCGCAAGTATTTCGAACATCCGGCAATCACCACGGATGTGATCGTGGGATTTCCGGGAGAGACAGAGGAAGAATTTGAGGTCACCAAGGAATATTTGGAACGCATTCATTTTTATGAGATGCATATTTTTAAATATTCTAAGCGTGAGGGAACTAAGGCGGCAGTGATGCCGGATCAGGTGCCAGAGCCGATAAAAACAAAGCGAAGCGCAGTATTGTTAGAATCCGAACAGAAGATGTCCAAGGAGTTCAGAGATTATTATCTTGGCAAAGAGGTGACAGCGCTTTTGGAGGAAGAATTTACCTGGAACGGGAAAAAATATTTTACCGGATATACAAAAGAGTATGTAAAAGTGGCATTTGCGGCGGATACAGACCTGACAAATCAGTTTGTTAAGGGAATCTTAAGAGAAGAGCTGACCAAAGACGTCTATCTTATGGTTGAATTTTAGGACAAACTATATTAGAATAAAGTAAGCAATGCTTTTTCGACATCGAGCAACGCAGTGGAAGCGGTGTTCTTTGTCTAAGCAGATATAAGGGCGTGACGAATATGCAGAATATCAATAACACACAATATTTTAAAGTGGAAAAGGAACCGGAGCTTAAGGTAGGAGACGTGCTTACGATTGTGTATCGTGCACTTACCGAGAAGGGCTACAACCCGGTGAATCAGATTGTTGGATATATTATGTCCGGAGATCCTACTTATATCACCAGTCATAATAATGCAAGAAGCCTGATCATGAAAGTAGAACGTGATGAGTTAGTAGAAGAAGTACTGAAGGCTTACATCAAGAACAACAATTGGGAATAAAACGCAAAGAATTCCTATACGGAAGATTCTTTGCGTGCAACTTTGTGCTTGCAGCCCAAAGATTGCATGTAGTGGGAAAGGCAAGGTTGTATGATGCGAATATTAGGATTGGATTTTGGCTCTAAGACGGTCGGAGTGGCGGTCAGTGATGAGCTTTTATTAACTGCGCAGGGACTGGAGATTGTTAGAAGACAGTCCCCTAATAAACTGCGCCAGTCTTTGGCAAGAATTGAAGAGATCATAAGAGAGTATCAGGTGGATCGGATCGTGTTGGGATATCCTAAGAATATGAACAACACAGAGGGAGAGCGTTGCGAGAAGACGAAAGAGTTCAAGGAGATGTTGGAGCGCCGTACAGGATTAGAGGTAATTCTGTGGGATGAGCGACTTACGACAGTCTCCGCAGATAAGCTTATGATGGAGACGGGAATCCGCAGGGAGAACCGTAAGCAGTACGTCGATGAGATTGCGGCAGTATTTATATTGCAGGGATATCTCGATTGGTTAAGCATGAGCAAGTGAGCTGTTAGCTCGCAGTATGCGAATGCATAAGTGAGAAATGGAGAAAATATGGAAAAAGTAGTATTTATCGACCCAGAGACCAAAGAGGAAGTCGAGTTTTTTGTCGTGGAGGAGACTCAGATAAATGGCACGAGATACCTTTTTGTGACAGAAGAGGAAGAAGACGATTGTGATGCGTATATCTTAAAGGAAGTGGGAGCAGAGAACGAGGAAGTCGTATATGAGATGGTAGAGGACGACACCGAACTTGCTGCCGTAGGTAAGGTATTTGCAGAGCTGATCGAAGACGCGGATATTGAGTATTAGAACGGAAAATAATATGGAGGTAATATTTTGAAAAACGAAAAAACTGCAAAGCTTAAGATCATTCCACTAGGAGGATTAGAGCAGATTGGAATGAACATCACTGCCTTTGAGTATGAAGACAGTATTATTGTTGTGGATTGCGGATTGTCATTCCCAGAGGACGACATGTATGGAATCGATCTTGTAATCCCTGACATTAGCTATTTGAAGGACAACATTGATAAGGTAAAGGGATTCTTTATCACACATGGACATGAGGATCATATCGGAGCGATCCCTTATGTATTAAGAGATATCAATGTACCGATTTATTCGACGAAGTTGACGAACGGTATCATTGAACATAAGTTAAGAGAGCATAATATGCTGACTAAGGTAAAGCGTAAGGTCGTAAAATACGGACAGCATATCAACTTAGGATGTTTCCGTGTAGAGTTCATCCGAACCAATCATAGTATTCAGGATGCAGCGGCACTTGCTATTTATTCACCAGCAGGTATCGTGGTACACACAGGAGACTTTAAGGTGGATTACACACCAGTATATGGTGATGCCATTGATTTACAGCGTTTTGGTGAGATCGGTAAGAAGGGCGTACTTGCGTTGATGTGCGATAGTACCAACGCAGAGCGACAGGGATTTACCAAGTCAGAGAAGACTGTGGGAAGAACCTTCGAAGAACTTTTCGCAGATCACAAGAATAGCAGAATTATTGTTGCAACGTTTGCATCGAATGTAGACCGTGTGCAACAGATCATTAATACAGCATATAAGTATGGACGTAAGGTAGCTGTCGAGGGACGAAGCATGGTCAATATCATTGGTATTGCTTCTGAGCTTGGATATATCAACATTCCGGACAATACACTCATCGATATCGATGAAGTGAAGCGTTATCCGGATGAACAGACCGTATTGATCACCACGGGAAGTCAGGGTGAGGCAATGGCAGCATTATCTCGTATGGCAAGTGGTGTACACAAGAAGGTGGCTATCAAGCCAAACGATACCATCGTGCTTAGCTCTAACCCGATTCCGGGCAATGAGAAGGCGGTATCACGTATCATCAATGAGCTGTCCATGAAGGGTGCTAATGTTATATTCCAGGATGTGCATGTATCCGGTCATGCTTGTCAGGAGGAGATCAAGTTGATCTACTCATTGGTAAGACCGAAGTATGCGATTCCAGTCCATGGAGAGTATCGTCACTTGATCGCACAGGCAAAGGTGGCAGAGGAGCTTGGTATCCATAAGGATAATATATTCCTGTTATCTTCCGGCGACGTTTTGGAGCTGGATGAGGAGAGCGCAGCAATAAATGGTAAGGTACACACAGGTGCTATCATGGTAGATGGTCTTGGTGTCGGTGATGTAGGTAATATCGTGCTTAGAGACCGTCAGCATCTTGCAGAGGATGGAATCATCATCGTAGTGCTTACTTTAGAGGACGGTTCTGGACAGGTTCTGGCAGGACCAGATATCGTATCCCGTGGATTTGTATATGTCAGAGGTTCTGAGAGCTTGATGGAAGAGGCGAAGAACCTGTTGGATGATAAGATGCAGTACTGTATGGATAAAGGCATTACCGATTGGGGTAAGATTAAGACGGAAATCAAGGATTCTTTGAGTGACTTCGTATGGAAGGAGACAAAGAGACGTCCGATGATCATGCCGATTATTATGGAAGTGTAAAAGAACATGAATTTGAACAAGGTTATTCTTAAATTTGTAAGTATCAGCTTTTCAATATTAGTGACATTGCTGGTTGTTGTAGGTCTGGTGGAGTTGGGTAGTTACTGTTATGATTTTGGATATCGTGTCTTTACAGAAACACCGATAGATAAGACACCGGGAACCGATGTGGTGGTTCAGGTGACTGCTGATATGTCTGAGCATGAGATTGGCAAGATGCTTGAGGAAGAGGGATTAGTCCGAGATGGCACATTGTTTTATGCACAGCTAAAGCTGTCTGCCTATTCGGGAGAATTACTTCCGGGTACCTATACGCTTAATACCTCGATGACTGGTAAGGATATGATCGTAGTCATGGCAACAGAACCGGAGGAGAGCACAGAAGCTGTGGATTCGGAGGAGACACCGTGATTGTAGATGAGAGACTGGTCACCTATATCAACTCGCTTGATACAGGTAATACAGCGATATTAGATACGATTGAAAAGGAAGCACTGGAGACTTATGTGCCAATCATTCGTAAGGAGATGCAGACCTTTTTAAAATTGCTCCTTGCGATGAAGAAGCCGGCACGTATTTTAGAAGTTGGAACCGCGGTAGGATTCTCAGCGATATTGATGGCAGAGTATGATCCAGTGGATTGTCATATCACCACAATTGAGAATTACGAGAAGCGGATACCGATTGCCAGAGAGAATTTCAAACGGGCAGGCAAGGATGGGCAGATCACCTTATTAGAGGGAGATGCCGCAGAGGTGCTTACGACTTTGAGCGAACCTTTTGACTTTATATTTATGGATGCAGCCAAGGGACAGTATATTCATTTTATGCCGGATATCATACGACTTCTGGCAAAGGATGGAGTGTTGGTGTCTGATAATGTGTTGCAGGATGGGGATATCATAGAGTCCCGGTTCGTGGTGACGAGAAGAAATCGCACAATTCACAAGCGAATGAGGGATTACCTCTATGAGTTGACGCATCATGAAGAGTTGGTGACATCGGTGCTTCCGGTAGGAGATGGCATCACTGTTAGTACAAGGATTTGAGAGAGGAACGACGAATATGAGAAGACCGGAGTTATTGATACCGGCAAGTAGTTTAGAAGTATTAAAGATTGCAGTTATGTACGGTGCGGATGCAGTATATATTGGAGGCGAAGCATTTGGACTTCGCGCCAAGGCGAAGAACTTTTCTATGGAAGAGATTGCAGAGGGTATTGCATTTGCACATGAGCACGATGTTAAGGTGTTCATTACAGCCAATATCTTGGCTCACAATGGAGATCTTGAGGGAGTACGTGAGTATTTTAAGGAATTAAATGAGATGAATCCGAGACCGGATGCTCTTATTATTTCTGATCCGGGAATCTTTGCAATTGCAAAGGAAGTATGTCCGGATATTGAGCGACATGTCAGCACTCAGGCGAATAATACGAATTATGGAACTTATCAGTTCTGGTATTCACAGGGTGCAAAGCGTGTGGTATCTGCGAGAGAACTTTCCCTTGCGGAGATTAAGGATATAAGAGCAAATATTCCAGATGATCTGGAGATTGAGACATTCATCCATGGAGCAATGTGTATTTCTTATTCAGGAAGATGCCTGCTGTCCAATTATTTTACAGGAAGAGATGCCAATCAAGGTGCATGTACCCATCCATGCAGATGGAAGTATGCAGTAGTTGAGGAGAAGCGTCCGGGCGAGTATCTGCCAGTATATGAGAACGAGAGAGGCACTTATATTTTTAATTCTAAGGATCTCTGCATGATTGAATACATTCCAGAATTGATAGATGCAGGAATCGACAGTTTTAAGATAGAAGGCAGAATGAAGACTGCTTTATATGTGGCTACTGTGGCGAGAACATACCGTAAGGCGATTGATGATTATAAGGAATCTCCAGAGCTTTATAAGAAGAATATGCCATGGTATTTGGATCAGATATCGAACTGTACTTACCGTCAGTTCACGACAGGATTTTTCTTTGGAAAGCCGTCGGATGAGGCGCAGATTTATGACAACAATACCTATGTGAAGGAGTACACATACCTTGGTATCGTAGGCGAGCAGAATGAGGAAGGGCTGTATCGGATCGAGCAGCGTAATAAGTTCTCTGTGGGAGAAGAGATTGAGGTCATGAAGCCGAACGGTGAGAATATTACAGTGACGGTAAAGCGCATCGTGGATGAAGAGGGCAAAGAGATGGAGTCCGCACCACATCCACAGCAGGTGCTATATATTGATTTGGGGCAACCATTAGACATTTATGATATTTTACGAAGAAAAGAATAGGATGGTGGAGAACATGAAGCAGGAGAAGTATGTTGCATATGTGGGTACGTATACTCATGAAAACAGTGTGGGAATCCATATCTATGATGTAGACGTGGAAGAGGGTAAGCTTAAGGAGCGCAAGGTGGTTCCAATTAACAATCCATCTGATGTGGTGGTATCTAAGAATCGCAAGTACTTGTATTCTATTGCAGACGAAGGAGTTGAGTCCTTTGCAATTGAGGAGGATGGCGATCTGACACCGATCAATAAGCAGTGGATCGGCGGCATGAGAGGATGCTATGTGGAAGTGGATGACGAGAACCGTTATCTGTTCGTAGGCGGACATCATGATGGTCGTGTCAGCATGATGAAGTTGGAAGAGGATGGAAGCATCGGTGATATCGCAGATGGTGTATTCCACAAGGGAATGGGAAGAAGTATTGCTCAGCGTAATTTTATTCCTCATGTAGATTGTGTTAAGTTGACACCGGATCAGAAGTTCCTCTGTGCAGTAGACAATGGTCTAGATCAGGTCAAGATCTATCGTGTGGATTATGAATATGGCAAGTTGAAGCTGATCGATATTATCCGTGGACCGATTGAGTCTGCTCCACGTATGATTCGATTCTCTAGAGATGGAAAGCATGCTTACATATTATATGAATTAATGAATGTAATAGAGGTATACAACTATTCTATCGTAGATGATATGCCAATGTTCGAGAAGATTCAGACCATCAGCACTATGACAGATAAGGATGATGATGTGTGTGCAGCCTCCGGCATGGAGATTTCTAAGAGTGGAAAGTATCTGATGTGCAGTAATGCGGGTGTGAATTCTGTGGTATGCTATGAGATTAATTCAGATACAGGAATGCTTAGTGAAGTATTTGGTACCAGAGTCAACAGTGATTATCCAAAGGTGCTTGCAATCTGCCCAGATGAGCAGCATTATCTGACACTGAATAACAATTCTAATGATATCTTTTCTTACAAGATTGATTTTGAAAAGGGCTATTCTTTGCAGACCGGTGCTGGTGTGAAGGTAGATAAGCCAAATTGTATTTATATGTTAAAATTATAATGTGTCGTGAGATATCATAAAAAGGAATCGCTAAAAAAGCGGTTCCTTTTTTAATTCATATTTGTTCTGAAAAAGTTCACTCTTTAAGAATGATATCTGTCAGGTTGGATATAGATAATAATAGAAAAATTATGCAGACAGAAACGGGGCAGATTGATGGACAGAGTAGAAAAATTACGGCGGCAAAAAGAATTCTTGATTAAATTTGCATATTGGGCAGTGTGGGGAAGCATTGGTGTTGTGGTGATTAAGTTCGTGGGACCAGTATTGCTTCCGTTTATTATTGCATTTTTGGTAGCGTGGCTTATAAATCCCCTAGTTCAGTTTGTGGGGCAGCGTATGGGAATCAAGCGTAATCTGGCATCTATTATTTTTGTGACCTTGTTTTATGCTCTGGTGGGAGGGGCTTTGTATCTGTTGGGGAGCCGAATCGTGATGCTGATACAAGGAATTTCTTCGGATATTACGTTGTTTTTATCAGAAACTATTTATCCTATGTTGCAGAGTTTCCTTGGTTGGATGACAGAGATTACCAGTGGTGGATCAGGAAAAGCGGTGGCGCGCAGTGCGGGTGAAGGTACAACGGAATTGGTCACACAGGCAGGAGAAGTGGTGTCCGGGGTATCGCAAAAAGTAATCAGTGGGGTGTCAAACATGGCGACATCCCTGCCGGGAATCTGTATGAATGTGTTGCTGGCTGTGATTGCCACACTTTTTATGGAACTGGATTTTCCGCGAATATTGGATTTTCTAAAAAAACAGGTGCCGAAACGATGGCAGAAAACGGTGACAGAAATGAGAAGCTATGGACTGGGGACACTAGGGAAATTTGCCCTTTCCTATGTGTTGATTCTGGGATTGACCTTTGTGGAGTTGTCGGTGGGGTTTTTGTTATTGGGAATCGAGGGGGCTTTTACGATTGCATTCATTATTGCAATTCTTGATATTTTGCCAGTGCTTGGTACGGGAACGGTGTTACTGCCGTGGACGGTGATTGCCATGGCATCGGGCAACCTTGAGATGGGAATTGGAGTGTTAGTGCTGTATCTGGTGATTACTATTGTGCGGAATATTGTGGAACCTCGGCTTGTGGGACAACAGATCGGACTGCCACCGGTGGTGATGCTTCCCTGCATGATCGTAGGACTTAAATTTTTTGGAATCATAGGGATGTTTGGGCTGCCTTTTGGACTGGCGTTTCTAAAGAGTCTGAATGATCGGGGCGTAATTCACATCTTTAATACGGGAACTGATTGAATTTTTATAAGTCGATTGAACTTAACTGGGAAAACGTGTATAATGGACAAAGAATATTTTTAACAGGGGAAGTAAGATGGCAGAGAAAATTATTTTAACAGGTGATCGTCCTACGGGAAAGCTTCATGTGGGACATTATGTAGGTTCTTTAAAGAGAAGAGTAGAGCTTCAGAATTCTGGAGAGTTTGATAAGATTTTTATTATGATTGCAGATGCTCAGGCTTTGACTGACAATGCGGACAATCCTGCAAAGGTTCGTGATAACATTATGGAGGTAGCTTTAGACTATCTGTCCGTTGGCATTGATCCAGCGAAGTCTAATATCTTCATTCAGTCCTATGTGACAGAGTTGACAGAGTTGTCTTTTTATTATATGAACTTAGTTACCGTGTCCAGATTGCAGCGTAATCCTACCGTAAAGGCTGAGATTCAGATGCGTAATTTTGAGACCAGTATTCCAGTTGGATTCTTTAACTATCCAATCAGTCAGGCGGCAGATATTACTGCGTTTAAGGCGACCACAGTTCCAGCAGGTGAAGACCAGATGCCTATGGTAGAGCAGACGAAGGAGATCGTTCATAAGTTCAATTCCGTGTACGGTGAGACTTTGGTAGACCCACAGATTCTTTTACCTTCCAACAAGGCATGTTTGAGACTTCCAGGTACAGACGGTAAGGCAAAGATGAGTAAGTCTCTTGGTAACTGTATCTATCTCTCTGAGTCCGAGGAGGATGTAAGAAAGAAGATCATGTCCATGTTTACTGATCCAGATCATATCCGCATCGAAGATCCGGGTAAGCTGGAAGGCAATACCGTATTTACCTATCTGGATGCCTTCTGTAACGATGGACATTTTGCAGAGTACCTTCCAGAGTATGCGAATCTGGACGAGCTGAAGGCTCATTACCAGAGAGGTGGACTTGGAGATGTGAAGGTGAAGAAGTTCCTGAACAATGTGATGCAGGAGGAACTTAGCCCAATCCGTGCCCGCAGACAGGAATACGAGAAGAGAATCGGAGATGTATATGACATCTTGAAGAAGGGTAGCGAGGTGGCGAAGGAAGAGGCTGCCAAGACCTTAGATGAAGTAAAGCATGCGATGAAGATTGACTATTTTGCAACACCAGAGTTTTTGGAGGAGCAGAAGACGAAGTATTCTAACTAAATAGTGTGGATAATTAAATGCAGGTGCCAGTTTTGTTGGCATCTGTTTTTTATGCAATAGGAAAAACCTGTTCAATAAAAGAAGAGAAGTCTTTAAATTTTGCTGTTTTCTGCCGATATATATTACAGATAAATGGAGTTATCACACCAGTCGGCGCAGCCGACGATTTCAAGGAGGAAATCAATATGGGACAGTTAAGCAGTAACAGTGCCGTGGGCACATATGCAGCGGATTATAATTACCGCGCCAATCAGACCAAGACGGAAAAGACAGAGAGCACGGAGAAGAAGAGCCGTGTATATGGCAGAACCATTGGAACACCAGAACTTTCCGAGAAGGCACAGAAGTATTACGAAGAGTTGAAGGCAAAGTATTCTAACATGGACTTTATTCTTGTGTCCTCAGATATGAAGGAGGAGGCAGAGCGGAATAAGGGCATGTATGCAAGCTCCAAGGAGCTTTTAGTGCTGATCGATGAAGAGAAGATCGAGCGCATGGCGACCGATGAAGAATATCGTGCAAAGTACGAGGCGATATTAAGCAACGCCACATCTCAGGTGGCACAGATGAAGGCTCAGCTTGGTTCGAATGCAGACAATGTAAGTTCTATTGGTATGAGCTTTGATGATAAGGGAAATGCATCTTTCTTTGCAGTTGTAGACAAGTCTCTGGCAAAGCAGAAGGAACGCATCGAGGAGAAGCGTGCCGAGGCAAGGGAAGAGAAGAAAGAGGCGGCAAAGGAAGCTCAGGAGGAACGCTTAGAGGCCAGCAGGGAGAAGACCAATAGGGGCAATTCCAAGGACTATGTGACGGTCACAGCATCTTCCTTTGAGGAGCTTCTTAAGAAGATAGATACGATTCTTCTTGAGGAGAGAACCAACTCTGTTATGACGGACAGTGAGAAAATGGTGGGACAGTCATTTGATTACTCGATCTAAGCAAGAAAGGAAAAGATTTCCTTAACAAATATAGGCAATTCATGTTATATTATACTTGCACCTTGACGGTGTATCATGTATGATATTTCATGAGTTGCTTTGTTTTTTCGAAGCAAGTTCTTTTTTTGAGGAGGATACAGACATCATGGAAAATGAAAATGTCTCAAAGAATTTTATTGAACAGATGATTGATAAGGATATAGAGGAAGGACATTGTCATGTCGTTCACACCAGATTCCCGCCGGAGCCAAATGGTTATCTGCACATTGGACATGCCAAGTCCATTATTTTAAATTATGGATTGTCACAGAAGTATAATGGTAAGTTCAATCTGCGTTTTGACGATACGAACCCTACCAAGGAGCGTACTGAGTTCGTAGAGGCGATTACTGAGGATATCAAGTGGCTGGGCGCTGACTGGGAAGATAGACTGTTCTTCGCGTCTGATTATTTTGATCAGATGTATGAGGGAGCAGTGAAGCTCATTAAGAAGGGTAAGGCTTATGTGTCTGACCTTTCCGCAGAGGAGATTCGTGAGTACCGTGGTACTTTGACAGAGCCGGGTAAGGAAGATCCATATAGTACCAGAAGTGTAGAAGAGAATCTGGCACTTTTTGAGGATATGAAGAATGGCAAGTTCGCAGATGGAGAGAAGGTGCTTCGCGCCAGAATCGACATGGCATCTTCCAATATCAATATGAGAGATCCAGTTATCTATCGTGTGGCACATATGACACACCATAGAACAGGCGATAAGTGGTGCATCTACCCAATGTACGACTATGCACATCCAATTGAGGATGCGATCGAGGGTATCACCCATTCTATCTGTACCTTGGAGTTCGAGGATCATAGACCACTTTATAACTGGGTGATTCAGGAAGTTGGTTATGAGATGATTCCAGAGAAGGATGAGATGCCACCACAGCAGATCGAGTTCGCAAAGTTGTATCTCACCAATGTGGTAACTGGAAAGCGTTACATCAAGCGTCTGGTAGAGGAAGGTATCGTAGATGGATGGGATGATCCACGTCTGGTATCTATCGCAGCGCTTAGAAGAAGAGGATTTACACCAGAGTCCTTGAAGATGTTCGTAGATCTTTGCGGTGTTGCTAAGGCGAACAGCTCTGTGGACTATGCGATGTTAGAATATTGTATCCGTGAGGATCTTAAGCTGAAGAAGTCTCGCATGATGGCTATTTTAGATCCAGTGAAGGTAATCATCGACAATTATCCAGAGGGAGAGACTGAGTATCTGGATGTAGTGAACAATCTTGAAAATGAGGAGTTGGGAAGCCGTAAGGTTCCATTCTCCAGAGAGATTTATATTGACCGTGAGGACTTTATGGAGGAGCCACCAAAGAAGTATTTCCGTATGTTCCCAGGCAATGAAGTGCGTCTGATGAATGCTTACTTTGTGACATGCAACAGCTTTGTAAAGGATGAGACAGGTAAGGTAACTGAGATTCATTGTACCTATGATCCTGCTTCTAGAGGCGGTAATAGCCCAGATGGAAGAAAGGTAAAGGGTACCATTCAGTGGGTATCAGCAGCACATGCGGTAAAAGCTACCGTTCGTCTGTATGAAAATATTGTGGACGAAGAAAAAGGTGTGTATAATGAGGATGGAAGCTTGAATTTGAATCCAAATTCATTGACAGTATTGGAAGATTGTATGCTTGAGGAGAATCTGGCAGGTGCCAAGGCATATGACAGCTTCCAGTTCGTAAGACAGGGCTTCTTCTGCGTGGATGCCAAGGATTCCACAGAGGATCATCTGGTATTTAACAGAATCGTGTCATTAAAGAGTTCATTTAAACTACCTACTGCATAGACGAGGGTCTGGACACAGCAGGCAGGCTGCATATGCGGCATATACGTTTAGGAGGATATATCTATGAATTTATTAGCTGGATTGGAAAAGTTCGGATTGAAGGCTGAGGACACCACGAATCTTTTCGAAGAAGAGAAGAAGACGGTGGCTGCTTCAGGGGAAGGCAAGAAGGAGGAAGTGCCAGAGGAAGGCAGTTTCTTATTGGACAAGGCAATCCGTTGTGCAGTATGCGATCAGGTATTTAAGACAAAGATGCTTAAGAATGGTCGTGTGAAGCGTTTAGAGCCGGATTTTGATTTGCGTCCAAGATACGAGCATATTGATACCTTGAAGTACAGAGTCATTTCCTGTCCGTTTTGTGGTTATACCGCAATGAATGGTTATTTTGAACATCTTTCCAGTATGCAGAGGAAGCTGATCAAGGAGCAGGTGTGTACGAATTTTAAGCCAACTGGCAGTATAGATGCAAGAATACTGGATTATGATGAGGTAATTGAGCGTTATAAGCTGGCTCTTTTCAACACCATCGTGAAGAAGGGCAAGACAAGTGAGAAGGCATATGTCTGCTTGAACTTAGCTTGGGTACTTCGTGGAAAGCTTGAGACTCTTGATCCAAAGAATCCTGAGTTAGAGCAGGAGAGAAAAGAGTGCAAGGAGCAGGAAGAGGCATTCTACGCACAGGCTTATGAAGGATTTACCAAGGCGGTATCCACAGAGAATTATCCAATCTGCGGAATGGACGAGTGTACCATGGATTACCTGCTGGCGACCATGTCATATCGTTACAAGAAGTATGATGTAGCTTCTAAGTGTATTGCACGTATCCAGCAGTCTGCGGCAGCATCCAAGAGAATCAAGGATCGCGCTTACGAGTTGAAGGAGAAGATTGTAGCTGAGATCAAGATGAGTAAGCAGCAGTAATGATAGAGATAATGATTGATTTGCAGGGGGGAGCGAAAGCTCCCCTCTATGAAAAAATATATGAGCATATCAAGAGTGAGATTATGGAGGGCAAGATCCGAAAGGGTGAGAAATTGCCATCCACGCGTCTTTTGGCGAACAATCTTGCAGTGAGTAGAAGCACTGTGGAGATGGCGTATGACCAGCTCCTGGCAGAGGGATATATAGAAGCGGAACCCTGCCGGGGTTTTTTTGTCTGTGACATTACGGAGCTGTATCGTCTGGAGGCGAAGCCACTGGAATCCCATATAGATGTGAAAAGGGAAAAGGACAAAGGTTATAAGGTGGATTTTTCCCCTTATGCGATTGATACCAAAAGCTTTCCTTATAACATTTGGCGTAAGATTAATAAGAATGTTCTGTTGGATGACAGTGAGGAGTTATTGCTGTCGGGAGATGGACAGGGAGAATGGGAGCTGCGGGTAGCTATCGCAGGATATCTGCATCAGGCAAGAGGTGTGAACTGTCAGGCTTCGGATATTATCCTAGGAGCGGGAAATGAATATCTTGAGATTTTGTTAAGTCAGCTATTGGGAAGAGACAAGACGATTTTGATGGAGAATCCGGGATATCCTCAGGCGTACCGTACCTTTTGTAATATGGGATATCGGGTGGAAACAGTGCCGGCAGAAGATACGGGCTTACGTGTGGAAGTGGTACAGCAGAAGAATCCAGATCTCGTCTATATGATGCCATCCCACCAATTCCCCTTGGGAACTGTTATGCCGTTAAAGCAGCGATTAGAGCTTCTAAAATGGGCATCAGAAGCGGAGAATCGATATTTGATCGAGGATGACCACGATAGTGAGTACCGTTATCGAGGTAAGCCGATTCCATCCCTACAAAGTGTTGACCGGTATGGAAAGGTCATTTATCTGGGGACTTTTTCAAAGAGTATTGCCCCATCACTGCGAATCAGTTATATGGTATTGCCATCTCAGCTTATGGAACGTTATCGTAAGGCTTGTGGTTTTTATTCGACGACAGTTCCTAGGATGCAGCAGGATGTTTTGCGAGAGTTCATAAAAGAGGGACATTTTGAACGCCATCTGAACAAGATGCGAGGAATATATAGGGGACGTCATGATTTTTTGCTGGGTGAGCTAAAAAAGCGAAGCTGGGTGAAGCAGGTCAGTGGCGATCACGCTGGATTGCATCTTTTGGTGGAGGTAGACAGCCTTATGAGTGAGGCGGATATCTGTGAACTGGCACTGGCACAGGGGGTAAAGGTATCTGGAATCGGGCAGTATTATTTGTTGGAAGAGAAGCAAGTAAGAGAGGAAGGATCTGATCGCCAGACATTTCCGATTTTGCTGCTGGGCTATGGTAAGCTGAGTGAAGAGGAAATTCGCACAGGACTTCTTGTGTTGGATGATATAATGAGCGCAAGCGAGAAGAACACATTTATGTGTTCGGCGAGCGACGAAGAGGGATCATGTGCTGCTTTTGCACAGGATATAATGAGAAAGACTAAAGGAGGAGAAGCGTAAATGACTTATGAAGAATTAGTGGAAAAGGTGAGAGAAGTATATGGACAGGCAGATGCCAGTGGCATTGAGGGACATGTGGCATATCAGTTCAATATTACTGGAGAAGGAGAGGGCGCTTTTTATCTGGAAATCGCAGATGGTAATATCAACATTGAGCCATTTGAGTATTTTGACAGAGATGTGCTTTTTACCACAACAGCAGACACTTTAATTAAGATCGGTCTGGGTGAGGTGGATGCAGTGGCAGCATTTACTTCAGGCAAATTGAAGGTAGAAGGTAATTTTGATAAGGCGTTATTGCTGAATACTTTGTCTGCTTCTATAAAGGATAAGGTGAAAGAGGCAGCAGGGAGTAGCGAGAAGGCTAAGTCCGAAGCAAAGCCTCAGACTGAAGCGAAGAAGTGGCCAAACCGCAAGAAGAAGAAAAGATAAGTATTGGAATTGGAGACAACGTAGATATCTCATACAATAGAATATGATTTTCTGTTGCATAAAAAACACAGCTGAGATTCAGCTGTGTTTTTGTATGGAATATTATTTATTGTTGTTCTTAACTTCCTGCATCTTCATTGCACGAACCTTTAATGGAAGTCCGAATAATGTGATGAAGCCTTCTGCATCGTGGTGGTCATATAAATCACCAGTTGTGAAGCTTGCAAGAGACTCATCGTAAAGTGAGTATGGAGAAGTAGTACCAGCCTTGATGATGTTACCCTTGTATAACTTGAACTTAACTTCACCTGTTACATACTCCTGTGTAGATGTAACGAATGCTCTGATTGCATCACACAGAGGTGTGAACCACTTTCCTTCGTATACGACCTGAGCTAATTTGTTGCCCATATCCTTCTTAACTTCTGCGGTAGCACGATCAAGAACTAATTCCTCTAACTGCTGATGAGCTTCCATTAAGATGGTTCCACCTGGAGTCTCATAAACACCACGGGACTTCATACCTACAACACGGTTCTCTACGATATCGATGATACCAATACCATGCTTGCCACCTAAACGGTTCAACTCACGGATGATATCAGAAACCTTCATCTTCTTACCATTTACAGAGGTTGGAACACCCTTTTCAAAAGTCATGGTAACGTACTCGCCCTCTTCTGGAGCCTTCTCAGGAGAAACGCCGAGAACTAATAAGTGATCATAGTTTGGCTCCTGTGCAGGATCTTCGAGCTCAAGTCCCTCATGGCTGATGTGCCAGATGTTACGGTCACGGCTGTAGCTTGTGTCTGTGGAGAATGGAAGGTCGATACCATGTGCCTTACAGTAATCAATCTCATCCTGACGGGACTGTAATGTCCACTTGTCATCTCTCCAAGGTGCAATGACCTTAATATCTGGAGCTAAAGCCTTGATGCCAAGCTCAAAACGAATCTGGTCGTTACCCTTACCAGTAGCACCGTGGCAGATAGCAACAGCGCCTTCTTTTCTAGCAATCTCTACTAACTTCTTAGCGATTCCTGGACGAGCCATGGAAGTACCTAATAAATATTTGTTCTCATAGATAGCGTTTGCCTGAACACATGGAACAATAAAGTCATCGCAGAACTCATCTACGATATCCTCGATATATAACTTAGAAGCACCGGAAAGCTTTGCTCTCTCCTCAAGTCCGTCTAATTCTTCGCCCTGCCCACAGTCGATACAGCAGCAAACTACTTCGTAATCATAATTCTCCTTTAACCAAGGGATAATAGCGGTAGTATCAAGTCCGCCAGAGTAAGCTAAGATAACTTTTTCTTTCATGGGAAATATCCTTTCTGTTATGTAAAATTCGGATATGAATACGTTCCTATTTCAAAGAACCGATATGCATATCACTGACTAGAACCAATGATACAACAAAAGCGTGAGAATGGCAAGTGAAAAAATATACATAAATTATACATAAACTTGCATAAACTTGTACAAAGAGACAAGAGAGGGGACTAATTTAGGGCAATATAATATAAGGAAAGGATGTTTTTGATATTTTACAGGAGTTCAGAAGAAAGAGAAAAATAGCTATTGCATAAAATGATGAATGGATGTATAATTATGCAAAAATATACAGAAGAAATATCAAAAAAGACTTTACTATGGAAGATAGGTATACTAATATAGACGTATGCGTTATTTTAATAGGTAAAGACAAATGATAGAAAGGCGGAAGCAAATATGATAAAGGCAGGAATTATCGGCGCTACCGGATATGCAGGAAATGAGCTGGTACGTCTGTTGATGGGACATAAGGAAGTAGAGATTAAGTGGTACGGTTCAAGAAGTTACATAGATAAGAAGTATGCAGAAGTATACCAGAACATGTTCCAGATCGTGGATGATGTGTGTATGGATGATAATATGGAAGAACTGGCAAGCCAGGTAGACGTTATCTTTACTGCAACACCACAGGGATTTTTGGCAGGAGTACTGACAGAGGAGATTTTATCCAAGACCAAGATCATCGACTTAAGTGCAGATTATCGTATCAAGGATGTGGCTGTATACGAGGAGTGGTATAAGATCGAGCATAAGAGTCCACAGTTCATCGAGGAGGCTGTATACGGACTTTGTGAGGTGAATAGAGAAAAGGTAAAGGGCGCAAGACTGGTTGCTAATCCAGGATGTTATACGACCTGTTCTATTCTGACCGCATATCCATTGGTAAAGGAAGGACTCATCGATCCGAACACACTGGTCATCGATGCAAAGTCTGGTACTTCCGGAGCAGGACGAGGAGCAAAGCTTCCAAATCTGTTCTGTGAGGTCAATGAGAATATGAAGGCATATGGAGTTGCAAGCCATAGACATACACCAGAGATCGAGGAGCAGCTCGGTTATGCAGCGGGTAAGGAGGTCGTAATCAACTTTACACCACATCTCGTACCGATGAATCGTGGTATTCTTGCAACAGAGTATGCTACCTTAGTGAAGAAGGCAGATGGCAGCTTGCCAACCTATGAGGAGGTTAAGGCTGTTTATGATAAGTATTATGCAAACGAGAAGTTCGTTCGTGTATTAGATAAGGATCAGTGTCCAGAGACAAAGTGGGTCGAGGGCAGCAACTATGTGGACATTGGATTTAAGATTGATGAGAGAACTGGACGCATCATTATGATGGGCGCACTTGACAACCTGGTCAAGGGAGCTGCTGGACAGGCGGTACAGAACATGAACCTGCTGTTTGGATTTGATGAGGCAGAGGGCTTAAATCTTGTTCCGATGTTCCCGTAAGGCATGAGCCGTGCCAAAACAGTTAGAGACAAAATGACTGCTTGCAGGCAATTTTGACTATGACTGTTTTGATAGGGCGACGCCCGGGAACGAGAGAGCGTTAGCTCTCGAGTGTGCACGGCGAATGACAGAGAGATGTTCGTTGGGGCAAAGCTCGGGAACGAATGATAGAAAGGGAGTAATTACGCATGGAAGAAAAGGAACTGACCATACGCGTGATGACTATGGATGATTACAATGAGGTGCACGCACTGTGGATGGAGATTCACGGATTCGGAATCCGAAGCATAGATGATTCAAGGGATGGCGTGGAGCGATTCGTCCGACGTAACCCTACCACCAGCATGGTGGCAGTAAGTGATGGGCATATCGTAGGATCGATCCTATGTGGTCATGATGGCAGAAGAGGATGTCTCTATCATGTATGTGTGCAGGAAGCATATCGCAAGCATGGTATCGGGCAGAAGCTTGTAATGGCATGCTTGGAGGCACTGAAAAAGGAGCACATCAATAAAGTGAACCTGATTGCTTTTCAGAAAAATGAAGTTGGTAACCGATTCTGGCAGGGATTGGGATGGGACTTCAGAGAAGATGTCAATTATTACGAATGTGTCCTGAATGAAGAGAATGTGACAACATATAATCCATAAATGGAAGAAGAGAAAGCGGCAGGATGCCATAGTGCAGAGGATACCGTAAAGGATGATGGAGGAAGAAGATATGAAGCAGATCAAAGGTGGAGTAACTGCAGCAAAGGGATTTAAGGCAACCAGCACAGCGGCTGGAATCAAGTATAAAGATAGACAGGACATGGCTATGATTTACAGTGAGGTGCCTTGTAACGTGGCAGGTACTTTTACAACCAATGTGGTAAAGGCTGCTCCTGTAAAATGGGATCAGAAGGTCGTATACGAGACCAAGCAGGCACAGGCGGTGGTCGTTAATGCGGGTATTGCTAATGCTTGTACCGGAGAAGAAGGAATGGGTTACTGTAAGGCGACTGCGGATAAGGTCAGCGAGCTCCTTAGTATGCCAGCAGAGCAGGTATTGGTGGCATCCACAGGTGTTATCGGCAAGCAGCTTCCGATCAATCGTATCTGCGCAGGAATTGAAGCTATGGTGCCGAAGCTTTCTACTGGATATGAAAGTGGTCATGCAGCAGCAAAGGCGATCATGACGACAGATACTCACGAGAAGGAAGTCGCCGTAGAAGTGGAGCTTGGCGGAAAGACAGTTGTTATCGGTGGTATGTGTAAGGGTTCTGGAATGATTCATCCAAATATGTGTACCATGTTAAGCTTTGTGACAACAGACGCAGCAATCTCACAGGAGCTTTTATTAGAAGCATTGCAGAACGATGTTAAGGATACTTACAACATGATTTCTGTGGATGGAGATACTTCTACCAATGACACCTGTCTGCTGTTGGCAAATGGAATGGCAGGAAATACAGAAATCACAGAGAAGAATGAGGATTACGATGCATTCTGCAAGGCTCTTAATTTTATCAACGAGACATTGGCAAAGCAGATGGCTGGAGACGGCGAGGGTGCCACAGCACTTTTTGAGGTAAAGGTAGTCGGAGCCGAGTCCAAGGAGCAGGCGAAGGTCTTAAGTAAGGCAGTTATCACATCCAGTCTTACCAAGGCAGCAATTTACGGACATGATGCGAACTGGGGAAGAATCTTATGTGCAATGGGATATTCTGGTGCGCAGTTCGATCCAGAGAAGGTGGATCTGTTCTTCCAGAGCGCAGCAGGTAAGATGCAGATCATCAAGGATGGTGTTGCATTAGATTACAGCGAGGAACAGGCGACCAAGATTCTTTCTGAGCCGGAAGTGACTGCAATCGCAGATATCAAGATGGGAACAGCGGAAGCGACAGCATGGGGCTGTGATCTGACCTACGATTACGTTAAGATCAATGCAGATTACCGTTCATAAGATAGAAAACATAAGATAAAGGATTAGACGATAGGGAGATTAGTGATGGAAGAGAACAATATGCAGGAAATACTTGGAAAGGCAGAGGTGCTTATCGAGGCACTGCCATATATTCAGCGTTTTAACCGTAAGATTATCGTAGTAAAGTACGGCGGAAGTGCCATGGTGGATGAGGAATTAAAGAAGCATGTCATTCAGGATGTGACTTTGCTTAAACTGGTAGGATTCAAGCCTATCATCGTACACGGTGGTGGTAAGGAAATCAGCCGTTGGGTAGAAAAAGTAGGTATGGAGCCAGTGTTTGTAAATGGTCTGCGTAAGACTGACGAAGCGACTATGGAGATCGCGGAGATGGTTCTTAACAAGGTCAACAAGTCTTTGGTAAAGCTGGTACAGGAGCTTGGTGTCAATGCGATTGGTATCAGTGGAAAAGACGGCGGCATGTTAAAGGTAGAGAGAAAGTATTCCAACGGAGAGGATATCGGATTTGTAGGTGAGATCACAGAAGTAAATCCTAAGATTCTTTTTGACCTGTTGGAGAAGGACTTCCTTCCAATCATCTGTCCAGTGGGTATGGATGATGAGTACAACAGCTACAACATCAATGCGGATGATGCAGCTTGTGCCATTGCCAAGGCAGTAAATGCAGAAAAGCTGGCATTTTTAACAGATATTGAGGGCGTATACAAAGATCCTAAGGACAAGGAGACACTTATTTCAGAGCTTACGGTAACAGAGGCGAGAGACTTGATTGGAGAGGGATTTATCGGCGGTGGAATGCTTCCAAAGCTTAACAACTGTATCGATGCCATCGAGAATGGTGTTTCAAGAGTCCACATTTTAGACGGAAGAATCGCACATTGCTTGCTTCTTGAAATCTTTACCAATAAGGGAATTGGAACAGCAATATTAGGAGATAAGGAGACGAGATTCTATCATGAATAAGGAATGTTATATCAAGGATGCGGAGGAAAATATTCTCCATACATATAATCGTTTTTCACTGGTGTTGGACCATGGTGAGGGTGTCTATCTGTATGATACAGATGGCAAGGAGTATCTTGATTTTGCAGCAGGAATCGCAGTACAGGCATTTGGATATCATAATGAAGAGTACGGAAATGCATTGAAGAATCAGGTGGATAAGTTGATGCATACCTCCAACCTCTACTATAATGAGCCGATTATCAATGCGGCAAAGCGTCTGGTAAAGGCAAGTGGTATGGATCGCGTGTTCTTTACCAACAGTGGTACAGAAGCAATTGAGGGAGCTATAAAGGCAGCGAAGAAGTATGCGTATACAAGAGATGGTCATGCAGGACATGAGATCATTGCCATGAACCATTCCTTCCATGGAAGAAGTATCGGTGCATTGTCAGTAACTGGTAATAAGCATTATCAGGAACCATTTGAGCCACTGCTTCCGGGAGTACGTTTTGCAGATTTTAATAATTTAGACAGCGTAAAAGCTTTGATTAATGAGCGAACCTGTGCTATTATTTTTGAGACAGTACAAGGCGAGGGTGGAATCTATCCAGCAACGCAGGAATTTATAGAGGGAGTGCGTGCGCTCTGTGATGAGCATGATATCCTTCTGATTCTGGATGAAATACAGTGTGGTATGGGACGTACCGGTGAGATGTTCGCATGGCAGAACTATGGTGTTAAGCCAGACATCATGACCAGTGCAAAGGCATTGGGCTGTGGTGTACCAGTGGGAGCATTCCTTATGACTGAGCGTGTGGCCGAGAAGTCCTTAGCTCCGGGCGATCATGGAACCACCTACGGCGGCAATCCATTTGTGGGTGCAGCAGTAGATAAGGTATTGGAGATGATGGAGCGGGATGCTATCACAGATCATGTCAAAGAGATTGCACCGTATCTGGAGCAGAAGCTGGATGAATTAGTTGCAAAGTATGATTTCCTGACCGCGCGTAGAGGTATGGGACTGATGCAGGGCGTTGTGTGTGCAAAGCCAGTTGGACAGGTCGCAGCTAAGGCGTTGGAGAAGGGACTGATCGTGATTACCGCAGGTTCTGACGTGCTTCGTTTTGTACCACCACTTATTATCGAGAAAAAGCATGTAGATGAGATGGTAGAGAAGTTAGATGCCGTCTTAAAGGAGATGTAATCCCCTGACTATTTGCTTTGCGTGATAAAATAAATAATGGGTTAGGGAATTAGAATGAACGCATTACAGAAAAAAATAGTATCGGTGTTATTTATTTGTGCATTGCTGATCTTAGGAGCAGTGATCGTGAATCAAAATAGTTCAAATGGCGCAGTGGCAAGTGCTGCTGGAGATACCGAGCAGCCAGCAGAACAGGATTATGAGGAAATAGGACAGGAGGCATATCAGAGGGCAGAGACGGATCTGATCTTCTGGTATGATGACGCTACCTACGCACCATATTTTGAGGCTGCCGCAGTGAACTATTTTGATAAAACAGGTGTTAAGGTGGCAGTGCAGTGTCAGGACACGATTGATTATATGGGAGATATCTATGATAAGACCATGCAGGATGAAGCTTTTCCAGATTTATACCTGATATCAGGTGACAATCTGGAGGAGGCATACCTCTATGGTCTTGTTTCCGTGAATGAGAAAGGGCTAGAAGATGCCAATGTGGCAGCAAATGCCATAACAGCATCTACCTATGGAGAGAAGTTATTGGGATATCCTCTTAGCTTTAATACCTGTGTGTTTGTTTTCCAGACAGATTATTTTGGAGATGCACCAGAATCCTTACAGTCTATCATTGATTATTCCAATGAGAATGAGCCGGCAGAGAACGTGCAGTATCTGTTGGAGTGGGATGTGAATGATGCATTTTATGATTTCCCATTTATTTCTAATAGTGTCACTTTTGAGAAAACAGAAACAGGTACCATGAACGTAATCTATGATGAGGAACTTTATCAGCAGGATATGGAGTACTTTGATCAGATTCTGGCATCGTTTTCCGTGGATGCGGATACTGTATCAGAGGAACATATTGTAGACAATTTCCTTTCTGGAAGAACCTTATCTGCTATTATAGATACAGACTCTCTCTATAAGCTGGAGGGCTATACCTATGCATTGATGAAGATGCCAAATCTGAATGAGACATTGCCAGCGACTTCCTGTGCCGTTACAGACATGTTGGTGGTAAATGATTTTTCAAAGAATAGTGATGAGGCAGCGGATTTTGCAGAGTATGTGACGGTTACAATGGCGGGAGAACTGCATGACATGACAGGACATTATTCTGTAATTCCATCGGAAACCCCGGATTGGGTGGAACAGGTGGCACATGTTGCATACGATTCGTCCGTACTGATGCCAGATTCACAGGATGCCAAGGATTTCTGGGTACAGTTACAGGAAACAATTTTAGAATATTTTTGAAATGCCCTTGTCATAATTCCTAAATTTCGTTAAAATAAATGCAGTGGGCATTGAGGACTCCTTCATTCCGAGTGGAGAGGGAGAATGCTTATGAAGCATAAGATTTTTATTAGTTTGATAATGACATTCCTATTGGCCTTTGTAATGGGATGTGGTAGGGATAACGAGATATATATTGAGCAGATCGAAGATACATCTTCTGAGTATGTGGGAGATGTGGCAGAAGCTGTGGGAGAGACGCTGGATGTGGTGGCAGCAGAGGCGCAGTCAGAGTCACTTTCACCGGAGATGCAAGATGGTCTGACAGACAGCAATCAAGATGGAGCTACCTGGGAGGTAGAGCAGGAGTCGGAAGCCTGCTATGTATATGTCTGCGGTGCGGTAGAAGCACCGGGGGTATATATGCTGAACACAGGTGACAGGATATATGAGGCGATTGCGTTAGCTGGTGGATTGACCGAAGAGGCGAATACATCGACAGTCAATCAAGCAGAAAAAGTATCGGATGGGCAGATGATTTTCGTGCCGACTAGGGAGGAAGCAGCAGCGGGGATTGTCTCGGTGTCTGAGATGGGTGTAGAGAATACATCTGAGCAGGAGTCGGTTTCCGATGGCAAAGTGAATCTGAATACAGCGACCTTGGCGGAGCTTATGACGTTGTCGGGAATTGGCGAGAGTAAAGCCCAAAGCATTCTTGATTACCGGAACAAGAATGGAGCATTTTCTTCCGTGGAAGAGATTATGAATGTAGATGGAATCAAAGAGGGGTTATATAACCGGATTAAAGATAGTATAAGGGTGAAGTGAAATGGCAAAAAAGGTTCTTGTAGTAGATGATGAAAAGTTAATCGTAAAGGGAATACGTTTTAGTTTAGAGCAGGATGGCATGGAAGTAGATTGTGCATACGATGGAGAAGAAGCTCTTAGGATGGCAACAGAGAATACCTATGATATGATTCTTTTGGATGTCATGTTACCGAAGATGGATGGTTTTGAGGTGTGCCAACAGATCAGAGAATTTTCTAATATGCCGATTGTTATGCTCACTGCAAAGGGCGATGATATGGATAAGATCCTTGGACTTGAGTATGGTGCGGACGACTATATTACAAAGCCATTCAACATATTAGAGGTCAAGGCAAGAATTAAGGCAATCATGCGAAGAACTCAGGCAGGGCAGAGCAAGAAGGAAGATTCCAAGGTGATTGAGGCTGGGGACTTGAAGCTTGATTGTGAGAGCAGGAGATTGTTCATTTTGGGCAAGGAAGTGAATCTGACAGCGAAGGAATTCGATTTGCTAGAGCTTTTGGTGAACAATCCGAATAAGGTGTATGGTAGAGAGAATCTTTTGAATTTGGTATGGGGCTATGAGTACCCAGGAGATGTACGAACTGTGGACGTACATGTGAGACGCCTCCGCGAGAAGATTGAGAGTAATCCAAGTGAACCAAAGTATGTTCATACGAAGTGGGGCGTAGGTTATTATTATTCTCAGAATTAACAGGTGCATGTGATGACTAAGTTTAAGTGGTTGACGGATTTTCTAAAGAGTCTTAAGTTTAGACTCATAGTTCTATGTGTTCTAATCGGAGTTGTGCCGAGCATCCTGCTTCGTGCCGGAATGCTCGGTTCTTACGAGGATCGTGCGGTTTTCATCAAGACCAGTGAGATTCTCAGTCAGGCAAAGATATTGGCGAATCAGATTGTTTCCAATGATTATTTGAATAATGAGGATGTTGCGGCTGTAATCGACGTGCAGCTAGACCAGCTTTCTACGATTTATGATGGTCGAGTGATGATCATTGATGAAAGCTTTCATATTATCAAGGATAGCTATGAACTTGATAATGGAAAGATGATTATTTCTGAGGAAGTGATCAAAAGCTTTTATGGTGAGGAGATTACAAAGTACGATTCTGAGAATCGCTATATTGAACTGACCATACCATTGACCAGTGTGGATCTGCAAACAGAGGAAAGCCATACCATTGGTGTTATGATGGTCAGTGTCTCCACGGATAGTATCAATCTGAACCGTGAATATCTGGCAACGAATACATGGATTATTATGATGTTCTGTGTGATTGCAGCGGTATTTTTTGGATGTATTGTTGTGATGCAGCTGGTGAAGCCTTTTCATGCAATGTCCAAGTCTATTGAGGAGATTCAGACGGGATACGGGGACGATGTGCTTGCAATCAATGACTACACAGAGACGATTCAGATTTGTGAGAAGTTC
This sequence comes from uncultured Roseburia sp., assembly GCA_964491235.1. GTDB lineage: Bacteria > Bacillota > Clostridia > Lachnospirales > Lachnospiraceae > Roseburia. The sequence goes on from CAZBFN010000001.1 coordinate 171,543, forward strand.
AATGCCATGATGGGTAAGATGAGGGTACTAGATGATTCCAGACAGGAGTTCGTATCGAATGTCTCCCATGAGCTTAAGACGCCTCTTACTTCTATGAAGGTGTTGGCGGATTCTATCAACAGTATGGAGAATGCACCAGTTGAATTGTATCAGGAGTTCATGGCAGATATCGGAAATGAGGTAGATCGTGAGACTAAGATCATCAATGACTTATTATCATTGGTGAAGATGGATAAGTCGGCGGCAGATGTGACGATTACCAATGTGAATATCAATGAGCTGTTAGAACAGATATTAAAGAGACTTAAGCCGATTGCGGAGAAGCAGAATGTGGAGCTGGTACTGGAGAGCTTCCGTCCAGTAAGTGCGGATGTGGATGAGGTCAAGATTACTCTGGCATTTACGAATCTGATTGAGAATGCAATCAAGTATAATAGAGAGAATGGATGGGTGCATGTTACATTAAATGCGGATCACCAGTATTTCTATTTGAAGGTGGAGGATTCTGGAATTGGTATTCCGGAGGAATCCATAGAACATATTTATGAACGTTTTTATCGTGTGGACAAGTCCCATTCCAGAGAGATTGGTGGAACAGGACTTGGTCTTGCGATTACCCGTAATGCAATTTTGATGCACAGAGGAGCAATCAAGGTATTTAGTACTGAGGGAGAGGGAACGATTTTTAATGTCCGTATCCCACTTAATTATATTTCTTAGGAGATGGGGGTTATGATGCAAAGAGCAGGTGGCAGAAAGTACATCAGCATAGCTCTGTGTCTCATACTTTTACTATCAATGTCCAGTGTTATGGCAGGATGTGGAAGTGAGCCAGAGGAGAGTGCTTATCATATTGAATATCTGAATAAGGACAAGACCAGCATCATTAAGATGCCTTATGAGCCGGAAGCCACAGAGACAGATGATATGATTCGTGAGTTTTTGGCAGTGCTTAGTTCGGATTCCGATAACGTAGAATGCAGAAAGCCGATACCAAATGATGTGGAAGTGATTAATTACTCTTTGGATGGAGTCCTTTTGACATTGCATTTTGATGTGGATTATACCAAGATGAATGCGGTGGAGGAGGTTCTATGTCGTGCGGCGGTGGTGCGTACGATGACTCAGATCGAGGGGGTTGAGTGTGTGGCATTTTATATCGCAGATGCACCTCTTGCCGATGCAAAGGGCAATCTCGTGGGAAGTATGACAGCAGATAGTTTTGTTGAGAATCCAGGTGAGCAGATCAATTCGATTCAGAATACCACCCTTACACTTTATTTTTCCAATGAGAGTGGAGATGGATTAGTAAAGGAAGTACGGGAGGACGTTTATTATAGCAGTAACGTTTCGATGGAGAAGCTTATTATGGAGCAATTGTTGGAAGGTCCTACTATTTCCGGGGCGCAGTCAGCGATTCCAGAGGGCACAAAGCTTATGTCAGTGTCCGTGGTGGATGGTGTCTGTTATGTTAGTTTGGATGAGACTTTCCGTAATCAGAACTATAAGGTAAATGAATCCATTGTCATTTACTCAATCGTAAATTCTTTGTCGGAATTGCCCACAATTAACAAAGTGCAAATTACTGTAAATGGAGATACCAGTGGTGTATATCGTGATAATTTTGCACTGAGTAATATGTATGACCGTAATCTCGACTATGTGGTAGGTTCAGAGAGCACGGTGACAGAAGAGGAGACAGAGGTGGAATAATATGCTTCGAAGGCCATTTTGCGGAATGGCGGTAAGCTTTCTTCTGGGCATAGTGGTGGCTGCATATGGAAGAAAATGGATTTGGCTGGGAGCGCTGCTAGTTATGGCTGGTGTCACCTTGTTGGTGTTCTTGGAGAAAAGGAGGCTTGGCGTAGAAAAGCCTCCTTTTGATAAGAGGTGTCGCCAGCTTGCATTGAGGGCTTTGTTCTGTGTGGTGATGTTTGGTGGTGGAATTTATCAATATCAAGAGGAACAGGCAGTTCGGGCAGCGTATCAGCCCTATCTTTCCAATGGGATGCAGCTTACCGTGCAGGGAAAGCTGACTGGAAAACAATTCAAAAATAATCAATTTATCTATGAACTTTCGGCATGTGTGATGATGCCGAGTCAAAATGAACATGAGGAGATGGAAGCAGTTTCCTGCAACCGTATACTTGTGTATTCTGATTCCGATGTATCTTCTATCGGAGAAATCCTTGTATTAGATGGAACAGTTAAATTATGGGAAAGCGCAGTAAATGAGGGAAACTTTGACGCAAAGTCCTATTATGAGACGCGTGGAATCGATTTTGCACTTACTGACGTGACGATTCGTGGTGTGTATGGGAAAGAAAATTTTATAGCAGAAGGCCTGTGGAGACTTAAGCTTAAGCTAAAAGAGGTATATCGCAATAGTATGAGCGAGGAGACCTGCGGTGTCATGACGACGATGGTGCTTGGGGATAAGGAACTTCTGGACGCGGAAATCAAGCAGTTATACCAAGTCGGAGGTTTGTCTCATATTATGGCAATTTCTGGCTTACATATCTCTGTTATAGGAATGAGTCTGTATCGCATGTTACGAAAAAGTGGAAGAGGCTTTGGTACAGCGGGAGTCTGTGCCGGTGCGTTAATGTGTTGCTATGGCGTTATGGTCGGCATGGGAACATCGGTACAGCGTGCCTTGCTTATGTTCTTATTACAGCTTGTGGCAGCAAAAATAGGACGAAGTTACGATACCCTCAATTCCCTTGGAATGGCAGCTATTTTTCTGTTGTGGGATAATCCATATCTGTTGTGGGATGCTGGGTTTCAGTTTTCCTTTGCTGCGATTATTGGTGTGGCGTGGGTAGGAAGAAGCGGAAGCTTTGGACAATTGCCTTGGGGAAAGAAATGGGAAAAACTGTATATCAGCATGGCGATACAGCTTACGACACTGCCCCTTGTGGCATGGTATTATTATGAGATTCCGCTGTATGCGATTGTGATGAATCTACTGATTCTTCCGATGATGGGTGTCCTGCTTGGACTGGGCATTCTGGGAGGCTTTGGAGGATTCATTGTTGCGGAGCTTGCAAGGGTTTTATTATATCCCTGTCAAAAGCTATTGGAATTTAACGCATGGCTGTGCGGTATCTGTGCCAAACTGCCGGGTGCGATGTGGATTACTGGCAGGCCAGAAATAGGGCAGGTAATGGCTTATTATGGAGTCCTTGTGGCTCTTACGATATGGGCATACCGCAAAAAGAGAAAGTTACAGGAAGCTTCCGGTAAAAATAATGAGATTCAACAGCAGAATCAAAATTTAAATGAAAATATAAAAGTGTGCTGTAAGTTGCTGAAGGGGCAGAGCATGAAAACAGTCGGAGCAGTAGTTGTGCTGCTTGTAATTATCTGCGCACCTCTTGGCAGTGGAGCAGAACTGGATATTTTGGATGTGGGTCAGGGAGATGCCAGTTTTCTTCGAACCAGTGAGGGGTATACCATATTTGTGGATGGTGGCAGTTCGAATGTAAGTAAGGTGGGAGAATATCGGATTTTACCATTTCTAAAATATAAGGGCGCAGGTCGGATTGATTGTTGGGTGGTGTCTCATACGGATGAAGATCATATTTCGGGATTAAAGGAAATTCTTGGGATGGGATATCGGATAGAGCGGCTGATATTTTCCTCACAGGTGACAAGGGATGAGGCGTTATCAGAGCTGCTGGAGCTTGCAGAAGGGGCAGGGACAGAGGTGGTGTATCTGGATGCAGGAGATGTGATACATTTGGGAGAAGCAAGTCTGCGGGCGGTATATCCCCTCTCAAGCTTTGAGGGAGATAAGAATGCAGCTTCCCTTGTAATCTGGTATGAAGATGAAGTGTTTTCGGGTATCTTTACTGGGGATATTGGAGCAGAGCAGGAGGAGGAGCTTGCAGCTTGGCTGAGTGAGTCATATGAAACTGCCGGAACAGATAGTGATGAGAGCGTGCGTACTTTTGGGGTGGCAGAAGATGGCATACAGGTGGATTTTTACAAGGCGGCTCATCATGGATCGAAATATTCTAACTCAGAAGAACTATTGCAGTTGCTGCATCCGAAAATTGCTACTATTTCCTGTGCAAAGAAGAATAGTTATGGGCATCCCAGTCCAGAAGCAATTGACAATATACAAGGAGTTGGATGTGAGATTTTCTATACTATGGAGAGCGGACAGATCAAGATCAGATGGGATGAAGAAGGGGTTAAGGTATATGAATTTAAAAAGAAAGAATTTTATCGTGTAGGGAATTAGAAATATGAGTTGACATTACAACAAATAAGTTGTATTTTGTAAGGAGAAGAAGGATCAAAGAATCGTTAGACAAAGAGCGAAAGCATTAGGAAAAGAAGTGGGGAAGACATACATATAAAGGAGGAGATTTGCATGCCATTTAAAAAAGAAAAAGTGAATCGGATAATTGAGAATAAGCGGAACAGTGATGTTGAATTTAAAAAGGCTTGGGATGAAAGACGGGAAGAATATCGATTGATTGGAGAGATGATTAGCCTAAGAAAGGCAGAAAACATTACCCAAGAACAGTTGGCAGATATGATTGGAAGTAAGCAGCAGGTGATTTCACGAATCGAAAAGAGAGAAAACAGCCCATCCCTCAAGAATTTCTGCAATATTTTAAATGCGTTGGGATACGAACTACAGATTGTTAAGCGATAATTTGTGACAGTTTATCTCCCTTGCAGTCCCCCATTCCTTTGTGTTAGAATAGCTTCATGAAAACAATCGACGAAGATATCAAAACAGGCAATTTCAAACAGATTTATTTATTATATGGTACCGAAGGTTACCTGAAGAAGCAGTACCGTGATAAGCTAAAGCAAGCGCTTACCGCCAAGGAGGAGGGCGGCTTTTCCATGGGCGGGGACGGAGGCGATATGAACTTTACTGCTTTTGAGGGAAAGGACACGAATCCTAAGGAAGTGATCGACCTTGCGGAGACCCTGCCATTTTTTGCAGAGCGGCGAGTTATTTTAATTGAGAACAGTGGATTCTTTAAGAATGCATGCGAGGATATGGCGGAGTATCTGACTCAGGTGGCACCATCCACGAATTTCATTTTTGTGGAGGAGGAAGTGGACAAGCGGTCAAAGCTGTATAAGACCGTGAACAAAAGTGGTAAGGTGGTGGAGTTTGCCACACAGAGCGAAGAGTTGATTACCCGCTGGATTCTGTCACGTCTTAAGAAGGAAGGCAAGAATATCACAGGAAATGTGATGCAGCTATTCTTAAGTAAGACCGGAACTGACATGGGTAACATTGACAGAGAGTTGGAGAAGCTGATCTGTTATACCTTGGATAAGGATGTGATCACAGCGGAGGATGTGGAGGCAATCGCAACAGAGCAGACCACCAACAAGATATTCGATATGGTCAATGCCATTGCGGAGCACAACCAGAGAAAGGCACTGGATCTATATTATGACCTTCTGACCTTAAAGGAACCGCCGATGCGTATTATGTACCTGATTACGAGACAGTTCCAGATACTTTTGAATATCAGAGATATGTCAAGCAGAGGTCTGGATAATCAGACGATGGCGCAGAAGGCTGGTATTCCACCCTTTGCGGTCAAGCGAAATGTGACACAGGCGAAGGGATTTACTATGGCACAGATCAAGCAGGCGTTAAATGATGGAGTAGAGCTTGAGGAAGCAGTGAAGACAGGACGTATGAACGACCAGATGGCGGTGGAGCTTTTTATCATGCGTTACAGTGCAGTAAAGCAAAAGACTCCGTGAGATTATGCATCTCGCGGAGTTAAAGTGAGTCGTAAGTGACACCATTTCCAAAATAGGCAACAAAAAACACCAGTATGACGGTACTGGTGTTTTTTCACGACTGGGTTAGGGTCGTGTATCATTCATATATATTCTATGAATTAAGCCATCGCGTTAACAAGCTTTGTTAAACGGGAAACTTTTCTAGCAGAGTTGTTCTTGTGGTAAACTCCCTTAGAAGCTGCGCTCTCGATAGTAGAGATAGCAACTGTTAATGCAGCCTTTGCAGCTTCCTTATCGTTAGCAGCAACAGCAGCCTCAACCTTCTTAATAGAAGTCTTAACTTCGCTTCTGATAGACTTATTTCTAGCAGTTCTTACCTCTGTTACTAAAATTCTCTTCTTTGCAGATTTAATGTTAGCCAATCCGTACACCTCCAATTTTATATAATGGTTATTGTTCATGATTGGTAACTATTCAGAACTCTGTTCTGAAAGTTACAGCGTATTATATTATACATCAAAGCCGGACACGGACAGTTCAATGTAAACATACTGTTATATTATAGGACGTACTTGTTTTTCTGTCAAGGGAATTCATTAAAATTTGTCAAAAAAATGTGGAAAAACCAAGAAATAATTTGAGCGTATGGGGATAATTTTTTTCTGTGATGAAAAAATAAGGATAGAGATCACATGCAGGCATGGATAAGTCCGCAGAAAATGGAGGAGATTATGTATCAGATTCGTACCGACTTAGCGCTTGAGACACAGGAAAAAATGCAGGAAGATCATGTGGAGTTAAAGGGAGTTCGTTTTATTGAAGAGCGGATTGATAAAAATCTGACAATCAGCACGGTGGTGATTGAGACAGAAAATGGCGCGAAGACGATGGGAAAGCCCAAGGGAACCTATATCACGATCGAGGCAGGAAATATGGATGAAGAGGATGAGGACTATCACAGAGAGATTTCCATCCAGCTAGCCAATGTAATCAAGAAACTGCTGCATGTAAAAAAATCGGAATTATCCGTTCTGGTGGTGGGACTTGGAAATAGGGAAGTAACACCGGATGCATTGGGACCAAGGGTAGTGGATAACCTGTTCATCACGAGACATATCATCAACGAGTATGGAAAATATGCATTCGGGGAGGCGGGAGTTAACCGGATCAGTAGTATTGTGCCGGGGGTCATGGCACAGACTGGAATGGAGAGCCTTGAGATCATAAAGGGAGTCATCAAGGAGACAAAGCCAGATCTGGTGGTGGTAGTGGATGCTCTGGCGGCTCGGAGTACCAAGAGGTTGAATCGAACCATTCAGGTGACGGATACCGGAATTAATCCGGGCAGCGGTGTGGGAAATCATAGACATGGTCTGAATGAAAAGAGCCTTGGGGTACCTGTGATATCGATAGGCGTTCCAACGGTGGTGGATGCGGCGACGATCGTGAATGACACGATGTACAATCTGGTGGCTGCACTTGCACAGAGCGAGGCGTTTTCAGCAGTGGGAAATTCGTTAGAGACATTAAATGATGCAGAAAAGTATGAGTTGATACGGGAATTGTTGACACCGAATCTTAACACTATGTTCGTTACGCCCAAGGATATCGATGAGTCGGTCAAACGCCTTAGCTTTACCATATCGGAGGGGCTTAATATCGCTTTTTCGGAAGGATGCTTGCGTGCATAAAGGAGAATGATCTCGCATAAAATCATGTATGCATGTTTATCGATATCAATATAAAAAGAAAAAGAAAATAGGTGGCGTTTCACTTGGAATCCTGATAGGGGTAGCAGCAATGTTCCTGCTACTGCAAGGAAAAAAGGAGGAATTTGCCACCATCGGGAAAGAAATAAAAGTTGTTGGCTATGAAGAGATTCTTGCATTTTTTATGCCGGGGCTTACCTACAATGTAGATACGGGACAGGATAAAACAGCGGTAGAAGAGGTGGTGTCTTACTTTTTTATGTTGGAAAGTGAATCAGTGCAGATAGAGCCATATGAGACTCAGGTGGAAAGCGAGCTATCCTATGAGACGATTCTATCCAGAGAGGCGGCGGATGAGAACTATGTGGATGCGGATACAGGAGAGGTCGTGATGACGGCCAGCGCACCGGATGTGTTGGAAGAAAATATATCTGAAACTGGTACAGGCATAGCGCAGACGGGCGCAGCGGAAGTCAGCTCTCAGGTAGCATCTGTTATCGGAACAAATAGCCAAAAGCAGGTCACCTATTCCAGAGAAAAATTAAATGATTTTGATTATCTGATTCAGAATTTTTATCAGGTAGACAGTACCACGACTATCAATGGGGAGAAGCTGAATGCGAATACTTTGTTGGGAAAGGATATGCGGCTGTCCCACGATGCCTCCACACCACAGATCTTAATTTATCATACACATTCCCAGGAGGGATACGCAGATTCTGTGGCAGGAGATCCATCGGGAACTGTGGTAGGGGTAGGAGATTATCTGACGAAAATATTGACGGAGCAGTATGGTTTCAATGTAATTCATCATAAAGGGGAATATGATGTGGGAGACAGAGATCATGCATATGCGAAGGCTGGACCGGGGTTAGAACAGGTCTTGGCGGAAAATCCCAGCATTGAGGTGGTCATTGACCTTCACAGGGATGGGGTGGCGGAGAATACTAAGCTGGTGACTACACAGAATGGAGTTCAGATGGCACAGGTCATGTTTTTCAATGGATTGAGCCATACCACTAGCACAGGAGACATAGATTATCTCTATAATCCATATCTGGAGGATAATCTGGCAATTTCTTTTCAGATGCAGTTAAAGGCGGCAGAATATTATCCTGATTTTACCAGAAGAATATATTTAAAGGGCTACCGTTATAATATGCAATATTGTCCGAAGACTTTGCTCATAGAGGTGGGAGCACAGACCAATACAGTGGATGAGGCGATGAATGCCATGGTACCGCTGGCGGATATATTGAATAAAGTGCTCACTGGATCTGTATACGAATAATGGTTGACATGTCAACTGACATGTGATAATATTTATCAATAAAAATTCCCATGAGGGAGTAGCAAGCGTATATCGTAGCAAGTCAACATACTGACCGGCAGGTCTGGCTTGTTTTAAATTGCGAGACTCATGTATAACTGGAAAGCTATGCATGGAGTCTATATATTTTTGTGAATCATACCCAAGTATAGTTTTCGGCTATACTTGGGTTTTTTTATGGAATCGTATACATAGGAGGAAAGAATGATGGAATGGAACTTGATGTTTTTTGTGAACAGCGTATTGCTTGGAGTGGGATTGGCTATGGACGCCTTTTCGGTATCGTTGGCAAATGGTCTGAACGAACCTCAGATGAAGAAGAATAAGATGTGTGGTGTGGCTGGAGTATTTGCAGTCTTTCAGGCATTGATGCCAATGATCGGTTGGATCTGTGTACACACCGTTGTTCAGTATTTTACCGCTTTTGAGAAGTTCATACCGTGGATCGCATTGTTCCTGCTTCTTTTTATTGGTGGGAAAATGTTAATGGAAGGCATTAAGAATGAAGCAGAGGATGAGGAATGTCAGAAGGTCGGTTTTGCTGCCCTTATGGTACAGGGCGTGGCAACCTCCATTGATGCTTTATCCGTTGGATTTACGATTTCCGAGTATGGTCTTGTGATGGCTTTGGTCTGTGCATTGATTATCGCTGCTGTGACATTTATTATCTGTATGGCAGGGCTTATCATTGGTAAGAAGTTCGGTACGAAGTTCTCCAATAAAGCATCCATCCTTGGCGGTGTGATATTGATTTTTATTGGTCTTGAAATTTTCATTACCGGAGTATTATAATTAAATATCATATGAGAAGGGCTTAGGAGATGTATGCAGGGATTTTTAATTGAGTTGGAGGGGCCGATACTACTGTGGATTCAGGAGTATATCAGAATGGAATTTCTGACACCAATTGTGACTTTTATTACCCATCTGGGAGATGCGGGATGGTTTTGGATTCTTTTGACGATATTGTTACTGGTGATACCCAAGAGTAGAAGAACTGGTATCGTGATGGCAGTGTCTCTGGTGATAAATGCGCTGGTGACCAATGTTGTACTTAAGAATTTGTTTGCAAGGACAAGACCCTACGAGGTGGTGGAGGGCTTGGAGCGAATCGTAGAAGAGCAGGTGGATTTTTCCTTTCCCTCTGGTCACACCGCATGTTCCTTTGCAGCGGCAGTGGTGGTGCTTAAGCTTTGTCCGAAAAAGTATGGAATACCAGCGATGGTGTTGGCTGTATTGATTGCAGTGTCGAGATTGTATGTGGGCGTACATTTTCCGACGGATGTTTTGGGTGGTGCATTGATAGGGACGGTGGCAGCGTTGCTGGCGTGCTGGATGGATAAGAAGTGGCAGGAACGAGCCGCGCACTGAGTGCGCGGCTCGTTGTGTCTAGATGGACAGGTGATATTTTTCCATCCAGTAGTTGATCTGGATAAAATATGCCATGAGCTGAGGTCCTGCCATGAGCTGTCCGAACCATGGTTTACCCAGCTCCTTGTGGGATTCCATAAAGCGAAGCGCCTTTCCTCGGTCGATGAGAGGAGCAATCGGCGCATTTGGATTATCGATAATGGCACGAAGCTGTTCTAACAACAACTTTTCATAGCCGGGATGATAGGTCTTCGGATAGGGGCTTTTCTTGCGGTGCAGCAGTTCTTCGGGCAACAGGTCTGCACAGGCATCCCGTAACAGTGCTTTTTCTATACCGTTCTGGTATTTCATTTCCCAAGGTACATTAAATACATATTCCATAATACGATGGTCTGCGAAGGGAACTCGGGCTTCCAAGCCAGAGTACATACTGGTGCGATCCATACGGTCAAGCAGGGTCTGCATGAACCATTTAATATTTAGGTAGCCCACTTCGCGGCGCTTTTTTTCTTCCGAGGATTCGCCGGGAAGCAGAGGGACTTTTTTTAAGGAGTCCTGATAGCGGGAGTAGGAGTACTCAGCGAGGTCTAATTTTTGTGCGAAATCATCGGCTAAAAAGACGGTGCGGGCGCTGATATCCGCAGACCAAGGGAAGCCGTCACGCTCTAGGAGTTCTTTGCGGTAGAACCATGGATAGCCGCCAAATATTTCGTCGGCGCATTCACCGGTCAGGGCGACCTTGTTCTGCTTTGCCACCAGAGAACAGAAGTAGAGTAATGAGGCGTCCACATCCGTCATGCCGGGCATATCCTTGGCATCCACTGCGGTGTAGAGCATATCCACAAGGGTGGATTGGTCACACTCCAGATAAGTGTGGTTGGTATGGACGCGGTCGAGCATAATTTTGACATAGGGAAGATCCCGCTCTGGCTGGAAGGCGTTGGACTTAAAATACTTATCATTTTCTGTAAAGTCAAAGGAAAAGGTGTTGAGGGTCTCGCCCTGTTCTTCCATATAGTCGGCAGCCACTGCAGTGACAATGGAGGAGTCAATGCCGCCTGAGAGAAAAGTGCAGACGGGAACGTCAGAAATCATCTGGCGGCGGATGGCATCCCGAACCAGAAATCCCACTTTTTCTACGGTATCGGCATAGGAATCTTTATGCTCTGCGCTAGTCAGATCCCAGTATAGATGGTCATGAATGCCATTTCTATCATACACCAGATAATGACCGGGCATTACCTCGTTGATATCTTTAAAAACGCCATTGCTAGAAGTGCGGGCAGGACCGATGGCTAGAATCTCCCGAAGACTGTCTAGATTGATTTCCGGTGTGATCGCGGGATGACAAAAGAGAGCCTTTGGCTCGGAGCCAAAGACCAAGGAACGATTTTTTACCGTATAAAAATGTGGCTTGATGCCTGCCCGGTCACGGTAAAGTAAGAGCTGTTCCTTGGCGCCATCCCAGATGGAAAAGGCAAAAATTCCATTGAGACGATTGACAAAGTCTGCACCGTAATGCATGTAGGCATAGAGAATGACTTCAGTGTCGGAGGTGGTCTCAAAGGAATACCCGGCACGTTTTAAATCGGAAATCAATTCATCGGTGTTATAGATTTCACCGTTATAGACGATGGCATAGGGTTTAGAATCCTGATAACGGATCATGGGCTGAGCACCATTTGCAATATCACGAATGCTGAGTCTTGCATGGGATAGTCCCCAGTGCTTTGCCAGATGGATACCTGCGTTGTCGTTGCCACGATGGGCGAGGCTTAGGCGCATGTTTTTCAATATTTCTTCCCAGAAGGGCTTTTTTTCTAAATAGTCTTGTTCATAATTACAGAAACCAGAAATTCCGCACATAGTGTTGTTATACTCCTTTTTTTAGATACAGTTCTGCGTGGGCAGAAGGACAGTAAATTATACATAGTATATGCATTTGGAGGAGGAATCATGTGACTTTGTAATTTAGTGAAAAAGAATACAAGGCGACTTTAAGTTTTAACGATGATCCTCAAGCATATAATGTAAAAAAAAGAAATGAGCCCCAAATGAGTAATGAAAAAATAGAAAATCAGCTTAATCTCGCATTGGATGCCACAAATGAGGAGCGGGAAAAATCCTTGGAGTTGGATGTGGGATATGACAGCGCAGAGCGTACCTGGGAGGTCATCGTAAAATTTGGAGGAACTACGGAGGAATTAAAGACTTTACTGCGGGAGAATTTTTCCAAGGAGTATGAGCAGATTCGGGTGACTAACCTACAAAATGAGTATGCAATTCTCTTGTTGCCAGAGTCCATTGTGACAGCAGTGGCGGCGTTGCCACAGATTGAATATATGGAAAAGCCCAAAAGCTTGTTTTTTGCAGTCAATCAAGGAAAACAGGCGTCCTGTATCAATCCCTTGCAGACCGCAGCGAGGCAGCCGACTGAGCCGGGAGCAGGTGCGGGAGTGCCGGGGCAGGAGGCAGAGCTGGGAGCAGGTGCAGGAGTGCCAAGGCAGCTACCAGCCATCAATCCTAGGTGGAATGATCTGACAGGGGCTGACTGTATCGTGGCGGTGATAGATTCTGGAATTGATTACAGTCACCCAGACTTTAGGAATGGGGATGGCACCACAAGAATCCTGAACCTGTGGGATCAGACCATACCAGCAGGAAGCGTGCCGTATGTTCGCCAGCAGGAAACTGTGCCCACGGAGCAGGCCGGATCAAGCGGAGAGGAAGCGGTGCTATTGGAACAGACCCGGTCAGGCGGGCAGGAATTTTTGCAAGCCCCAGAGGGGTATTATCTTGGGACGGAATTTCCGAGGGAAGTCATTAATCGTGCCCTAGAGCAGCCCACAGAACAGCAACGCTATGCGATTTGTCCTAGCAGGGATATCTCAGGTCACGGAACCCATGTAACTGGAATTGCGGCAGGAAATGGAAGGGCATCCGAGGGAAGATACCGTGGAATTGCTTTTGGAAGTGAGCTAATTATCGTAAAGTTAGGGAATCCACAGGCAGGAGGATTTCCGAGAACAACGGAACTGATGCAGGCGGTGGATTACTGTATGAGAATGGCGGAGGAGTATGGCAGACCTATCGTGTTGAATTTAAGCTTTGGTAACAACTACGGTGGGCATGCAGGAACTTCTCTGATCGAGACATATCTAAATGACATTTCAAATTACTGGAAAAGTTCTATCGTGACAGGTAGTGGCAATGAAGGAGCCTCTGCGGTACATACCTCTGGTACTGTTCAAATGGGACAAAACGAGGTGGTGGAAATAGCGGTGAGCGAGTACGAGCCAGCATTGAATCTTCAGATTTGGAAGGATTATGTCGATGAGATGGCGGTGTCTCTCGCACATCCGAATGGAAGTGTGATAGGACCGATTCGCCGGGCACAGGGAGCGCAGAGATTTACGCTTGGAAATACCCAGATTCTACTATATTACGGAGAACCCAGTCCTTACAGTCCTTATCAGGAGATATACTTCGATTTTATACCAGTGAGAGATTATATTGACAGCGGTATCTGGGAAATACGTCTTGTGCCCCAGCGCATTGTGTCTGGGGAATATGACATGTGGCTTCCGTCGGGAGGCGTGCTGAATGCGGGAACGGGCTTCCTTTTTCCGATAGAGGAGACCACACTTACGATTCCTTCTACGGCGGAGAAGGTCATCACTGTGGGGGCATATGATGCCAGATTTAATCAGCCGGCTACTTTTTCTGGCAGAGGTTATACCAGAGCCACGAAGCAGGTCAAACCGGATCTGGTTGCGCCGGGGGTGGAGATTACCTCCTGTGCACCGGGAGGCGGCTACACATCCCGAACAGGAACCTCCATGGCAACTCCCTTTGTGACAGGGGGAGCAGCTCTTTTGATGGAATGGGGAATTGTCAGAGGAAATGATGCGTACCTCTATGGTGAAAAAATGAAGGCTTATCTGATTCGGGGAGCGAGAAGAGATGAAGCATTGGCAAGGCAGCTACCAACTGGAAGTGGATGGCCGAATCCTCAGCTTGGCTGGGGAACACTCTGTGTGAGAGCTAGTCTGCCGGTGTAGTTGTTCCACTGTGTGGAACGACTGTTTCACCAAACGGAAACGGCATGTTGACGGTCTCTATTAACTTATAACCAATAGAATAGGTATTATCAGGACAAAATACCTAGATAGGGGATACAAAGTTCTTGACAAATCTATTATTATGAATAAGATTAAGAAAGATCAAGATAGGAGAATTGACAGCACTTGCCCCATAATGGTAAAATATCACGCAGTGATGTAAATAATATGTAAATTTAGGAGGATTTCTCATGCCAAAGAGAACAGACATTCATAAAGTGTTGATTATCGGTTCTGGTCCGATTATCATCGGTCAGGCTTGTGAGTTTGACTATTCCGGAACTCAGGCTTGTAAAGCTCTTCGTAAGCTTGGATACGAGATCGTACTTGTAAACTCTAACCCAGCTACGATCATGACAGACCCAGAGACAGCAGATGTGACCTACATTGAGCCACTTAATGTAGAGCGCCTTGAGTATATCATTGCAAAAGAGCGTCCAGATGCATTACTTCCGAACTTAGGAGGTCAGTCAGGACTTAACTTATGTTCTGAGTTGTATCAGGCAGGTATCTTAGATAAATATAATGTTCAGGTCATCGGTGTACAGGTAGATGCCATTGAGCGAGGCGAGGATCGTATCGAGTTCAAGAAGACTATGGATGAGCTGGGTATTGAGATGGCACGCAGTGAGGTTGCTTACTCCGTAGATGAGGCACTTGCCATTGCAGATAAGTTAGGTTATCCAGTTGTATTACGCCCTGCCTATACCATGGGTGGTGCCGGCGGCGGTCTGGTATACAATAAGGAAGAGCTTAAGACTGTCTGTGCAAGAGGATTACAGGCATCTTTGGTAGGACAGGTCTTAGTAGAAGAGTCTATTCTTGGCTGGGAAGAGCTTGAATTAGAGGTAGTTCGTGATGCAGAGGGTAATATGATTACTGTATGCTTCATTGAGAATATTGACCCATTGGGCGTACACACAGGAGATTCCTTCTGTTCTGCACCAATGTTGACAATCTCCGAGGAATGCCAGAAGAGATTGCAGGAGCAGGCATATAAGATCGTTGATTCCGTACAGGTCATCGGTGGAACGAACGTACAGTTCGCACATGATCCAGTATCTGATCGCATCATCGTTATCGAGATCAACCCACGTACCTCCCGTTCTTCTGCATTAGCTTCTAAGGCGACAGGTTTCCCAATTGCATTGGTATCAGCGATGTTGGCAGCAGGACTTACCTTAAAGGATATTCCATGTGGTAAGTACGGTACATTAGATAAATACGTGCCAGACGGAGATTATGTAGTAATCAAGTTCGCTCGTTGGGCATTCGAGAAGTTCAAGGGTGTAGAGGATAAGCTTGGTACACAGATGCGTGCCGTAGGTGAGGTCATGAGTATCGGTAAGACCTACAAGGAGGCATTCCAGAAGGCGATCCGTTCTCTTGAGACAGGACGTTATGGACTTGGACATGCGAAGGATTTTGATAGCTTAAGCAAGGAAGAGTTATTAAAGAAATTAATCACTCCATCCAGTGAGCGTCATTTCGTAATGTATGAGGCATTAAGAAAAGGTGCTACTGTTGAGGAGATTCATGAGCTTACTAAGGTAAAGGCATACTTTATCGAGCAGATGAAGGAATTGGTAGAGGAAGAGGAAGCGTTAATCGCAGGTAAGGGTAGCTTGCCAGCAGATGATAAGCTTATCTCTGCTAAGAAGAATGGTTTCTCTGACAAGTACTTAAGCCAGATATTAGAGATTCCAGAGGATGATATCCGTAACCGTCGTATTGAACTTGGCGTAGAAGAGGCATGGGAAAGTGTTCATGTCAGCGGAACTGAGAATAGCGCTTATTATTACTCTACATACAATGCAGAGGATAAGAACCCAATCAATACAGATAAGCCAAAGATCATGATCTTAGGTGGTGGTCCTAACCGTATCGGACAGGGTATCGAGTTCGACTATTGCTGTGTACATGCTGCAATGGCACTTAAGAAACTCGGCTTTGAGACAATCATTGTAAACTGTAACCCAGAGACTGTTTCCACAGACTACGATACTTCTGATAAGCTGTACTTTGAGCCTCTGACCTTAGAGGATGTACTTAGCATTTACAAGAAGGAGCAGCCACTTGGTGTAATCGCACAGTTCGGAGGACAGACTCCACTTAATCTGGCAGCAGAGCTTGAGAAGAATGGTGTTAAGATATTAGGAACTGCTCCATCCGTTATCGATCTTGCAGAGGATCGTGATCTGTTCCGTGAGATGATGGAGAAGCTTGAGATTCCAATGCCAGAGTCTGGAATGGCAACCAACGTAGAGGAAGCTCTTGCAATCGCAGGTAAGATTGGTTATCCAGTTATGGTACGTCCTTCTTACGTGCTTGGTGGACGTGGTATGGAAGTCGTATATGATGATGAGAGCCTGACACAGTACATGAAGGCAGCAGTAGGCGTGACACCGGATCGTCCAATCCTGATTGACCGATTCTTAAATCATGCATTAGAGTGCGAGGCAGATGCTATCAGCGATGGTACACACGCATTCGTACCTGCTGTTATGGAGCATATCGAGTTAGCTGGTATCCATTCCGGTGACTCCGCATGTATCATTCCTTCTGTACATATCACAGAGGAGAATGTTAAGACTATCAAGGAATACACCAGAAAGATTGCAGAAGAGATGCATGTAAAGGGTCTTATGAACATGCAGTATGCAATCGAAAATGGTAAGGTATATGTACTTGAGGCAAACCCAAGAGCATCCCGTACCGTACCTCTGGTATCTAAGGTATGTAATATCCGTATGGTACCTTTGGCAACAGATATCATCACATCCGAGATTACAGGTCGTCCATCTCCGATCTTAGAGTTAAAGGAGCAGGAGATTCCGAACTACGGTGTGAAGGAAGCAGTATTCCCATTCAATATGTTCCAGGAGGTAGACCCAGTATTAGGACCTGAGATGCGTTCTACTGGAGAGGTACTTGGTCTGTCTAAGTCTTATGGAGAGGCATTCTATAAGGCACAGGAGGCAGTTCAGTCTAAGCTTCCATTAGAGGGAACTGTACTTATTTCTGTAAATAACAGAGATAAGGATGAGGTCGTAGAAGTTGCAAGAATGCTTTCCGAGGATGGATTTAAGATCGTGGCAACTGGTGGAAACTATGAGTTGCTTACATCCGCTGGCATCGAGGCTACCAAGGTGAAGAAGCTTTCCGAGGGTCGTCCAAACGTAGGTGATATCATTACCAATGGAGAAGTTCAGTTGATCATCAACTCTCCAGTTGGAAAAGACAGTGTACATGATGACAGTTATTTAAGAAAGGCTGCTATCAAGGCAAAGATTCCTTATATGACAACCGTTGCTGCTGCAAAGGCATCCGCAGAGGGTATCCGTTATGCAAAGACACATGGAAATAGCGACGTGAAGTCCTTACAGGAATTACACAGTGAGATTCACGATAAATAAGAAGTTATAAAAAGGGCGCAGATGCGCCCTTTTTTTGTAAGCAGGTTGTTGAAAAAGGTCGAACGTGGTATATTAAATCTATTCACAAAATACAGTTCGTTGTTTACATATGAGGAGTAAGTTATATGAAAAAATTTTTGGAAGTGGTGCTGCGCTTGATAAAGGGTAGCCTGATTTTTATGCTTGCAAATAGCTATTCCATGATAAAGGGGAATGGAGTAGCTGGGATTGTACTTTTGGGCTTGATTGGGTTCTTTGTATGGGTAAGTATTATACCGAATCTTTCGAACCGTAAGTTGTTGGCAAAGCGGCTTTGTACTTGTGCCAATGGATGTGAATTGCTGTGGTTGTTTTTGATCTCAACAGCAATCTCTGTGATATATTCCTTGGTGGGGTGGACAGGACATCTGGCATGTGGTTCCTTGATAGAAGATCCTGTCCTGTGGATCATCAATACACTTATCATTATTCTGGTGGAGAGTATTGTCTTCTGGAATGGTATTATAAGAATTTATGTTAGTTCAGCACAGCTTGGAATCCGCTGGCGTGTCCTTGGTATCGTATGCGGCTGGATTCCAGTGGTACATTTGATCGTACTGGGCAAGTTGATACATATTGTTACGCAGGAGGTACGATGTGAACAGGAGAAGCTTCTCTTAAATCAAGCAAGAAAAGATCAAGGATTCTGTCAGACCAGATATCCAATTTTGTTGGTGCACGGTGTCTTTTTCCGAGATTCTAATTATTTCAATTACTGGGGAAGAATTCCGAAGGAATTGGAAGAGAATGGAGCGAGGGTCTTTTATGGCAATCATCAGTCCGCAGCGTCTGTGGCGGAGTGTGGAAGGGAATTGGCAGAGCGTATTCAGCAGATCGTGGCACAGACAGGCTGTGGTAAGGTGAATATTATTGCCCACTCTAAGGGAGGATTAGATTGTCGTTATGCGATCTCTATGCTTGGAGCGGATAAGTATGTGGCTTCTTTGACGACGATCAACACACCTCATCGTGGTTGTGAATTTGCAGATTATCTGCTCTCTAAGATTCCACAGAAGCAGCAGAATATGGTGGCAAATACCTACAATGCAGCTCTGCGTAAGCTAGGAGATCCCAATCCAGACTTTTTGGCTGCGGTATATGATCTGACTGCAGAGGCATGTAGCAGAATTAATAATACGGTCATGGATGTGCCAACGGTATATTATCAGAGCGTTGGTTCTAGGCTGAACGTGGCATCCGGAGGTAGATTCCCGATGAACTTTACCTATCAGCTTGTCAATTATTTTGATGGAGCAAATGATGGACTGGTAGGGGAGAAGTCTTTCCCTTGGGGACATAATTATCAGTTCCTCGCCATCAATGGTGTGAGAGGTATTTCCCATGGAGACATGATTGATCTGAATCGTGAGAATTTTGAGGGCTTTGATGTACGTGAATACTATGTGCAGCTGGTGCATGGATTAAAGGAGCGAGGCTTTTAAGGGAGAAGTCTAATTATTGGGGTGCATCTACTGTAATTTTTGTCCATTGGGGCATATATAGTGTCCCGGCCTTTTTCTAATGAATGGTATTCCAGAAATATGTATAAGCAGGAGATGCCAGTCTATGAGCATCACAGAGAGCCTTTGTATACTATGATGAAAAGGCAGCAGAATTTGTAGTAGAGGAAGGAAGCTATGAGGTTCAGGCCGGTGCATCCTCAAGAGATATCAGACTGCGTCAGGACGTAGAAGTGTAAAGTTATTTTTTAATATGATAATCAACGTGAAAAATCTCCAATCATAATATGTGATTGGAGATTTTTTTATGCAATAGGAAATTGCGTCCTATTGCATAAAAAGCACTGCATGCATAGCCAATAAGTTGGCATTAGATGCGCAGCTATCGCACGCGGAATAAAAGCTGCGCTATGTCAGAAATTGGAACGCGAGAGTGCGTGAAGCACACTTTTGTTCAATATTAATTATTGACTACAAGAGTAAAGTGCGATAATATATGATATATCTTTTGAAACGTAGAAAGTTCTTTTCGGTTTCATTCTAATTATTCTGCCGGAATCCGGCAATGATCCAAAGTTTAGTAACAATTGAAAAGCAAAGGAGTTTTTACAAGGGGGAATTTGCCTATGACAAACAAATTAAAAAACTATTTTCCGATGATTCGTCAGAAAGATGAGTTGCTGGAGGAGATTAAAAAGCAACCTAAGCTGCGTGCAATTTATGAGAGCTGGGATTTGGAGCGAAGGGAAGAATTTTTGAATTTCTGTACTGGAGTACGTGGAATCAAGATTCTCTATGATTCATTTTTTAAAGAGGTCATGAATCCAGAATATGCGCCAGAACGTCTGGAGAATTTTTTATGCGAGGTTCTACGGCGAAAGGTGAAGATCGTGCGTATTCTACCAAATGATTCCACACGGATTGCCGATGAAGTGTCCTTATTAATTACGGATATTGTGGTAGAACTAGAGGACGGTTCATTGGCAAATGTGGAGATTCAAAAAATAGGCTACTCCTTCCCGGGAGCACGGAGCGCTTGTTATGGGGCAGATATGCTTTTACGTCAGTACAAACGGGTGCGAGCAAAGCAGGGAGAATCCTTTTCTTACAATGACATTAAAAATGTATTTCTCATTGTTATCTATGAAAAAAGTCCAAAAGAATTTCATCAATTTCCAGATACATATTATCACCATTCCAGACAAACTTTTGATAGTGGATTAAAACTAGATATGTTGCAGGAATTCATTATGATCCCCCTTGACATTTTTAGGAGCAAAATGCAAAATAAAACTATAAAAACAGTGCTTGAAGCATGGCTTACATTTCTATCTGAGGACGATCCAGAGAAGGTGATACAGTTGATAGAAAGATATCCAGAGTTCAAGCCTATGTATGAAACACTGTATCAAATGTGCCAGAACACGGAGAGGGTGATGGAATTGTTCTCAGAAGAATTACGACAGCTTGATCGGAATACCGTAAAATACATGATAGAACAACAGCAGCAGGAGCTGGATAAGCAGGCGGAGATTATCGGACAGCAGAAGCAAGAGTTGAGCCAGAAGGATGAACAGTTAAGCCAGAAGGATGAGGAGTTGAGCCAGAAGGATGAGGAGTTGAATCAGAAGGATGAACAGTTAAGCCAGAAGGATGAGCAGTTGAGCCAGATGGATGAACAGTTGAGCCAGAAGGATGAACAGTTAAGCCAGATGGAGAAAAGGCTCAAGAAGCAGGCCAAGGAGATGGAAGAACTTCGCAGACAGTTGGGATAAGCGAATTGTGAATTATGAGTTAGAGCATATAACAAAGGAGAAGTCATTGACTTCTCCTTTGTTATATATTTGGAGATATCAATTTTTAAGAAATTACATTGTTTTTGGATTGCCTTAATTGGCATTCGCATAGGATAAAATAAGAGAGTATAGCGGCAGTATAATAGCATGCTGCCTGAAAGTTGAGGCAAGGTTGAAAAATTTATATCTGGGAGATCGGGGAACATTGGTCTACTATTTGCAGTTAGCATTGAATCGGGCAGGGTATCCGTTGGCATTGGATGGGATTTTTGGAAATGGAACCTGCAATGCACTTCGAAAATTTCTAGGTGAGGATAGAGAGTGTAATGTGGATGAGGCAGCATGGGAAAGATTGATTCCTTATCTGAAGGGGTATGCACCCGGGCGGGAAGGACAGCGCATATTGTATGACTTTCCAATCGTCTCCACGAAAGTTCCATACAGTTCTCTTTTAGTCGGTTATGTGATGGAGGGCTTGAAGAGTCGATATCCTTTTATACAGACTGGTACCATCGGAAAAAGTGTGATGGGAAAAGAGATACCTTATCTTCGGATAGGAACGGGAGGCACACAGGTGTTTTACAATGCTTCCTTTCATGCAAATGAGAATATCACCACTCCTTTACTGTTAAAATTTGCGGAAGAGTATGCAAGAGCCTATGAGCAAGGAACTATGCTTTATGGTGTACCAGCGGAGGGGCTTTATAGTACATATCAACTGTATTTGGTGCCAATCGTAAATCCAGATGGTGTGGATCTGGTAAATGGATTATTGACCAATGGCATTTATTATCGAAGAGCCCAGCAGATAGCAGCAGATTATCCGTCGATTCCTTTTCCTTCTGGCTGGAAGGCAAATATTGATGGTATAGATTTAAACCTCCAATTTCCAGCAGGCTGGGAAAATGCCAAGGAAATTAAATTTTCACAGGGATATGTGAGCCCGGCACCAAGGGATTATGTGGGGGAGGCACCGTTGACTGCCCCAGAGAGTGCTGCGGTCTATCGTTTTACGAGAGAACATAATTTTTCTCTGATATTGGCATACCATACCCAAGGAGAGGTAATCTACTGGAAGTATCTGGATTATGAACCGAAAAAATCCTATGAAATTGCCCAGTATTTTGGAAAGGTCAGTGGGTATACCGTGGAGGAGACACCGCAGGAATCCGGCTATGCAGGATACAAAGACTGGTTCATACAGGAGTATGATCGTCCTGGCTATACCATTGAAGTAGGAAGGGGAGAAAACCCTCTGCCAATGTCACAGTTTGACCGAATCTACGAGGATAATCGGGGAATTCTGCTGGGTGGCATGACGCAGATATAAAGCTAGCGATTAGAGAATTGAAAAAGTATTCGCGTATGGTATAATAATGATATTATGTGGGAATTAGGAAGGAATCGAGTGGTATTTCGATGATGACATATGAATTATATTGGGAACACGTAGGTGAAGATGAAGCGAGATTATTGAGAGCATATGGGAATACGCCTAGTGTGGTGCTTCCAGAGCAGATAGAGGGGCATAGGCTGACGGAAATCGGGGCATATTGCTTTGCCGAGAGAGCCCATTTGCCAGAGCAATATGAACGGACGATGATTGTGATAGGGGACTCTTCCGAGGAGGATATCTCTTTGGAAGGGATTTTTTCTGTCTGGGATGCCACTGAGCTTTCTGGAAAATATATCAAGGAAGTGACCTTGCCAGACTCAGTGAAAAAGATCGGCAATCTGGCATTTTATCATTGTATGTCATTGGAGCAAATGCAACTGGGAAGTGGCTTGGTGGAGATCGGCAGTGATGCCTTTATGAATTGTAGCAGACTTCGAAAGATGACATTGCGAGGGGGATGTAGAAAGGCAAGCGGTATGCGCCAGATTCTAGCTCAGATATCCTCGGATATGGAAGTGACCTTTGTTGGGGAAAAGGGCGTGGAAGCAGTACTTTTATTCCCAGAGTTTTATGAGAGCTATGACGAGATTGCCCCAGCCCATCTCTTTGGACGAAACATCGAGGGGGAGGGCTTTCGAGCGAGACAATGCTTTAAGGATGGTGTTATGGATTTTAGACAGTATGACACTATTTTTCAAAAGGCATGTGCAGAGGAATCGGAGAAAACTCTGTGCCGGTTGGCATATGACAGGCTTTGTTATCCGATAGATTTAGGAAAAAATGAGCGGGAGTTGTATGAGGATTATATTCACGCTCATACGGGATATGTCTGTACAGCGGCGGTAAAGAAACGGGATATGGAACAGGTCAGGATTCTCTGTGAGATTGGGTTGTTGGAAAAGGCAGATATGGAGCATTGTATCCAGTGGGCAGCGGAATGTGACTGGGCAGAAGGAGCCGCCTATTTCCTTCGATTAAAGGAGCAGCATTTTCCAACAAAGAAAGCAGAAGATCGATATGCATTTGATGATTTTTAGGTAATAGAAAGGACTAGAAAATATGGCACATATTATGACGCAGGAAGAATGGGAAGTTCAGATGTCAGAAAAAATACTGGCATATGTCCGCAATGAGTTGTATCTGGAATTGCGCTTTATGGACATTGCTCTTTCTGCTCTTGTGCCAAAGGCGGACGCCTCGCTCCATAGCTTTGCAACGGATGGAACGATGCTTTACTTTTCTACGGAGCAGGTCCTTCGTGTTTTTAAAAATAATGCCATGTTTTTGGACAGGGCATATTTGCACAGTGTGCTTCACTGCATTTTTTCGCATCTGTGGATAGGTGGAAAGCGTGACAGATGGCTGTGGCATATCGCCTGTGATATAGCGGTGGAGTATACCATTGATGGTATGGGAAAGAATTGTACCAAGCGTATCCTGAGTTGGACGAGGGAGCAGTTCTATCAGAGATTACGGTCGCAGAAGGAAGGGGTCTCGGCAGCAATCATTTATCGGATGCTTATGGACATGTCTGCTGTGCCGGAGCAAAAGGAACAGCTTACGGTATTGGAGCGAGAGTTTTACACGGATGACCACAGATATTGGCCGAAGCAGGAGGATGGCAATGCAAAGCAACAGGCTACGACAGCCAGTCAGAAAAAGTGGGACAAGATTGCCAGACAGACGAGGCAGATGCAGGAGCAGCGTGGGGATGAGACAAAGGATGGAGAGGAATTGCTTGCGGCGCAGCTTGCAGCACAAAAGGGCAGACGCAGCTATCGGGACTTTTTGCAAAAATTCGCTGTACTGCGGGAGGAATTGCACAGTGATCCGGATGAGTTTGATCTAAATTATTATACCTATGGGTTAAAATTATATGGGAATCTTCCTCTGATCGAGCCACTGGAAAGTAGGGAGACAAAGAAGATACGGGAGTTTGTCATCATAATTGACACTAGTTATTCCACCAGTGGTGAATTAGTGGAGCAGTTTTTACGGGAGACTGTGGATATCTTATTGCAGAGTGATAGCTTTTTTACCGATTCTGTGATTCGCATTTTACAGTGTGATAATCAGGTCAGAAGTGATATAGTGATTACGGAAAAGAATCAGTTGAGTACGTTTTTAAATCAGTTTCAGGTGATTGGTGGAGGCGGAACGGATTTTAGACCAGCCTTTACCTATGTCAATGAACTGGTGGAGCAGGGAGCATTTAAGAATCTGACGGGACTTTTGTATTTTACGGATGGTAAGGGAATTTATCCGAAAAGGCGACCGGATTATAAGGCGGCGTTTCTCTTTTTGGAGGATTATGATGAGAGCGCGGTGCCACCATGGGCAATGCGACTTAGACTAGAACCGGAGGAATTATTTTATGAATATCAAGCAGGCAAAAAATGAGATCAAGCATACCGTGGAGGCATATCTGAAAAAGAATGCAGCAGGGGAATATCAGATACCGGCGATTCGTCAGCGTCCGGTGCTTTTGATGGGGCCTCCGGGTATCGGTAAGACCCAGATCATGGAGCAGATTGCCAGAGAGTTGAAGGTGGGATTGGTGGCATATACCATTACACACCATACAAGACAGAGTGCGGTAGGATTGCCATTTATTCAGGAGGAGGAGTTTGATGGACAGAGCTACTCCGTTACGGAATACACTATGAGTGAGATTATCGCCAGTGTATATCGTAAGATTCGGGATGCAGGACAGAAGGAAGGAATTCTTTTTATTGATGAGATCAACTGTGTTTCTGAGACATTGGCACCTACCATGTTACAGTTCTTGCAGTGCAAGACCTTTGGTAATCAGGCAGTGCCGGAGGGATGGATCATTGTGGCTGCTGGCAACCCGCCAGAGTACAATAAGTCGGTAAGAGATTTTGATATGGTGACCTTGGATCGTGTGCGCTACATGAATGTGGAGGCGGATTATCGTGTCTGGAAGGAGTATGCGAGAGCACAGCATATCCACGGAGCGATTTTAAGTTATCTGGAGCTTCGTCCGAAGAACTTTTATCGGGTAGAAGCCGATGTGGATGGAATGCAGTTCGTGACGGCACGAGGCTGGGAGGATTTATCAAACCTGATGATGGTCTACGAAGAAATGCAGCTTCCGGTGGACGAAACTATCGTGCATGAATTTTTACATCATGATGAGGTGGCAGAGGATGTGGCAGCATACTTTGATCTGTACCGCAAGTATCAGGATGACTATGGCATTCCAGAGATTCTTTCTGGCAGAGTAAAGCCAGAGGTCTACGCTAGAATTTATGCGGCGGCATTTGATGAGCGCCTTAGTGTTGTAAACCTGTTATTAGATGGAATGACAGCACATTTTCAGAAAGTGGCAGAGGAGAAATATCTGACGGACGAGTGGTATGCCTTTTTAAAGGAATATCGTAGTCAGGTGGAAACGGCAGAACATCCAGCAGCACTTTACGATACCTTGGTATCTGCCAGAGAGGATGCTTTGGCGGCAGCAAAGCAGAGCGGTATATATAGTCGCAGTGAGATGTCTGCCCAGAAGCTTTTGCTTGAAAGATTACGGGAAAACCGCCCAACGGAGGAACCTGCTGGCGAGGAACTAGCCAAGGCAAGTTTAGCCAAGACAAGTTTTGAATTTGCTAAACAGGGCTTTGATGCCCAGAGATTCTGCTTGGAACAGACAGAAAAAAATACAGCAGAGGCATTGGAATATGCCTTCGACTTTATGGAGCAGGCATTTGAAAATGGAGAGGAAATGGTAGTGTTCGTCACAGAACTTACGATCAATAGTGAATCGGCATTATTCTTGGCAGAGCATACCTGTGAACGCTATCTGAAATATAATGAGCAGCTATTGATTGGAACACGAAAGGCAGAGTTACTGTCTGAACTTGCGAGAGATTAGAGGGCTTATTTCTGCTCAAAATTTTATGATATCAAGTTACAAATAATTGTTTTTCCTTGTAAGCGGGCACTTCGGATTCAGAGCGCAAAATTCGGAATCACTAATGCTCTCGCTTCTGAAATTTACGATGAGCCATGTCTTTTGAAAATCAGAGCAATCCTAGGCATATGTTCGCACCCGATGGAAGGCATTTTCGAGAACTTTTGTGTTTCCCTTAGTGGGCAGATGAGCAAAACGGAACCTCGCAAACGAATGTTTGAGGTGCGTTCTATCAAGATTCTCAATAATAGAACGCGCCGAGTTCGGATTGCGAGGTTCCATAGAGACTTTGTGAAGCTGCCCACTTAGGGAAACTAGAAAGTTCGCTGTTTTGCCTTCCTCGGCGCGGACATATACCGTCGGATTGTCTGCTATTCAAAGAGACACGGCACCTAATTCCAGAAGCGAGAGCAAAGAGATTCTCGAATTTAGCTCCAATGAATCCGCAGTGTTCCGCTTCAAGGAAATACAATTTTTTCTAAGTTTTTATCATAAAAATTCTGAGCAGAAAAGCGCGCTAATATATCGTAGAGAAAGGAATATGATATGCAGTCATCAACAGAGTTAAGAACTTTATTACAGCGAATTGATCACAAGGGCTATCCAGCCTATAAAGATACCAGAGGAAGCTATGACTTCCGCAATTATGTGTTATCCATTGACCATGTGCAGGGCGACCCTTTTGCATCTCCTTCCAAGGTCAGTGTCCATGTGAAGGGAAGTGTGGCGAAGTTTCCAGCGGAGTTATATCAGATGAAGTGCCGGCGTATTGCATTATGCGATTATCTGCTGCGTCAGTTCGGAAGAGCCTTAGAGAAGGTGTCCTTTCAGGCAAAGGGTTCTGGTAAGAGTGGTCTTTTATCTGTGAGCCGTCCAGGGCAGGAAGTGTTAGAGCGCACTGCTTGTTCTATGAATCCAGTCAATGGCGATATCGTGCTTCGTTTTGAGGTGGGCTTTCCAGCCAATGGAAGAACCATCAATGCGAGAGAACTGGAGAAGATATTTTTTGATTTTCTGCCAAAATGTGTAGCAGGAAGTCTTTTCTATACAGCGGTGGATCAGAAGATGGTGCAGCGTGTGACGGACTTGGCAGAGGATCAGCAGTATATTAGAGAGCATTTAAAGGAACAGGGGCTTGTGGCATTTGTGGCAAATGAATCTGTTTTGCCAAGAGAATCCGGTGTGTCCGGTCGCCCGATGAAGGATGCGGTGAAGTTCGTTTCACCAAAGGAATTGGAAGTGAGCTTTACACTGCCGCATTATGGCACCATCAAGGGAATGGGCATACGAGAGGGAATCACCCTTATCGTAGGTGGTGGATATCACGGCAAGTCTACCTTGTTGAAAGCATTGGAACTTGGTGTCTATAACCATATTCCGGGAGATGGAAGAGAGTATGTGATTACCGATGATACAGCGATGAAGATTCGTGCCGAGGATGGCAGAAGTATTAAGAAAGTGGATATTTCTATGTTCATCAGTAATCTGCCAAATAAAAAGGATACTAAGGAATTTGTCACCGAGGATGCCAGTGGAAGTACTTCACAGGCAGCCAATGTGGTGGAGGCGATGGAGGCTGGCACAGAAGTCTTTTTGATTGATGAAGATACCAGCGCAACTAACTTTATGATTCGTGATGAACTGATGCAGCGTGTGGTGAATCGGGAGGATGAGCCGATCACACCATTTATCGACCGCATCCGTGAGTTGTATACAGAGGATGGTATTTCTACGATCTTGGTGGCAGGAAGTTCTGGCTCCTATTTCCATAAGGCGGATTGTATCATCCAGATGAACCAGTATGAGCCGGTTGAGATTACGGAATTTGCCAAAAAGGAAGCAGAACGGTTCCCAATGCCAGAGGTGACACCGCCAAAGCAGGCAAAGCCATCCTTTGCTAGAAGCGTTCGTGCTGACAAATCCTTTAAGGAAGATCGTATGAAAATGAAGACCATGGGACGTGATGGTATCTCAATCAACCGAGAAAACATTGACGTGCGCTATGTGGAGCAGTTGGTGGATTCTGAGCAGTTATCAGCATTGGCATATCTGCTAAAATACGCTCAGTGTCATATTTTTGATGGAAAGCGCACGTTGATAGAGAGCGTGGATATGTTGATGCAGGTGATGGATGAAAAGGGACTTGCGGCAATTTGTGAGAGCAGCTATCTGCCATGTGGTCTTGCTATGCCAAGACGTCAGGAAATCTTTGCATGTATGAACCGTTACCGTAAATTATGGCTGTAAAATGTAAGAACATAGAAAGTGGAAAAGCGCAGGGATGTTTCCACGAGTAGCATAGAAGAAAGAAAAGGAACGAGAAAAGTGAGCAACCAGAATAATATCTGTACCGCAGTGCTGGCGCATGTAGACGCTGGCAAGACAACTTTATCAGAGGCGATGCTATACTTAAGCGGAAATATTAGAAAAGCAGGACGAGTGGATAACGGCGATGCTTTTCTGGATACCTATGCCCTTGAGCGGAGCAGAGGTATCACGATTTTTTCCAAGCAGGCAGTACTTAAGATGCCAGACTGTACCGTGACACTTCTTGATACTCCGGGACATGTGGACTTTTCAGCGGAGATGGAACGAACCTTGCAGGTGCTTGACTATGCCATATTGGTCATCAGCGGTGCGGATGGAGTACAGGGACATACGAAGACTCTTTGGAGGCTGTTAGAACGGTATCAGATACCAGTATTTTTATTTATTAATAAGATGGATCAACTGGGGACAGATCGGGAGAAATTACTTGCAGGATTAAAGGCAGAATTAAATGAGAACTGCATCGACTTTTCAGATATGGAGTCGGAAGATTTCTATGAGAGTGTTGCCATGTGTGACGAGGAGGTTTTAGAAGGTTATCTGGAGCAGGGAACTGTGGATGAGGATAGCATCAGAGCTTTGATCAGGAAGCGCAGACTTTTCCCATGTTACTTTGGATCCGCTCTTAAGATGCAGGGGGTCACAGAGTTTATGGAAAGCTTCCTGCAATATGCCAAGACGCCAAGTTACCCAGAGGAATTTGGTGCGAAGGTGTTTAAGATAGCCAGAGATGGGCAGGGAAATCGTCTTACCTACCTAAAAGTAATCGGAGGAAGTCTAAAAGTAAAGCAGCTTCTTATAGGTCAAAAACGCAGTATGTCTGGCGGGGAGGAAAATGATACGTTCTGGGAGGAAAAGGTGAATCAGATTCGTATCTATTCTGGTGAAAAATTTGAGATGGCAGAGGAGGTCGCTGCTGGCGGTGTGTGTGCTGTGACGGGACTTAGTTATACTTATCCGGGACAGGGATTGGGGATTGCGTCTGCATCTATTATGCCGATTTTGGAGCCAGTACTTACCTATCAGGTGCTATTGCCGGAGGATGTGAACCCTGCAATAATGCTACCAAAGCTACGACAGCTAGAGGAGGAAGAACCAGAACTGCACATTGTCTGGAATGAGAAGCTTAAGGAAATCCAGATTCAGATGATGGGAGAGGTACAGACTGAGATATTAAAGAGCCTGATAAAAGAACGATATGATGTGGAGGTAGAATTTGGTACCGGAAATATCGTGTATAAGGAGACCATTGCAAACACAGTGGAGGGAGTGGGACATTTTGAACCACTACGTCATTATGCGGAGGTACATTTATTGTTAGAGCCGCAGGAGGCAGGAAGCGGTCTGACATTTGCGGCAGATTGCAGTGAGGATATTCTGGATAAGAATTGGCAGCGTCTTGTATTGACCCACTTGGAGGAGCGGGAGCATATCGGTGTGCTCACAGGTTCTGTGATTACAGATATGAAGATTACCTTGGTGTCGGGAAGAGCTCACTTAAAGCACACAGAGGGTGGTGATTTTAGACAGGCGACTTACCGAGCCGTCAGACAGGGCTTGATGCAGGCGAAATCGGTGTTGTTAGAGCCTTATTATGACTTTGTGTTGGAAATTCCAGAAAGTGCTGTGGGACGGGCTATGATGGATGTGGAGCGGATGCATGGTACGATATCCTATGATGCCTATGAGCAGGATACGCAAAGTGAGAGCATGGGTGGAGTAGGCGGTACAATATCTGGAAATGTAGCCGATGGTATGCGCCGCCTGACGGGAAGTGCGCCGGTATCTATGATGCAGAATTATCAGAGGGAAGTCATTACATATACCAAGGGACAGGGGCGCTTATTTACCACTTTAAAGGGTTATCTGCCTTGCCATAATGCAGAGGAAGTAATTGCCCAGATTGGTTATGATGCAGAACGTGATACTGAGAATCCGACGGGATCGGTATTCTGTGCCCATGGAGCAGGATTTGTGGTACCATGGGATAGTGTACCTTCCTATATGCATCTGCCAGCCTATGCTTCGGAGCGAGGTGCATCTGATATGGAAGAGGAGTGGACACCACAGCAGGTGCTGCCGGAATCCCTTGCAGTCCGTGGTACTGCCTCAGAAGAAGTATGGATCGGCACAGAAGAGATTGACAGAATTCTCGCGCAGACATACAATGCAAATAAGAGAGATAAATCGGTGCCAGCGAAAAACGGATGGAAGTTAAGAGGACATGGAGCAGATATCACGACCCATTCCGTGACCAGAAGCTATCAGCCGAAGGTGGCAACGAAGGAATATTTACTGGTGGATGGATATAATATTATCTTTGCGTGGGAGGAACTCGCCAAGCTTGCAGCAGATAATATTGACAGCGCCAGAGGAAAACTGTTGGATATTTTGTGTAACTATCAGGGCATTCGTGATTGTGAGCTCATCGTAGTATTTGATGCTTACCGCGTGGCGGGACACCAGACGGAAATATTTGACTATCACAACATTCATGTGGTATATACAAAGGAAGCGGAGACTGCGGATCAGTATATTGAGAAGTTCGCCCATGAAAATGCGAAGAAGTACCGTGTGACCGTGGCAACATCGGATGGATTGGAGCAGATCATCATCCGTGGAGCAGGATGTCTGCTGTTATCGGCAAGAGATTTAGAGCAGGAGATCCGAGAAAAGAATCAGCAGTTGATGCAGGATTATCAAGACAGGAAGGAAAAGAGCAGAAACTATCTTTTGGATGATGTGCCTGATGAAGTACTTCGTGAATTAAAAGAAGTATAATTTGGTAGAAGGAGGCTTGCAATATGAACAAAGAGGAAGAATTAAAGCTGACACATTCAGGAATCCTTGTAAAGCAGGGAAGAAGACATGTATCTGTCCGTTTTGAGCGGGGCAGTGATATTGCAGAGGCGAGTCTGCCAGAGTGTAAGGTCATAAAGAACCAAGGTTTTTCCGAAGAGGAAGTAGCAGGATTAGAACTTTATCTGGAGATGAAGAATGATGAGATATTTGCAAAGGCAAAGGAGATCAGTAATATCAAGCACTGGTTTTAAGCGTCTATTTGGTCTGCTACTTGGTGCTATCATTTTTCTTGCTTCGGCGATACCGTTACATATCGAAGACAATTTACTTACGATGCCAGAGTTGAGGATGCAAACGGAGAAGTTATCTGCCATAGAAGATTGTAGCCGCACAGGAGTAGAGACGATATTATCTGTGCCGGACAGACGATCCGTGGATACGCAGTATACCACAAGGGAAAACTATGGATTGCGTAGCATAGAGCAGATAGAACAGCGGACAGCGTTCCGATATCGATACTTGCAGCAGATACGGCTGTTAGTGTGGTATCTGATGGCAGGATTTTTAGTACTGCCGGTGTTATATCAGGTGTATTTTGGAGATGGCAGAAGGCGTCAGTGTGAGCTGATTCCAAGAAGCCGGATGATCGTAACACACATAAAGCGAGCAGACGGAAAGAAGAATGGATTGCTTCCTTCATAAAATATATTATTTTATGAAAGGAAGAAAAAAATGGATATTCTGATTTGGATTTTAATGATTATTGGTGGAGCAGTAGGAATTCTCTCCACAGTATATTTGGTACTTGCGATGCCAATTATTTTCTTATGGAAGGTATATCGCAAGGTAAAATATCACATTGCATTATGTGATTAGAGTGAAACAATTAAATATTCTTATAGCGCAAAAGAGGAAAGTCTAAGAGGACTTTCCTCTTTTTTGGTGGAAACAGGAAGCTTCCTTTTTGCGTGTATAAAGAGGGTGTTTTTACAGAATAATAAATAGAAAAAGAAAGAGTGTGATAAGTATGGCAACAGTGCGCAGTTTACATGAAGAAATATTAAAAAGAGAAGCAGAAAATGGCAGGCAGATCGAGAAGCTGCAGGAGGCTTATCAGATGGACTGTCTGCTACATCCTGAAAATGATAAGGGCAGAGTGACAGAGATTCGTACCTGTGATATCGAACATACACAGATGAGTGCAGATGTGGCGGCGGTATTAAGGGAGCTTGGAAATACACAGAAAAGAGTATATGCCTTGATCGCTCCAGCGTTTTTAGGACAGTTCGGAGAACCGGTGACACCGGGAAAAATTCGGGCAGCCCTAAAGGCAGTGGGCTTCTGTGGCATGGTGGAGGTGGCAGTATTTGCTGATATCCTAACGCTAAAGGAGGCTTTGGAATTTGACAAGCACGTGGTGAGTACAACAGATTTTCAGTTGACAAGCTGTTGTTGTCCCGTGTGGATTGCTATGATACGTGGAATATACAGTGAATTGGTACCCCATGTGCCGGGAGCGGTATCGCCAATGATCGCGGCTGGCAGGGCGGTAAAAAAGATACACCCTGAGGCGGTGACAGTATTTGTGGGACCATGCCTTGCCAAGAAAAAGGAGGCTAAGGAGCCAGATATTGCAGATGCGGTGGACTATGTACTGACCTTTCAGGAGGTGGCAGAATTATTTGAAGTGACAGGTACACGCCCAGAAGAATTTACGGAGGATGAGAAGGAACATTCTTCTATGGCGGGAAGAATTTATGCCAGAACTGGAGGTGTCAGTGAGGCGGTAAAACGGACGGTGGAGCAGTTACATCCGGGACGTGAGATCATGGTGCGTCCTGCTCAGGCGGACGGTGTGGCAGCATGTAAACAGATGATTGAGGATATCAAAAATGGAGCAGGCTCAGCCAACTTTTATGAGGGAATGGCATGTGCTGGTGGCTGTGTCGGTGGTCCGAGAGCGCTGATTGATAAGGAGACGGGAAGAGAACTGGTGAACCGTTATGGAGAGGATGCACTGTATCAGACACCCCTTGAAAATCCATATGTCATAGAACTGATTGAAAAGCTGGGATTCTATACGGTAAAGGACTTTTTGGAAAAGAGTGATATTCTGACGAGAGACTTTGGAACTGGGGCAACAGCTACAAAATAAGGAACCAATGAGGGGATGTTTACACCCGCGGGAAATCTGTGTTATAGTGGAGGAAGTGTATAGGACAATCCGATAGATAAAGGAGAGAAATAGATGCTTCCACAGGATTTTTTAGATAGAATGGAACAGATGCTGGGTGAGGAATATCTGGCATTTTTGGAGAGCTATGAGAAGGAGCGTTACCAGTCCCTTCGAATCAATACATTAAAGACAGATAGACAGCAGTTTTTGGAACAAGCACCATTTAGTCTTACACCAGTGCCTTGGGCAGAAAATGGGTTTTATTATGAAAAAGAAGACACACCGGGAAAGCATCCGTACCATGAGGCTGGGGTGTACTATATTCAGGAGCCTAGCGCCATGGCGCCGGTGGAATATTTGATGCAGCCTCTTTTGGCAGAGGAGGAAACTGGGATGGCAGGTGAGCGAATCTTAGACCTTTGCGCAGCGCCGGGAGGTAAGAGTACTCAGATTGCAGCGGCGATGCAGGGACAGGGAATGTTAATCTGCAATGAAATCCATCCGGCACGGGCAAAGATACTTTCGGAAAATGTGGAGCGTATGGGTATCCGTAATGCGATGGTGACCAACGAGACACCACAGCGATTGGCAGAGAATTTCACAGAGTATTTTACAAGGATACTGGTGGATGCACCTTGTTCTGGCGAGGGAATGTTCCGTAAGAACGAGGAGGCATGTGGAGAATGGAGTCTGGAGAATGTGCAGATTTGTGCAGACAGACAGGACGAGATCTTGGACTGCGCAGCATCCATGCTGGCACCGGGAGGAAGAATTGTATATTCTACCTGTACTTTTGCTCCGGCGGAGAATGAGGGCAGTATGGCTCGTTTTTTGTCCAGACATCCTGAGTTTTTCATTGAAGAGGCGAAGCGGATAGATGGAATGTCAGGCGGTGTACCAGAGTGGGTGACCTTTGGGCAGGAAGAAAAAGAGACTGCTGTTAATGGGGAAGCACAGGGAGTTGATGAGTCAGATTCCCTTGTAGGACTTGAGGGCACAATACGTCTTTGGCCGCATCTGTTAAAGGGCGAGGGACATTATCTTGCAGTGCTGCGAAAGGCTGGAAAATTGGATAAGAATCTGCCGGGATATTGTAAAAATGGAATGGAGAATGGTATCACAGAGCGTGAGGCAAAGACACCGGGAAAGGGCTGTGTGGAGTATCTGGAATTTGCCAAAGATACGTTGCGGATGGAAGCGGGAAGTAAGGGAGCATTTGAAGGCAGATACTTAAAGTTCGGCGATCAGTTATATTTGATTCCAGAGGGAATGCCTTCTGTAAAGGGACTTAAGGTATTGCGTCCGGGACTGCATTTAGGAACATTAAAGAAGAATCGTTTTGAGCCATCCCATGCCCTAGCACTTTCCATGAGACCAGAGGAGGCAGTGCATGTGGTGAATCTGGAGCGTGACAGCAGAGAAGTTCGGGGCTATCTGAATGGAGAGACTTTTTCCTATGATGGCGAAAAAGGATGGTATCTGGTGACGGTGGACGGTTATAGCATCGGTTGGGGGAAGCTGGCTGGTGGTGTGATGAAGAATCACTATCCAAAGGGGCTTCGAAAGAGCCTGTAAATTCCAATGAAAAATTCCATTGGAATTTTTCATTGGAATTGGAGAAATCTTTGAATAGAAATGAGGAATTTAAATGATGTTTTTGGGAATGCTGCTGGGATACAGTCTGGTATTTGCAATGCTTCTGGCAGTTGCCTGTAATGAGATACAAAAAAAGCATTATATTTGGGCTAAGGGAGTGTCAAGTCTTAGTTTTTTGGTCGTATTTGGGCTTTCGGCATATAAAAGTGGAGCGATATATCAATTTTGGCTGATGTTACCAGCATTTTTCTGTTGCTTTGCGGGAGATATCCTGATGGCTGCTTATAATCGTTTTCGAAAGAAAATACATTTTCTGATGGGACTTGGAATCTTTCTGATTGGGCACTTGTGCTTCGTGCGTTGGCTTTGTAAGATACAGCCGTTGGAATGGGTGAATTTGGTGATTCCGGCACTGGCGGTAGTGTTGACATGGGGACTTACTTCGTTAAAGAAAATACATACTGGAAGATTACGTCCTTTTATCCTGTTGTATTCCTTTTTTGTGGCGCTATTTGTGTCAAAGGGATTACATCTGGTGCTGACACAGTTCTCGATTGCTACCCTTATGATTGCGGTGGGAAGCATTCTGTTTTTCGTGTCCGATATTTCGATTTTGTTCCTTTATTTTCATAAAAAGAAGGGATACGGAGTACATATTTTTAATCTGGCGACCTATTATTATGGTATGTTCTTGTTGGCAACACACCTATTATTCCGCTGAAATACAGCAGGTTTAACAAAATTTTCTTGGAAAGTAAAGGAAATACTGTTATAATAATTAGTACTTTGGTATGTATTGGTAATAGGAGTACAGAAATGAAGCAAGCAAAGTCGAGGAAGGAACAAGAAATATTAGAAAACGTCGTAAAGGCAGAGCTGGATTATATCACTTATGTGGATGTAGAGACAGGTGAGACAGAGGTAATTGTCACCAATGAGGAGGCAGGTGTACCGTCAGCCTTTGCTGGAGATTACGAGACGGTAAATGAGAAAACGGTATTGGATTTTGTGCATCCAGAGGATCGGGAGTACTGCGAGAAGCTGTTGGAGCTTTCTTATATACAAGCGGAGTTAGAACAGAAGGAGCGCATGGTCGTTTCCTACCGTTTTTTGTGTGGAAGTGAGTACCGCAGAAAAGAGATGAGCATCTATTATCATAATGGTGATAAGAAGACACTGGTGCTGGTACGACGGGATGTGACGGAGAGTTACGAGGAAGAACAGCAGCAGAGAGAGCGTCTTTACTATGCGCTTATGGATGCCAGACATGCAAATCAAGAGAAGAATGAGTTCTTAGAGCGTATGAGTCATGAGATTCGTACACCGATGAATTCCATCATTGGACTTACCTATCTGACAAAGGAAAATGCAAAGAATGAGAAGCAGGTGCTTGAGAATCTGGATACCATCAACATGTCTGCTCATTTTCTTTTGTCATTTATCGATGATATCTTAAATCTGTCACAGATTGAGAGTGGTAATATTGCCTTGATTCAGGAGGATATGAATTTTGAAGCATTCCTAAATGAATTGGAGCAGATCGTCAGCAAAAAAGCGGAGGAGAAGCAGGTCGGATTTTCCATGATAAAGCGTGGAAGCTTTAGCGAGGTATATCATTTTGATGGAGAGAAGCTAAAGAAGGCTTTGCTCAACATATTGGAAAATGGTGTAAAGTATACCCAGCCTGACGGTAAGGTGGATTTTATCGTGGAATGTCTGACGGATAAGGAGACGGAATCTTCCATCCGTTTTGAGGTACGTGATACCGGTGTGGGCATGGATGAGTCCTTCCTTCCATATGTGTTTGATGCGTTTGAACAGGAGAGAGATGGCAATACTACTTTAAACGGTGGAACAGGTCTTGGACTTGCTATTTCCAGAAATATTATCGACTTCATGGATGGACGGATCGATGTATACAGCGAGAAGGGAAGAGGATCTACCTTCGTTGTTACGGTAGCGTTAGAAAAGGTGGCTGACCGTGAACAAAGCCTGCGCAAGAAGAATAAGTCCGAGAGTCTTGACTATGACTTTACTGGAAAAAGAATCCTTCTGGTGGAGGACAATGATATTAATATTGAGATTACGAGAAATATTCTGGTACATAAGAATTTTGAAGTGGAAGTGGCATTGAATGGAGAGGAAGGAGTGAATTGCTTCCTTGAACATGAGCCGGGATACTATGATGCAATTTTGATGGATATCCGTATGCCAGTGATGGATGGATTAACGGCGACACGTAAGATACGAAGTGCTGGACATGAGGACAGTGAACGGATTCCAATCGTGGCTATGACCGCAAATGCATTTGAGGAGGATGTACGCAAGTCCTTTGAGGCAGGAATGGATGCCCATTTAAGTAAGCCGGTGGATATCAAGCAGATGTACTTTGTATTAGACGGAATGATTTATGGTTAATATAGACGGCATATCTTTTAGAGATATGCTGTCTTTTTTTGTCGAAAAAAGTAGATAAGGCGTATGGAGGTAAAGAAAGTGTGCATATATTGCCGACAAGCGATAAGAAATCGGTTATACTGTACGAAAGAAATACAGGACAAAATAAAGTGTTGTGAAGGGATTAGAACT
This sequence comes from uncultured Roseburia sp., assembly GCA_964491235.1. Taxonomy (GTDB): domain Bacteria; phylum Bacillota; class Clostridia; order Lachnospirales; family Lachnospiraceae; genus Roseburia. The sequence continues at coordinate 209,336 of CAZBFN010000001.1, forward strand.
AAGCGAGGGAAAGTACAATGCAGGAAAAATTGGTCATGCTCATTGCGGATGATGTGGAGGTGAACCGTGCATCTCTAAAGGTGATGTTTGAGCAGGAATACGAGGTACTGGAGGCAGAGGATGGAGTGCAGGCGTTAGATATTCTGCAAGAGAAGAAAGTGGATGTGGTGATATTGGATGTGTTCATGCCTGTGATGAATGGTGAGGCTGTGCTTAGCAGGATGAAGGCAGACAGCAGATTGCGGGATATTCCCGTTATCGTCAAGACCACGATTGATGAAAATATGGAAGTGAGGATGCTGGAAAAGGGTGCCGATGATTTTATTTTTTCACCCTGTGAACCGGCACTTATTCAAAATCGTGTCAGAAATATCATGCAGAAATATGTAATGCGTCAGATGATGCTAAAAAAAGAGATACAGGAAGAGCGTCATGCCAACCGGGTCAAGGGGACTTTTATTGAGCGGATATCTAAGGAAATTCGTGAGGATACCCAGAAGATATTGTCTTTGTGTAGCGGTAATTGTGAAGAGAGTGGCAACTGCGAGGCGTTAGAACAGATCAGTGAACAGGCGGAGCATCTTATGACAGTGGTGGAAAATGTACTAGATGTGTCATGGGTGGGAGAGGAAGCCTTTGTGGCACATGCGGTTCCATTTCAATTACAGGATGTGGTGGTGGATGTGATGCGGGAGTATTCTGTTATGTTTCAGAGGAAGGGCATTTCCTTTGAGATGGAGACTGCTACCGTAGCATATGAATATCTGATGGGAGACTATGGACATCTCAAACAGATCTGGGGGAGGATGTTAAAGAAAGCATATAAGAATACACCATCCGGTGGAAATGTTCATACTTCTTATCGACAGCGCAAGATAGGAAAGCGTCAGGTGGAATTAGAGATTACCGTCCATGGAAATCTCGGACAAAATGATGAGTATCCGGTGACAAAGAGTATCGTGGAACTGCTTCATGGATCTATGAAGGTGATAGACCAAAATGGAGATGGCGTGGGTGCCATCATCACGCTTCCCTTTCGCATGGGAAAGGAGCCAGTAGCCCAGAAGACGAACTTTGCGGGAATGCGTGCCATGGTTCTTGATGATAATGAGTATTCCAGAAATTATCATACTATGATCTTTTCACGGCTGGGCATTGCCTGTGATATTGCAACGAATGGAGCGGAGGCGGCTCAGTTGCTTGAAAATGCATACGCCAAGGGACGGGGATATGATATCTGTTTTGCCAACTGGTATATGCTTGGAGGCGAGGATATCATCCGAGAAATTCGTAAGATGTACCCTTCCGAGCAGATGATCATTACCTGTTCCACCAATGAAAAGGAGCGGGTAGAGAGTAGTATGAAATCCGCTGGGGTGGATTTTGTGATGGAGCGGCCAGTCTATCAGGGGACACTGTATCACTTTTTAAAGGACATCTGCAAAATGGAAGACTAAGCGTATTTTTTGCATAAAATAGAAAAGGAATGACCACACTATCGTTGATAAGAAAATCGAAGATGGAGGTGGAATATGGGTCAGTTATCAGAAAAGGAACTGTCAGCTTTAAATGACTTGTTGACTGAGGAGGAGCTTTTGATTAAAAAGTTCCAGATGCTTGCGGAACATACGGAGGATCAGGAAATCAGTGCGAAGTTCACAGAGATTTCCAAGAAGCATCAGGGACATTTTAATTCGCTTTATGCACAGCTTGGTTAAATGCTAGGAAAATAGAGCAAGGTCTTAACAAGGAAAGGATGGAGAAAAGATGACAGAACAGATCTATACAGATAAGGAAATATTAGCAGATGCACTGGCAGCGGAAAAGGCTGCCACGGGTAATTATAATACCTTTGCAAATGAGTGTGTCCATGACACGGTACGGGATGCCATATTGCATTGCTTGGAGCAGGAGCATATGATTCAGGAGGATGTATTCAATCTGATGCATGCGAGAGGTTATTATCCTACACCAGATGCAGAGGCTACAAAGGTGCAGAGTGCAAAGCAGAAGTTTTCACAGTGCGTGAAGGCGATGTAAGTGAATTATAGAGAAGAAGAGAGAGCACACAGGTAAATCTGGGTGTTCTTTTTTTGGTGGCGTTGATTTTATATATTGACAATAAGCCGGTGGTGCCCTAGACTTATGAATGAACAAATATTCATTCAAAAATGGAGGAGCATATGCCAAAGTCACCGGAACGATGCGAAGAAATTAGAAATGAGATGCGCAGTAAGATATTGCATGAGTCGATGCTATATTTTGCGAGAAATGGATTTTCCGGAACAAAAATCAGTGATCTTGCCAAGCATATCGGAATTGGACAGGGAACGATCTATGTATATTTCAGTTCCAAGGAGGAGCTGTTCATAGAAATTCAGAATATGATAAATAGAGACAGTGATATCAAGCAGTTAAAGCTGTTGGCAGCGCTGCCAATATCAGCGGAGCAGAAGATACATAAGTTGACGAATACCGTGTTGACCCAGCTTAAGGAGGATGAGAGCTTCGCGGGAATGATCGCCTTAAGTACGCAGATGCTATTTGAACAGGATGAAGACTATGCTTCGGAAGGAACGACCTACCAGTCCAAATTGTATCAGTACACAGCGAAGATTATCGCTCAGGGGCAAAAAGAGGGAAGCGTGGTAGATGGAACACCACTAAAGCTTGCGGATTATTATTGGGGTGTGGTGTATCTGTATTCTTTGAAGAAGTTGTTTACCACAAAGTATGAAATGATTGATGCAACAGATTTGGAACGGACAGTATTGAAATAAAAGTAGCAGAGGAATCGGAGTTTATATAAGGGAGAAAGAAATTATGGATAAGAAAATTGCAATCATAACAGGAGCCAGCGGTGGCATCGGAAGAGAGTTTTGTAATTATCTATATGAGGAAGTGGATGAGATATGGGCAATTGCAAGAAATCAAGAGAAGCTTGATAATTTGCGAAAAGAATTGGGAGAGAAGATTCGTCCCATATCTAAGGATCTGACAAAAACAGAGGATATCCGCTCCATCGGAAAAATGCTAGAGCAAGCGAAGGTGACCGTGGCGTATCTCATCAATAATGCAGGAGTTGCCAGGATGGGTTCCTATGAGGAGTTTTCTGTGGAAGAGGTAGAAGCGACCATTCATATTAATTGTAGCGCAGTGGCAGTTTTATGTACGATGTGTATTCCATATATGAAAGCGGGTAGCAGAATATTAAATGTATCATCTTCATCCTCTTTTCAACCATTGCCTTATCTGAATCTCTATGCGGCGACAAAGGTGTTTGTAAGAAGCTATTCCAGATCCTTGAATGTGGAATTGAAGGGGACTGGCATCACAGTGACAGCGGTGTGTCCGGGCTGGGTAGATACAGAACTCTTGATGAAGGAAATCAATGGAGTACCAGTCAAATTTCCGGGAATCGTAAGTGCAGAGCGTGTGGCACGGGTGGCACTTAAGGATGCAAAATGTGGGAGAGATATGTCGGTCTGCTCTATGTATTTTAAATTGGAACATGTGCTTACGAAAATATTCCCTCAGAAGGCAGCCATGGGAGCGTGGTATAAAAATATTAAGAAATACGGATTCTAGGAGACGGTTTGGAAGGAGAGGATATGAAGAACATCATACGGTCAGAACGGGTAAATTTATTTGAACCAAATACTTACATACAGTTCCTTGTGGGGATTACAGGCAAGCCGGATATTGAGGAACTCATGGAGGCGGTGAAGTCTGCATTTAGGGCAAATGAAGCCACGATGTGTAAGGTGGTATTAGAAGCGGATGGCACTGCTTTTTATAAGAAAATGAACGTATCGGGGTGCAGGGTCTCGGTTACAGATAAGGACTGGCTGTCGGTCAGCCATGAAAATGAAAGACTTCCATTTCAGATTGGGGAAGGGGAATTGGTACGTGTATTTATCTGTACTTCTGATGAGGATATCAGACTTCTTATTATGGCGCATCACCTCGTGGGAGATGGCAAATCCGTTACTTATCTTTTAGAGGATATCATGCGTGCGTTGTCAGGGGAGAAGCTTGTATATAAGACACTGTGTTTGCTTACAGATGAGTCTTTTCCAAAGAAGGCGAAACTGCCAAGGTATTTTAAGTGGTATGCAAATGGTTTTAATCGAAAATGGAAGCGCAGTGGATGTGTTTTTTCATGGGAGGATTATAAGAAAATTCATGAGAGTTACTGGAAGGATCGTAGCTCGCAGATTGTCTATGAGAGCTTTTCTAAGGAGAAAGTGGAGACGCTTAAGCAGCGTGCAAGAAGCATAGGGGTATCGGTCAACAGCTATATTGCGACTGCATTTTTGCGGGCTGATACAAACAATCACTGCATCGGTATGGCAGTAGATGCAAGGGATAATCACAATCGATCTGTGTCCAATCAGGCGACGGGGATCAGTGCGGATTATACCTATTTCGAGAAAATGTCCTTTGCAGAGAATGCAAAGAGCTTGCATCAGAAGATACATCAGAAGCTTGACCGTCCAGTGATGCGGTATTTTATATTGCAGTTCATGGCGCTGTTTGAGCCGACGCTGATCGATTCGATTTTATTATACACCCATCAGTTGTATGAAAATAAGACTGCGCAGAAGCTTGCTAAGGTGCTAGGATATAAAGGAGGTAATACAAGGGAGCTTGGTATTACGAATCTGACTCGATTAGATATCCCAGATGAATATGGGCGATATGCAATTCGGGATGTACTGTTTATTCCGCCGGTGGTATCCTATGCGAAGCACATCATAGGCGTGGTGACAATGGAGGATGGAATGCGGATTTCTTATCACTATATGAGCAGTGAGGATGATGCGGCGGAGCGAAGTTTTTTTGAGCGGGCAATTGGATATATCAGGGAGGAAAAGGATTTTTAAAAAGTTAGAAATAAATGCAACTTTTTTGTGATTCGGAGTGTCTAATCATTAGAAAATAACAAAGGAGGTGCAAAATACCATGCTTTTGTCGAGAAAGGCTAAGAAGGAGCAAAAGATAGAGCAGGTATTGCTCGAAAATTATAACAGTTATTACCGTCTTGCATATAGTTACGTGCATAATGAGGCAGATGCAGGGGACATTGTACAGAATGGTGCTTATAAGGCGATTCTACATAGCGATTCGTTAAAACAGGAGGAATATGCGGCGACATGGGTCTACCGTATTATGTTAAATGAAATTTTTCGGTTTTTGAAAAAGGATAAAACAATTTCTATGGATGAAATCCAAGTGGAATATGGTAAGGAAGATAGCTATGAAAATGTGGATCTGCGGAATGCATTAAATGCAATGCCAATGGAAGATAAAGCAGTCATTGAATTGAAGTATTTTGAGGATTTGAAGCTTACAGAAATTGCAGAGGTGCTAGGTGAAAATGTCAACACAGTCAAGAGCCGTCTGTACCGAGGACTAAAGAAACTCAGATTGGAATTGGCGGAAGATGGCCGAATGAAAGGATGGTAAGTATATGGGACGGAATGAAAAGGAGTATGAAAAATTAGAGCATATCAGAAATGACTATGAAGGAATCGAGATGTCTGGGGAACAGTTAAACGTAATGAAGCAGAGCATCTTGCGGGCAAAAAAAGAGAAACAAAGAAAGCATAAAAAGGTGACAAGCGCGATTGCCGCTGCTGCCGCAGCAGTTGCAGTATTTATTGCATTGCCAAATACATCCGCGAATGTGGCTTATGCTATGAGCAATATTCCTGTAATTGGAAAACTGGTGGATGTGGTGACATTTCGGGATTATGAATATGAGAGTGAGCGGCATCATGCGGATATTGAAGTGCCTGAACTGGTGAGTGATGGAGTGGTAGCAGTGGATGAAATTAATTCAGAGATTCAGCAAATCACAGATCAGATTGTAGCAGAGTTTGAAGAGAGTCTGAAGAATGAAGAGGGGTATCAGGAAGTTGTTGTAAAGCATGAGATTCTGGTGACGACAGAGGAATATTTTACTTTGAAATTAATCTGCTATCAGGGAGCAGGAAGCGGCGCAGAGTGGGGTTATTATTACACCATTGATCTAAATACTGGCGAGAGACTTACACTGGCGAGTCTTTTTATAGAAGGAGCAGATTATATTACACCAATCAGTGAAAATATCAAGGAGCAGATGCGCCAGCAGATGGCGGCGGACGAGAATGTTATCTATTGGCTGGATGATGAGGAGATTCCAGAGTGGAATTTTGAGTCGATTACAGAGGAGACATCCTTTTATGTGAATGGTGAGGGAAATATCGTTATTTGCTTCAATGAGGGAGATGTGGCACCAATGTATATGGGATGTGTGGAATTTGTAATTCCTGATGAGGTCGTAGCAGAGATACGAGAGTAGGAAAAGATTTGCAAATTATGGACACATATTTTAAGATGATAGCATGAGCCAGTGTTGGACAAAGGCTTTTATGGAGGTAAGCTATGACCACAGAAGAATGTAGATTATTTATGAAAGATTTTTTTGAGAAATATTATTTTAAGCAGGCGAATGAAGACGAGTTATATGTGAAGCTTCCGGGCGTACCAGAAGAAATGTGGGCAGACGGTGTTGAATCGAAAGAGAGTTGGAAAAAATGGAAGTTGATTCCTTCTACTGTCAGTGAGGAAGATATCGCAGATGTGGAAAATGAGTTAGGAATAAAATTCCCAAATGCTATGAAATGTTTTTTGACTACATATTTCCATTTTTTTGATGGTCCAGTGGGAAAGCATTCTAGCAATAAACCATTTTACGCGATAAAGAATGCTTGGAATCCGGTACTTGTAAAGGCAGGTTATCTTCCTTTCACATGGGACGAGGAGCACTATTTTATCAGATGTATAGATTTAGCCAATATGCCTAATGAGGATAAATGTCCAGTCTGCCAAATTGAACATGAAGTTCTATTTGATTATGACGAGGAATCTGAGATAAATAGAAGTGAAATCGAAGAGAAAATGGAAATGCTGGCTGACAATTTTACAACATATCTTACTGACTTGTTAGATTAAATCAAAGGGATATAGCGTATTAATTTTAGAACATTTGCGATAAGTGCGAACGTTTCGAGGTATGACAATGGAGATAAGAAAAGCTACTATGGATGACCTTGCGGCAATCTCAGAGCTGGAAGCAGTATGCTTTCCGCCTGCGGAGGCAGCTACAAGGGAGTCTTTTGAAAAAAGATTACAGGTATTTGCAGATTGTTTTTGGCTTCTTTTTTGTGATGAGAAATTGGTCGGAATGATAAATGGAATGTTGACGGATGTTCCGAAGCTGTCCGATGAGATGTTTGAGGATGCCTTGATGCATGATTCAGAGGGGGCGTGGCTTATGATATTTGGCGTGGCGACATCACCAGAGTATCAGCGCCAAGGATGTGCAAGTATGATTATGAAGAGAGTCATTTGTGATGCAAAGATGCAGGGCAGGAAAGGTCTTGTGCTGACCTGTAAGGAGCATTTGTTGCATTTTTATGAGGGATTTGGGTTTGTGAATGAGGGGGTATCGGCTTCGGTGCATGGTGGCGCTGTGTGGTACGATATGCGATTGAGATTCTAGGGGAACTCCACTTTACTGGCGAGTGCTAGTAAGGTGGAATTTTTTTATTCTCTAGGAAAGACCTTGTTACGTTAATGTGCGAAAGTTCTAATTTCCTAGAGAATAAAAAGCACTCCGTGTGAGGTGCGCATCTCGTAGAAGGGAAGAGAGTCGCAAGCGACACCGCTCGGGCGCGCAAGTGCCAGTCGAGCTGGCACTTTATTTTATAGCCCATATAAACTTTATTTTGGTAATATAGCCTATATAGGGAATAAAGATTGAATATTCCCTTGGTGGGGTATATAATAAGGATGCGACAAAATGGAGGTGTGAAATGACGAGTGACTTTAATAGCAAACTATATATTGCAATTATCGGGGATATTAAAGATTCCAAAAAAATTGAAAATAGAAACGAAGTACAACAAAAATTAAATGCTATTTTGAAAAAAATTAATATGGAATATAAAGAGGAAATCTCATCGAATTTTATCATAACATTGGGGGATGAATTTCAGGGATTATTATGTAATGGAGCTAGAGTCATGGAAATAATAACTGAAATTGAAACCCGGTTATATCCAATAAATATCCGGTTCGGAGTGGGGATAGGAGCTATAACCACTGAGATAAATAGAGAGTATGCCATAGGAGCAGACGGACCGGGATATTATAGTGCAAGAAGTGCGATAGAGAATTTGAAAGAGAATGAAAAGAAAAAGAAAATCAATGTCGGCAATATACGATTTGAGGCAGATGTGGAAAATTACTTGACTATAAGTATGTTAAATACAATCACTTCTTTAATGATGGCGATTAAAGAAAATTGGAGTGAAAGACAAAGAGAGGTAATTTATGATATGCTTACTTCTGGAGAGAGTCAGGTTGAGGCGGCAAAGCGATTAGGTGTGAAGCAATCTACGGTTCAGAAAATACTGGCAAAGGGAAAGTATTATGCATATAAAGATGCACTGGACACAATAAATAAGGTAATGGGGGAGATTAATGTTTAAGGATGTTTTTACAGTGTTGTTGTTGGGACATGTTTTAGGGGATTTTTATTTTCAAAATGAGAAAATAGCTCAGGAAAAAATAAAGAGTACCAAATGGCTTAGTATTCATTGCTTATGTTACTGTGCTAGTATGATAGTAGCTGCTTTGGCAATGGATTCAATGCATGTTACAATTGGAGCGATAGTTGTAGCTATTTTGCACATGATTATAGATGCAATGAAGTATGTGTATTTACAATCAAAATACCAGAAAAGAACTGCAACACAGGTAGTTGAACGCAATGTGTTTATTGTAGATCAAGTGTTCCATGGAGTGTGTCTAGTAGGCGTTGCATACTGGATTGTGGTAAATACTTCACAGATTGGGTTACGGGAAGAATGGATACGATTTTTTGAAGTGATTGGAATTTCAGGGGAACTGGTACTGAAATGGTGTCTCACATTGCTACTTGTTCATAAGCCTGCTAATATAGCCATTCAGAAGGTATTAATGCCATATAAGCCACAGAAACAGATGCTAGAGATAAAGAAGGACAATAATGCAGGAAGATTTATTGGTTCATTGGAGCGTATGATAATGCTGATATTTCTGGCAATTGAGCAGTATTCTGCAATTGGTCTTGTATTAACCGCAAAGTCAATTGCAAGGTACGACCGCATATCTAAGGAAAGTGATTTTGCAGAGTATTATTTACTTGGAACACTTATCAGTACGGTTATTGTGATTGTATGCTCTTTTATTATTTAGAATGGATGTGAAGTAATGAAAATATTAGTGGATGCGGATGCCTGCCCAGTGGTAGGGATTGTGGAAGAAATTGCAGAAAGACATGGGATTCCTGTCATGCTCTTGTGTGACACAAATCACGTGCTATATTCGGATTATAGCGAGGTCAAGGTGATTGGGGCAGGCGCAGATGCGGTGGATTTTGCGCTTGTGGGACAGTGTCAGAGAGGTGATATTGTCGTGACTCAGGACTATGGCGTGGCAGCTATGATTCTTGGCAAGGGAGCCTATGGGATTCATCAGAGTGGAAAGTGGTACACGAATGAAAATATTGATCAAATGTTGATGGAGCGTCACATGGCGAAAAAGGCAAGGCGCGTCAGCGGCAAGCATCATTTAAAAGGTCCAGCAAAGCGGACAAGTGAGGATGATGAGCGGTTTGCAGAGTCATTTGAAAGATTGATTGAGAAGGTAGGTTAAGTAGGATGCAGGAAAGACGAGAGGCGATTGATTATTGCCTGACTTACGAAAATGTATACGAGGATTATCCATTTCATGATCCGAACTGGTGCGTGATTCGTCACAAAGGAAATAAGAAGGTCTTTGCATGGATTTTTGATAAGGATGGTCATGTGTGGATTAATGTCAAATGTGATCCGGAATGGCGGGATTTTTGGCGGGGAGCCTTTGAATCGGTAATACCTGCCTACCACCTCAATAAGAAGTGGTGGAACTCGATTATTCTCGATGGGACGGTACCAAGGAAGGATATTGAACGGATGATTGGGGAGAGCTATGATTTGACGAAGGGGAAGAAATAGTAAATTTATATGAAAGGGGTGTTTACTATGTTCAAGAAGAAACGTATTCAAGCTACATCCCACACTTATAACCCCACCACCCACAAACCCATCCTAAAGTGTAGCATTTGCACAGGGGAGCAGGTGGCAGGTTTTAAGGAACTTCATACAGGAAAGTTCGAAGATGTGATGTTAATACGAAATGATAAGGATTTACAAATATTCATGCAGACATATGGCATCACAGAACCGATACCGAAAGAATACTAAAATATTCTTTTGGGGTAGAGGGAAATAAGGGTGATGAAAGAACTGTTTTCTGATAGAAAGAAAAATCTTTTGATAAATAAGGAGATGAACAGGATGTGTTCTGAAGTAGATAAAAACAGAGTAGAAAACAAAATCCATCTTGAAATAGGAGACATCACAAAACTGGATTGCGAGTGTATTGTCAATGCTGCAAATCAGACTTTGCTAGGTGGTGGTGGCGTGGACGGTGCGATTCACCACGCCGCTGGACCAGAATTGTTGGAGGAATGTAGAACTTTGCACGGTTGCAAGACAGGCGAGGCAAAAATAACGAAGGGCTATCGTCTAAAAGCAAAGTATGTGATTCATACGGTAGGTCCGATATATTCTGGTGTGCCAACGGATGCAGAGGATTTATACAGCTGTTATTATCGTTCCTTGGAATTGGCGAAGAAGTATGCTATCCATAGCATAGCGTTTCCTGCTATTTCCACAGGAGTATACCGATATCCGTTACGGGAGGCGGTTCAAGTGGCGATAGGGGCAGTATCAAAATGGTTGAAGGAAAATCCAGACTATGGGATGAAAATTATTATGTCGTGTTTTGATCAGAGGACATATGACTGCTATCAGGAATATATTGGATAGAATTTCGAATGACAATTTTAAATTTTCCTTGCATACAATCTAGTAGATGTATATAATAATGTTACAGATAGCGATATCGCTTGCAGAAGATGCAAGAGATTTGGGCTGGTCATTTGACCCGGGTCCAACCTATTAGGCGGGGAGACTCCCCGCCATTTTTAGTTTAGGAGGTTTATGAAAGAACTCAGTATATTTGTGGATGAGTCTGGTGATTTTGGCTCATATAGTAAACATGCGCCATATTATATAATAACGATGATTTTGCATGATCAAGCTGTTGATATTTCTGAGCATATAAAGAAGCTAGATATAGAATTGGCACATTTGGGATATGTTAATCATGTGGTTCACACAGAACCATTGATTAGAAGAGAGGAAGATTACAAGAATGTATCTCCGAATGAACGACGTGCAGTTTTTTCTAAGTTATACTATTTTGTAAACAAGTGCAATGTTAAATACAAGTCGTTTATTTTTAAGAAGCGTGAGTATGAGGACATATTTAAACTTGAAGGGCGAATGGCAAGAGAACTGTCGAAGTTTATTCGTGAAAATCTAGAGTACTTTCTTGGATTTGAAAAAGTAATTTTATATTATGATAATGGACAGCATGAATTAAATCGTATTCTAAATACTGTTTTGGCTACAGAATTAGCAGAGTTTGAAGTACGAAAAGTATTACCGTGTGACTATAGACTTTTTCAAGCAGCGGATTTGATTTGTACTTTAGAGTTATTGAAAATAAAAGCAGAAGTAAATGAGTTAAGTAAATCAGAGTTGCTTATATTTCATTCTAAGAGAGATTTAAAAAAAGACTTTCTTAAAGGGATGGCAAAAAAAGAATTTCGATAAAATGTAGAGTATGTTCGATAATGGATAAGGAGGAATACCATGGATCAATTTTTAATCAAGAACACGACCCGCGAGGAGCGTGAGCACATTGTAAAGGAGTCATTGGCTTACAGTGACATCGGATGTGATGATGCGATGGACGGATACGATATGTATATCCCATACATAGAGGGCGAGAAGGAGCTTCGTGAGATTACAATGGAATACAGCGCAAGCTATGTGAAGGATATGGAGCGCGAGCCACGAGGTGGTTGTGGTTATTACTAAGAGAAGTTTAGGGGGAGAGTGATTCTGTTGCCTAAATTTATAAAACCTAAAAGAGGGATGTCAATTGAATTGACACCCCTCTTTGTTATCGTTCAATCTTATTTATTAATTCATGCATTCTGTTATCTATGCGCTTTAGGATAGCGGCATTTTCTTCCTCTGCGCTGGAGGTTTCTGCGGCGTGGGCAGATACCTCTTCAGATACTGCGGAAATGGTCTGAACCGAATCTGCAATGAGACGGTTGGCATCGGTAAGATCATGAATATGTCCGATCAACACATCCAGATTATCACGAATGGAGAGAGTGCTGGCCTGGATAGATGCGAAGCTGTCAGCGGTACAGGAAGTGGATTCCTTTTCCTCCTGAATACCGTCAATCATTTGATAGATGACAGTGACAACTTCTTTGATGCCAGATGCAATGCTTTCAATCATGTCTGATATGTGGGTAGTGGCTTCCTTGGTCTGGTCAGCCATAGCGGAAATCTCATCAGCGACCACAGCGAATCCCTTTCCAAAATGTCCTGCGTGGGATGCTTCGATACGTGCATTCAAGGACAACAGACCTGTCTGGCGGGCAACATCGCTAATCATATCTACGATAGAGTTCATTTCTGTAATTGACTTTTCTAAAATTCGTAACTTTTCAGCGACATCTTCACCGTTCTGTACAGATACATCTACTTTTTCGACCAGCAGGGATACATTTTCATTTCCTTGCTCTAAAACAGCCAGGGTCTGCTTCATGTGATCTGTGATCTGGCTGGTGGAGTCGGAGACCAGTCCGACTATGCTGTGAATCTCTTGAGTTTGAATGAGCTGGCTTTGCACAGCATCTGCAGTGTCGGTCGTACCGGTGGATACTTCCTGCATGGCAGTAATGGTAGCGTTGGATGCTTCATTGAGCTTGACCAGTTCGCTGTTAATATCCTGAATACCGGACTTCATCTCATTGGAGACGGAAGATAAGTCACGAAAGACCTGTCCAAAGTTCGCGTTAAGTGTCTTAGCGGTAAACAGAGAATAGATGCCGACTAATATCATGAAAACGACCTGAATGATTCCGTAGTCGATGCCAAGATAACCGAAGTTCCCTGTGTAGATACCAAGCGCACCAATGATAAAACTCTCTGCAATAGCTATCAGATTAACAATCAGAGAATAGCGAACGTCATTGTATACGGAAAAAATCAGAATCATCGGTACAACAAAGACGAAGACCAACTGATTCGTCGAGGTAAACATGGTATATGTATAAAATATAAGAAAACCAACCGCCGCGATGTACTTGATAGCGTGTGATTCATTGTCCTTTTTAAATAGGCTGCGTTCTACGATAACAGGTGTAAGAGCTAAGAACAGAATAATCAATGCATAGCTCCAAGGCTGTAATCCACTGACCGCTTGTAGTACACAGAATGTACTCATGACAAGAACATCAATTAAATGTGCCAATATAACAATTTTGTTGTTTCTTGCAACCGCTGATAGGTTGTTGGAATCCTTAGAATGTCTCATACTTACCTCCGTGCGTCCTTATAATTCAGTGTGGTTTTTGCGTCAAATTGATTAGTGCAAAAGTCCTACACGTACTATTTTAATCTTACTACCAGAGCCATGTTTTTGCAACCAAAATGAAGGGCAAAGGTACTAGAAAAAAGAAAAATAGAGGCTTGACTTTTGTGAAATTCTTTTGTTAAAATAAGGGACGTCGAGTAGCAGAATGCGTAAATCCAGATATGGATTTGCGCATTTTTTTATGCAATAGGAAATTGCGTCCTATTGCATAAAAAGCACTGCATGCAACTATGCGCAGCTTCGCGCGCGGAACAAAAGCTGTGCGATATAACAAATTGGGACGCGAGAGTGTGCAACGCACACTTTTGTTCTTTTTTCAGGAGGTTGATATGGAACAAAAGAAATCAATGAACCGGATGGGTACGATGCCGGTGAACAAGTTAATGTTGTCCATGGGAATCCCCATGGTATTATCAATGATGCTTCAGGCGGTCTATAATATTGTGGACAGTGCCTTTGTATCAAATATGCCGGGAACAGGTGAATTGGCATTGAATGCTCTGACATTGGCATTCCCAGTGCAGATGCTTATGGTGGCGATTGGAATCGGAACCGGTGTGGGTACGAATGCACTTTTGGCGAAGAGCATCGGACAGGGCAATCATGAGAAGGCAAGCCACGTAGCGGGAAATGCAATGTTTCTTGGGTTTGTTATATATTTGGTATTTTTACTGTTTGGTTGCTTTGGTGTGAGAGCATATATCACATCCCAGACCAGCAATCCACAGATTACCGAGATGGCGATAGAGTATTTACAGATCTGCTGCGTCATATCAATGGGAATCGTATTTTTCTCTATTTTTGAGAAATTGTTACAGGCGACAGGTAGATCTACATATTCTACAATCGCACAGGTGGTGGGAGCACTTTTGAATGTAGTGCTTGACCCTATCTTAATATATGGATGGTTTGGTCTGCCAGCCATGGGAGTAAAGGGTGCTGCCTATGCCACAGTCATTGGACAGATCGCATCCGCGCTGCTGGGTCTGATTTTCCATTTGAAGTTCAACAAGGAAATCAAGAACGGATTAAGCTATATGAAACCGTCCCTTAAGATCATCGGTGAGATATATACTATTGGTCTGCCTGCTATTATCGCCCAGGCACTGATGTCTCTTATGACATACGGACTTAATATCATATTTGGAAAAATCAGTGAAAACGTGGTTACAGCCTATGGACTTTATTATAAGATACAGCAGTTCATCCTCTTTGCTGCCTTTGGACTGCGCGATGCCATCACACCGATCGTGTCCTTTAATCACGGTATGAGAAGCCAGAGCAGAGTAAAGGATGGAATCAAATATGGTATGGGATATACTTTGATTATTATGCTGGTGGGGATGATTGCACTTGAGATTTTTGCGGGGCCATTTGCTGCAATGTTCGGGCTCTCTGGCGAGACACAGGAGCTCTGTGTGCAGGCAATGCGTATCGTATCCTTAAGCTTTTTATTTGCAGGAGCAAATGTGGCATATCAGGGAATTTTTCAGGCGTTGGATGCGGGACTGGAATCCCTTATCATTTCTGTGTGCAGACAGTTCTTATTTGTATTGCCAGTGGCATGGGGCTTTTCCCTTTTAGCCAGACAGTCCATGGAGTACATGGGACTGGTGTGGGCTACCTTCCTGATTGCAGAGCTGGTATCTGCAGTAATTGCAAGTATTTTTATGATGAGGATCAATAAGAAAGTAATAAGAAAATTATAGTAGCTGTCATGCAAGAAGTGTATTTGGGTGACCAAAGGATAGAAAGGATTGGAATTATGAAAAAAAGAATTATTACGATTAGTCGTGAGTTCGGAAGTGGTGGAAGAACCATCGGAAAAATGTTGGCGGAGCGCCTTGGTATTCCTTGCTATGATAAGGAGCTGATCGAGAAGCTTTCACAGGCAACAGGTTTTGATCCGAAGTACATTGAGGAGCAGGGGGAGTATGCCCCTTCTAAGAATCTCTTTTCTTACGCCTTCGTGGGACGAAACATTAATGGTATGTCCGTCAGCGATTATCTGTGGAATGAGCAGCGCAAAAAGATATTAGAGCTAGCGGAGCAGGAGTCCTGTGTGATCGTGGGACGTTGTGCGGATTACATCTTAAGAGAGCGGGAGGATGTGCTCAATGTGTTCGTGCATGCGCCAGGCGCAGATCGCGCAAAGCGTATCGTGGAAGTGTACGGTGAAACTGCGGTGGCACCAGAGCTGCGACTGCGGGAAAAGGATAAGAAGAGAGCCATCAATTATAAATATTACACAGAGCAGGAGTGGGGCAGATCCCAGAATTACCATCTGACCATAGATAGCAGTGCCTTTGGTATCGAGGGATGTGTGGATATGATCTTTGACCTTGTAAAATAAAATATTCCTAGCAAAATCTACCACTTGACAGTTATCACTGTATTAGTATAGACTAACACTGCTAAAAGTTAGAAATAACTAACAAAACGAGTATATACATAAGAAAAATATGGAGGTTTGCAGTGAGAAAGATAGTAAATGTGATTTGTGTGGTGTTAGGATTTGTATGCTTTGGAATTGGAGCTGCGGGGATTGTGTTGCCAGTACTTCCCACAACGCCTTTTTTTGTTGCGGCGGCTTTTTTCTTTGCCAATGGATCAGAGCGTTTTCATAAATGGTTTGTCTCGACAAACTTTTATAAGCGTTATGTAGAGCAGGCAGTGAAGAACAAGTCAATGGATAAAAAGGCAAAGCGCAACATGTTACTTACTCTTGGAATCATATTTACGATCGGATTTGCTTTTTCACCGACCTTTGCTAAGGTAATTATTTTATTTGTGGCGGCAGGACATTTTTATTATTTTCTGTTCCGCATTAAGACAGTGGAGGAAGTGGAATATGAGTAGAACAAGAGAGAAGATATTTTTGGTGGTGACGATTGTACTGTGTGTATTGTTATTTGCAGTGCGATTGACCGGAGCACTTGGACATGTGGTGCTGGGTGTAGTATTGACTATTGCGATGGTGGCACATCTGATGAAGCAGAGAAGAAAGATGAAATACCAGAAGCCAGCAATCCGTCTGGTGGATCAGGTATTGTTAGCGGCGTTGATTGTAATGTTCGTGACAGGAATGTTAATACATCCGCTGCATGGAATGTTCATAGTGAAGCTGTTGCATAAGCTTTCTGCGGTACTTTTTGTTCTTTGCACTTTCGGACATGTGGCACAGCACAGAGCAAGACGTAAAAAGTACGATAGAAATAAATCAATGAGCGTGGCGTTAAGTGAAAGCGGAGTAGGACAGACGGAAGGAGTCTAGTATGTTTCATAAACGCTTATTAAATGAATTTGCAGACAACCGAAAATATATAGCAGGGATGGTGCTGTCCCAGTGGATTTCCCTAATTGCAAATGTGGTATTGATGATGGTGTTGGCACTGTTTTTGGGAGAAGTGCTGACAGGACAAAATGGTGCAGATGGGATAGGGACAACAGGATTATTTATTGCTATTGCTATTGCGATTGTTATAAGAAGCTTTGCCACCACGGCCGGCAGTAGAATGTCCTATCAGGCATCTACACAGGTGAAGCGCAGACTTCGTGAGATGATCTATGAGAAGCTGATGCAGCTTGGAGCATCTTATCGTGATACAGCAGCGACCTCCGAGGTGGTACAGATTAGCACCGAGGGTGTGGATCAGTTGGAGATTTATTTTGGAAAATATGTGCCACAGTTTTTTTATAGTATGTTGGCACCAATTACATTATTTGTCATTGTTGGAACGATGAGTCTTAAGGTGGCACTGGTGTTGCTATTGTGTGTGCCGTTGATTCCGATATCCATTGTGGCAGTGCAGAAGTTTGCGAAGAAGCTTTTGGCGAAGTATTGGGGCACTTACACGGAGCTTGGAGATTCTTTTTTGGAAAATTTACAGGGACTTACTACCTTAAAAATCTATCAGGCTGACGAGCGCTATGCGAAAAAGATGGACGAGGAGGCGGAGAAGTTCCGCAAGGTTACCATGCGTGTGCTCATCATGCAGCTAAATTCCATCAGTGTGATGGATCTAGTGGCGTATGGTGGTGCTGCGGTGGGAATTATTCTTAGTATCTTAGAATTGCAGGCAGGAAATATTACATTGCCAGAATGCTTTTTCATCGTCATGATATCGGCTGAATTTTTCCTGCCACTGCGTTTGCTTGGTTCCTTTTTCCACATTGCCATGAATGGTAATGCAGCGGCAGATAAGATTTTCCGTTTGCTGGACGCACCAGTACCAAAGCAGGGTGAAGTGACAGAGATTGAGAAAAGTGATATTCAGTTGAACCATGTAAATTTTGGCTATACAGAAGAGAAACAGATTCTTAAGGATGTGTCCATAACAATTCCCGAGAAGAGCTTTGTGGCGTTGGTGGGAACCTCTGGATGTGGAAAGAGTACGATTGCCTCTCTGATAATGGGAGAGCACAGACTGGGAGATGCCAAGACACAGGAGAATAGTGTGGGGATGCAGAAGAGGGCAGGAAGTATCTGCATCGGCGGTGTGTCAGTAGCAGAGATTGCCCCAGATGCTCTACATAAAAAAGTGACCCGCGTCCGTCATGACAGTTATCTTTTTGCGGGAACAGTGTTAGATAATCTGCGTATGGGAAATGAGGATGCTACTGCCAATGAGATGGCGGAGGCATTGCGAAAGGTAGACCTCTACGATACGGTCATGGATAAGGGCGGTCTGCTCATGTCGATCGAAGAAAAGGCATCCAATCTGTCTGGTGGACAGCGACAGCGTCTGGTGCTGGCAAGGGCATTGCTGCATGATAGCGATATTTATATTTTTGACGAGGCGACTTCCAATGTGGATGTGGAGAGCGAGAATAAGATCATGGAGGTAGTACATGAGCTGGCGCATCAGAAGACAGTGATACTGATATCACATCGTCTTGCCAATGTGGTGGCGGCAGACAGGATTTATGTTCTGCGGGCGGCAGATGAGCTTGCAACGGAATCAACTGTATCAAATGTAAATGAGGCAACAGAGGATTCCTCGGTGGTTTCAAATGCAGCGGGTTCTAACATGATCGAATCCGGCACACACGATGAATTGATGGCGCAGGGAGCTTACTACTATAAGCTATATCATGCGCAACAGGAGTTGGAGCGCTATGTGCAGCCGGGAGAAGAGGAGCAGGAGCGCTATGTGCAGCCAGAGGAACAGGAGGTGACGGCATAATGCAGGAAACTCAAAATGCACAGACGAAGGCAATGGCGAAGGCTGGTAGGCGCAGTGGATTTGCTGTGATGGCAGGATTGATTGGCATGATAAAGCCGTTGCTTCCAGTGATGCTTGTTGCCATTCTTATGGGATGCATCGGAAACTTGATGGCAACATTTATCACGGTACTGGGTGGCTATGGATTGCTTACCATCGCAGGTCTTTATGATGGTATTGGCCTTTCGGTCATATTTGGACTCATTATTTTCTTTGCCGTGGCGAGAGGAATTCTGCGTTATGGGGAGCAGGCAAGCAATCACTATATTGCATTTAAGCTGTTGGCTAGAATTCGTCATCAGGTATTTGCAGCATTGCGGAGGCTTGCACCTGCAAAGTTGGACGGTAGCAAAAAGGGTAATCTGATTTCTATTATTACCAGTGATATTGAGTTGCTTGAAGTGTTCTATGCCCATACCATATCACCGATTGCAATTGCAGTGATTACTTCTATATTTATGGTGGTATTTATTGGAATGATTCATCCGCTGCTAGGGGTGGTGGCATTGATTTTTTATCTTCTGGTAGGTATGGTGATTCCGTTGGTGAATGGTAGACGGGGAGCTGCCAAGGGACAGGCATACCGTAATTCCTTCGGAGAGTTGAATACCTGTGTATTGGATAATCTGTATGGACTGGAAGAAATCTTACAGTATGGACAGCAACAGCGTCGAATGGCACAGATGACAGAACAGACAGAGCAGCTAGAGCAGATTAATGAGGAATTAAAGGAGCATGAAAATGGACAGCGGGTGGTGACGGACATTGTCATCCTGTCGGCGGAGGTCTTGATGGCAGTATTGGCAGGACATCTGGCGCGAACTGGTAGTATTGAGTTGTATCAGGCCGTGATAGCAGTGATTGCCATGGCTAGTTCCTTTGGTCCGACAGCGGCACTTTCTGCTCTTTCCAATAACCTGCATCACACATTGGCAAGTGGTAACCGTGTTCTTGACATTCTATCAGAGGAGCCAATTGTGGAGGATATTACAGAGGGAAAGACTGTGTGCGATGGGGATATCCATTGTGAGAAGGTAAGCTTTTCCTATGCTATTCAGAATGAGGAAAGTGCAGAAAACGAACTGTCAGGTGTGCTGACAGACTTTGATGCATGCTTTGAAAAGAACCGCATCCATGGAATCTTGGGAAAGAGCGGTTGTGGTAAGTCCACACTTCTTAAGCTTTTGATGCGTTTTTACGAGACCGAGAAGGGCGATATATTATATGGAAGTCACAACGTCAACGAGATCAATACCACATCTCTTAGGGACAATATTTCCTATGTGACACAGGAGACTTTCCTGTTCCATGACACCATAGAGAATAATATCAAGGTGGCAAAGGAAGATGCTACGAGGGAAGAAGTGATAGAAGCAGCGAAAAAAGCTTCCATCCATGATTTTATTATGACATTGCCAGAGGGATATGACACGAAGCTGGCAGAGCTTGGGGATTCGATCTCTGGTGGGGAGAAGCAGAGAATCGGAATTGCCAGAGCATTTTTACATGATGCGGATATGATATTGTTGGATGAGCCTACCAGCAATATTGATAGCTTAAATGAGGGCATTATCTTAAGAAGCTTAGAACGTGAAAAAGAGAATAAGACCATACTTTTGGTATCTCATCGTAAGTCTACAATGGGAATTGCGGATGATGTGATTGCAATGTAGAAAAATCCCAGCCGGTATCGGCTGGGATTTTTGTGGTAAAAAGCTTATTCAGACTTTTTTCTCTTTCGGACAGCTTCCGTCAAGAGATATTCAATCTGGCTATTGATGGAACGGTAGTCATCCTCTGCCCACTGTGCTAGATCATTCCACAGAGTAGGAGAGAGCCGCAATAGTACCTGCTTTTTGGCTTTTTCCTTTTCCTTTAAGCTCTTTTCCTTTTGGCGGATTTCTTGTTCCATCTGTTCAATTTTATTCAGACGCTCTTGAAGTGCCTCTTCTTTTGCTACGAGATCTGCCTGCATGGCAAGCAGTTCCTCATTCTTATCATGTTTTTCGGACATGGGTATCTCCAATTCTATAAGGTGTTACAGGATAAAAGCCTAGTAGATGCTTCCACTGTTGACGATTGGTTGGGCATCCTTGTTGCCGCAGAGTACGACCAGAAGGTTGCTGACCATAGCGGCCTTGCGTTCTTCATCCAGTACGACGATCTCTTCCTCGCCCAGTTGATCGATTGCCATCTTGACCATGCCCACAGCACCTTCTACGATCTTCTGCCTTGCGGCGATAATAGCAGTTGCCTGTTGCTTCTGGAGCATGGCGGCAGCAATTTCCTCAGCATAAGCAAGATGTGTGATGCGAACTTCCTCAATGGCAAGACCAGCGGTAACTACGCGCTCTTCCAGTTCCTTCTGCATCATATCAGCGATTTCCTGACTACTTCCACGCAGTGTCTTCTCATCGGAGTCATCCTCGATGGCATCATATGGATAAAGTCTTGCGATATTTCGGATGGTAGAATCACACTGAATGGATAAAAACTCATTGTAATTCTCTACGTTAAATACCGCCTTTGTAGGGTTCTCTACATGCCAGATGACATTGACACCGATGATGATCGGATTACCCATGACATCGTTGACCTTCTGTCTGGAATTGCTCAGAGTCATAGTCTTTAAGGATACCTTCTTCTTTGGCATTGCTGTGCTCTGTACGGTGATAGTAGAACCAGTGTTGCCAGTAGAGAGAGAAGCGGCTGGATCTGCGTTGGTCGGTGTTGGATGAATGGCGGTACAGAATGGATTTACAAAATAGTAACCAGCCTCCCGGATCGTGCCATAGTAGCTACCGAACAATGTGAGCACCAAAGCTTCGTTTGGATTGACGTTTTTAAGACCTGCAAGCATGATACAAAATACCACCCAGCCGATGATACCTGCTGCTAATAGGATTCCGCCGAATACATAGTAGTATTCGCACAGTCCGATGACACCAAATACAAATGCGGCTGTGGATAAAGCGAATCCCGCTAAGATGGTCAATAGCATTAAGATACCGTTTTTTGTTTTTGCTTTCTTTTCTGTAATATTCATTTCATTACTCATAGTAACTCCTCCTTGTCTTGATAAAGGTGATATCAATTTGATATCATAAAAATATCACTTCAATTCGCATATGTCAATATATGGAAAAAAGATTTTTAAAATTTCTTTAAGAATTCTTTGTGACAATATAAATTTATCGAGATACGATAAAAAAGTATTGAAAAATGGAAAAAGATACCTATAATGAAAGAAAAACAACAAATTGCACCAAACAGACATAGGTGCAGAAAAGAGGAATGTATGAGTCAAAAGGAAGTATCAAGATGGTTAAAGGGGATTACGATTGCGATAGGTCTGATGGGAGTTTTGTTTTTCTTTGTGGTGATGCCTTATATGGCGCAGGATATGGCGGACACATATCCGGAAGTTTCTTATCTGATGTGGCCGGGGATGATATATGGCTGGGGAATCGGTGTTATTTGCTATGCTATTTTATATCAGTTCTGGAAGGTGTGTGTAGAGATTGGGCGGGATAATTCCTTTTCCGCAGAAAACGCCAGAGCATTTGTCATGATCAGCCGCCTGTCTATTGTGGCAGCACTGGTATGGTTCGTTGGCATTGTAGTGTTGGCGTTGGTGGGATGCCTTGGAGCAGCGTTTGGATTTTTGATGATTTTGATTGCGTTTATTTTTATCGTGGTGGCGATATTGGCGGCGGCGCTGTCCCATCTGATTTATAAATCCTATGAACTGAAACAGGAACAGGATCTTACAATATAAGGAGAGGTGAGTGACAGAATGGCAATTATCATAAATGTAGATGTGATGCTGGCAAAGCGAAAAATGAGTGTGACAGAGTTATCGGAGCGTGTGGGTATCACCATGGCGAACATTTCCATATTGAAGAATGGAAAAGCAAAGGCGATTAAGATAGATACATTAAATAAAATATGTAAGGCACTGGAATGTCAGCCGGGGGATATTTTGGAATATGTGCCGGAGGAAGAGGATTAAAGGAGGAGAAAGCTATGGATCAGAATTTTATGAGCAATAATTATAATATACAATCCAATCATACTGTGCAGATGCAGATGTATGAGCAGCAGATGGAAGCACAGCAGAGGCAGGAGATGGAGAGAAGAAAAGCGGGGGAAGTGTTTGGTGGACTTGCGGTGATGAGTCTGATTTATGCCCTTGTATACACCCTATGCCTTTATAAAAATACAATGGGCATTACGGTGCCAGTGTGGGTATTTGCCACGATCTGCTATGCCAACATGGTATTGCTGGCATTTGATGTAAAGAAGAAAAGGGATAGTATCTTCCTTATCAGTGTGATGGGGCTTCTTGGAATTTCTACGTTTCTGACAGGAAATGAGAGTATTATTCGGATGAATTATTGTGGTATTTTCCTGTTATTGGTGGCGTTGCTGCTTCACAACTTCGCGCAGGATGAGAAGTGGGATATCGGAAATTATCTGTCACAGATCATTGTGGCGGTGGCAGGAGCGATTTCCTATATTGGAAAACCAATTTCTGACGGCAGTGTATTCTATCAAAATAGAAGGAAAAAGGAAAATGGCAAGGGACGTTATATCGCAATCGGAGTGGGCGTGTCCATCATATGTGTATTTTTTCTGGGCTTGCTGTTAATGTCTGCGGACATGGTGTTTGAGAATATGCTAATACAGATTTTCTGGAATATTCAGCTCCCATCCAATATTTTTGGTGTGCTATTTATGATAGTTTTTGGATTTTTCTCATCCTATTGTGGAGTGCGTTTTTTGGAGGAGCACGGTAAGACAATTAGAGTGGCAGAGACAAAAAAGGGAGAGCCGATCACAGCCATTATTATCACGGCATCCATTGCAGCGTTGTATCTGGTGTTTTGTATGATACAGATCATTTATCTGTTTGTTGGTGGAATGAAATTGCCAGAGGGAGTGACCTATGCAAATTATGCAAGACATGGTTTCTTCCAGTTGCTTTTTGTGTGTATGTTGAATCTGTTGTTGGTATTGTTGATGAAAAAGCACTTTGGAGATAGCAAGGTATTGAACGCTATTTTATTGGTGATCTGTGGTTGTACCTTTGTGATGACGGCTTCTAGTGCGTTACGAATGATTCTTTATATAGAGGCATATCAGCTTACATTTCTTAGAGTGTTCGTGCTGGTGGCACTGTTTGCGATTGCTCTATTGATGGCGGGAGTCGTGGTGATGATTCTAAAACCGCAATTTTCATTTTTTAGATATGCTCTTGTGACAGTAAGTGTGGTATATCTGGCATTTTCTTTTTCCCATGTGGATTACTTTATTGCAGATTACAACCTGTCCCATAGCAGGACTACGGAAGCTTTTGAGGAAGATAGAGTGGTGGATTATTCTTATGTATATAATCTTTCCACGGATGCTGCTCCGGCAATCGCTTCATATATGGAAGAACACACAGCAAATGTGGTATGGCTGGACAATTATCTGGAGAAGAATGAAGAGGAGATGAATGACATTAATATAAGAAACTTTAATGTGTCACATTATATTGCACATTGCATCTTTGACAGCGAGTTCTAGTAAATATTGCTTTATGTTCTTAAAGAAATACATGGAAACCACTTGAATTTCCTATTAAATCATTTATAATGACTAAAATGGTTAAAAAATTAACGAAGAGAAAAAGCGAGGTAAAATACGATGTATGCTGATGAAAATGTGATTCGAATTAAACATGACGTACTCTACGAAGTAGCAAAGCTTGCATTTGCAGGTGAGCTTGAGTCTAAGAGAGACAATATCGCAATGAGCCTGATTCCAGGTCCAACACCGCAGTTTCGCTGTTGTATTTATAAAGAGAGAGAGATTATCAGACAGAGAGTTCGTCTGGCAGAAGGTAAGGCACCAGGCATCATTGATGATGGTAATGTGATTCAGGTTATCAGTTCCGCTTGTGAGGACTGTCCAATCTCCAGTTACACAGTAACTGAGAACTGCCAGAACTGTATCGGAAAGGCATGTATCAATGCTTGTAAGTTCGGTGCAATCGAGCCAGGAAGAGATCGTTCCCATATCGATCCTACCAAGTGTAAGGAGTGTGGTAAGTGTGCACAGGCCTGTCCATATAACGCAATCGCACACTTAAAGAGACCATGTAAGTTCAGCTGTCCAGTAAATGCGATTACATACGATGAGCACGGAATTTCCGTCATCGATAAGGAGAAGTGTATCCGTTGTGGTAAGTGTATCCACAGCTGTCCATTCGGAGCAATCGGCTCTAAGACATTTATTGTACAGGTAATCGAGGCAATCAAGGCTGGCAAGCATGTATACGCAATGGCAGCACCAGCTACTGAGGGTCAGTTCGGTGATGACATTACAATGGCAAGCTGGAAGAAGGCTATGAAGGAAGTTGGATTTACAGACTTCTATGATGTATCATTAGGTGCAGATATGACCGCTGCTTACGAGGCAGAGGAGTGGGCTGAGGCTTACAAAGAGGGTCAGAAGAAGGTTACATCCTGCTGTCCAGCATTTGTTAATATGGTACGTTTACATTATCCAGAGTTGGCAGAGTGTGTATCTACTACCGTCTCTCCAATGTGTGCAGTATCCCGTCTGATCAAGGCAAGAGATCCAGAGGCAGTTACTGTATTTATCGGACCATGTATTGGTAAGAAGTCTGAGGTCATTGACCAGAAGATTCCAGGCAATGCAGACTATGTATTAACATACAGTGAGATCCGTGCAATCATGAAGGCTAAGAGCGTAGTATTACAGCCATGTGCAAACGAGGATCAGATCGGTTCTAAGTATGCTAAGAGATTTGCTAACTCCGGCGGAGTTACTGAGGCCGTTGTTCAGAGCTTAAAGGAGTCTGGCGAGGAGATCGATGCTAAGGTATGTAAGGCAAACGGAGCGGCTGAGTGTAAGAAGGCTCTTCTTCTCCTTAAGGCTGCAAGATTACCTGAGGACTTCATCGAGGGTATGATTTGTGATGGTGGATGTGTTGGTGGACCAAGTGCATTCTGCGATCAGGTATCATCCAAGAAGAACCGTGACACATTGATTGGTCAGGCAGATGACCGTGGTATTCACGAGAACCTTGAGAACTACGATATGAATAGCTTCTCAATGCATAGAGACTAAATCGAGCGAAGCGTTGCATAGAGATCAATGCTCTAAGCATACATCGTAAATAGAGAATATAGAAGGCAGGTGTTTCAGTTTGAGACGCCTGCTTTTTTTATTCTCTAGGAAAGACCCTGTTACGTTAATGCGTGAAATCCTTGACTTTCCTAGAGAATAAAAGTACTCCGTGCGGGATGCGCACCTCGCGGAGAGGAAGAGAGTCGCAAGCGACACCGCTCGGGCGCGAAAGTGTGCGACAAGCGCACACTTTGTTTTACGAATAAGATTTTTAGAGTTCCTTCACTTTATTTTTACCTATATATCTGATAGAATTACTGGCATACGGATAGAAGGAGATGGCAAATGAAAAAAGCGGTATTTTTTGATATAGATGGAACCCTTTGGAATGAGCAGATGCAGATTCCAGAGAGCACGATAGAAGCGGTGGCTGCTTTGAGGGAAGCTGGGTGTTACACCTTTATTTGCAGTGGAAGGAGCCGTTCCAATATTCGAAGTCCTAAACTGCTAGGTATCGGATTTGACGGTGTGGTGGCAGCCTGTGGTGCACATATCGATTTTCATGGAGAAAAGGCATTTGAACAGCTATTAGAGCCTCATCAGGTAGCTCATGCCCTTGGAATCATGGAGCAGCATGGAATGTCAGTGGTGTTAGAGGGACCAAAGTACACCTATGTGGATGATGAGGCGTTCCCCGATGATCCTTATGTGATTCATTTAAGGAAGGAACTGGGGGAGGATGTAAAGAGCATCAAGGACAGTACAGAGTTTGAGATCAATAAGATGAGTGCTGTTTTAAATGGTGCAGATTTTGAGTGTGTGCAGAGTGCTTTATGCGAGGACTTTGATGTCATTCGTCATGACGATGAGTTGGTCGAGATCATACCCAAGGGGCATTCCAAGGCGACAGGTATTCAGAGGGTCTGTGAGCTTTTTGATATTGCACCGGAGAATACCTATGCATTTGGTGACAGTGCTAACGACATTGAGATGCTATCCTTTGTGGCACATGGTGTTGCAATGGGCAATGGAAGCGAGGAGGCAAAGCAGGCGGCGGAATTTGTGACCACAGATATTATGCAGGATGGTATTAGGCGGGGATTGGAACATTACGGTCTGATATAGTAAGTATGAAATAGGGATACGAGTGAGACATTATGTGATACAGGGAGGGAAATGATATGGCTAACATGATGGACTATCTGGATTGGAGAGGGGATCTGACTTTTGAAGCATCCGCTTTTAATGAAGTGGATAACTTGATATTAGCCCAGCTTGTATATGTGGATTTTGAGGGAATTGTACCTGGAATCGACAGTGATGACTCAATACGTTTGAAGGATGCATCGGACATCTTCTGGAGTAGAAATGATGCTGAAGAGATATTGGCACGTGTATCCATGACTAAGTCGGCACCTTTTGTAATGGAGCGGATGGCGGAGACTGCACGTTTTGCAGATATTAGGTTGTCAAAGTATGTCAATGATATCAGCAATAAAGAACAGACTCAATTTTCGGTTGTCTATGTGACGCTGCCGGATGACAGTGTGTATGTGGCATTCAGTGGAACGGACAACACGATCGTGGGGTGGCATGAGAACTTTAATATGGGATATCTACTTGAGACACCGGGACAGCTAAAGGCGGTGGATTATCTGAATAGGGTGGTGACACAGGAGCAGAGAGTACTTCGGGTCGGTGGACATTCGAAGGGCGGAAACCTTGCAGTCTACGCTGCTGTTAATTGTGAACCAGAGATTCAGAAACGGATCGTGGATGTATATAGCAATGATGGTCCGGGATTTCGTCAGGAAGTGGTGGAGAGTGAAAAGTATCAGAAGATATTACCACGGATCAAGACCATATTGCCGGAGTCATCCATTGTGGGTATGTTACTAGAACATCAGGAGAGTTTTGAGGTGGTAAAAAGCTCCCAGAGTGGTATTCAGCAGCATGATGCCACATCATGGGAAGTGCTGGGCACTAGCTTCGTCTATGTAAATCAGGTGGCAGCGCAGAGTCTTATGGTGGATAAGACGATGAAGGCTTGGCTCTATCAGTTGGACGGAGAGGAGCGGCAGGCAATCGTTGACACTGTCTTTTCCATGCTGGAGGAAGCGGATATTCAGACTGTGGATGATTTCTATAACAGTAAATGGAAAAAGGTGCAGGAGCTGCTAAAGGCAAAAAGTAAGCTTCCGGAGGAGACCCAGAAGCTATTTTCCAAGGCGTTGAAGCTGTTGTGGAGTGAGGGCAATAAAACAGTCCGAAAGACCGTAAAACAGGTGATGCAGGAGCGCCGGGAAGATCGCCCAAAAGGGAAGCCTGTTGACTTTCTAAAAAAAGTATAAAATGGGTGAAAATATAAAAAAATGAGAAAAAACGAGAAAAAGTGATTAAAATTAGTAATAAATGGGAAAATACAGGAATATATTTGGTTGCAGATTGATAAACAAAAACCTATTATATCACTATCGGTTAGCACTCAAACCGAATGAGTGCTAATAACAAAGATAAAAGAACAAATAACATAGCATAAATGAAGTAGGAGGCATGTAAAATGAAGTTAGTACCATTAAGCGACAGAGTTGTATTAAAGCAGTGTGAAGCAGAAGAGACTACCAAGTCTGGTATCATTCTTACAAGTAGCGCACAGGAGAAGCCACAGGAGGCAGAGGTCATTGCAGTAGGTCCTGGTGGAATGGTAGATGGCAAGGAAGTGACCATGCAGGTTAAGGTTGGACAGAAGGTCATCTATTCCAAGTATGCAGGCACAGAAGTGAAGTTAGATGGTGAAGAGTACATCATCGTAAGACAGAACGACATTTTAGCAGTAGTTGAGTAATTATAAGAAAGAGGTAGATCATTATGGCAAAGGAAATCAAATTCGGAACAGAGGCCAGAACAGCATTAGGCGCTGGCGTTGATAAGTTAGCAAATACAGTAAGAGTAACCATCGGACCTAAGGGAAGAAACGTTGTATTAGATAAGTCCTATGGTGCACCACTTATCACCAACGATGGTGTGACAATCGCAAAAGAGATCGAGTTAGAGGATCCATTTGAGAATATGGGAGCACAGCTTGTAAAGGAAGTTGCTACTAAGACCAATGATGTAGCAGGTGACGGTACAACAACCGCTACTGTATTAGCACAGGCTATGGTACAGGAAGGTATGAAGAACCTTGAGGCAGGAGCTAACCCAATCATCCTTCGCCGTGGTATGAAGAAGGCAACAGACAAGGCAGTAGAGTCTATCTTAGCTATGTCTTCTAAGGTAAAGGGCAAGGATCAGATCGCAAAGGTTGCAGCTATCTCTGCTGGTGATGAGGAAGTTGGTAACATGGTAGCAGACGCTATGGAGAAGGTTTCCAACGATGGTGTTATCACAATCGAGGAGTCTAAGACAATGCAGACTGAGCTTGACTTAGTAGAAGGTATGCAGTTCGATCGTGGATATGTATCTGCTTATATGTGTACAGATATGGATAAGATGGAAGCTGTATTAGATGATCCATATATCTTAATTACAGATAAGAAGATCAGCAACATTCAGGAGATTCTTCCTCTGTTAGAGCAGGTAGTACAGAGCGGTGCAAGATTACTTATCATTGCTGAGGATATCGAGGGTGAGGCACTCACCACATTGATCGTAAATAAGTTACGTGGTACATTCAACGTAGTTGCAGTTAAGGCTCCAGGATATGGTGACAGAAGAAAGGCTATGTTAGAGGATATCGCAATCTTAACAGGTGGTCAGGTAATCAGCTCTGATCTTGGATTAGAGTTAAAGGATGCTACTTTAGATCAGTTAGGTCGTGCAAAGTCTGTTAAGGTTCAGAAGGAGAACACAGTTATCGTTGATGGTGCTGGAAATAAGGAGGCTATTACAGCTAGAGTGAACCAGATCCGTGGACAGATTGAGGAGACTACTTCTGAGTTTGATAAGGAGAAGTTACAGGAGCGTCTTGCAAAGCTTGCAGGTGGCGTAGCAGTTATCCGTGTTGGTGCTGCAACTGAGACAGAGATGAAGGAAGCTAAGCTTCGTATGGAAGATGCATTAAATGCAACAAGAGCAGCCGTAGAAGAGGGTATCATCGCAGGTGGTGGATCTGCATATATCCACGCTACCAAGGAAGTTGCTAAGCTTGCTGATACATTAGAGGGAGATGAGAAGACTGGTGCTAAGGTCATCTTAAAGGCATTAGAGGCTCCATTATACTATATTTCTGCAAATGCAGGATTAGAGGGTGCTGTTATCATCAACAAGGTAAAAGAATCCCAGCCAGGTATCGGATTCAATGCAGCTACTGAGGAGTATGTAGACATGGTAGAGCAGGGTATCTTAGACCCAGTTAAGGTGACAAGAACTGCATTACAGAACGCTACTTCCGTAGCATCTACACTTCTTACTACTGAGTCCGTAGTGGCTAATATTAAGGAAGATGTTCCAGCTATGCCAGCAGGTGGCGCAGGTGGAATGGGTATGATGTAATTAAGAATCATACCGCGATAGAGTAAATTATGAGAGAGATCATCCAATGATATGATTTGGATGGTCTCTTTTGCGTTAATTTAAATTGAATTTGAACGAAAATTCTTGCAAAAAGTTTCGTAATTATTGTACAAAAAACAAAAAAGTGCTATAATTTTTACAATATATAGAAAATCTACACCTGTGAGAGGGGCGAGCTTATGAGAATCCTTGCGACGTTTGATGCGAAAGACTATCAAGATACAACTGGAGTATATGAGAAGTATTCTGTCAGGGGTATTGTCATGCGTGAAGGAAGATTAGCGATGCAGTGCAGTAAGGATGGAGAGTATAAGATTCCTGGTGGCGGCATGGAGAACGGAGAGAGCGAGAGACAAGCACTCATCAGGGAGATAAGAGAGGAGACGGGGCTTTACGTTTTAGAAGATGCAATTACCGAGCTGGGCGAGATCGTGGAGTTGCGGCGGGATATTTTTGATCCTACTAAGAAGTACATCTGCCATTCCTTGTTTTATTATTGTGAGGTGGAGAAGGGACGACAGGACGCATTGAAGCTGACACCGAGTGAAGTAGCGAAGGGATATGAACTGAAGTGGGCGACACCTCAGGAGGTATATCAGAGGAATGTCCTGATAGAGAAGGACCCATGGATTATCCGGGATACAGCCTTTGTGAAGATGCTGATGGATGGAAGGGTCGTATTGCCGGAATAGGAAGCAGAGAATACTAGAATATCGTAAAGAGACGAAGGAGAAGTTGTTATGGAAGTTAAGCAGAAGCAGCAGTTAGAGAAGAATAAGTTTACCTTTATAACGGGTACCATTATTATCATGGTAATTAATTTATTGACACTGTTGGGATTTGTGGATACCACAGCTAATATGACATTAGTTACGATTCGTACAGTGATCAATGCTATTGCTACAATAATCTTTTTCGTGGCATATGCTAAGTTCAAGACAGAACCACAGCTTGCTACTATTTGTACCTCATGTCTAATAGTCGTATATGCAGTCATGATATTGACGAATAATCATATTGTATATTATGCATTTGTATTCCCAATCATGTTATCAGTTATGTTATATCTGGATGTAAAGTTCGCAAGATGGACAGCCGTTATTGTAGGCGCATTGAACGTTATCATGTGTGTTAAGAACTTTATCGTGTTACCAGTGGAGAATCAGAGCAGTTCCTTGCTTCAGGCATGCTTTGCAGTATTATTCTGTGTGATCTGTGATATCGTAGTGCGTATGCAGGCAAGACATGCAGAGGAAGCGACAGAGGCACTTAAGTCCCAGATGGATACAGCATCCCGCGTTGCATCTGAGATCATGGAGATGTCTGAGACATTGGCAGTGAAGTTTGATGATGCCAAGGATAAGGCAGAGGTTCTGACCGAGAGTATGTCTACTACCAATAATTCTGTGAAGGAGATTGCTGACAGTGTGAAGTTGACGGCGGAGGCAATAGAGCAGCAGACGATGCGTACAAGAGATATTCAGGATAATCTGGAGAATGCAGAGCGTGAGACAAGAGATATTCAGGAGGCTTCCGATGTGTCACAGGTTGCTCTTGAGGAAGGTGCAGAACTGATAGCAGAGCTTAAGAATCAGGCTGTTCAGACAGCAGAGATCAACCGTGCTACAAGAACCACCACAGAGGAATTGAATGAGCGTATCAAAGAGGTTGAGGTCATCATCGGAACGATTTTAAATATTTCAGATCAGACGAACCTGTTGGCATTGAATGCTTCTATCGAGGCTGCAAGAGCCGGAGAAGCAGGAAAGGGATTCGCGGTCGTAGCAGATGAGATTCGTAAGTTATCAGAAGAGACCAAGGAATCTACTGGTAAGATCACAGATATCATTGAGAAACTTACCGTCAATGTAGAGGAAGCATCTGTAAATATGCAGAGATCCGCAGAGTCTTCTGATAAGCAGAATGAGATGATTGAGACCACAAGAGAGAAGTTTACGTTGATCAAGGAGAAGATGGATATCTTACATGGTGCGATGAACAACCTGACCTCTGAGGTCGACAGTATTGTGGAAGCTAATAATAAGATCAGTGATAATATTACGAACCTTTCTGCGACCAGTGAAGAAGTTGCTGCAGCTTCCGAGACCAGTATCATGATCAGCGAGGAAAGTATGCATGATCTGGATGGACTGAATACATTGCTCAGTGAGATATCAGGTGTTTCAGATCGTATGAAGAATCTGGTACAGACAGATGCTAGAAGATAATTGTTTTTAGGAATTAATGAGCTGTGAGCTGACATTGGAGAGGTCAGCTCACAGCTTATTTTTTTGTGGCTTATTATAGAGGGATATGCTATAATCAACCTATCTGGTTTGGCAAAGGAGAAAGCTATGAACGATAATTTTATTACATTAACGATTGGAAAGCAGAAGAATATTGCATTAATTGCACATGATAATAAAAAGGCAGACTTGATTAACTGGTGTGAGGAGCATAAGGAGATTTTAAAGAACCACTTTTTATGTGGAACTGGCACCACTGCTAGAATGATTACGGATAGAACAGGACTCCCAGTGAGAGGATATAATAGTGGTCCTCTTGGTGGAGATCAGCAGATAGGTGCGAAGATCGTGGAGGGAAAGGTCGATTTTATTATTTTCTTCTCTGATCCATTGACTGCACAGCCGCATGACCCGGATGTGAAGGCGCTTTTGCGTATCGCGCAGGTATATGATATTCCGATTGCAAATAATCGGGCATCCGCAGATTTCATGATTACTTCTTCTTATATGGAGGAAGAATATGAGCATGAGATCATTAATTTCAAAAAGAATATCAAGGAACGTTCTGAGACATTATAGGAGGAGGTTTGTAGCATGAGTAGAGTAGCAATAGTATCTGACAGTAATAGTGGTATTACCCAGGTAGAGGCAAAGGAATTGGGAGTTACTATTCTGCCGATGCCATTTTTTGTAGGAGATAAGACTCTCTATGAAGATATGGATCTGACACAGGAGGAGTTTTATCAGATGTTGTCCGAGGATGTGGATATCTCCACTTCTATGCCATTGGTGGGCAATGTCACTGACACATGGGATGAGTTGTTGAAGGAGTATGACGAGATCGTGCATATTCCGATGTCATCAGGGCTCAGTGGTTCCTGTGAGACAGCAATGATGCTGGCACAGGATTATGAGGGCAAGGTACAGGTAGTCAACAATCAGCGTATTTCAGTCACACAGCGTCAGTCAGTTATGGATGCTATGGCTCTTGCCCAGCAGGGCAGAGGTGCAGCAGAGATCAAGGAGATCTTAGAGCGTGAGAAGTTCGAGTCCTCTATCTATATTATGGTGGACACGCTTTACTATCTGAAAAAGGGTGGTAGAATTACACCAGCAGCCGCAACACTTGGAACATTGCTTAAGTTAAAGCCGGTATTACAGATTCAGGGTGAGAAGCTGGATGCTTTTGCAAAGGCTCGTACTGTAAAGCAGGCGAAGAATATTATGATTGAAGCGATGAAGAATGATATGGAGAATCGTTTCAAGGACCCTACGGGAGAGCATATGCATCTTGAGATGGCATATACCAAGGACTTGGAGGCGGCAGAGGCATTTAAGAAGGAAGTGGAAGAGGCATTTCCGGGAATGGAGATTTGCATGAATCCATTGTCCTTAAGTGTATCCTGCCATATTGGACCGGGAGCACTGGCAGTGGCTTGTTCTAAGAAGATTCCAGAGTTGGAAGCTTAAGATTTAAGAGAATATGTGTATAAGAAAAGGGCTTGCGTTTATGGCGCAAGCCCTTTTAGCGTATGAAATATGATATTTTACAAAGCCTAACAGGTTTCGGAATGAAGCTTCTTGGTCTTTCTCTGCCATACGAGATAGGTGAGCCAAAGTGGAATTCCGGCACCTACCCATGCGGCTGGATCCGCAAAGCATACTCCGACAAAGCCAGCGCTTGCAGGTACAAGAGCGATGACAGCGAATCGGCATACCAGCTCGATAACACCAGAAACCATAGGAACAAAGCCTTCGTTTAATCCCTGCAAAGCGTTGCGGTATAAGAAAATCATGGCAAGTGGCAGATAGAATATGCTGGCAACGGTCAGATACTGCATTGCATAGGTGAAGATATCCTCGGAAGGGTTGCTTACGAACCAGCTTACGATGAATCTGCCACCCAACAGACAGATGGCTGCTGCTGAAAGTGCTGCAACAACGCACAGCATAAAGCCTTTCCTCATACCAGCATAGATGCGGTCGTATTTTCCGGCACCTAGATTCTGTCCACAGTAGGTCGCCATAGCAGTTCCTAGGGTAGGCATGGTCTGAGTCGCAATATTGTTGACCTTTGATGCAGCGGTAAAGGCTGCCATAACACTGGAGCCGAAGACATTAACTGCACTCTGCATGATCATCGTGCCCACAGCGGTGATGGAGTAGTTGAGTGCCATCGGGATACCGATGGAAAGCATATTCTTCACACCTGCATAATCGAAGTAGTAGTCAGCCCGTGAAGTTCTTAAGATATCGAACTTCCAGAACATATAGATCAAACATAGGATAGCAGAGACACCCTGTGAAATAATGGTGGCATAAGCTGCTCCTGCTGTTCCTAAGTTCAGGGACACGATACAGAAGACATCAAGGAAAATATTTAATATGGATGAAAGTATCAAAAAGTAAAGTGGTGTCTTACTGTCTCCGATTCCTCGTAAGATACCGGATAATACGTTGTAGGACATGGTCAGGATGATACCAGCAAAAATGACTTTGATATAATCGTCTGCCATGGTGATCGTATTTTCAGGTGTGTTCATCCAGATAAGAAACTGCTTGGATGCAGCCACCGTTGGTATTGTCAGGATGACGGAAACGATGATAGTGAGCATCAGGGAGAGGGCAACGTAATGCTTTAACAAGCGATAGTCCTTTGCGCCGAAGGCATGGGACACCATGACACCGAAGCCCTGTGCGATTCCGTTGGCGAATCCTAGAACAAGGAACATTAGGCAACCAGTGGAGCCTACTGCGGCAAGCGCTTCTTCCCCTAAATATCTGCCGACAATAATGGTATCTACCATATTATAGAACTGCTGAAACAGATTGCCCAGTAATACGGGAATCGAAAATAATAATATGATTTTGAGTGGATTTCCAGAGGTCATATCTTTTGTCATTGGATTGCTTCTCCCTTCATTTTTTGTTATAGTAATGATAAAATCATTGATTGCGTAAAGCATAGTATACTTCATGAATATGCAAAAAACAATCCGTTTTTTATAAAAAATAATACTTTTTTCCTAAAAGAGGAACTTATGGATATTAATCTGGAATATTACAAAATTTTTTATTATGTGGCAAAGTATGGAAGCATTACTCAGGCGGCGGAACAACTCTCGATATCACAGCCGGCGGTGAGCCAGGCGGTAAAGCATCTGGAGGGAGATCTTTCCTGCGCCTTGTTCGTGCGCACTTCCAAGGGAGTGCGGCTGACGAAGGAGGGAGAGATGCTTTTTTCCTATGTGGGACGAGGCTATGAGACGATTCTCTCCGGTGAGAAGAAGCTTTCTGAGATGTTGAATCTGGAGCAGGGAGAGATCTGTATCGGAGCCAGCGATATGACGTTGCAGTTCTATCTGCTTCCTTATTTAGAGCAGTTTCACGAGAGGCATCCGGGTATTCGGGTGACTGTGACCAATGCACCCACACCGGAGACTTTGGAGCATCTGGGGGATGGCAGGATTGATTTTGGTATTGTCAGCACACCGGTGGAGGAGCGGCAACATCTTAAATTGGTTCCAGTCCGCTCTATACAGGATGTGTTTGTGGCGGGGAAGAAGTTCGAACATCTAAGGGACAGAGAGCTATCTTATAAGAAATTAATGGAGCTTCCAGTCATGTGTCTTGAGGGCAGCACATCCACGAGACAATATGTGGAGGACTTTCTTGCTGAAAAGGAAGTGACGCTGCGGCCGGAGTTCGAATTGGCTACCAGTGATATGCTGATTCAGTTCGCGGTGCGTAATCTGGGAGTTGCCAGTGTTGTGGAGGATTTTGCCATGGAGCATCTAAAGAGTGGTGAGCTGTTTCGATTAAGGTTCAAGGATGAGATCCCTAAGCGCCAGTTCTGCATCGTGACAGATGAGCGGATTCCGATATCCACTGCGGCATCGAAGCTGTTGGAATATCTGCTGGGGCAGGAGAGTTAGATATTAATATGTATAATAATTGATTATACCACATATAATGAATATTAATTTTACTTATGCACAAACTTCGTATATAATCAGTGGGTAAAAAACAGACAATGATAAGAAAAGTCTAGGAGGATATGCAAATGGTTAAAGCAGTAGTTGGAGCCAACTGGGGCGACGAAGGAAAGGGTAAGATCACCGATATGCTTGCAAAGGAAGCGGATATTATCGTGCGTTTCCAGGGCGGTGCTAATGCAGGACATACCATTGTAAATGACTACGGTAAGTTCGCACTTCACACCCTGCCATCTGGTGTGTTCTATGGTCACACCACAAGTATTATCGGAAATGGTGTTGCACTGAATATTCCAGTATTATTTAAGGAGATTCAGTCTATCGTAGAGCGCGATGTTCCAATGCCAAAGATTCTTGTATCTGATCGTGCCCAGATCGTAATGCCATACCACATCCTGTTCGATCAGTACGAGGAGGAGAGACTTGGTGGTAAGTCCTTTGGTTCTACAAAGTCTGGTATTGCACCATTTTATTCAGATAAATATGCAAAGATCGGATTCCAGGTCAGCGAGTTATTTGACGAGGAATTATTAAAGGAAAAGGTAGTGCGTGTTGCAGAGACCAAGAACGTAATGTTAGAGCACTTATATCACAAGCCACTTATCAATCCAGATGAGCTGCTTGAGACATTACACGAGTACCGCGACATGGTAGCTCCATATGTATGCGATGTATCTTCCTATTTAGATAAGGCAATCAAAGAGGGTAAGACTGTTCTGTTAGAGGGTCAGCTTGGAACATTAAAGGATCCAGATCACGGTATCTATCCAATGGTTACGTCTTCTTCTACACTGGCAGCTTACGGTGCTATCGGAGCTGGTATTGCTCCATACGAGATCAAGCAGATCGTGACCGTATGTAAGGCATATTCTTCTGCAGTAGGAGCTGGTGCTTTCGTCAGCGAGATCTTTGGTGATGAGGCAGATGAGCTTAGAAGACGTGGTGGAGACGGTGGTGAGTACGGTGCTACTACAGGTCGTCCAAGACGTATGGGATGGTTTGACTGTGTAGCCAGCAAGTATGGTTGCCGTTTACAGGGAACAACAGACGTAGCGTTTACTGTACTTGATGTACTTGGTTACTTAGATGAGATTCCAGTATGTGTAGGTTATGAGATCGATGGTGAGGTTACCACAGACTTCCCTACCACTGCAAAGCTTGAGAAGGCTAAGCCAGTTCTTAAGACATTACCAGGCTGGAAGTGTGATATCCGCGGTATCAAGAAGTACGAGGATCTTCCAGAGAATTGTAGAAAGTATGTAGAGTTCATCGAGGAGCAGATTGGTTACCCAATCACCATGGTATCCAATGGTCCGGGAAGAGATGACATTATCTACCGTACAAAATAATTGGAGTAATTATGATAAAG
The DNA here is from genome assembly GCA_964491235.1 of uncultured Roseburia sp. Lineage (GTDB taxonomy): Bacteria > Bacillota > Clostridia > Lachnospirales > Lachnospiraceae > Roseburia. The sequence goes on from CAZBFN010000001.1 coordinate 247,488, forward strand.
AATGTAATTTTTGATGTGGGAAAAGTGCTGGTGGAATGGGAGCCGTTAGTTGCCATGAAGAAGCTTGGCTTTGACGATGCGACAGCCAAAGCGGTAGCGGCAGCTACCACAGATTCGCCAGAGTGGGATGAGAGCGATAGAAGTGTTGGAACTGACGAGGAGATTCTTGCCATGCTCATCGGCAATGCACCAGAGTACGAGAAGGAGATCCGTACTTTCTGGGAGAATATCAGCTTGCCGATTTATCAGTATGATTATGCGAGAGCGTGGATTCGTGAGTTGAAGAGCAAGGGATATGGCGTGTATATTCTTTCCAATTATGGAAGATGGACATACCAGAATACCACAGAAGCATTATCCTTTTTGGAGGATGTAGATGGAGCAGTCTTTTCCTATCAGGTACATCAGATGAAGCCAGAACCAGAGATTTACCAGACACTTCTTGCCAAGTATGGTCTGAAGGCAGAGGAGTGTGTATTCCTTGACGACAGACAGGTGAACATCGATGGTGCAAAGGCACAGGGCATGGAAGGAATCGTCTTTACCAGCTATGAGGACGCGGTAGAGCGCCTGAAGGAATATGGTGTGAAATAGATAATAATTTAAAGGTAAAGTGAACAAAAATGTGCTTTTGTGTAATGGGACGCAATTTTCTATTGCACAATAAAAAGAGGATTCTCAAAGCGATTAGCTTTGGGAATCCTCTTTTTCGGAATCGTCCTTTTTAATTAACTTGTAAAAAAATGTGTATGCCCAGATCAGAACTGGAATCACAAAGGTGGCATAGACGGATGCCATCAGTAGATCCATAAAATTATCGCCGCCGAACAGGGCGCATACAAGGGTAGATACATATAATCCAACGAGAAGGATAACGCCTATTATGGCGAGAATTTGCTTTGCTTTTTTCATAAAATGCTCCTTTTTATTGATACAACGTAAGTGTTGATAACATCCTATCGGAAAAAAGAGGTGTCGTCAAGAAAAAACATTTTGAAATATGCTAAAACATTTGGTATAATAATACGGTGCATTTATATTCTGAGATACAGAAGATGCAAATAAACATTTAGAAATCGAGGAATCAGATATGGCATTATTAGAACAGTGGCAGAAGGTTGCCTATAATGAAAAGACAGACAGAGGAGAGCTGCAGAGATTTTGGCAGAGATATTTCCTTTTAGAGAAGGGCGTATATGAGAAGCTTCTTGCGAACCCAGACGAGAAGGTAGAGGGTACCGTAAAAGAGCTTGCTGATAAGTATGAGCTGAGCGTTATGGATATGACTGGCTTCTTAGACGGTATCAACGACAGCCTTGTAGAGCCAAATCCAATCGAGACTATGGAGGAGGACACTAAGGTCAGCCTTGCATTTGATAAAGAGAAGTTATATAAGAACATGGTCGATGCTAAGGCAGAGTGGCTGTACGAGCTTCCACAGTGGGAGGCTATCTTTGACGAGGAGACCAGAAAGAGACTGTACTTAGAGCAGAAGAAGTCTGGTACTGTTGTTGTTGGTAAGAAGGTAGGACGTAACGATCCATGTCCATGTGGATCTGGTAAGAAGTACAAGCACTGTTGTGGTAGATAAATCACTAAAAAACCTTTACAGATCAGGCAAATCAGTCTACAATAATATAAGTAATATTTCTAACACGTAGAAGAGACGAGTAGATTGCAGAGAGCAACAGAGAGGGATGCCCCGGAGAGATTCGGGAGCTGTGAGCATCCTTGCAGGAGCAGCCTATGACCACCTCGGAGTGACCCCAATAAGGTCCGGTGATTCCGTTATCATCAGAATAAGGCTTATCCATGACAGGCGAGAGCAAGAATCGATAGAATGGCTGCATTAGCTTAAGTGGAGAAGTGAATCCGGGTGGAACCACGGTAGTATAGTATCGTCCCTGATATTGCAGTAATGCAGTATCGGGGACGTTTTTTTGGAAAGGAGAATGGAATGATGAAAAAATGCAAAGAATTTTTTGGAACTTTATCCGAGACTTTGACAGTTACGAAGCTGGATGGTATTTTGATTGTTGCGATCAGTGCTCTTGCGGGAGTGATTGTAGGAATGCTGTGTTCTCCAAGAAAAAATACAGTGTGGAATAATGGAAATACTTTGACCGAGAACTGGAGTGGGGATGATTGGGATAGTTTGTTAGAGGATGATATGTATGAGACAGAGGATTGTCTGTCTTTTAAATAGGATTAGCAGAGAGAAAAGAGAGGATATAAGAAATGAAAATCACATTAAAGGATGGCTCCGTAAAGGAGTACAGTGAAGCAAAATCAGTATATGATATCGCAAAGGATATCAGCGAAGGATTGGCACGTGTTGCATGTGCTGGAGAGGTAAATGGAGAGATCGTTGATCTGCGTACTGAGCTTTCAGAAGATTGTGAGCTCAATATCGTAACAGCAAATGATCCAGAGGGACTTAAGGTGATTCGCCATACTGCATCCCATGTATTGGCACAGGCAGTAAAGCGTTTATTCCCAAATGCAAAGGTTACTATCGGACCAGCTATCGAGGATGGTTTCTACTATGACTTTGATGCAGAACCATTTTCTAGAGAAGATCTTGACAATCTTGAGGCAGAGATGAAGAAGATTATCAAGGAAGGCCATGAACTTAAGAGATTCACACTTCCAAGAGAGGAAGCAATCAAGTTCATGCAGGAGAAGGGCGAGCCGTACAAGGTAGAGCTGATAGAGGATCTGCCAGAGGGTTCTGAGATTTCCTTCTACGATCAGGGCGAATTCGTTGACCTGTGTGCAGGACCACACCTGATGACAACTAAGGGAGTGAAGGCATTTAAGCTTACATCTTCCTCTATGGCATATTGGAGAGGTGATTCCAACAAGGCTCGTTTACAGAGAATCTACGGAACTGCTTATAATAAGAAGGAAGACTTGACAGCTCACTTGGAGCGTATGGAAGATGCAAAGCGGCGTGATCACAATAAGCTTGGACGTGAGATGGATCTGTTCACTACGGTAGATGTTGTTGGTCAGGGACTTCCAATCTTTACACCAAAGGGAACTAAGATGATCATGAAGCTCCAGAGATGGATCGAGGATCTGGAGGAGAATGAGTGGGGCTATGTTCGTACCAGAACACCGCTTATGGCGAAGTCAGATCTCTATAAGATTTCCGGTCACTGGGATCACTATAAGGATGGTATGTTCGTGCTTGGTGATGAGGAAGTGGACAAGGAAGTATTTGCACTTCGTCCTATGACATGCCCATTCCAGTATTATGTATACAAGAATTCCCAGAAGTCTTACCGTGATCTTCCATATCGTATGGGTGAGACATCCACACTGTTCCGTGCAGAGGATTCTGGAGAGATGCATGGTCTGACTCGTGTACGTCAGTTCACAATTTCTGAGGGACACAATGTAATCCGTCCAGATCAGGCAGAGGAAGAGTTGAAGAACTGCTTTGACTTGGCATATTTTGTATTAGATACATTAGGACTTGCAGAGGATGTAACATTCCGTCTTTCTAAGTGGGACCCTAACAATAAGGAAAAATACCTTGGTGACGAGGAGTACTGGGAGAATACACAGGATGCTCTGCGTGAGGTATTAAAGGAGAAGAATGTACCATTCGTTGAGGCAGAGGGTGAAGCAGCATTCTACGGTCCTAAGATCGACATTCAGGCAAAGAACGTATATGGTAAGGAAGATACCATGATTACGATTCAGTTAGACTGTGCGATTGCAGAGAACTTTGATATGTACTATATCGATCAGAACGGTGATAAGGTTCGTCCTTACATCATTCATAGAACATCTCTTGGATGCTATGAGAGAACACTTGCTTGGTTGATTGAGAAGTATGCAGGTAAGTTCCCAACATGGTTGTGTCCAGAGCAGGTACGTGTATTGCCAATTTCTGATAAGTACGAGGATTACGCAAATGAAGTATTAAAAGAGTTAAAGGCAAACGGTATCGATGCTACTGTTGACAACCGTTCTGAGAAGATCGGATTCAAGATTCGTGAGGCTAGACTGGACAAACTGCCATACATGTTGGTAGTAGGACAGCAGGAAGAGGCTGACCGCACTGTTTCTGTAAGAAGCCGTTTTGCAGGTGATGAGGGCGTGAAGCCATTACAACAGTTCATCGATGATATCTGCAAGGAGATCCGTACCAAGGAGATCCGTAAGGAGATTCCAGAGGAAGAGCGCAATAAGTAAAATTGATATCATTTTATAAATAGGAAGAAAGTCCGTGTTTGTTTTTTCGAGCACGGGCTTTTTTTCTCACATTTTATCCTCCACTTTATTCCACATGTATCCTCCACTTTGCTCCACCAGAATAAATTCGTATAAAATCAGTCCGATAAGAGATACTAAGTATGCAGATGAAATGCTGTAAAATGAAATCTTTGATGAAAAGAGAAGGAGACAAAAAGATGACAATGTTGGATTGTTCTGTGACGGGATGTGTCTATAATGAGGACAGATGCTGTTGTAAAGGTGATATCAAAGTAGAAGGCAGGGACGCGAAGAATACAGCGGATACCTGTTGTGGAAGCTTTAAGGAACGTGGTGCAGAGGCGGCTTCTAATGTGGAAAAGCATATGTCCAAGATGATCGAGGTGGCATGTGACGCATGTAACTGCAAGTTCAACAAGGACAAGAAATGCAGTGCCGAGCATATCGGAATTGCTGGTGGAGATGCATGTAATAGCCAAGAGACAGAGTGTGCAAGCTTTTCATGTTGTAGCTAATAAAAAGGAAAGTGGCAGGGGAAGTGCTAGAAAATGGCAGATTTCCCTGCTTTTTTCATATATTTTACATACATTTTTCTTGTAAATAGAATAAGAAGGAAGTAGAATGAAATAGGAAAATAGTCACAGATTCTATGAGGGTATCAAAATGAGAAAAAAATCACATATTTCATTGGCACGCTACATGGTGGACTGTTTAAATGATGCGGAGTTGAGAAAACATAAGTTTTCTTTTTATCTGGGCAGTATTCTTCCAGATATCAAGCCGTCTTTTGTATATAAGAGACATGAGATCAATGGAACATTTCCGGATATCCGCAGGCATATCACGAGACTTTCGGAAGGGGAGAAGGTGACCCGGAAGAAGGGACTGAAGTATTATATGGATCTGGGACAAGTCAGTCATTATCTGGCGGATTATTTTACCTTTCCGCACAATGAGGTTTATACAGGAAGCCTGAAGGATCACTGCAGTTACGAAGAGAAGTTAAAGCGTGATCTGCGGGAATATCTTGCTCGCAACAAGCGTGAGCGGGTGAAGGCGAGGGAATCCTTTGGCAATGCGGAAGCTTTGTGTAACTTTATTCAGGCGATGCATGATGATTATATTCAGAGAAAGCATGATGTGGAGGACGATATACAGCATATCATAGAAGTGAATGAAAAGGCTCTTTATGGGATGATGGAGTTGCTGGCGAGACGGCGTGGAGAATGCTATGCATGACATGTGTAGTGTCGAAAAATGGAGAGATGTGGCATGTGGTTTTCGTTGCTTTTTGTACCTTTAGGGAGTAATATAGAAATACGGAGAATAGTATAATTTGGGAGTAAACCTGGTGTCGCAGCTTTACTGGCATGATGTGACAGGCATAGGAATCTTGTGATTTAAGGAGGATTCATATGAAGAAAATCTATGAGTTACAAAAGAAGATAGAGACAGCCAGACACGAGTTGGATGAGGCACTTTTACAGGAAGATGAATTTGAACATTATTATGAAAAAAGTACAAAGCTGGACAAGTTGATCGAGGAATACCTTGAGAGAAAAGAACAGATTGGTACATAATACATTAGATAAGATAAAAGAGGCAGGTCAAATATGACCTGCTTCTTTTTTTGTGCGCATTTCTTGTATTTCTATTGATTTTTTCTTAAAAGTGGGGTAATATTATCATACAAGTGGAGGAAAGTGGTGCGAAATGGTGCAAAGTGGTGGATAAGTTCATAACTTTGTGGAAAATCAGACGCCGCGGAAGAAGTCCGGCGAGTTATGATCCGACGGGAGATGACTCGTTTTGAAGGCAGGTGGTTTGTGTCATGTTTATGGGAGAATACAATCACACAGTAGACCCAAAAGGCAGACTGATAGTTCCAGCCAAATTCAGAGAGCAGTTAGGTAGTGAATTTGTGGTGACAAAGGGACTGGATGGATGCTTATTTGTGTATCCTATGAACGAATGGCAGGACATCGAGGAGAAGTTCCGCAACCTTTCCGGCGCTGGTAAAGATGCAAGAAAGTTCTCACGTTTTTTCTTTGCAGGTGCTGCTACCGTGGAATTGGACAAGCAGGGAAGAATGCTTCTTCCACCAGTTTTACGTGAATATGCCAGCTTACAGAAGGATGTTGTGTTGGCTGGAGTCCTTAACCGAGTTGAGATTTGGGATAAGGATAGATGGCAGGAGAATACATATGATGAAGACGAGATGGACGAGGTGGCAGAGCGTATGGCAGACCTCGGACTGAGTATATAGAATAGACGGACGGGAGTGGTAGAAAGTGGAGTTTAATCATTACTCTGTATTATTGCAGGAGACAATTGAAAATCTGAATATCAGACCGGACGGAATCTATGTGGACGGGACCTTAGGTGGAGCAGGACATGCCAGTCAAGTGGCAGCCCGCTTATCAGAACAGGGAAGACTCATCGGAATCGATCAGGATGCCGATGCGATCCGGGCAGCCAGTGAGCGTTTGGCACCTTACGGTGACCGCATTACGATCATTCGAAGCAATTACGCCAATATGAAGGAAGAGTTACATCGTATCGGTGTGGAGCATGTAGATGGTATCGTGTTGGATCTTGGAGTATCATCCTTCCAGTTGGATACCCCAGAGAGAGGGTTTACCTACCGCGAGGCAGATGCACCTTTGGACATGCGAATGGATGATAGACAGACATTGACAGCAAGGGACATTGTCAATGATTACAGTGAGATGGAGTTATACCGTATCATACGTGATTATGGAGAAGATAAATTTGCGAAGAACATCGCAAAGCATATTGTAAATGAGAGACAGAAGAAGCCGATTGAGACGACTGGAGAGCTGACAGATATTATTCGGGCATCCATTCCAATGAAGGTGCAGGCGACGGGGGGACATCCTGCCAAGCGTACATTTCAGGCGATTCGAATTGAATTGAACCGTGAATTGGAAGTATTGCAGAACAATTTGGATGAGATGATCGAGCTGTTGAATCCGGGTGGAAGGATTTGTATTATTACATTCCACTCTCTGGAGGATCGAATTGTAAAGACGAACTTCAGAAAGAATGAGAATCCATGTACCTGTCCTAAGGACTTCCCAGTGTGTGTATGTGGAAATGTTTCCAAGGGAAAGGTAATTACCAGAAAGCCGATTCTTCCAAGTGAGAGGGAACTTGAGGAGAATTCAAGATCTAAGAGCGCAAAGCTTCGTGTGTTTGAGAGAGTTTAGAGATAAGGAAGTGTTTGAATTATGAGAAATGAAGCAGTAAGAAGAACAAGAACCAATACTGCAAGAGGAAACTATTATATAGATGGAAATACCGTTCGCAGAATGGAGGCAGCTCCAGACTACCGTAGACAGCGGGAAGAGCGTGAGAGAAGAGAAAGAGAAGAGGAGCAGAACCGTAAGAAACGTATCGCTAGACGTAATCAGGAACAGGCACTTCGCGTAAGCAGAAGCTATGTAGTGTTCCTTACAATGGCTGCGCTGATTTTTGCGGTATTTGCCGGATTATATATTTACATCCAGTCTGATATCACGGCGAGAATGAATACCATTTCTAGCCTTGAGAGTCAGATCGCAGATGTAAGAGCTGAAAATGATGAGGCATTCAAGCGAATCAATACATCTGTTGATCTTGAGAGCATCCGCAATGTGGCAATGCTTCAGCTTGGTATGTCTTACGCAAAGGAATCACAGATCGTATACTATTCAGTTGGAGATGATGACTATATGAATCAGTATGGTGAGATTCCGACCGAATAGGGATGGTAGGAGTACAGATGGCAGAGAAAAAGAAGAAAAAGCCAATGCTAAAATTTCCTAGACGCATGCAGAAAAAGTTACTTGTCATGTTTGCCATTGTTGCCTGTATGCTTGTGGGATTAATAGCAAGAATTATGTATATCGAATATACAAGTGGTGAGAAATACGAGAAGATCGTTCTCTCACAGCAGGAGTATGACAGCAAGATCATACCTTATCAGCGCGGTGATATCGTAGATTCTAAGGGAACTGTGATGGCGACCAGTATTGCTGTATATAATGTGATTCTGGATTGTTCCGTGCTGACCAGTGATGAAGACTACATTGAGCCGACCATCAGTGCTTTGGTGCAGTGCTTTCCAGAACTGACGGAAGACCAGCTATATGGCTATGTGCGTGACAAGGCAGACAGCAGATATATTGTATTAGTAAAAAAAGCAAGCTATGACGAGATACAGCCTTTTGTAGAAATGCAGGAAGCAGAGGATGAAAAGGGCAGAAGCGTTAATCCGAACATCAAGGGAGTATGGTTTGAAAAGGAATATCAGCGAGAATACCCATATGGTTCTCTGGCAAGCTCTGTGATTGGATTTACGGCTGCAGGAAATGTCGGAGTCAATGGCCTTGAAAATTATTACAATGATACCTTAAATGGTATCAATGGTAGAGAATATGGCTACTTGAATACGGACAACAATTTTGAAAAGACCATCGAACAGGCAGTTAATGGAAATAATATCGTCTCCACCATCGATGTGAATATCCAGTCTATTGTGGAAGCGAAGATTGCAGAATTTAATGCGGCATATACCAATGCTTATAGAGAAGGAGATGCAGGTGCGACCCATATCGGAGTGGTCATCATGGACCCGAATAATGGGGCTGTGCTGGCGATGGCAAATTATCCGAATTTTGATTTGAGCAATCCAAGAGATCTGTCCGCATATTATACGGAAGAAGAATTGGCTGCGATGGATGATGACACGAAGATGGATCTGCTTAATACATTGTGGCAGAATTTCTGTGTCAGTTACACTTATGAGCCGGGCTCTACGGCAAAGCCATTTACGGTGGCGGCCGGACTTGAGACTGGCAAGTTGACCGGTAATGAAACATATTACTGCGACGGCTATGAATTGGTAGGAAACGATCAGAGAAGAGTTAACTGTGTTAACCGAAGTGGACATGGAATGCAGACTCTAGAGCAGACCTTGATGAATTCCTGTAATGATGCATTGATGCAGATGTCCTATGTAATCGGTGTAGCAGATTTCACAGAATATCAGCAGATTTTTGGATTTGGACAAAAGAGCAACATTGATCTTCCGGGAGAGACCAGAACAGATTCTTTGATTTATACCGAAGAAAATATGACGGTAATCGACCTTGCCACCAACTCATTTGGACAGAACTTCAATACCACCATGATTCAGTTGGCAAGTGGATATTGTTCCCTTATCAATGGTGGTTATCTGTATCAGCCGAGATTAGTGCAGAGGATTACGGACGAGAGCGGCAATACTGTTCAGGAGATGACACCGACTCTGTTGCGACAGACCGTGTCTGAGAGTACCTCTGAGACATTGAAGCAATATATGTATTCCACAGTAACTTCAGGAACAGCGGTTACCGCCAAGGTAGACGGTTATTCTATGGGAGGTAAGACTGGTACAGCACAGAAGGCTGGACGTGACGGCGTCAACTATCTGGTGTCATTTATCGGATTTGCTCCTGTGGAAGATCCTCAGCTTGTCATCTATTGTGTTGTGGATGAGCCAAATGCAGAGGAGCAGTACCACAGTACCTTTGCACAGAATATCGTCAGAGAGATATTGGAGGAAGTACTTCCTTATATGAATATCTATCGTGATGAGGAAGCCACTGGAATTCATTCTGGTTGGGATGTCACGGGACAGGCTACTGGTGCATGGGCGATGACAGACCTTGTAAACGTAGTGGAAGAACCAGTAGAAGATGGACTTACAGATGTGCCGGATACCACGGACGAATTGCAGCCTAGCGAGGAAGATGGGCAAGCTGCGGTAGATGTGACAGTGCCAGTTACGGACACAGGGCAGACGGACGGCACGGTACCGATTACAGATACCGGGCCAAGCGATGCTGGTACGGACACCGGACAGACGGATGGTACAGTGCCTAACACAGACACTGGACAGGACACAGACACCGGACAGGGCGATGCCACGGGCGATATGCCTCCGGCAGTGACGGACGAGCCGATTGACAACAATGAATAACAGAACATAAGGAACTATGTATAACCTCACGGAAGAATGAATAAGATTTCATGAAAGCTTTCGTGAGGTTTTTGCATATGTTAAGTGAGAAGCTATTTGTCAGAAGCAGGACACATAATCGGAAAAAAATGCTAGTCATGTTTCTTGCGATATTTTTTGTGTTGATGTTTTTGGTGGGACGCCTTGTGTATCTAATGGTGTTCTGCTCTGAATATTATGGACAAAAGGCAGATAATCTTCACGAGAGAGAGCGAGATATCAAAGCAGCCCGGGGCAGGATCATAGATGCCACAGGAACGGTACTTGCCACCAATAAGTCGGTGTGTACGATCTCGGTCATACATAGCCAGATTAAGGAGCCAGAGCAGGTCATAACAGCGCTGGTGAAGGAACTTGGCTTATCGGAGGAGGAAGTGCGGGGGCGTGTGGAAAAGAATAGTTCCATCGAGCGTGTCAAGACCAACGTGGATAAGGAAGTGGGAGACCGCATCCGTGCCTACGGTCTTGCAGGTGTCAAGGTGGATGAGGATTATAAGCGATATTATCCCTATGATACACTGGCATCCAAGGTGCTTGGATTCACAGGTGCGGACAATCAGGGAATTCTTGGTTTGGAAGTAAAGTATGATTCCTATATGCAGGGAGCCGATGGAAAGATATTGACCCTAACTGATGCGAGGGGAATCGAGATAGAAAATGCCGGAGAGACACGGATGGAGCCAGTAAATGGATACGATCTATACATATCCATGGATGTGAACATTCAGGAGTATTGCGAACAGGCAGCAAAAAAAGCATATCTTCAAAAAAATGCGGACAGTGTATCCATTATCGTGATAAATCCGCAAAATGGAGAGCTTTTGGCGATGGTCAATTACCCGGAGTTCAATCTGAATGAGCCCTTTACATTGACGGATAATATGTTGGAAAATACGGAATCAGAGGAGGAAGATTCTACATCAGAGGAAGCAGCAACGGCAGAGACGACGGCAACGACATTGACTGCGGAGAAGAAGCAGGATCTTCTGAACCAGATGTGGAGGAACCAGTGCATCAGTGATACCTATGAACCGGGTTCTACTTTTAAGATCGTTACAGCAGCGGCAGCCTTGGAGGAGGGGGTGGTATCGTTAAATGATCAATTCTACTGCCCGGGATATAAGCTGGTGGAGGATCGAAAAATAAGATGTGCTAAGACCACAGGACATGGAGCTGAGACCTTTGAGACAGGAATCATGAACTCCTGCAATCCGGTATTTATCGAGCTGGGAGAGCGCCTTGGTGTGGATAACTACTATAAATATTTTAAACAGTTCGGATTATTGCAAAAGACCGGCATAGACCTTCCGGGAGAGGCAGCCACCATCATGCATAAAAAGGAAAATGTAGGGCCGGTGGAGCTGGCTACGATCTCCTTTGGGCAGTCCTTTCAGATCACACCGATGCAGTTGGTGACGACTGTTTCTTCTATTATAAATGGGGGCACGAGAGTGACACCGCATTTCGGTGTGGAGATACGGGATCAGAAGGGGAATCTGGTGGAGACGCTGAAATATGAGACGCAGGAAGATGTTTGCAGTGAGGAGACCTCGGAGACGATGCAGTACCTGTTAGAAAAGGTAGTGTCCGAGGGTGGTGGAAAGAATGCCAAGATAGAAGGATATGCCATTGGCGGTAAGACTGCCACATCCCAGACACTCCCTAGAAGTGAACATCGTTATATCTCTTCCTTTTTAGGATTTGCCCCAGCGGACGACCCACAGGTGCTAGTGCTCGCTATTATCGATAATCCAGAGGGTGTCTATTATGGAGGTACTATAGCGGCACCAGTGGTAAAAGAAATTATGGAAAACATTTTACCCTACCTTGATAAATGACGGAAAATAACGTATACTAGATAAGTTAAAAAGCGCGGATGGCGCTCACAACAAAGACAAAAGAACATGAGGTGTTTAAGTATGGCATATGAAATAGTAATTCCAGTTATCGTAGCATTTGCAATCAGTGCAATATTAGGACCAATCGTGATACCGTTTTTGCGTAGACTTAAGATTGGGCAGACAGAGCGTAAGGAGCTTGAGTCCCATCTTAAGAAGAACGGAACCCCTACGATGGGCGGATTAATGATTCTTGCAAGTATCATTGTCACATCCCTCATTTATGTGAAGGATTATCCAAAGATCATCCCGATTTTATTTATGACAGTAGGATTTGGTATCATTGGATTCTTAGATGATTATTTGAAGGTCGTACTGCGTAGATCTGATGGCTTGCTGCCTTGGCAGAAGATGCTGTGTCAGATCGTAGTGACTACGGTATTTGTTGTATATATGGTATGTTATTCGGATGTATCCCTTACCATGCTGATTCCATTTTCCGGTGGTAAGTACTTAGATCTGGGATGGCTTGCAATTCCAGTACTTTACTTTGCAGTAATCGGTACGGTAAATGGTACGAATTTTACCGATGGTCTGGATGGTCTTGCTTCCAGCGTTACAGTTATGGTAGCGACCTTCTTTTCTGTGGTAGCAATTGGCACAGAGGCAGGGATTGCGCCAATCACCTGCGCAGTGGTAGGTGCATTACTTGGATTCCTTCTATTTAATGTATACCCAGCAAGTGTATTTATGGGAGATACCGGTTCCCTTGCATTGGGAGGATTTGTGGTTTCTACTGCATATATGTTGCAGATGCCATTATTTATTCCAATCGTGGGATTGATATATCTGGTGGAAGTGTTGTCCGTTATGATTCAGGTAACCTATTTTAAGAAGACTGGCGGTAAGAGAATCTTCCGTATGGCACCAATTCATCATCATTTTGAGTTGGGTGGATGGTCTGAGACCAGAGTGGTAGCAGTATTTTCCATTGTAACAGCAATCTTGTGCATGATCGCACTGCTTGCAATTTAATAGGAAAGGTGGAAAAAAGCATGGATTTGACAGGTAAGAGAGTGCTGGTAGTCGGTTCCGGTATCAGCGGTGTGGCAGCGACAGAATTACTTAAGAAAAAGGGAATCGAAGTCATTCTTTTTGATGGAAATAAGGAATTGGATATTTGCGCATTAAAGCAAAAGGCGCCAGTGTTTTCTGATGTGGAGATTATTCTGGGTGAGTTGGCAGAGGCGGATATGGAACGTATCGATTTGGTGGTGTTAAGTCCGGGTGTGCCGACCGATATTCCGATGGTAAATACCTTAAGAGATAAGAACATTCCTATCTGGGGAGAGATTGAATTAGCTTATTACTTCGCAAAGGGGCGTATCGTGGCAATTACTGGAACCAACGGTAAGACCACTACAACAGCCCTGACCGGAGAGATTATGGCGAATTATTATAAGGATGTGAAGGTGGTAGGTAATATCGGTATTCCATATACCTCTGTTGCGGCAGAGACCACAGAGGAGACCGTGACGGTGGCGGAGATCAGCAGCTTCCAGTTGGAGACCACCCATGCTTTTCGCCCAGCAGTGTCTGCAATCCTTAATATCACACCGGATCATTTGAACCGTCATCATACGATGGAGTGTTATATTCAGACAAAGGAGAGCATCACAAAGAACCAGAAGGCAGAGGATACCTGCGTACTGAATTATGAGGATGAAGTACTTCGGGCATTTGGTGAGAAGGTACACACCAATGTGTTGTTCTTCTCTAGCAAGAGAAAGCTGGAGTCGGGTCTGTACTTAGAGGGAGAGGATATCTTCTATGCAGATGGCACCAACACCGTAAAGGTCATCAATGTCAATGAGCTGAATATATTGGGAGACCATAACTATGAGAATGTTATGGCTGCAACAGGTATGGCACTTAAGATGGGCGTTCCGATGGAGAACATCGTGGAAGCGTTAAAGAAGTTCCAGGCAGTGGAGCATCGTATCGAGTATGTGACAGAGAAGCGTGGCGTGAAGTTCTACAATGATTCTAAGGGAACTAACCCAGACGCAGCGATCAAGGGCATCTGTGCGATGAATCGTCCAACACTTTTGATTGGTGGTGGCTACGATAAGGAGTCTGAGTATGATGAGTGGATCGAGAGCTTCGGCGGCAAGGTCAAGAAGCTGGTGCTGATTGGACAGACGAGAGAGAAGATTGCAGATTGTGCCAAGGCACATGGGTTTTTAGATATTATTCTCTGTGATAGTTTAGAAGAGGCGATTGATGTGTGCTACGAGAATGCCACAGAGGGGGATGCCGTTCTGTTGTCACCAGCATGTGCTAGCTGGGGCATGTTCAAGAATTATGAGGAACGAGGTCGTATTTTCAAAGAGTATGTGCGTGCACTTAAGGAAGCTTAATGCCGCAGGGGAGTGAGACAGCATGAGTGTTGGAACTGGATGAGAATATGAAAAAGTGAGGATATTGGATGGCAAAGGGTCAAGAAAAAGAGAAAAAAGAAAAACCAATTCGATATTTTGATTATAGCCTGTTATTCCTGATTATATTTCTACTTTGCTTTGGACTCGTCATGCTATACAGCACAAGTTCCTACTATGGATCGACGAGATTCGGCGATGCAGCATATTATGTGAAGAAGCAGTTATTTGCCACGAGCCTTGGTCTGGTGGCGATGATTATCGTGTCACGGATTCCATACCGGTTCTGGATGAAGTTCAGTGGGCTTGCATACATTATGGCACTTGGACTTTGTACGGCGGTTATTTTCATTGGTACAGAGGCAAAGGGGCAGTCCCGTTGGATCTATATCGGACCATTGTCCTTCCAGCCTTCGGAGTTTGCCAAGTTGGCGGTGATTTTGTTTCTGGCATTGGTGATTTATAAGACTTCGAAGCAGATTGCAGACTTCAAGGCATTGGTGAAGGTCATGGCACTGGTGCTTCCGATTGTAGGCGTGGTCGCTTACAACAACTTGAGTACCGCGATCATCATTCTTGGTGTGGCGGTCTGTATGCTGTTCGTGGCAAGCCCGAAGTACTCACACTTCCTTTTTATGGCTGTGGCGGTTCTTGTGGTAGGTGTCGTATTTATTTTGGCGGCTGCCTATCGTGCGGAACGTATTCAGGTCTGGTTGAACCCAGAAGAGTACGAGAAGGGATATCAGACATTGCAGGGATTATATGCCATCGGTTCTGGCGGACTCTTTGGTAAGGGCTTAGGAGAGAGTATGCAGAAGCTTGGCTTTATTCCTGAGGCGCAGAACGATATGATATTTTCTGTTATCTGCGAAGAATTGGGATTGTTTGGAGCAGTCGCTCTGATATTATTATATTTGCTTTTGATATGGCGTTTTATGATTGTAGCCAGTAATGCGGCAGATCTGTATGGAGCGTTGATCGTAGTGGGCGTTATGGCACACATTTCCATTCAGGTCGTTTTAAATATTGCCGTTGTTACCAACACCATTCCAAATACCGGAATTTCCCTTCCGTTTATCAGTTATGGAGGTACATCCATTCTGTTCTTGCTATCGGAGATGGGATTGGTGCTGTCCGTATCAAGGGGAATTAAGTTTGAGGTTACTTGATTATGATTCGAGAGCAGAGAAGAAAGAAAAAAAGAAGAAAGATTGGACTGATCATTTTTTTGATCCTGGCGTTACTCATTACGGCTGCGATTCTTGTGATATGGAATGTATTTACTGTCAAAGACGTGGTGGTGGAGGGAAATGAGCTGTATTCATCAGAACAGATTGAGCAATTGGTTCTGGATGATGAATACTCATGGAATTCACTTTATGTTGTATTAAAGCACCGGTTCATGGATACAGGAGATGTTCCTTTTGTAGATACCATGGAGGTGACATTGGAAGATCCTCACACGCTTCGGGTGTCCGTCTATGAAAAGGGTATTCTGGGATGCTTTTATATAGAAGCAATTGGTCAGTATGCATATTTTGACAAGGATGGATTCGTGGTGGAGACCTCCACGGAGGAGATACCAGAGGTGCCTAAGGTCACAGGAATTACCTGTGAGGAGGTGGTACTTTATGAGAAGCTTCCACTTGAGGAGGCAGGAGTGCTGGGAAATCTGCTGAATCTTACACAGACCTTGAAAAAGTATGATTTGCTGCCCCAGGAGATTTGCTATGATGAGGATCTGGAACCGACTTTAACTTATTATGGTATCAAGGTCGTGGTGGGATCAGATGACTATCTTTCACAGAAGGTGGTAAGGCTATCAGCAATATTGCCGCAGCTTTCGGGACTTCCGGGTACACTGCATCTGGAGACATGGACACCGGATACGACGGATATCATATTTGAGCGCAAGCAGTAAAATCATGATTTGGACAAATTTTTGAAAAAATTAGTTGATTAATTGAAAGAAAGATTATATTATAGTGTATATGAGTTTAAAAGCGAGCACTATGTGCATTCGTTACAAATAGATGACGTAGAAGTATCACTTTACAACAGGATATAAATTTAGGGAGAGAATGAAGGAGGAACTACCTTGCTGGAGATTATGACAACAGAGGCGGATACCAGTGCAAAGATTATCGTAATTGGAGTTGGAGGAGCTGGTAATAACGCAGTTAATAGAATGATTGATGAGAATATTGGCGGAGTAGAGTTTATCGGAATCAACACCGATAAGCAGGCACTTGCACTTTGTAAGGCACCTACTCTGATTCAGATTGGCGAGAAGCTGACCAAGGGACTTGGCGCTGGTGCGCAGCCTGAGATCGGTGAGAAGGCGGCTGAGGAGAGCATGGAGGAGTTGTCCGCAGCGGTTAAGGGCGCAGACATGGTATTCGTTACCTGTGGTATGGGTGGCGGAACTGGTACAGGTGCAGCTCCAGTTGTTGCTAAGATTGCCAAGGAGCAGGGCATCCTGACCGTTGGTGTAGTGACAAAGCCATTTAAGTTCGAGGCAAAGCAGCGTATGGTCAATGCGCTTTCAGGTATCGATCGCCTCAAAGAGAGCGTAGATACTTTAATTGTGATACCTAATGATAAGCTTCTTGAGATCGTGGACAGACGTACCACTATGCCAGATGCACTTAAGAAGGCAGACGAAGTATTACAGCAGGCAGTACAGGGAATTACAGACTTGATTAATCTGCCAGCATTAATCAACTTAGACTTCGCAGACGTATCTACCGTCATGAAGGACAAGGGTATGGCACATATCGGTATCGGTAGTGCTAAGGGAGATGACAAGGCTATCGAGGCAGTTAAGCTTGCGGTTGCCAGCCCATTGCTTGAGACTACTATCAATGGAGCAAGCCATGTTATCATCAATATTTCTGGTGATATTTCCCTTATGGATGCTAATGATGCAGCAAGCTACGTTCAGGATCTTGCAGGTGAGAATGCGAACATCATCTTCGGTGCGAAGTATGACGAGTCTATGGCAGACGAGGCTACTATCACCGTTATTGCAACTGGACTTGAGAATCCATCCGGTAGCAGCAAGATTATGCCTAAGCTTAGCTATGCAAATACAGCACCTACCAGACCAGTATCCAGTTCTACTTTAGGAAGAACTACCACAACAGCAGCACCTACTGGATATCCAACTGGTGCAACTACAACACCACAGCCAACTGCTAATCCTGCATTCACTGGCATTCAGAAGCCACGTCAGCCAGAGAGCACAGTACAGCAGATGGATATCAAGATTCCTGATTTCCTTAAGAATTCTCGTAAATAGTGATATATGAATTAAGAAACCCCTTGTGGACGTAAGTCTACAAGGGGATTTTTTTGTCGCAAAAGCTGGATGCTTTTTTAATTTCAGAGGGCTACGTTTTGACAAAAAATCTATATTGCTGGAAGTATAATAATATCAGGATAAGAAAAAAGGGGTGAGGCGGGATATATGTATTTTATGCGGATGTGTTTTTACTTCAGAATTTTTTGATGGATCTGGTGGCGGTGACCGGAGTGAATTATTTTTTGCGTCGACGCAGAAAATGGCGTTATCTGATATTGACAGCAGTGCTATCATCGGTGCTTGGTCTGGTACTGTTATTGGTGGTAAAGAATTATCAGATATACTGCTTTTTGGTGCACTTTGTGCTGAATACCTGTATGGTAGGGGTGTGCTTTGGCAGATGCAGTAAAAAGGAGTTTTTAGAGAATTGGGCGGTGACTTATCTGGTGGTCATTTTGCTTGGGGGAATGATGGAATGGTTGAATGGAATTGGAATCATATCACAGAATATGTTCCTAATGCTGCTTGTCGGCGGGATGGGGCTTTATGGTGCTCTTTTATATCTTATGCAGAGAAAGAATTTTTCAAACCATATTTTGGAAGGGGGAATTTGTAAGGAGGAGAGGTATCTTGAGGTGAAGGCCTATTGGGATAGCGGAAATCAGTTGAGAGATCCCTATACGGGGCAGGGAATCTGTATCTTAAGCCACACAAAGGCACAGAACTTTTTTGTGGAGAACAGGGATCGATTCCGGCTGGTGCCATATCAGTCCTTAGGGGAAAAGGAAGGACTTCTCTGGGTGGCGGATGTGGATGAATTGCAGTTATATGATGGAAAAAATAAAATCTGTATGCAGAATATTGCAGTCGGAGTGGCAAGTGATGGACTGCTGGAGGGAAAAGAATATGATCTGATCCTGCATGCATCCATACTTTAAAGAAAATAAAGAAAAAGGAGGTTTGCACATATGTACATAAAATTAGTAGTTCCGGAATGTCGGATGAGGGGGCTTTGGGCAGGAATTGGACAGTTCTTCCTGCGGCAGAATAATGAGGTACACTATATCGGAGGTGCGGAGATTTTGCCACCACCTTTGGAGGGTGAAGAAGAGAATGCCTGTATTCAGATGCTCTCCGGTGAGGCTGCGGAGGCGGCAAGGAAGCAGTTGATCGAGCATAATCTAAGACTGGTGGTCTACATAGCAAAAAAATTTGATAATACAGGGGTGGGAGTGGAGGATCTGATATCCATCGGAACCATTGGACTTATTAAGGCAATCAATACCTTTAATCCAGAGAAAAATATTAAGCTTGCCACGTATGCCTCCCGCTGTATTGAAAATGAGATATTGATGTATCTGCGTAGAAATAATAAGACGAAGCTGGAGGTCTCCATCGATGAGCCGCTGAATGTGGACTGGGATGGAAATGAGCTTTTGCTGTCCGACATTCTTGGGACGGATGAGGATGTCATCTATCGGGATATTGAGACGGATGTAGAGCGCACTCTACTAAAAAAGGCCATTGCAAAGCTTTCAGGCAGGGAGCGGATGATTATCGAACTTCGCTTTGGACTGAATACGGTGAGTGGGGAGGAAAAGACCCAGAAGGAAGTGGCAGACATGCTGGGGATATCCCAATCCTATATTTCCAGACTTGAAAAAAAGATTATGGGACGGCTGAAAAAGGAAATTGTTCGTTTCGAGTAAGATATGTAGATTTAAGGGAAAAGAAATGTACAAAAAAGGGGGAAGGGAGTATAATTATAGTATAAATTTACTAGAATGATAAAGGTTGGGGGGACGCATATGATTCTTGAATTCTTGGGGGCTGCGCATGAGGTGACAGGTAGTTGTCACTACTTGGAATTTGGTGATAAGCATGTGTTGGTGGACTGTGGTATGGAGCAGGGGCCAGATTTGTATGTGAATCAGGATATACCAGTGAATGCGGCGGCAATTGACTACGTTTTTGTGACCCATGCACACATTGACCATTCAGGACTTTTACCATTGCTGTATAATCACGGATTCCGTGGACAGATTTTTGCTACCGTGGCAACGAGCCAGTTGTGTAACATCATGCTTAAGGACAGTGCACATATTCAGATGTTCGAGGCTGAATGGCGCAACCGTAAGGCGAGAAGAGCTGGAAAGCCGGAAGTAGTACCTCTATATGATATGAACGATGCCATGGGCGTATTGACTCACTTTGTACCTTGTGACTATCAGAAGATCGTACAGGTATGTGATGGACTTAGGGTTCGCTTTGTAGATGCGGGACATCTGCTAGGATCTTCCTCTATTGAGATGTGGGCAGAGGAGGAGACCGAGGAAGGCAGAGAGGAGCGCAAGATTGTATTTTCCGGTGATATTGGTACTGGTAACAGACCATTGATCAAGGACCCGGAGTATATTAAGGATGCAGATTATGTGGTGATGGAATCCACCTATGGAGATCGTGCCCATGCGGCACCGCCAGATTACGCAGTGGAATTGGCGAGAGTACTAAAGGATACCTTCCAGCGGGGAGGTAATGTGGTCATTCCTGCTTTTTCCGTAGGACGTACCCAAGAGATGCTCTATTTTATGCGAAGGATCAAGACGGAGCAGCTCTTGCCGGAGTATCAGGATTTTGAAGTATATGTAGATAGCCCGCTGGCGGTGGAGGCGACTTCTATTTTCAATAAGAATGTGGAGGACTGCTTCGATGAGGAAGCTCTGGCACTGGTACATCAGGGAATTAACCCGATTGGCTTTCCGGGACTTCGTATGGCAATTACCAGCGATGAATCTAAGATGATCAATTTTAATGAGAAGCCGAAGGTCATTCTGTCTGCTTCGGGTATGTGTGAGGCTGGACGTATCCGCCATCATTTGAAGCATAACCTGTGGCGCAAGGATTCTACGATTTTGTTCGTAGGCTTTCAGGTTCCGGGTACATTGGGCAACGCGTTGCTTGGTGGTGCCAAGGAGGTAAGAATGTTTGGTGAGACTATTGAGGTGCAGGCTAAGATCGAGAATCTGCCGGGCATCAGCGGTCATGCGGATATCAATCAGTTGACTAGGTGGGTGGAGGCATTTGAGACGAAGCCGAAGAAGATATTTGTGGTACACGGTGAGGATAAGGTGACGGAGCAGTTCGCATCCCATATATGGCAGACGGTTGGTATTCCGGCATATGCGCCATACAGTGGAGATACCTTTGATCTGTTGACAGGTCAATGCATTGGGGAGGGCAGTAGAGAAGCTGCTGTCAAGAAGGAGAAGTCTAGCCGTGCATCCAGCAATGTATTTGCAAGACTGCTTGCTGCTGGAGGCAGGTTGATGACTCTGATTCAGAAGTGTGAGGGATTGCCGAATCGTGAACTTGGCAAGTTTGCAGATCAGATCAATGATCTGTGTAATAAATGGGAGCGATAAATGGTTAAAAGGAGAGATAGTTGCGGATGGATTTTAGGGCTGATTTTTCTAATCGGCTTACCTGTGCTTGAGAGATATGAATTTCTTCGGCAACTTCCATCTGCGTCTTTCCTTCAAAGAACCGGAGACGCAGGATATAGTTTTCGCGTTCATTGAGATGATCCATAGCATCGCTTAGAGATAACTCTTCAATCCAGTTGTCTTCCCGATTTTTTTTGTCGCTGATCTGATCCATGACATAGAGGGTATCGCCTCCATCGGTATAGACCGGATCATAGAGGCTGACGGGACTTTGAATGGCATCCAGAGCAAACACGATTTCTTCCTTCGTGAGACCAGAAGCGGCAGCGATTTCCTCAATGGTAGGATCTTTGAGAGAAGTCTTTGAGAGGAGTTCCCTTGTATGGATTGCCTTGTAGGCGGTATCACGCAGGGAACGGCTGACACGGATCGCATTGTTGTCTCTAAGATAGCGTCGGATCTCACCGATGATCATAGGGACGGCATAGGTAGAGAACTTGACACCCATGGTGGGATCAAAGTTATCAATGGACTTGATCAGACCGATACAGCCGATTTGGAATAGGTCGTCCACATTTTCGTGATTGCCGGAAAAGCGCTTGATGACACTTAGGACAAGGCGGAGATTACCCTTGATGTAGGTTTCTCTGGCGGCAGCATCGCCTTGTTTGATACGGGTAAAGAGCGCGTCTTTTTCCTCTTCCTTGAGAATTGGGAGCTTAGCAGTATTTACGCCGCAGATTTCAACTTTGTATGAAGCCATGATGTCATCCTCCAGAATGTTATTGTTTGGTTACCGTTAAAAGGATGCGTCATTTTGGAAGATTTTATGCAGATATTTAGAGTGAAATATGGTATAATTATTTTAGAATAGATAGAAGTAAGAGGTCGATTAAGTATGAAAGACATTATTGACGAGAGAAATGAAAAAGAGCGAATCAGCAAGAGTATTATCAAGTATTGGAATGTGAATTATGTAGTGAATAAGGAACCAGAAGAGGATCCAGACGCGATTCTTTCACATATGCAGGATGCGGCCGCAGAAGAGGAAGCGAGAAAGCAGGCGGAGATTGAGGCGGCAGTCAGAGCAGCACAGGAGAGGGAGGAACACTACAATGTTGCAACTGGCTCTTATTCCGGTGAATACGGAAGGGATGGAGTTAAGGATGAAGTGACAAAGGGACAGATTGATAAGATTCTTAAGGAAAAGTCTGAGGCACTTCGGGATCTGATTGAGAGTGCGGATGACAATATGGATGAGGAAGAGTAGCAGAATTTGTATTCTGCATATAATAGAATAAGAGTACATTATGGAGGTGTTTATGTCAGAGATTACACTGCGTAAATACCATGGGCTGGGGAATGACTATCTGGTATATGATCCGAACCGCAATGATTCCATTTTGCAGGAGCGACAGATCGAGGTGCTATGTAGAAGGAATGTTGGAGTAGGTGCAGATGGTATTCTTTATGGCCCTTTTTTTGATGGGGAAGACATAGGTGTGCGCATATTCAATCCCGATGGAAGTGAGGCGGAGAAGAGCGGTAATGGAATCCGTATTTTTTCCAAATATCTCAGGGATGCGGGATATGTGAAGGACGAGGAATATGTGCTGAATACAAAAGCGGGAAAGACTAAGGTCATTTTCTTGGATGAGGAAGGCAATCAGATGCGGGTAGATATGGGGTATGCCAAGTTCTTAGCGGAAGAGATTCCGGTGGTGGGATTTGGAAAGGAGATTGTCAATGAGGCGATTTTCTTCTGTGATAACTTCTATAATGCCACTTGTGTATCTATGGGTAATCCAAACTGTGTGCTGATGCTAGAGGAGATAAGCCGCAAAAAGGCGATGCAGCTAGGTCCCTATGTGGAGAATTCTAAGTATTTTCCGAATCGTATCAATATGCAGCTATGCCAAGTGTTAGATTCAGACCGCATTCAGATTGAGATCTATGAGCGGGGAGCGGGCTATACCTTTGCTTCTGGAACAGGTGCCTGTGCGGCGGCAGCCGCATCCCATAAGCTTGGGCTGGTGGGAGACCGAGTTACTGTAAATATGCATGGAGGAGAATTGCTGGTAGAGTTCGAGCCGGATGGTAGGATCTTAATGACAGGACCAGTTGTCTATATTGGCAGCATTACACTAGCAGATCATTTCTTTTCTTAGTTTCTTGCAATTTCATAAGGATTGTGATAGAGTAAAAGCCGTTGTGGAATACCACAGCGGCTTTTAAACGTCAGTTCGAGACCTTCCTGACGTAAAACAAAACTAAAGGAGAAATAAATATGAGAAACAAAAAGGTGTTACTTACCGTCCAAGCTGCGATGATTGCAGCTATCTACGTCGTGCTGACTTATTTTATCAGTGCGTTCAATCTTGCTTCTGGAGCTATTCAGGTTCGTATATCGGAGGCACTTACCATTTTACCTTATTTTACCCCAGCAGCGATTCCGGGACTTACCATCGGATGTCTGTTAGCCAATCTATTGACTGGAGCAACCGTTTATGATGTGGTGTTCGGAAGCCTTGCGACATTGCTTGGAGCAATTGGAACTTATCTGTTACGCAAGCATAAGTTCTTGTGTACCCTTGCGCCGGTAGTATCCAATGCAGTCATCATTCCATTTGTATTGCGATATGGCTATGGTCTGGTGATGGAGTACGGTGGACATGACTGGTCGATTCCATTTTATATGTTGACCGTGGGAGCAGGAGAGATCATTTGCTGCTGTATCCTCGGAACGATTTTATTAAATGCGCTGGCAAAGGTACGCAATGTGATTTTTAAGAATGATAATTAGAAGGTTTGAAGAATGGGATGTCACGAAGGTGGCATCCTTTTTTGATGAGTAGGGATTTGTTTCATTATAGGAACAGCCTATAACTGGTGCATTGTTTTACATATTAGACAGGTAGGTAATTCCATGCTAACATTTCCTTGTAAACAAGTAGGAAAGCTATTATATAAGAATAAAGGAGATAAAAGTTATGGGAAAGAATTTAAAGGAAAGAAATTTAAGATTTGAGACATTACAGCTTCACGTTGGACAGGAGGAAGCAGACCCAGCAACAGGAGCAAGAGCAGTTCCAATTTATCAGACCTCCTCTTATGTGTTCAACAACAGCGAGCATGCGGCAGCAAGATTTGGACTTAGTGATGCTGGAAATATTTATGGTAGATTGACCAATCCGACAGAGGATGTATTCGAGCAGAGAATTGCAGCTTTGGAGGGCGGTGTGGCAGCTCTGGCAGTGGCTTCTGGCGCAGCAGCTATTTCCTATACGATTCAGAATCTTGCCCACGCAGGAGAGCATATCGTGGCGGCAGAAAATATTTACGGCGGTTCTTATAACCTGTTGGCGCACACCCTTCCTGAATATGGCATTACCACAACCTTTGTAAATCCATTTGATTATGAAGCGTTGGAGGCAGCAATACAGGAAAATACAAAGGCGGTGTACATAGAGACCCTTGGAAATCCGAATTCCGATGTGGTGGATATTGAGAGATTAGCTTCCATCGCCCATGCACATAAGATTCCATTGGTAGTGGACAATACCTTTGCAACTCCTTATCTGGTGCGTCCAATCGAGTATGGCGCAGACATTGTGGTGCATTCTGCTACCAAGTTCATCGGAGGACATGGAACAGCAATCGGAGGTGTGATTGTAGATAGTGGCAAATTCGATTGGGAGGCAAGTGGCAAGTTCCCATCTTTGACTGAGCCGAACCCAAGCTACCATGGCATCAGCTTTACCAAGGCAGTAGGGGCGGCTGCATTTGTGACAAAGATTCGTGCCATTCTCTTGCGTGACACTGGTGCGACACTTTCTCCATTCCATGCATTCTTATTTTTACAGGGATTAGAGACCTTGTCACTCCGTGTGGAACGTCATGTGGAAAATGCATTAAAGGTGGCTGCGTACTTAAATAATCATCCACAGGTGGAAAAGGTACATCACCCATCGGTGACAGAGGATAAGGAACAGCAGGAGCTTTATAAGAAATATTTCCCAAATGGAGGAGGTTCTATCTTTACCTTCGAGATCAAGGGAGATGAGGATACGGCGAAGCGTTTTATTGATGAACTGGAACTTTTTTCATTGCTTGCCAATGTGGCAGATGTAAAATCTTTGGTCATCCATCCTGCATCCACGACACATTCCCAGTTGACAGAGGAGGAACTTTCACAGCAGGGTATCAAGAAAAATACCATCCGTCTGTCCATCGGAACAGAGCATGTGGAGGATATTATCGAAGACTTGGAGGCGGCATTTAAGGCGGTTGTTCTTTAGAAAACAGGAATCTGCTTGCTTTTATCTCACATACCGTTTATTCTAAATAATAGGGAATAAAGGTATCAGCAGTGAGAGTAAAAGAAAGCGAGACTTAGGGTATGAAGAGAGTATTTTTAATTGTATTAGATAGTGTTGGTATCGGTGAGATGCCAGATGCAGCGGCTTATGGGGATGAGGGAAGCAACACCATAAAGGCAGCTTCCACCAGTTCTTATTTTTCTATGCCAAACATGAGAAAGCTCGGATTTTTCAATATTGATGGCGTGGATATTGGAGAGAAGGAAGAGAATCCGACAGGAGCGGTTGCCAGAATGACGGAGGTGTCTAAGGGAAAGGACACTACCATCGGACATTGGGAGATCGCAGGTGTGATATCACCGAATCCGCTTCCGACTTATCCAAATGGATTCCCACAGGAGGTATTAGAGGAGTTTTCTAAGAAGACGGGCAGAGGAGTACTCTGTAATAAGCCATATTCTGGTACGGATGTGATCCGCGATTATGGAGAGGAGCACATGAAGACAGGTGATCTTATCGTGTATACTTCCGCGGATTCTGTATTTCAGGTGGCAGCTCATGAGGACATCGTGCCGATTGAGACCCTATATGAGTATTGTCAGATCGCCAGAGATATGCTCCAGGGAGAGCATGGGGTAGGCCGTGTGATTGCAAGACCTTTTATCGGTGAGCCGGGCAACTTTACCAGAACTAGCCGTAGACATGACTTTTCCTTGCAGCCACCAAAGACTACTATGTTAGATCAGTTGTCAGCCAATGGATTTGATGTGTTATCCGTTGGAAAGATCATTGATATTTTTGCGGAAAAGGGAATCAAGGAGTACGTGCGTACTGTCAATAATGAGGATGGAATCAATAAGACATTAGAATATATGAAGAAGGACTTTAACGGTCTGTGCTTTACGAATCTGGTGGATTACGACATGCTCTATGGACACAGAAATGATGTGGAGGGCTATGCCAAGGCTCTTACTTACTTTGATGAGCGCCTGCCAGAATTGCTTGCTGGACTTGGCGAGGAAGATATCCTTATGATTACAGCAGATCATGGATGCGACCCAATCACACCTTCCACAGATCATTCTAGAGAGTACACACCTCTTGTCATGTACGGTGCGCCAATTAAGGCAGGAGAGAACTATGGAACAAGAGAGAGCTTTTCTGATATTGCAGCGACGATTCTGGCATATTTTGGTGTGAAGCAGGAATGTGCGGGAATGGCACTTGATATTTTAAAGAATCCTTCATAAATTTTAACAGCGATGTTAGTTGGGGAAAAGAATCCTGCTTGCGGGATTCTTTTTTTGCCTTTGTATGTGGAATATTTTGCTTTTTTGCGGAAAATATGATATAGTGCCAAGGGTGCGTGTACGTTTTTTCAGAAGCGATGTGGCGCACTTGGGGATATAAAAAGTAATTTATGGATTTTGGAGGATAGATTCGTTTTGGCTGATTTAAGAAAAGAGATTGAAAAAAGACGTACTTTTGCGATTATTTCTCACCCGGATGCTGGTAAGACAACTCTGACAGAGAAGTTCCTGCTTTATGGTGGAGCAATCAATCTGGCAGGTTCTGTTAAGGGTAAGGCGACTGCACGTCATGCCGTATCTGACTGGATGGAGATTGAGAAGGAGAGAGGTATTTCCGTTACTTCTTCTGTATTACAGTTTAATTATGATGGATATTGTATCAACATTCTGGACACACCGGGACATCAGGACTTCTCTGAGGATACTTATCGTACCTTGATGGCAGCAGATTCTGCGGTCATGGTCATCGATGGTTCTAAGGGTGTCGAGGCACAGACTAGAAAGCTGTTCAAGGTCTGCGTGATGCGTCACATTCCAATTTTTACTTTTATCAATAAGATGGATCGTGATGCCAATGATACCTTTGATCTGCTGGATGAGATCGAGAAGGAGCTGGGAATCGCGACCTGTCCAGTTAACTGGCCAATCGGCTCCGGTAAGGGATTTAAGGGTGTGTATGACCGTAACACCAAGGAGGTCATGACCTTTGCGGATACCTTAAAGGGTACGAAGGAAGGTACTGAGAAGCATATTGCTGTGGATGATCCTGCATTGTTAGAGGAGATCGGACAGGAAGCATTTGATAAGCTGATGGAGGAAATCGAGCTGTTAGACGGTGCAAGCGCTGAGTTCGATCAGGAGATGGTAAGCAAGGGAGAGCTTTCTCCTGTATTCTTTGGTTCTGCGCTGACAAACTTTGGTGTAGAGACATTCTTACAGCACTTTTTACAGATGACCTATTCACCGTTGCCAAGAAAGGCTGATATCGGTATGGTAGACCCATTTGGCGAGGATTTCTCTGCATTCGTATTTAAGATTCAGGCAAACATGAATAAGGCTCACCGTGACCGTATCGCATTTATGCGTATTTGTTCTGGTAAGTTTACCGCCGGCATGGAGGTTACCCATGTGCAGGGTGGCAATAAGAAGATCAAACTTTCTCAGCCACAGCAGATGATGGCACAGGAGCGTCACATCGTAGAGGAAGCATATGCGGGAGATATCATTGGTGTATTTGATCCGGGTATTTTCTCTATCGGAGATACCATCACCACGGCAAAGCCATTCCAGTTCGAGGGAATTCCGACCTTCGCACCGGAGCATTTTGCAAGAGTCCGTCAGGTGGATACCATGAAGCGTAAGCAGTTCATGAAGGGTATGCAGCAGATCGCACAGGAAGGTGCGATCCAGATCTTCCAGGAGTACAATATGGGTATGGAGGAAGTCATCGTCGGCGTAGTCGGTGTACTTCAGTTCGATGTACTTAAGTATCGTCTGGAGAACGAGTACAATGTAGAGATTCGTATGGATAACCTGCCATATGAGCATATCCGTTGGATTGAAAACGATGATATCGATATGGACAAGATCGTTGGAACATCCGATATGAAGAAGATACAGGATTTGAAGGGCAGACCATTGTTACTGTTCGTCAATGCATGGAGCGTTGGAATGGTATTAGATAGAAATGAAGGGTTGGAGTTAACAGAGTTCGGACGAAACTAGAGGAGGTAAATCATGGCAGTTGTTACGATTACAAACGATAATTTTGAGCAGGAAGTACTTGCTGCAAAGATTCCAGTAGTCTTGGATTTCTGGGCAGACTGGTGTGGTCCATGCAAGATGCAGTCACCAGTATTTGAGGCGCTGGCAGAGGAGTTAGAGGGCAAAGTGAAGTTTGGCAAGGTCAATGTGGATGAGGAAGCAGCTCTTGCTTTAAAGTATCAGGTCATGAGCATTCCAACTCTGATCGTGATGCACTATGGTTTATTTAAGACAAAAGCGGTAGGGATGCAGACAAAGGAAGATATTCTTGCACTGCTTAAGACCTGCGAAGAGGAATAAGGGAATGGGAAGGGAATATCTATAAGGTATTCCCTTTTTATATAATAGGAAATATATCCTATTACATAAGATGCTTTTAGGGGAGAAGTTATGTATCGTATTGAGGAAGAGAAAGACAAGGAAAAATATATTATGCTGATTCCAGCTATGCTGGATGCGCATTTTCCATTGTTGCAATATGCATTTTATTCGAAGAATTATCACCCGGTGGTATTGGAAAATGAGGAAAATATCACAGATATCGGGCTAAAGTATGTCAACAATGATATGTGTTATCCTGCAATTCTAAATATCGGACAGATGGTGGGAGCATTGCAAAGTGGAGCCTATGATTTGAAGCGCACGGTTCTTCTGATGCCACAGGCAGGGGATGCCTGTCGAGGCTCTAACTATACCAGTATTCTGCGCCGATCAGTGGCTGCGGCGGGATGTGAAGTGCCAGTGCTTTCGCTAAATGCCAAAGGCTTAGAAAAGGATCAACAGGTGCAGCTTACACTTGGGATGGTGTGGAGAGCGTTATTTGGTCTGTTTTATGGGGATATCCTGATGATACTGAAAAATCAGATAAAGCCCTATGAAGTGGAACATGGAGCGACAGATGC
Source organism: uncultured Roseburia sp. (assembly GCA_964491235.1). Taxonomy (GTDB): domain Bacteria; phylum Bacillota; class Clostridia; order Lachnospirales; family Lachnospiraceae; genus Roseburia. The sequence goes on from CAZBFN010000001.1 coordinate 277,097, forward strand.
GTGTCTTGATAAGTGGCAGAGGATTTTATCCGATGAGTTAAAAAAAGGAAAGCATCTGACACTGGGCTGGATGGAGCGCAATTTTTATCGGATAGCAGAGGATTTTGCCAAGATCAAAAGGACGACGGAAGAGAAGCAGAAAATCGGTATTGTGGGAGAACTTTACACGAAATATTGCCATATTGGAAACTGGAATTTAGAGCAGTTTTTGTTGGAAGAAGGCTGTGAGTACTATATCAATGGACTGTCATGGTATGTGCTTTACTATATTGATACCCATCTGACCACAGAGGGGGCATTGATGGGCAAGTGCTATGAGATAGGACTTAAATTTATCGGTGGCTTGCAGAAGAAAATGATAGCCGCACTGCGAAGCAATGGCTTCTATTGTGTGGATGAGTTTTCCACTGTAAAAAAACAGGCGGAAGGATATGTATGTTTCAACTGTACCGTAGGCGATGGCTGGCTCATTGGTGCAGAGGCAGTGGCACATATTAAAGGGGGCTACCGTAAAGTCATAGCAGTGCAGCCCTTTGACTGTATGCCGAACCATGTCTGTGGCAGGGGGCTTTATCCTTCTTTGGCGAGAAAGCTGCCGGAGGGGCATATCGTCAGCGTGGATTTAGATTCCAGTGGTTCCAGTCTGAACGTAAGAAATCGTATCAAGATGGTGATTGATGAACCGGGAATAAGGAGGAAAGCGTCTCATGACGAAGGATAAGCAACAATTAATTAAAAATACGATATCAATGGCATGGCCTACCGTGATGGAATCCTTTTTCATTGCGTTGGCAGGAATGGTGGATACCTGGATGGTAAGTTCCATCGGACCGGAAGCGGTAGCGGCGGTGGGATTGACGACACAGCCTAAATTTCTAGGGCTTGCACTGTTCATCGCGACTAATATTGCAGTCTCTGCCTTGGTGGCAAGACGAAGAGGCGAGAAAAAGCAGGAGAATGCCAATCAGATTTTACAGGCAGCTCTTATTTTTACGGTGCTAGCAGGAGTCATTATCAGTGCCCTTTGTGTGGCATTTGCAAATCCAATCATTCGCTTAAGTGGTTCGGAGGAGGCGACCCATGCAGATGCGGTGGCATATTTTCGTATTATTATGGGTGGAATGCTGTTCAATATCATTTCACTTGTGATCAATTCAGCACAGCGAGGAGCAGGAAATACCAAGATTGCCATGCGCACCAACGTGGTGTCTAATCTGATTAATATTATATGTAATTATTTGCTGATACAGGGAAATTTCGGCTTTCTAGCATTGGGAATCCGGGGTGCGGCAGTGGCAACGGTATTTGGAACCATGGTGGCTTGTGTGATGAGTATTTTATCTATTTTGCCAAGAGAGCAGTTCTTGAGTATCAGACTGTGGAGCAGGCAGAGAATAAATGAATTTACTCAGACTCTGATTGGTATTTTTAAAATCAGTTACAGCACATTTATTGAACAGGTGTTGCTTCGAATCGGATTTATGTCAGTTTCTATTATGGCGGCAAAGCAGGGAACGGATGCCTTCGCCGCGCATCAGGTAGGAATGAATGTCATGGCGTTATCCTTTTCCTTTGGGGATGGTATGCAGGCAGCGGCAGTAGCATTGATTGGACAGAGTCTTGGACGAAGAGAAATCGAGCAGGCGAAGTCATATGGCAGAATCAGTCAGCGAATTGGAAATGTGATCTCGATTGTGCTGTCGATTATCTATCTGACCTGTGGAGAGCTGTATTATCAGATGTACTTTGACGATGCGGCGATTATTGAGATTGGTGTATCTATCATGCAGCTTATGGTAGTAATCGTGCTCTTACAGATCGTACAGGTCATTTATATGGGATGCTTACGTGGCGCTGGCGATGTGGCGTTTACTGCATTTGCTTCGGCATTCTCCGTTACCATTGTACGTCCAGTGATGTCCTATGTATTCTGCTATTTATGTGGATTTGGAATTATCGGAATCTGGTACGGTGTGCTTTGTGACCAGATCTGCCGAGTGATACTTACAACGGTGCGTTTTAAGTCCGGAAAATGGACGAAAATTGTGATATAAATGATATAAAGAGGTGCAAGTACCAATTACAAATTACAAAGAAGAAAGAAGTCAATGTTAATTAATTATGAGTAATAAAAAGATACAAGGTGCGTTACTACGCATAGAACGTCTGCGACAGAATAAGGGACAAAAGGAAATCTGTTTTGGAATCTGTGTTCCATCTTATCTAAGTAAAATCGAGCATGGAACTGTCTGTCCAGATGATGTGATCCTAACGCAGCTTTTTGAAAAATTGGGCATTGTCTACCAGTGTGAGAAAGCCATCCTGATAGAGTTACAAAGGAAAATTGAGCAATATTTTTACCATAAAAGCTACGAATTTGAGACCAAGTCCATCTATGAAGATTTGGTACAGCAGGAGCAGGCATTGCGGTACAGTGAGCTTGCAATCGACTGGTTATTGATTCAAGGGCTGGAAGGAAAAGCGGTGCTAGATGAATTGCAGGAACTGGAAGACTGTATGGAGCAAAAGCAGAGAGCCTACTACAATATTTTGCGTTTTAGGAGTCAGCCAGAGAAGAAGGAGGCGCTTGTATGGTGCAAGGAGGCTGCGCAGATTCTAAATGACTGTTTTTCTTATATGCAGGTGCTGTGGGGACATTACTTACAGGGAGATTATGCCGCGATTCATCAGTTGGAAAATCGTTTTACTGCAATCGCATTGGAGGAAGGAAATACCTATTATCTGGCTGATTATTATTTCATGAAGGGCTCCGCTTATGCCTGCCTTAACATGGAGTCCATGATGATGGAATGTTATCAGAAGAGTATTCGCTTTTTGCAGAACACTGGATGGAAAGAGGAGCTTGGTGCGTATTATTACAACATCGGAGCTACCTTCATCAGCTTACAGAAATACGATGAGGCTATCGCATATTTGGAAAAAGCAGAGGTCAGTGGGATGACCTATCATAAGCTGGCGCTGGCTTATATCCGCAGTGGTCGTGTGGAACAGGGAAGAGAGTTTCTTGAAAAGATGAAAATAGAGATAGAGAAAACAGACGCGAATCAGGAGACTGAAATGTTGCGGTATCAGGAAGCTTGCATGGAATGTGAAAGGGACTTCTTAGATCAGCCAGAGTATCTGGAATTACTGGAAAAGTTGATTGCGTCCATCAAGAAGAATTATCCCTTCGGTCACCTGTACTTTTACAAGGATGTGGTGGTGGAGGCCTATAAGAGACAGCGAAAATATAAAAAAGCGTTGGAGTTTGAAGAAGAAATTTCTTGTGAAGTGGTGAAAAATCACGCTTAGTCATATCTATAACACTCAAATTTCTCAAAAACATTTTATTTACAATTCTTAACGTGATTCGTAAACTAGAGTGAGTAAATAGGAATGCAGAAAGGATTGCGTTAAAATGAGTCGAGAGAAAAAGAAAACGCTTTGGACAAAGAATTATTCCTGTATCACAATTGCCACGATCTTATCAGCAATCGGTGGGGAAGCAATGAATCTTCCAATTAGCCTTTTGGTGTTTGAGGAGACCCAGTCTACTATATTGTCGGCTTTTATCATGGTCTGTGGGATTTTGCCGGATCTGTTATTGTCCGTATTTGTGGCGCCACTTATTGATAAAGGGAATAAGAAGCGGTGGATCGTGGGATTGGATCTGCTGATGGTATGTGTATACATACTGATGGGTGGCTGGGTCATGCATCATGAGTTTTGCTATGGACTATATGTGGCAATGACTCTTGCGTTGGGTACCATTTCCGTCTTTTATCGTCTGGCATACGACGCCTGGTATCCAGATCTGATACCAGTGGGCTTTGAGCAGAAGGGTTACGCAGTCAGCGGCACTGTGTATCCGTTGATTATCATTGTGATGTCTCCCGTGGCGACATTTCTCTATGAGAAGATAAGTATCGCAAATTTATTCTTTGTTGCGGCGGAGATAGGAATGATTTCTGTTGTCATAGAGAGCTTAATTCGGGAAGAACGCAAGCAGGCCACAAGCGGTTATTCCTTTGCACAATATCGGGAGGATATCAAAGAGGGATTTACATATCTGAAAAAGGAAAAGGGCATACGCAATATCTATACTTATATGGCGGTCACACAGGGTTCATCCGAGGGAACAGCGATTGCAATGCAGGCGTTCTTTCAGACTCAGGCGAGCCTTACGGTCACGATGCTTGGATTTTTAAAAAGTGCGGAAATGATAGGGCGAGTCTTAAGCGGGGCGATACAATACCGAGTGGAAGTTCCTGCTAAAAAGAGATATGGAATCACGAAGTTCGTGTATGTCTTTTATCAATTGGCGGATATGATATTGTTGTTTACGCCATATCCAGTTATGATTTTGAACCGCTTCATCTGCGGAGGAATGGGTACGCTGAGTGCCACCCTGCGAGAGACGGCGGTACAGTCTTATCTGCCGGGGGATATTCGAGCTAGAGTGAATGCGCTGTTCAATGCGATCTTTTCCATCGGCACAATTGCATTTCAGATTTTTGCAGGTGTGTTAGGGGAGGTATTGCCGTACCGTGTCACGATTATTTTGATGGGACTGATCTCACTACTTGCAGCCTGGCTATTCATCGTAAGACCAGACCAAGAAAACCGCCCGGTTTACGAGGCGGTCAGAGAGTAAGAGATGTTTTATGAATTCTTATAGATTGGCGTTATTCTAGGGCTGCATATTTGCGTATGCAGCTCTTTCTTTATGCATTTCAAACATCAACTGAGGTACAGTCCATTTCTGGTTGGTAGGAGTCAGTACCGCTTTAAAGTCAATGGCAACGCCTGCTTTGCGCAATTCAAATAAAAGCTTGTCCATGCGCTTGTCAGAAAAATCACACATGAGAAGCAGACTCTCCGGTGGGATATTTCCAGTAAAAGCGGTGGCGAGTGGGTTAACTTTGCCAGATACCAGAGCTTCTAAGGTCTGGTTATAAGCAGAATCTGCCACGCGCTCGCAGCGTATTTTTAAGTTGCGGGTAATCTGCTCTAATTTCTTGTATTCTGTATCGTCTAAATGAAAAATCAATAATTTTTCCATGGGAATCTCCTTTAAAATAATTCGGTATAGTATGTCCATGCCAGCAGTAGCTTACGCTGATATAGGCAATTATAACAAAAAAATGCTAGGTTGGAATATTTTATAAAAAATTAGTTGATAAATCATGTGTAGTATGATAGGCTGTTTGCAAAGAGAATCATCTTATCATCTTTTTGCTGGATAAGCGGCTTGGAAAGTGTGTGACGTATACACAAGCTTGCGATGACAGCAGAGTCTTGGTCACAGAATATGACCTTTCAGGCAGTATCTGCCGACGATTTGCCCGGTGCAGGGCGAATTTCCAAAGTATTACAATCAGATAGGAAAAGCAGTCGATTTTTCGTGGAGGGGGCAGTTTTTCTTAAAAGCAGAGGGGAGGAATGCGATTGTTTGTGATGTGTCCGGATTATTGGACAGATAATATGTATAATTTAATTGTTGACAAGTGAAACAAATTATAATACTATTAGAACAGAAAACGAACATAAGTTCGCATGGAGGAAGAAAGATGGCAAGAGAAGATAAGCTGGATAAGGTAGATAAGCAGGATAAGTTAAAGGCATTAGATGCTGCGATTTCGCAGATTGAGAAGCAGTATGGTAAGGGTTCTGTCATGAAGTTAGGTGACAGCAGAGCACAGATGAATGTGGAGGGGGTTCCGACAGGTTCATTAAGCCTCGACCTTGCATTAGGTATCGGTGGACTTCCGAAGGGAAGAATTATTGAGATCTATGGACCTGAGTCCAGTGGTAAGACCACAGTGGCGTTACATGCGGTTGCTGAGGTACAGAAGCGCGGTGGTATTGCAGGCTTTATTGATGCGGAGCATGCATTAGACCCAGTATATGCGAAGAATATCGGTGTAGACATTGACAATTTATACATATCCCAGCCAGATTGTGGTGAGCAGGCACTTGAGATTGCAGAGACTATGGTACGTTCTGGTGCGGTCGATATCGTGATCGTGGACTCCGTAGCTGCATTGGTTCCAAAGGCAGAGATCGATGGCGATATGGGAGATTCCCATGTGGGACTTCAGGCGAGATTGATGAGCCAGGCACTACGTAAGCTGACATCTATCGTTAGCAAGTCTAACTGTATCGTGATCTTTATCAACCAGCTTCGTGAGAAGATCGGTGTTATGTTCGGTAATCCAGAGACTACTACTGGTGGACGTGCATTGAAGTTCTACTCATCTGTTCGTTTAGATGTTAGAAGAGTAGAGGCATTAAAGCAGGGTGGAGAGGTCGTAGGTAACCACACCCGTGTTAAGGTCGTGAAGAATAAGGTGGCTCCGCCATTTAAGGAGGCAGAGTTCGATATCATGTTCGGACAGGGTATTTCTAAGGAAGGTGATATCTTAGATCTTGCGGCAGATTTGGGTATTATTAATAAGTCTGGTGCTTGGTATGCTTATAATGGAGAGAAGATTGGCCAGGGTCGTGAGAATGCGAAGACTTACCTGAAGGAGAATCCACTGATCTGTGATGAGGTGGAGGCTAAGGTCAGAGCGAAGTACAGCTTGGACGAAGAGGAAGAGACTGGAGCAGCGAATGATAAGTCCGGCGCTAAGGCAGCGGAGAAGAAGCCAGAAGTGCTTCCTACTGAGGAGTAAGAAGTATGTCGGAATTGCAGATCGTGTCGGTTGTTCCCAAGGAGAAGAGACGGGTAGCGATTCGTTTTGAAAATGGTGTGGAGGTCACGCTATATAGAAGTGAGCTACGAGGATTACCCTTACAGGAAGGAACACTTTTGACACAGGAGGGCAGTTATATACCAGAGGAATTGTATCAGAAGATTCTGACTGAGGTCGTGGGAATCCGGGCTAAGAAGCGGGCGCTTTTCTTATTGGAGAAGATGGATCGCACAGAGCATCAGTTATATGATAAGCTGCGTCAGAATGGATATCCAGAGGAGTGTGTCCGGGATGCCGTTGATTATGTTAAGAATTATCATTATATTGATGATCTACGGTATGCTAAGACCTATGTGCGGTATCATCAGCAGAAGAAGAGCAGACAGCGACTGAAGATGGATCTGTTGCAGAAGGGCGTTGCGAAGGACACGATAGAGCATGCCTTAGAGGAGGAGTTCGCATCCGATGAGCGGGATAAGATTAGGGCTTTATTAGAGAAGCGTCGTTATGATTACCGCACCAAGGATGCGAAGGAACAGCAGCGAATGTATCAGTTTTTACTTCGAAGAGGATATAAGAGCAGTGACATCCTAGGTGTGATGCGCTGTGCGAGCGGTTTTGACGAATAGTGGGCAGTTTTACTGTCCACTATTTTTGTACAATATGTTGTATTGAGAAAAAAGAAAAATGCAATATTATGCATATTGAACAGTAATTGACTTGACATAATACGGAAAATAGAATAAAATTTATATGTTGTAAATTATGACAGACAACGATTATGTTTTTATGTTATATGTACAATGAAAATTTAATAAAGGAGGTGCTCCTGTGGAAACAGTGATTGCTGTTGTTGTTACTCTGGTAGTGACTGCCATCGTTGTATACTTCATTACGACTGCATACCACAAGAAGGTAACCGAGGCTAAGATCGGAAATGCAGACCAGAAGGCAAGAGAGATTATCGATGAGGCAGTGAAGACAGCAGAGACCAAGAAGCGCGAAGCAACGCTTGAGGCGAAGGAAGAGTCTATTCGTGTTAAGAACGAGTTGGACAAGGAAGTCAAAGAACGCCGTGCTGAGATTCAGCGAAGCGAACGCCGTATTGTACAGAAGGAAGAGAATCTGGACAAGAAGTTAGAAGCGATTGAGAAGCGTGAAGCTGGTTTTGCTGCAAAAGAGGAAGAAATCAACAAACAGAAGGCGCAGGTTGCAAAGCTCAATGAAGAGCGATTACAGGAACTGGAAAGAATCTCCGGCTTAACCTCCGAACAGGCAAAGGAATATCTCTTAAAAACCGTTGAAGAAGATGTTAAACTTGATACTGCAAAATTAATCAAAGAAATGGAACACAAAGCAAAGGAAGAGGCAGATAAGAAGGCGAAGGAATACGTGGTGACAGCCATTCAGAAGTGTGCTGCAGACCATGTTGCCGAGACCACAATCTCTGTTGTGCAGCTTCCTAATGATGAGATGAAGGGTAGAATCATCGGACGTGAGGGACGTAACATCCGTACCTTAGAGACGATGACCGGCGTGGATCTGATTATCGACGATACACCAGAAGCAGTTATTTTATCTGGATTTGATCCGATTCGTCGTGAAGTTGCCCGCATCGCTTTGGAGAAGTTAATTGTAGATGGACGTATTCATCCAGCTAGAATTGAAGAAATGGTAGAAAAGGCACAGAAGGAAGTCGAGACTATGATCCGCGAGGAAGGTGAGGCAGCAACTCTTGAGGTTGGTGTTCACGGCATTCATCCGGAGCTTGTCCGCTTACTTGGTAGAATGAAGTTCAGGACAAGTTATGGTCAGAACGCACTTAAGCATTCTATCGAGGTTGCTCAGCTTTCAGGATTATTGGCAGCTGAGATTGGTGTTGACGTTAGAACTGCAAAACGTGCAGGTTTATTACATGATATTGGAAAATCTGTGGATCACGATATGGAAGGTTCCCACATTCAGCTTGGTGTTGATTTGTGTAGAAAGTACAAGGAATCTGCAATCGTTATCAATGCAGTAGAGGCACATCATGGCGATGTAGAGCCAGAGTCTCTGATTGCTTGTATTGTACAGGCTGCTGATACGATCAGTGCAGCAAGACCAGGTGCAAGACGTGAGACATTAGAGACATATTCCAACAGATTAAAACAGTTAGAGGATATTTCAAACGGATTTAAGGGCGTAGACAAATCTTTTGCTATTCAGGCAGGTAGGGAGATTCGTGTCATGGTTGTTCCAGAGCAGGTAAGCGATGCCGATATGGTATTGATGGCTCGTGACATTTCTAAGAAGATTGAGTCAGAGATGGAATACCCAGGACAGATTAAGGTTAATGTAATTCGTGAATCTAGAGTAACGGACTACGCAAAATAATAAGAGAGAGAAGAACTTTCATTTCGATGAGAATCGGAGTGAAAGTTCTTTTACTAAGTAGGGAGGTATGATTTATGGATAATCAAGTAAAGAGAATTAAGAGAGAGTTGAGACGTAGCGGAGCGATTCTTGATATTTATACCGATACGATGGAGCTTCCAGATGGAAAGCAGGAGGAGTGGGATTTTATTTCCCATAGAATGGGAGCAGCCGCAGTGGTTCCAGTGCGCGAGGATGGCAAGATTCTGATGGTGAGACAGTACCGTAATGCAATCGAGCGTATGACATTAGAGATTCCTGCTGGATCAAGAGACAGCGTGACAGAGGATACGAAGATCTGTGCAGCGAGAGAGCTGGAGGAGGAGACTGGATACAAGAGCGATAATCTCACATTCCTGATATCTCTTAAGACCACAGTGGCATTTTGTGATGAGTTCATTGATGTGTATCTGGCACGTGATCTAAAGCCGGGAAAGCAGCACCTCGACGAGGGAGAATTTATCGATGTGGAGGCCTATGATATTGAGGAGCTGTGCGAGATGATCTACGCAGGAAAGCTTCAGGATGCCAAGACGGTATCTGCACTGTTAGCATATAAGAATCTGTTAAATGAGGAGCAGAAGTCAAAGTAGATTATAGAGTCATATGTTCTAGTTAGAGGCATAAAAGAAAAAGTGATGTAACGATGAAGTACTGAATAGTTACAAAGCGACATAGAATAAAAAGAGAATAGTTAGGGAGTGCTGTGTGAAAAAGGAACAGTGGACGATTCTGCTGGCTTTTCTGGTCGGCATTGTCGTGGCGAATCTGCTGGATAAGGAGCTTCTCACGACATATGGGATTTTGAACGAGTATTTTTTGAATCAGTATTCCTATCAACAGATAGATGGTAATCGACTGTTTTGTCATATTTTGATAGAGAGAGGCAAAGCGGCGTTTACCATCTTTTTGCTTGGACGGGCGATGGATGGTAAAGTGTTTGCCGTGCTGGTAAAGAGTGTGATGGCAGCATTATTTGGATTTTTGATTGTTGTGGCAATTGCAAATCTAGGTATGCGTGGTATTGCAGTGTGTATCTGTGGTCTGTTGCCGCAGTGGATTTTTTATTTGGCTGCTCTTTTGTGTTATGCCAATGAAAGAAGGCGGGAATGGAATACTACATGGGATGAGAGAGGGTGTCCGATGCAGATGCCAGAAAGATTGATCAAAGGTCTAGTGATATTGGTATGTATGGTGGTAGGAGTGGTGACAGAGAGTTATATCAATCCCCTTCTTTTCCAGTTTCTGTTAAAAATATTTTAAAAAATTTACAGAAATATTACAAGATATTGTGCGGAAAAAAAACAGATTTCGATATGTTGTATTTTTGAAAAAATGGCGATTTTCTAGGGAAAAATACCGATTGCTTTTCTAATTACTTCTGATTATAATAAGTAAAGTACCTCATTTTTGAGGTATATTTTATTATAGTACATTACAGAGAAATGATCATCAGGGCAGGTAACAATATGACACAGGATATACAGAATTTTATCCAATATCTTCATACGGAAAAGCAGACTTCTGCGAATACAGAGGTTTCTTATGCGCGTGATTTAAAGAAGATGCACGAGTATCTTTTGGCGCAGGGAATTGGTGGCGTAAGTGAGGTTACGGCTACCAGTCTGAGTTCATATGTGCTTTTTCTGGAGAAGGAGGGTAGAAAGCCTGCTACGATTTCTAGAAGTATTGCGTCTATGAAGGCGTTCTATCATTATATGGAGAAGGAGCGGAGAGTAGCCGCTGATCCATCTGAGAAGCTTAAGGCACCGAAGATCGAGAAGAAGATGCCGACGATTCTTACCACTGAGGAAGTGAATCGATTATTAGAGCAGCCTAGCGGTACGTCACCGAAGGAGCTTCGTGACAAGGCGATGCTGGAGTTACTGTACGCTACTGGAATTCGCGTGTCTGAGTTGATCTCTCTTAAGGTGGAGGATGTGAATCTGACTATGGAGTATCTGACCTGTGCCGATATGCATAAGGAGCGAATCATTCCATTTGGCGGAATTGCGAAGGAATCCTTACAGCGTTACCTAGAACAGGGACGTCCAAAGCTTGTGAAGGAAGAGACAGGTGACTGGTTGTTTACGAATTGTTCTGGACAGCCGATGAGTCGTCAGGGATTCTGGAAGCTGATTAAGGCATATGGCAAGAAGGCAGGAATTGAGGCGGAGATTACACCTCATATGCTGAGACATTCCTTTGCAGCACATATGGTGAATAATGGAGCTGATCTTAAGTCTTTGCAGGAGATGTTAGGACATTCTGATATCTCTACCACCCAGGTGTATGCGCAGATGGAGACTAAGCACATACGTGAAGTATACATAAAGAGTCATCCGAGAGGATATGCATAAAGTAAAATGAAAGAGTTGTCGTAAGACAACTCTTTTTGCATGTAATTTCAATTATGAGAACCTAAGAAAAATCGAATTTCCTTGAAGCGGAACACTGCGGATTCTTTGGAGCAAAATTTGAGAATCTCTTTGCTCCCACTTCTGGAATTTAATGCCGTGTCTCTTTGAATGGTAGACAATCCGACGGCATATGTCCGCACCGAGGAAGGCAAAACAGCGAACTTCCTAGTTTCCCTAAGTGGGTAGCTTCACAAAGTCGCTATGGAACCTCGCAATCCGAACTCGGCACGTTCTATTATTGAAAACCTCGATAGAACGTACCTCAGACATTCGTTTGCGAGGTTCCGTTTTGCTCATCTACCCACTAAGGGAAACACGAAAGTTCTCGAAAATGCCTTCCATCGGGTGCGAACCTATGCCTAGGATTGCTCTAATTTTCAAAAGACATGGCTCATCGCAAATTTCAGAAGCGAGAGCATTAGAGATTCCGAATTTTGCGCTCTGAATCCGAAGTGACCGATTCTAAGGAAATTCGATTCTTTGGTAACTTCATATAATTGAAATTATTCATACAAAAAGAAGTTATCTTGCGATAACTTCTTTCGACTTTATTTGCACATATCTGCAATGGTATAGATTAAGTTCTCGGAGTCTTCCCATCCAAGGCATGGGTCTGTAATAGACTTTCCATAGATGTGGTCGCCGATCTTCTGGCATCCTTCCTCGATATAACTCTCGATCATTACACCCTTTACCATGTTATGGATATCGGTGGATACCTGACGGTTATGCATTACTTCCTTTACGATACGGATCTGCTCTTTGAACTGCTTGCCAGAGTTGGAGTGGTTAACATCCACAACGGCAGCCGGATTTACGAGATCCATCTTAGCGTACATATCGCAGAGACGGATAAGATCCTCATAATGATAGTTCTGTGTGCTGTTGCCATGCTTGCTGACTGCACCGCGGAGTACTACGTGGGTGAGAGGATTACCAGAGGTCTCTACCTCATATCCGCGATATACAAAATGATGTGGATGCTGTGCAGCGTAGACAGAGTTCAGCATGACAGAGAAGTCACCGCTGGTCGGATTCTTCATACCGCTGGCTACGTCAAATCCGCTGACAGTAAGACGATGCTGCTGATCCTCTACGGAACGGGCACCGATAGCAACGTAGGAGAGCAGGTCTTCTACATAGCCCCAGTTTTCTGGATAAAGCATCTCATCAGCGCAGGTCAGTCCACTTTCCTCAATGGCGCGAATGTGCATTCTACGCATAGCGATAAGACCTTCTACCATATCCGGTGCTTTCTCTGGATCAGGCTGGGAAGCGATTCCCTTATAACCCTCGCCAGTGGTACGTGGCTTATTTGTATATACACGCGGAATGATGATAAGCTTATCGGCAACCTTTTCCTGAACCGCTGTCAGGCGGCTGACATAATCGCAGACAGAATCTTCGTTGTCTGCGGAACATGGACCGATGATAACAAGAAAACGGTCATCCTTTCCAGTGATGACGTTGCTGATAGCCGCGTCACGTTCTTTCTTTAATTCCTGCAGCTTTGCGGAAAGAGGAAAATCCCGCTTGATGTCTGCTGGTGATGGTAATTCGTTTAAAAATGTGAAACTCATGTTTCCCTCCTGTAAGTCTAATTGGACAATGTCCAAGCAACATCTTAAATGATTCTGGAATGGATGTCAAATATTTGCATATTTATTCCGGATAGGGTAAACTGTTGGATATGGCAAAAGAGATTCTAGACAGATAGGATTTTAAAATAGAGAAAAGAGGAAGTTGATATGAATAAGCTTACGATTAAGAATAGAGTGATCGGAGAGGGAAGACCGCTTGTGTGCGTGCCAGTGATGGAGCGGGAGCGTGCAGGTATTATTAAGGAGATTACATATTTAAGCCAGAGCACAGCGGATATGATAGAGTGGCGCTTGGATGTATTTCAGGAATTTGATGATTGTAATGCAGTGCGGGAGGTGTTAGAGTCCGTGGCACCAGTGCTGGATGACAAGATTTTCTTATATACCTTCCGTTCCAAGCCTCAGGGTGGTGAGTCAGAGATTACTCCGGAGATATTGGAGAATTTGCAGGAACTTGCCATGGAGTCTGGTTGTGTAGATCTTGTGGATTTGGAGTATTTTGAGGAGGAGAAGCCACAGCGGAAGATCAAGCAGTTACAGAATGCCGGGGTGCATGTGATTACTTCTCATCATGATTTTCAGGAGACACCTAGTCCAGAGGTCATGAAGATGCTTTTGGAAAAGATGTGTGCCGGTGGCGCTGATATCGTGAAGTTGGCAGTGAAGCCACAAAGCGTGAAAGATGTGTTGAATCTGTTGGAGGTCACCGCGGAGTTTCATGAGGAGAATCCTGATACGCCGGTGGTCACCATGTCCATGGGCAAGCTTGGAAATGTCAGCAGATTGTGTGGAGAGACCTTTGGTTCCTGCGTGACCTTTGGTGCCCATGAGAAGCCAAGTGCTCCGGGACAGTATGAGATGCATCAGCTGATGGAAATACTGAATGCCATTCATGAGAGTAATGCTCGTGGTTAGGAAATAGTCATTATCATTATAAAAATTTAACAAATATGAAAAAAATATAAACACAGGGAGATTGCTTGACGAGGTAATTTCCCTGTGTTAATATTTGACGAAAAATAATGGATAATATTGTTAAATATGAACAAGGAAATGAAATAGAACTTAGAAAGGAATAGGGAAATGGGAAAGATTTTTAAGAACATGATTCCATATTGGAAGACTTTGATTATCGTGCTCATGCTGTTATTCGTGCAAGCGTGGTGTGATCTGTCACTTCCATCTTATACATCAGATATCATTGATGTAGGTATCATGAATCAAGGTGTAGAACACATTGTACCGGAGGCAGTGACTGCCGATGAATTTGAACTGGCAAAGCTTTTGATGACAGAGGATGAGGCTAGTGTTTGGGAAGACTGCTTTGAGGCGGATGGAGACATTTATGTTTGCACAGTTATAGAGGAGGAAAGGTTAGAGGAACTGGATGAGACATTGATGATTCCACTTTTGATGAATTATCAGATGTCAGCCATTGATGAAGAGACCTTTCGTGCAAGTCTGGCAGAACAGACAGGAATGGATGCGTCCATGCTAGATCAGATGAGCATAGAACAGATTGGTACATCTATGGGGATGGAGCTTACCTCATTTGAAAAAGAAACAGAGGATGAGGATGGTAATATCAGCGTTGTTACCTGTGTGGATATGCGCCAGATTTTAAAAGTAATGCAGGCTGCAGGCATGGTGGATCAGGAACAGATTCTTGCCATGAGAGATGAGATGCAGACAACTCTTGATACTATGGGAAGTTCTCTGGTGAAGTCTATGGGCATTGCCTATGCAGTAGAATGTAATGAGGCGGCAGGACTTGATATAGAAGAGATACAGACATCCTATCTGTGGAATGCTGGTCTTAAGATGGTAGCTATGGCACTTATCATGGGAGTTGCTACGGTGCTGATCGGATTTTTTGGAGCCCGTGTCGGTGCAGGAATTGGACGTGACTTACGAGGCAAGATATTCAAGAAGGTCGTAAGCTTCTCCAATGCAGAGATGGATCAGTTCTCTACTGCATCATTGATTACGAGAAGTACCAATGATATCCAGCAGATTCAGATGGTATCTGCGATGCTGATCCGTATGATTGCATATGCACCGATTCTTGGTATTGGTGGAATCTTAAAGGTATTGGAGACAGGAGCAGGCATGGGATGGATCATCGTGCTTGCAATCATTGTTATCTTAGGATATGTCATTGTGCTTATGTCAGTTGCAATGCCAAAGTTCAAGCTGATGCAAAAACTGGTCGACCGTATCAATCTGGTGGCAAGAGAGATTCTGACAGGACTTTCTGTTATCCGTGCATTTGGAAGAGAGAAGAAGGAAGAGGAGCGTTTTGATGAGGCAAATACCAACCTGACTAAGACAATGCTCTTTACCAATCGTGTCATGACATTTATGATGCCGGGAATGATGATGATTATGAATCTGCTTTCTGTTGGTATTGTATGGTTCGGTTCCCATAGAATTGATGAGGGAACGATGCAGGTGGGTGCCATGACGGCATTTATTACTTACTCTATGATGATCGTTATGTCATTCCTGATGCTCACAGCAATGTCTATCATGCTTCCAAGAGCGGCAGTGGCTGCTGAGCGTATTGATGAGGTCATCAGAACAGATTCTTCTATTGAAGATAAAGAGAACCCAGTAGCAGTTGTGGAACACAAGGGTGTTGTGAGATTTTCTCATGTGAACTTCCGATATCCGGGAGCAGAGGAGGATGCCCTTTCTGACATTGATTTTGTGGCAGAGCCGGGTAAGACAACTGCGATTATCGGAAGTACCGGATGTGGTAAGTCCACACTGGTGAACCTGATTCCACGTCTTTATGATGTGACGGAGGGAAGTATTACATTGGATGGAACGGATATTCGCGATGTGGCGATGTCCAATCTGCGTGAGGAGATTGGATTCGTACCACAGAAGGGTGTACTGTTCTCTGGAACCATTGCTTCGAACCTTCGATTTGGTAAGGGCGATGCAACGGATGAGGAAATTCGTGAGGCAGCGGAGATTGCTCAGGCAGTAGACTTTATCGAGGAGAAGTCAGATCAGTATGACAGTTCCATTGCTCAGGGCGGAACCAATGTATCTGGTGGACAGAAGCAGCGTTTGGCTATTGCCCGCGCTATTGCGAAGAACCCACAGATCTACATTTTTGATGATAGTTTTTCTGCCCTTGATTTAAAGACGGATGCAGCACTTAGAAAAGCACTGGCATCTAAGGTAAAGGATAAGACTGTGATTATTGTTGCACAGCGTATCAGTACGATTCTCCATGCAGATCAGATTCTGGTATTGGATGATGGTCAGATTGTAGGTAAGGGAACTCATGAGGAATTATTGAAAAATTGCGAGACCTACTGTGAGATTGCCAAGTCACAGTTATCTGCCAAGGAGTTGGGATTGGAAGAAAGCGAGGTGTCTGTAAATGAGTAATGAAAAGAATATGACAAATCACCACAACAGACGCCGTGGTCCCATGGGTGGTCATGGAATGGGAGCGCCTGAAAAGGCAAGGGACTTTAAGGGCTCTATCGGAAAGCTTGCTGCTTATGTTTCAAAGTTCAAGATCGCCATCGTAGTGGTAATGCTATTTGCAGCATTCTCTACAGTTTTTAGTGTTATCGGTCCAAAGATATTAGGAAAAGCAACTACTGCCTTATCAGAGGGACTGATGAAAAAGATACAGGGCATCGGTAGTATTGATTTTACTTATATTGGTCAGGTGTTATTGTTCGTTCTGGGATTATATCTGCTCAGTGCCATCTTTTCATTTGTACAGGGATGGATCATGACGGGAGTTACCCAGAAGCTTTGTTATCAGCTTAGAAAAGAGA
Source organism: uncultured Roseburia sp. (assembly GCA_964491235.1). Lineage (GTDB taxonomy): Bacteria > Bacillota > Clostridia > Lachnospirales > Lachnospiraceae > Roseburia. Next base: position 294,037 of record CAZBFN010000001.1, read on the forward strand.
TTTCAGAGAAAATCAACCGCATGCCGATGAAGTACTTTGAGAGCCGTACTTACGGTGAAGTGCTTTCCCGTATCACCAATGATGTGGATACCTTGGGACAGGGATTGAATCAGAGTATAACAACAATTATTTCCTCTGTTGCTACCTTGGTGGGCGTGCTCATCATGATGCTGAGCATCTCTCCACTTATGACATTGATCGCACTGGTAATCCTGCCGATTTCTGCTTTCCTTGTATCCTTTGTGGTAAAGAAATCACAGAAGTATTTTAAGAGCCAGCAGGAGTATCTAGGACACATTAACGGACAGGTGGAAGAGACCTACGGTGGACACTTAGTCATTAAGGCATTTAACCGTGAGGCAGTTACGATAGAAGAGTTTGATAAGACCAATGAGATCTTGTACGAATCAGCATGGAAGTCCCAGTTCCTTTCTGGTATGATGCACCCAATCATGGTCTTTGTAGGAAATCTGGGATATGCGGCAGTTTCACTTGTGGGAGGATTGTTGGCGATTCGTAATGTCATCACCATCGGTGATATTCAGGCATTTATCCAGTATGTGAAGAATTTCACACAGCCAATTCAGCAGATCGCGCAGGTCATCAATCAGGTGCAGTCCATGGCGGCGGCATCCGAGCGAGTGTTTGAGTTCTTGAATGAGGAAGAGGAAGACCAGATTGCAGAGAACCCAGCAGATGTGAATGCCATCACTGGTGCAGTTACCTTCGATCATGTACACTTTGGATATAATCCAGAGCAGATCATCATCCATGATTTCAGCGCTAAGGTAGAACCGGGACAGAAGATTGCTATCGTAGGACCGACTGGTGCAGGAAAGACCACCATGGTAAAATTGCTGATGCGTTTCTACGATGTAAATGAGGGAGCAATTTCTCTGGATGGACATAATATAAAGGACTTCAATCGAAGAGAATTAAGAGATGCCTTTGGTATGGTATTACAGGATACATGGTTGTTCAAGGGAACGATCATGGAAAATATCCGTTACGGAAGACTAGATGCTACGGATGAGGAGGTCATCGCTGCAGCGAAGGCAGCACATGCAGACCATTTCATTAAGACATTACCGGGTGGATATCAGATGGAGCTGAATGAGGATGCAAGCAATGTGTCACAGGGACAGAAGCAGCTTCTTACCATCGCAAGAGCAATTCTTGCAGACAATAAGATCCTAATTCTTGATGAGGCGACATCCTCTGTTGATACACGTACCGAGATTGCGATTCAGAAGGCGATGGATAACCTGATGCGTGGACGTACCAGTTTTATCATTGCCCACAGACTTTCTACCATCCGTGATGCAGATATCATTCTGGTCATGAAGGACGGAGATATCGTAGAGCAGGGTAATCATGAGACACTGCTTGCGGCAAATGGATTCTATGCAAATCTTTACAATTCACAGTTTGAAGAAACTGTTGCATAAATAAAAACGCTGTCAGTTGACAGCGTTTTTATTATGCAAAAAAATCCTACTAAGTGGGATTTTTACTTTGTTCTTTTTGCCTTGTTCATTCCCTTGGTCATGTGGGAGAGAGACTTCGTATCCTTATCGGTGGAATCCGTATCTGATTCCGTTTCTACAAAGCAGGCGCGCTTGATGGCGTCCTCGCCGTAGCGGTTACGAATCTTGTCCACAGCGGAATTAAGCTTGGATAACTTTTCGCTGCGCTCCATGTCAAAAAGGTCATACTGCTCATAGCTCTCGGTGGTCGCCTTACTGGTGGATACACTCAGTAAACGTATTGGGGTGTGATCCCACGCTTGATCGAATAATTGGCAGGCACATTCATAAATCTTCTCTGTAACATTGGTGGAGGATGGAAGTGTCATCTGCCGTGAGGTGTGGTGAAATTCATTGTCAGTGATCTGTACCTGTACGACGCTGATGTAAGCCCTGGCAGCACGGATTCTGGCACCCACTGTCTCACAAAGGGAGAGCAGAACACGCTTGGCGGTATCGGAGTCGGTCACATCAAAATGAATTGTGAGGGAGTTGCCATAGCCCTTATTCATCGGTTCATTGTGTGTCAGTTCGGTGGACTCGATGCCATTGGCATAATTCCAGATGGTATCTCCGTGGGACTTAAAAGCAGATACGATCATATCGTGGTCAGAACGAGCCAATTCACCGATGGTGGTGATGCCGAAGGAACGGAGTCGCTTGGAGGTGGACTTTCCAACAAAGAAGAGATCCTCAATGGGAAGCGGCCACAGCTTTTTGGATATCTCATCTGGAAAAAGTGTGTGCACCTTGTCGGGCTTCTCGAAGTCTGATGCCATCTTGGCAAGGATTCGATTGGAGGAAACTCCGATATTTACCGTAAAGTGAAGTTCGTCCCGAATCATATCCTTAAGCTTGTGGGCAAAGGCGACTGGATCACCGTAGAGAGAGGTAGTACCTGTCATATCGCAGAAGGCTTCATCAATACTGTATGCCTCCACATCTGGCGCGTATCGGCGCAACAGCTCCATGAACTGATTGGAACGCTCCACATAGAGATCAAAGTTGGGTGGGTATACCTTTAACTCTGGACATTTACGTCTCGCCTGAGCTAGCGGTTCGCCAGTGCGGATATTATAGTTCTTGGCGGAGGGAGACTTTGCCAGTACGATACCGTGCCGCATCTCCTCATTACCACCGATTACCGCTGGAAAGGTACGGATATCCGGTGCAGTAGCATCCTGCTCCAGACGATAAGCCGCTTCCCAACTTAGAAAAGCTGAGTTGACATCTATGTGGTATATGATTGGCTGAGCCACCGAAAACGCCTCCCTTCTAAACGTATTTCTGTGCAAGATAAAGTGCTTTTTCATATGTAAGTTACATTTTATTATATCAAAGAAGCGTTCAAAAGTAAATCAAAAACAGAACGAATGTTCTGTGCGAATTCGACAAGATATAAGATTAAATTTTGACAGGAACAAGTGCTTTGAATCCTTTGGATATCCGTGTATAATGTAGATATGGGACAAAAGAAAGGAACTGAAAACATGAATATCCGTATCTATACTATGACGCATAAAAAGTTCAAGGTGCCGGCAGATCCAATGTATCAACCGCTACATGTCGGACATGCGAAAAGTGAAGACCTTGGATATCCAGGGGATGACACAGGGGAGAATATATCAGAGCTGAATTGCTATTATAGTGAATTGACGGGTCTGTATTGGGTATGGAAGAATTGTAAGGATGTAGATTATGTTGGAACCTGCCATTATAGACGTTATCTGATCAATGAACAGGAACAGGTATATACAAAGTCAGAATATGAAAAGCTGTTGCAGGAGTATGATCTTATCACCACAAGAAGGGTGAAGTTAAATAATTCTTATCATTTTGGATTTTCTGCAAATCACAATCAAAAAGCATTGGATATGACAGGTACCGTGATAGGAGAACTTTATCCAGATTACTACGATACCTATGTGCGTTTGGTGAATGGAACAGAGACCTATTTTGGCAATATGTTCGTCACATCAAAGGCATTGTATGATGAATATGCCCAGTGGCTATTTTCTATATTTGCAATGGTGGCAGAGCGCATTGAGCTTGAGACAGGAGAGGACGCATATCACAAGCGGGTGTTTGGATTTATTTCAGAATTTTTGCTGCTGGTATGGGTGACAGTAAAGGGCTTGAAGGTGAAGGAATGTAAGGTCGGCATGCTGGGCGAAAAGGCAGAGACAAGGGAGATGAAGGAGCGTCTGGCAGAGTATTTTGAGCAGAAGGATATTGACGGAGCGAAGGAATACTTTTTGCGGCGTAAGACGGAGCGACCGGATGTGTTGATGGAGGCATCGGATGTGACGGGAGAATTGAGGTTATCCATGCAGGTAATTGCCACGGCGGGAATGGAACGAAAGAAGTATGGTGCGACCATTCTGGATAGGGAGAATCGATTCCGTGAACTGATGCATATTTTTGAAGGAATCAATCGGGTTATTTATGATTATCGAAATGGGATATATAAACAGGAAGATATTCTTTTTTTAAAACGGTATGAAGTGTCTGAGGAGGCACTTCGGATCGCAGTGATGATCCCTAAGGATTCGAAGGAACGGCAGGAGCAGATCTTGTCGAATATTCTCGATAATCTGCGAGGAATGTAAAGGGAAGGGTAACAGACATAGGGCTCTATGTTATAATAAGCAAGTGAGATAAAGGAGGTACATAGTATGGGAAATTTAAAAGGCACCAAGACAGAAGCTAACTTGATGGCAGCATTTGCAGGAGAGTCTCAGGCGAGAACAAAGTACACTTATTATGCATCCAAGGCGAAAAAGGATGGATATGTACAGATCGCTAGTCTTTTTGAGGAGACAGCTAACAATGAGAAGGAACATGCAAAGATCTGGTTCAAACTGCTTCATGATGGAGCAATTCCAGACACCCTGACGAATTTGGCAGATGCGGCAGATGGTGAGAACTATGAGTGGACCGACATGTATGCTAATTTTGCAAAGGATGCGAGGGAAGAGGGCTTTGATGAGATCGCTTACCTTTTTGAGGAAGTGGGTAAGATCGAGAAGGAGCATGAGGAGCGTTACCGTAAGCTGCTTGCAAATATTGAAGGCGGTCTTGTATTCTCCAGAGATGGGGATTGTATCTGGCAGTGTTCTAACTGTGGACATATTGTAGTGGGCAAGATGGCACCGGAGGTATGTCCGGTATGTAATCATCCACAGGCATATTTCCAGATAAAGGCTGAGAACTACTAGAAGGATTCCCCATTTCCGAAATGCCATAAAATGGAAATGGGGATTTTTTATGATTTTTTTATGAATGGCTTGAAAAAAGAAATGATTTCTGTTACCATAAATGAGTTGTTTCTAATAGGGATGATGGGCAACCGTAGTCTAATGGATAGAACACCGGACTCCGACTCCGGCAATGCGGGTTCGATTCCCGCCGGGTGCATTTTGCAGGATATAGTGATGTGGCACAATATAAGTGCAAGGCTATTGAATATTGGATAATCATTGACAGAACATGTACTGTCTGAATGAAGATAAGAAAGGTACGGTGAAGAATCGATGGAGAATTCCAAGTTAAATAATAAATTTTCAAAAGATAATATAGGTGGTGCGTTAAAGTTCGTTAAGGAGCATGTGAGATACTTCGCGGCAGGAGCGCTGTTTTTAGTATTAGTTCTGGTATTAGTGAAGTGTGCCAATCCGCAGATGCGTCAGGGTGGCAACGGAGTAGACAGCACTGAGGCGATATCAGTAGAAGAGGCTTATCAGGTGGATGCATATGAGGGCGTTAATGCACTGGTCAGCCAGTACTATACAGCATATGCAGCAGGTGATGTGGCGACCTTATCAACACTGGCAACACCGATTTCAGCAAACGAACAGAGTTATATCACTTTATTCAGTCAGTATGTAGATGAGTATCAGAACATCAAGTGCTATACTAAGAGCGGTCTGGATGCGAACTCTTATCTGGTTTCTGTATCCATGGAGATTAAGTTCACAGGTGTGGATACCACAGCACCGGGATTGGATTTCTTCTATATAAGAACCAATGATGATGGAACGCTTTATATTGATAATTTATACAGTCAGTATAATCTGGCAAATCAGGAGAATGCATTGGATACCAGTGTACAGAGTCTGATTTATGAATTTGAGAATGACGCTGATGTTATGGAACTTCAGAATGAGATACAGACTCGTTATGACAATGCACTTGCAGCGGATACGAATCTGGCAACAATGATCCAGACGACGATTCCAGGAGCGATATCAGAATGGGTGGCTCAGGTAAAGAACCAGAATACAGAAGTTGCAGAGCAGACCACAGAAGTGGCTGGTGAGACGACCGAGGTCGTAGAGGAGACTCCAGCAGAGACCACAGACGATACAACACAGCAGACAGAGACACTGGCAACCACAGATCGTGTTAATATCAGAAAGGCTGCAGATACTTCATCGGACAAGCTTGCCACAGTAGATGCGGGTACCGTGGTGACAAGAATCGGTGTAGAGGGTGATTGGAGTATCATCGATTATAACGGTGAGACTGGCTACATAAAGAACGAGTATCTGACCTATGATACAGCATCTGCACCAGAGAATAACGATGCAGAAGAGAGCGAAGAGGAAGTAGAAGAGACAGGAACAGCAGCAAATCTCTCCGAAGGAACAGAGATTATACTTGAGGATACTGTCAATATTCGTTCTGGAATGAGCGAGACCGCTGATCGTATCGGAACTGCTTATAGAGGTGAGAAGGTCACCGTAGTTATGAGCTACGCTGAGGGCTGGACCAAGGTTAAGTGGAACGGTGAGACAGGTTATATCAAATCATCATTATTACAGTAAAAGATCAAACGGAGACTTTTCGCATGTGAAGTCTCCGTTTTTTTAAATAGGTGGAGGATGACCTATGGAGAATAAATTAGAGAATCAGGGAATTCGTATTAATAAGTATCTGAGTGAGGCAGGAGTCTGTTCCAGAAGAGAAGCGGACAGGCAGGTGGCAGAGGGAAATGTCACAGTGGATGGTGTGACTGCTGAGATGGGGACGAGAGTTCTTCCGGGGCAGGAAGTGCTTTTTTGTGGAAAACCAGTACAGAAGGAAGAGGAGATGATTCTACTGGCATTTCATAAGCCGGTGGGGATTGTCTGTACTGCAGAGAAGCGAGAGAAGAATAATGTGATTGATTATATCAATTATCCGAAGCGTATCTACCCGGTGGGAAGATTGGATAAGGATTCAGAAGGTCTGCTTCTTTTGACCAACAATGGTGATATCGTCAACAAGATGATGCGTGCAGGAAATATGCATGAAAAGGAATACATCGTCACAGTGAATAAGCCGATTACGGATGCATTTCTACGAGGACTGGCGGGGGGAGTACCTTTGGTGGAACTAAACGCCACCACACGAAAATGCAAGGTGGAGCGCCTTGGTAAAAAGCAGTTCCGTATCATATTGACACAGGGACTGAACCGACAGATTCGACGCATGTGTGAATATTTTGGATATCGTGTAGAAAAGTTAGTCCGCACACGTATTATGAATATCGAATTGGGTAGCTTAGAGAGTGGGAAGTATCGCGATGTGACGGCAGAGGAGTATCAGACGTTGTTAAAAATGATTGAACATTCTTCAAATGAAACAGCGATACCGAAAAGTAGTAGACGCACAATAGAAGCGCCTTCAGGTGCACCGAAAAAGAATGACAGAGTGTATGCTAAGAGAAGGGATAACGGAGGAAGACATGACAGCAGAAGATAGAGTGAAGGAGCTGCGGGAGCGTATTGCATACCACAGTGACCGTTATTATAATCAGGACAGTCCTGAAATCACAGATTATGAATATGATATGATGATGCAGGAGCTTAAGAAGCTGGAAAAGGAGCATCCAGAGCTTGTGACAGAGGATTCTCCGACCCAGAAGGTAGGTGGTACGGCAAAGCGTACCGCGGGAGTTCTGGTGCGTCATAATGTACCGATGTTAAGCCTTCAGGATGTTTTCTCTAAGGAAGATGTCTATGAGTTCGTGGCACAGATGAAGGAACAGTTGGATGATCCAGAATTTGTGGTGGAATATAAGATTGATGGTCTGTCCATGGCATTACGTTATGAAAATGGTGAGCTTGTGATGGCAGAGACCAGAGGAGATGGTATCAATTTTGGTGAGGATGTAACAGCCAATGCCAAGGTAATCTCCGATGTCAAGAAGAAGCTTAAGAGTGCACCGGAGTACTTAGAAGTCCGTGGTGAGGTCTATATGACCAATGAGGCATTTGAGGCGGTCAATGAGAAGCAGGAGCTACTTGGCAAGAAGCAGTTTGCGAATCCTAGAAACTGTGCGGCGGGAACTCTTCGCCAGTTGGATTCTGCGGTGACCAAGGAGCGTAATCTGTCTCTGTTCATATTTAATATTCAGGATGTCAGAGGTATGGAGTTTCAGACCCATACCGAAGGATATGAGTACCTGAAAAAGCAGGGAATAACAGTAATTGATGATTATAAGATATGTAAGACCGCAGATGAGGTCTGGGAGGCTATCACAGCCATCGGCGAGAACAGAGGTAATCTTGCTTATGATATCGATGGTGCGGTAGTAAAGATCAATCGCTATGCAGATCGCCATAAGCTTGGAGCTACATCTAAGGTTCCTCGTTGGGCAGTGGCTTATAAGTATCCGCCAGAGGAGAAGGAATCAAAGCTTTTGGATGTGGAACTTTCTGTGGGAAGAACAGGAAGAATCACACCGACTGCAATATTTGAACCGATTCGTCTGTGTGGAACATCGGTTTCCCGCGCGACACTTCACAATCAGGATTTTATTGATGATCTGGATATTGGTATTGGAGATACCATCGTGGTATATAAGTCAGGTGAGATCATTCCGAAGGTGAAGGAAGTGAGAAAGGAAAAGCGTCAGCCGGGCTGGCAGCGATTCCTGATACCGGAGGTCTGTCCAGTGTGCGGAGCTAAGACAGAGCGGGAGCGTGACACAGCAGATATCAAGTGTACATCACCAAATTGTCCGGCACAGTTAGAGCGTCATATCATTAATTTTGTGGGCAGAGATGCAATGGACATTAAGGGTTTTGGAACAGTTTATATTGAAGAACTGGTCAGAATGGGTTATATTAAAGATGTTGCTGATATTTATTCTCTTAAGGATCATAGAGAGGAACTGATCGAGCAGGGAATCATTGGAAAAGAGAAGAATACAGACAAGCTGTTGGATGCGATCGAAAAGTCTAAGTCCAATGATGCATATAAGCTTTTAACAGGACTTGGTATCCCGAATGTGGGAAAAGCAGCTGCAAAATCTATCATGAAGCATTTTAAAATGATGGAAAACTTGCAGAATGCTACAATAGATGAATTAACAGCCGTCAATGATATCGGTGAAATCAGTGCAGAATGTATCCGAAGCTTTTTTGCGGAGGAAAAGAATCAGGAGATTCTTGATCGACTGCGTCAGAATGGTGTGAATATGGATGCGGCAGAGAGCGAGACGATCGAATCCGTCATCAGTGGCAAGACACTGGTGGTGACCGGAACATTGCCGACTCTTGGCAGAAAGGAAGCACAGGCACTGATTGAGCAGTATGGTGGTAAGGTGTCCGGTTCCGTTTCTAAGAAGACGGATTATGTACTGGCAGGAGAAGCGGCAGGAAGTAAGCTGACGAAGGCACAGGAACTTGGAATCACGGTTATCTCTGAGGATGAATTGAAAGCAATGCTGGGCATTTAAGATAGAAAAGAGGGATTAGAGCATGCCAATTAGAACACAAGGTGATTTGCCGGCAATAGAAATACTGGAAAAGGAAAATATATTCGTTATGGATGAGAATCGAGCTATGCACCAGGATATCCGTGCGATTGAGATAGGAATTTTAAATTTGATGCCACTTAAGGAGGAGACGGAGCTTCAGTTACTGCGTTCTCTCTCCAATACACCATTACAGGTGGATGTTACATTTATTACAGTATCGACCCATGAATCGAAAAACACTTCCATGAGTCATTTGAATGAGTTTTATGAGACTTTTGATGCGGTAAAGAACCGCTATTTTGATGGTCTGATTATCACTGGTGCACCAGTGGAACAGATGGAATTCGAGGAAGTGGATTACTGGGATGAAATGTGTGAGATTTTTGAGTGGACCAAGACTCATGTGACATCTACATTGCATTTGTGCTGGGGCGCTCAGGCGGGACTTTACTATTATTATGGACTGAAGAAGTACATGTTGCCAAAGAAGATGTTCGGTGTCTATGAGCATCGTGTAATGAATCGTAAAGTACCTCTGGTACGTGGATTTGATGATTATTTCATGGCTCCACATTCCAGACACACTGAGGTGCGTACCGAGGATATCCGAGGCGTGAAGGAGCTTACCATTTTGGCAGAATCTGAGGAGGCGGGCGTATTCCTTGCCATTGCAGACGAGGGAAGACGTATCTTTGTGATGGGTCATCCAGAGTATGATAGAATCACCTTGGACAAGGAGTACAAGCGTGATAAGGACAAGGGACTTCCAATCGAGATGCCAGTAAACTATTATCCAAATGACGATGATACAGCAAAGCCTAGATTGCAGTGGCGTTCCCATGGTAATATCCTTTATAGTAACTGGCTGAATTATTACGTGTATCAGCAGACCCCGTATGAGTTTATTAATACGGAGGAGATCGTAGGAAAGTAAGAGGTGACGGATCATGGCAGACCCAATGAAGATGAATTATAAGATTTTTTTGGAGGCAGAGGATGTATCACAGTCTAGAATCCTTTCCTGTGCTTCCTATATGAAGAACATGTTAGCAAACCATAAGAATCCATATATCAGTCGTGCTGTTTTGGATGATGAGAGCGATATGGATGATTTTGTCTTACGACTTTTTGTAGAAGAGACGATCGAGGAGGAGACCTGTGCGAATCAGGAGATGGCAGAGGGCTTTATCGATGATATGGCAGAACTGGTGACAGAGATTGCCCAGGCACATTCCTTTTTGGATATGGAAGGCAGTTTTTCTATCGCATATGAGGGGGAGGCTCTTGCCTACGCATTTACTTCCGCAAGTGGTGATGATGGATGCGATTTTCAGTTGATGGAGATTACAGAATAAATTAATACTTTTTTTGGTTTCCAAAACGGGAATAGTCTGTTATAATAGACGCATAATATCACTTAGGAGGCATTTAGCAATGGGTGAGGATCGTAAAACATTTAAAATAAAGGACGGTAATTTAGGAGAAGTGAAGATTGCAGATGAAGTAGTTGCCATCATCGCAGGACTTGCCGCTACCGAGGTGGATGGAGTAGGTTCCATGGCTGGCAATATTACAAACGAACTCGTAAGTAAGCTTGGTATGAAGAACCTTTCAAAGGGCATTCGCGTTGAAGTATTGGATGGAGTAGTGAACGTAGACGTTGCACTTAATATTTCTTATGGATATTCTATTCCGGAGGTGTCCGCGAAGGTGCAGGAGCGTGTGAAGAATGCGATTGAGAACATGACTGGGCTGGAAGTGTCTATCGTGAATATCCGTATCGCAAGTGTGGACATGGGCACTAACAAATAGTTGCTTTCACGATGAATATCATAAAGGATGTCCCTGTGACATCCTTTTTTCCATGTATAGGTACAATGAAAAGTGAGGAATCGGGACTTGGATAAAAAGAAATACAGAATTGATGAAGAGTACAGCGTATGGGAACTGATTCGATGCAATTTGCGTGTATGGTGGCTGATATTATTATGTGCGGTGGCTGGAGCAGCTCTTCTTGGTGGATATGTCTACGTTTCCAATCGCGCATATATTGTTGAGGATAAGTATGAGGAGCAATACAGGGTGGAGGCTGCGTTGTGTGTGAATGCATACAGCAACGAGAGTGCCACAGAGCGTGTTGGAACTGTGACAAAGACTGCGGTCAGCAGAAGCGCCTATGAGCAGCTACTGGAGAATACAGGATATGAACTGGAATTTTTGGGATACCAGCATTTGTTTGATTTTCAGGTGACAGATTCTTCCGATATTATCATGATCTATGTGGATTATCCGAATGAGTACGGTGATTTTTCCATTCCAGATGAGGAAGCAGCACTGGAATATGCCCAGAATGTGGTGGAAGCCATTGATGATACTATGTTGGAATTGATGGGAGAGGATTGCATCAAGGTGTTGGATGAGCCGTATGTTGCAGATCCGATTGAAAAGAAGTATGCTTTTGCTATCACGGAAGAGGAATTCCCAAGTGAAATACGGAAGGCTGCCACAGCAGGAGCATTATTAGGAATTGTGGTAGAGGTGGCAATTTATACCTGGTTTTTAATATCCCGCGGAAAAAAAGAGGAAGAGGCATGAACAGAATAAAGACATTTTGCAGGACGGCGGACTGGGAAAATATTGGTATTGTTGCCTTTTATGCGTATTTTGCAATTAACATGTTGATGAAGGCATTCTGTTATGACCACGGAACACAGATCTATAAGTGCTTTTTGCTATTTGCAATGATGTTCTGGGGAGTCAAGGTCGTTACTACCAAGTACAGCCTTCGAGAAGTGTTTTGGATTGCAGTTCTGTTGGCGGTGGGTATTATGCTTGCGGTCATTACAAAGCAGAATACATGGCTATTCTTATTTATGACGATCATGGCTATGAAGAATTGTAGATTTCATGTCATGATACAATTGGCTGTTATCATCCGTACCACAGGACTGATTTTGTTGGTGGGTGGTTCGCTACTTGGAATATACGATATCGGATATGCGGTGACATTGAACTCTGACTATGTGGGCACAGCGGTTTATAACTTTGCAATGAATGAACCAAATACCGCTTATCTGGCAGTATTTTTGACATTACTTCTGCTGCTATATTATAATTATGAGAGATTGAATTTCTGGTGGTTCCTAGGAACGTCGGCGGTAGCGGTTGTATTTTATCAGGTTACATTCTGTCGCACAGGAGTGGCAGTATTCTTTTTCTGCTGGGCTTTGATTATTTTTGAAAAAGTAATAAAGAGTAAGCGAATCAAGGCAGTGCTTACCCTTTCCGTTCCAGTGGGGGCATTGCTTAGTCTGGTGACGATGTTATTCTATAATGGAGAGAATTCGCTGATGCATTTGCTGAATCATTTTGTATCAGGAAGAATCTATATTATGAATACTTATTATCTGGATCAGGGGATTTCGTTATTACCGCGGACACAGCAGACATTTTATGCCAGCTATCATGGATTGATCGACAATGCGTATATGTTCGTGTTCCTCTATGGAGGAGTGATTGTGGCATTGTTTTTCTTTGCACTTGTGTGTATGACACTGGTGAAGTTATACCGTCAGGGGCATTACAAGGAACTTGTGATGATGGGAGCATTGGCGCTGTATGGCGTGTTGGAACAGTTCGTTATGAACGGATTTATGAACCCGTTTATTCTGCTGTGTGGAATTCTGCTTTACCCAGATTTGCTTGAGAATCATGATAAAAGTAATATTACGGATTAGAAAATAGAATGAATGGAAGGATATAGTTATGACAAGAAGAGAATTGAGAGAACAGGTATTTAAGATGCTGTTTGGTGTGGAGTTCCACGATGTATCTGAACTGCCAGAGCAGTTGGCAGTATATGGAGAGACGGAGGATGCCTGGGATGTTGCCGATGGCGAATATATCTCTAATAAGTGTACCGATATCGTGGAGCACTTAGAGGAGATCGATGCCGCTATCAATGAGGTGGCAGAGGGCTGGAAGACTGGAAGAATGGGTAAGGTAGACCTTACACTGATTCGTCTGGCTGTATATGAGATGAAGTATGAGGATGATATCCCAGTCGGAGTGGCTATCAATGAAGCTGTTGAATTGGCGAAGAAGTACGGTACCGATGCTTCGCCTGCATTTATAAATGGAGTGTTGGCAAAATTAGCATGATGAAGAATATTTATTCCGTTGGACAAGTGAATACATATATCAAGAATATCTTCGCACAGGACTTTATGCTGAATCGCATTAGTATAAAGGGAGAGGTGTCCAACTGTAAGTATCATACATCAGGACATATTTATTTTACCTTAAAGGATGCGGCAGGAACGATCAGTGCGATCATGTTTGCTGGTAATCGCAGAGGACTTAAGTTCACGATGAAGGAGGGCGACAAGGTCATTGTGACTGGCTCTGTGGAGGTCTATGAGCGAGATGGAAAGTACCAGCTCTATGCCAGAGAGATCGAGTTGGATGGCGAGGGCAATCTCTACCTGAAGTTCGAAGCTTTAAAGCAGGAATTGGAAGAGATGGGAATGTTTGCGCCTGAGTACAAGAAGTCGATTCCAAGGTATGCCAGACGTATTGGTGTGGTGACGGCTCCTACTGGAGCAGCGGTGCAGGATATCCGCAATATTGCCACAAGAAGGAATCCTTATGTACAGCTTATCTTATATCCGGCGTTGGTGCAGGGAGAGGGTGCAGTGGCAAGTATTGTCAATGGTATCCGGGCTTTGGATCAGCTTGGCGTGGATGTGATGATTGTCGGACGTGGAGGCGGTTCTATTGAGGATTTATGGGCGTTTAACGAGGAGGAAGTCGCACGGGCGATTTTCGAATGCGAGACACCGATTATTTCCGCGGTAGGACACGAGACAGACACGACGATTGCTGACTTTGTGGCAGATTTAAGAGCACCGACACCGTCAGCAGCGGCAGAATTGGCAGTGTTTGATTATAGATTGGTGGAAGAGCAGCTACGGGGCTATCAGAGTCAGATGGAGCGTAGCCTATACCAGAAGATAGAGACGGCGCGTATGCGCCTTTCCCATATACAGACAAAGCTTCGCTATTTAAGTCCGGAGAATAAGCTAAGGGAGAATCGTAAGTATGCGGTGGATCTAGAAGAGCGTATGCGGCTTCGGATGGAGCAGCTTATGGAGCAGAAGCGTCACAAGCTGGCATTGCTTTCAGGGCAACTTGAGGGATTATCCCCAGCGAAGAAGCTGAGTCAGGGATACTCCTACGTGGCAGATGTTAATGGCAAGGCAGTGACAGATGCCGCTAGGGTACAGGAAAATGATATATTGGACGTGCATTTGTACAAGGGATCTTTGAAGGCAGTTGTCACAGAGATTCATGGTTAGAATAGAATGGAGAGTAGCATGAGCGAAAATAAAGAGACACTTACATTGGAGGAAGCTTTTGCACAGATAGAATCAATTATCGAACAGATGGAGCAGCCAGATGTATCGCTGGATACCTCCTTTGCATTATATCAGCAGGGAATTGGACAGTTGAAGAACTGTAATCAGATGTTGGATGCTGTGGAAAAGAAGATGCAGATCTTAAATGCAGATGGTGTATTAGAGGATATGTAAGAGAGGAATGTGACAGATATGGATATCAAAGTAGAGATTGCAAAACGGACAGAAGAAATCGAGAATATCATCCGTTCCTATCTTCCAAAGGAAGAGGGATATCAGAAGACCATCATGGAGGCGATGAATTACAGCCTACTGGCAGGCGGAAAGCGTCTTAGACCGATGCTGATGCAGGAGACCTACCGTCTGTTTGGTGGTAAGTCTAGGGTAATAGAGCCTTTTATGGCAGCGATGGAGATGATACACACCTATTCCTTGGTGCATGATGATCTCCCAGCAATGGACAATGATGAATACCGTAGAGGGAAGAAGACCACCCATGCAGTCTATGGAGAGGCAATGGGAATTCTGGCGGGAGATGCACTTCTTAATTATGCCTATGAGACAGCAGCACTTGCTTTTAATATGGAGCCAGACAATGCAGGCGTCGGAAAAGCTTTTCAGGTTCTGACCCGCAAGGCTGGAATATATGGAATGGTGGGTGGACAGACTGTGGACGTAGAGTCCGAGGGGAGTTCTGATATGACGAAGGATAAGCTGGACTTTATCTACCGTCTTAAGACAAGTGCTTTAATTGAGAGCTCTATGTTGATCGGTGCAATTCTAGCTGGAGCGACGAAGAACGAGCAGCGTATCGTTGAGGAGGCTGCTGGCGAAGTTGGTCTGGCATTCCAGATACAGGATGATATCTTAGATGTCACCAGTACCACAGAGGTATTGGGCAAGCCAATTGGCAGTGATGAGAAGAATCACAAGTTTACATATGTGACCTTTGAGGGACTTGATAAGGCAAAGGAGGATGTGGCGACAATCTCCGAGAGCGCCATCGCACATATGGATTCCCTTGTGGTAAAGAATGAATTTTTAACAGAATTACTTCGTTATCTGATTTCAAGAGAAAAGTAGATTCTGCAATCAATAGAAACAGAGGTACTCTGTATGGTATTAGAACGAATACAAAAAGAAAATGATATCAAGGAGCTTTCTGACGAGGAACTGAAAATTCTATCATCAGAGATTCGCGAATTTTTAATTGAAAAAATATCCGTGACGGGAGGTCATCTGGCATCAAATCTAGGTGTGATTGAACTGACCATGGCGCTCCATCTCTTTCTGGATTTTCCAAAGGATAAGCTGATCTGGGACGTGGGACATCAATCCTATACCCACAAGATCCTTACAGGAAGACGGGAGGGCTTTGATGAACTGCGCAAGTATGGCGGTATGAGTGGTTTCCCGAAGCGTAAGGAGAGTGATTGTGACTGTTTTGATACAGGACATAGCTCTACCTCTATTTCGGCAGGACTTGGTTATGCCCATGCCAGAGAGATTGCAGGGGATGATTATAAGGTGATTTCCGTCATCGGAGATGGTGCACTTACTGGTGGTATGGCTTTTGAGGCGTTAAATAATGCGGCGCAGTTAAAGTCGAATTTTATTATTGTGCTCAATGATAACAATATGTCTATTTCAGAAAATGTGGGAGGAATGTCATCCTATTTATCTGGATTCCGAACAGCAGATGCTTATCGGGATCTAAAGATTGGAGTGACAAATTCTCTGAACAAGATTCCGGTCTACGGAGATAAGGTAGTAGAGAAGATCAGACGTACCAAGAGCGGTATCAAGCAGCTCTTTATTCCGGGAATGCTCTTTGAGGAGATGGGAATCATCTATCTGGGACCAGTAGATGGTAATGATATCAAGGGAATCCTGCGATTATTGCGGGAGGCTGCCAATATCGATGGACCTGTTATCGTTCATGTGAAGAGTCATAAGGGAGCTGGATATAGCCCGGCAGAGCGTCATCCAGCAAGATTCCATGGTACAGAGCCTTTTGAGATAGAGACAGGATTGCCGAAGAATCCGAGAATCAAGGCGAACTATACAGATGTTTTTTCTACTGTCATGCGTAAGCTAGGAGACAGAAATGATAAGGTGGTTGCCATCACAGCGGCTATGGCGGATGGAACTGGTCTAAAGCGATTCCGTAATATGTTCCCAGAGCGTTTCTTTGACGTGGGAATTGCCGAGGAGCATGCGGTCACCTTTGCGGCAGGAATGGCAGCGGCAGGATTAACACCGATTTTTGCCGTGTACTCCTCTTTTTTACAGAGAGCTTACGATCAGATCTTGCATGATGTCTGTATTCAGAACCTTCCAGTGATATTTGCAATTGATCGTGCTGGATTGGTTGGAAGTGATGGAGAGACCCATCAGGGTATTTTTGATATTTCCTATTTATCTACGATTCCGAACATGACGATTATGGCACCAAAGAACAAGTGGGAATTGTCAGATATGATTAAATATGCAGTTGATTTTCAGGGACCGATTGCGATAAGATATCCAAGAGGAGAGGCATACGATGGTTTGAAGGAGTATAGAGAGCCAGTCGTATACAAGAAAAGTGAATGGATATACAAAGAGTCGGAAATCCTGCTTTTGGCATTGGGCAGTATGGTAAAGACAGGTGAAGCAGTTCGGGATGCATTAAAGCGTCAGGGATATGCTTGTAGCTTGGTCAATGCACGTTTTGCAAAGCCACTGGATGAGGAGATGTTGCTTGAAGCGACAAGGAATCATAAGCTTGTTGTTACCATGGAAGAAAATGTGATAAGTGGTGGTTTCGGCGAACATGTATTGAGATTTTATAATGAGAATGATGATCCGGTCTCTGTATTAAACATTGCAATTCCGGATGAATATGTAGAGCATGGTAATGTAGATATCCTGCGTCATGAGGTGGGCATTGATGCTGATACCATCGTAGAGAGAACGATAGAAAGGATAAAGCAGATTGAAGGAACGATTGGATGTATTGCTGGTAAATAGAGGGCTTGCACCTTCCAGAGAGAAGGCAAAGGCAATGATCATGGAGGGAAATGTCTTTGTAGAGAATCAGAGGGAGGATAAGGCTGGATCTACTTTTGATGTGGAAGCAAACATTGAGATAAAAGGGAATACTTTAAAGTACGTGAGCCGTGGTGGTCTGAAGTTAGAGAAGGCGATGACACACTTTGATATTACCTTAGATGGTAAGATCTGTATGGATATCGGAGCTTCTACTGGAGGCTTTACGGACTGTATGTTGCAGAATGGTGCCGTAAAAGTATATGCGGTGGATGTGGGATACGGACAGTTCGCATGGAAGCTAAGACAGGATCCAAGGGTCGTATGTATGGAGAAGACGAATATCCGTTATGTGACACCACAGGATATTGCAGATGCCCTTGATTTTGCATCTGTGGATGTGTCCTTTATTTCCCTGACCAAGGTATTGGGTCCAGCAAGAGAACTGCTTAAGGATGGCGGCGAGATGGTATGTCTGATCAAGCCACAGTTTGAGGCAGGACGTGAAAAGGTCGGCAAAAAGGGAGTTGTCCGTGAGAAGTCCGTGCATGAAGAGGTCATTGTAAAGGTAATTGACTTTGCAATAGAGCAGGGATTTTACGTGAAGAATCTGGAATATTCTCCAATTAAGGGACCAGAGGGAAATATCGAGTATCTTGTTCATATCAGAAAAGAAGCCTGTGGCGGAAGAGAGGAGTCCGTGGATATCCATGCTGTGGTAGAGGCTGCGCATGGTGAGCTGGACAAATAGCATGAAACATTTTTTGATTATTACAAATACTTATAAAGATGTAGGACTAAAGCTGACGAATGAGCTTTCTGCTTACATAGAGAAAAATGGTGGAACCAGTTGCCATTTTTGCAGTACTGGAGAGACTTTGGAGGGAGCAGCGCCGCTTGTGCAGGATATTCCACCAGAGACAGATTGTGTTCTGGTACTGGGAGGCGATGGAACTCTGATTCGTGCCGTGTCTAGACTGGTGGATAGCAAGCTGCCACTGATCGGTGTGAATCTAGGTACACTTGGTTATCTGTGTGAGCTGGAGGAGAGCAATGTATTCGATGCGATTGATCAGCTTATGTCGGGTAAATATATGATTGAGCAGCGGATGATGTTGTCGGGATATGGCATCAAGTCTGGTAAGGAAGTTGGAACTGGACTGGCATTTAATGACATCGTGATACACCGGACAGGAGCATTGTCTGTGGTGAATTTGATTGTCTATGTCAACGGAGAATATCTGCATACCTTTCGGGCAGATGGCATTATTCTCTCGACACCAACGGGATCTACTGGCTATAATATGTCGGCAGGTGGACCTATCGTTGATCCAAAGGCGCAGATGATTTTACTTACTCCGATCAATGCCCATAATCTGAATTCCAGAAGTATCGTAGTTGGGGCAGAGGATGAGGTCGTAATCGAGATTGGGAATAGACGCTCCCAGAAGGATGAGACCGTAGAGATAAGTTTTGATGGTGATAATGCAGTAAAGCTTGAGGTGGGAGACCGCTTCATGATACGCAAGGCAAAGGATACAGCACGTATCTGCAAGCTTAGCAATAAGAGTTTCCTGGAGATTCTAAGTAAGAAAATGCAGGCATATACCTAAGCAATTCCATTACAGAAATTGGAGGATAAGATGAAGACAAAGCGACAGGCAAAGATGTTGGAATTGATTAAAAAGAATGACATCGAGACCCAGGAAGAGTTATCGGATTATCTGGAAAAGGAAGGATATCAGGTGACACAGGCAACTGTATCTAGAGATATCCGTGAGCTGAAGCTTACAAAGGTTGCAATGAGCAACGGAAGACAGAAGTATGTCGCCCTTATGGAATCAGGGGAGGACATGTCAGAGAAATACAAGCGTGTATTTCGGGATGGATTCGTTTCTATGGATATGGCACAGAATATCCTGGTCATAAAGACGGTTTCCGGTATGGCGATGGCAGTTGCGGCAGCGTTGGACGCGATGCATCTGCACGAGATCGTGGGCAGTATTGCTGGCGATGATACGATCATGTGCGCGATCCGAAGCGTAGATGATACGATCGAGGTAATGAGTCGCCTCAGGAAAATTGTAGAAGAATAGAAGATACTTTTGGGGAGAGTAGAAGGAGATTCTATGTTACAAAGTCTACATGTAAAGAACTTGGCACTGATTGATGAAGCAGAGGTGGATTTCACAGAGGGATTAAATATCCTTTCTGGTGAGACAGGAGCAGGTAAGTCTATTATCATTGGCTCGATTAATCTTGCACTGGGCGAAAAGGTACAAAAGGAGATGCTGCGGGAGTCTGCGGAGGATGGAGAGCTTGAGCCAGCATTGGTGGAGCTTATTTTCCGTGTGACGGATGAGAGACAGCGTGCACAGTTGGAAGACCTTGAGGTCTATCCAGAGGATGAAGAGGTTATTTTTAGCCGACGTATCGTGAATGGACGAGGCACGGCAAAGGTGAATGCCCAGAGTGTACCTGCATCCAGAGTAAAGGAAATAGCAGCTATTCTGATTGATATTCACGGTCAGCATGAGCATCAGTCTCTATTGTCAAAAAAGAAGCATCTGGAAATATTGGATGATTTTGCAGGTGAGAAGTTAGTAGCACCGAAGGCAGCTATGGCAGATGCCTATCGGGAATACCGCAGGCTGGCAGAGGAATTAGAACATGCCGATGTGGACGTGGAAGAACGTCTGCGGGAGATTTCTTTTTTAGAATATGAGATTAAGGAAATTGAAGATGCATCCCTGCGTGAGGGCGAGGACGAGGAGCTGGAAGCAGATTTTCGTAAGTTCTCCAATGGACGTAAGATCGTAGAGGCGGTGAATACAGCTTATGGCAGTACTGGCGGAGGAATGGAGAGCGCTTCGGATCTGATTGGAAGAGCTTTGCGAGAACTTTCTAGTGTGACATCCTATGATGAAAAGCTTGCGGAATTAGAGCAGGAATTGCTTGAGATTGATAATCTATTAAATGATTTTAACCGTGAACTTTCAGACTATGTGGAGAGTATGGATTTTGATGATGAGACCTTCTATCAGGTGGAGAAGCGCTTGGATGAAGTGAATCACTTGAAGTCCAAGTATGGAAGCTCTATCACAGAGGTGTTGCAAGCACTGAGTGAGAAGCAGGAGCGCTTGATGCAGCTTAAGGATTATGACCAGTATCTGGAGGAACTGAAGGGTAAGGTCGCTACGGCAAAGAAGGACTTGGAGAAGAAGAGTCTTGTTGTATCAGAGATTCGTCAGGAATATGCAAAAAAGCTGACACAGGCGGTGACTGGGGCACTGCAGGATCTGAATTTCTTGGATGTACGTTTTACGATGGAATTTGGTCGATTGACTGATTATACAGCAAATGGAATCGATGATGCGGAGTTTATGATTTCCACTAATCCGGGTGAGCCATTAAAGCCATTGGGAAAGGTGGCATCAGGCGGTGAGCTATCCCGTATTATGCTGGCAATTAAGACGGTGTTGGCAGATGAGGATGCTGTTGAGACTTTAATTTTTGATGAGATCGACAGTGGAATCAGCGGACGTACGGCTCAGATGGTATCTGAGAAGATGAATGTCCTTGGAAGAAGTCACCAGATTATCTGTATTACACATTTGCCACAGATTGCGGCAATGGCAGATTCCCATTATCTCATTGAGAAGTCTGTCTGCAACCAGTCCACGGTATCCACGATTCGCAGACTTGCAGCGGAGGAGAGTGTCAATGAGCTGGCAAGAATGTTGGGCGGTGTGGAGATTACCGAGACGGTACGAAAGAGTGCCGAGGAGATGAAGGAACTGGCAAAGAGTAAAAAGAAATAAGTTTGTTCACGTTTGAAAAGTGAAAATGTCCATATAATAAGAGAAGATGCGAAAAGGTATCTTCTCTTTTTATATTGAAAAGAACCGTTTGTTTTATTTTATCGAATAAGAAATAAGGTGATTTGAGTAAGGAGCATACATGAGAAATAGATATTATCGTTGGATACAGCAGATGACAGGAATGGGATTTTTTTTGGTAGCAGCCTTTGCCGTTAAGACATTTTATCAGGAGATTCCAGATAAGATGTATGTGGAGGTGGGACAGGAGGTCGCCTATGAGTTTGATGTGCCAGTCAGTGTGGTGTTAAAGGAAGAGAGTCAGGAGGTTTTCGATAATTTTTCTCAGCCCACAGATATTGATGAAGATTCTTCTTACACCGTGACCTGCAAGCTGTTTGGCATATTCCCGGTCAAGGACGTGGAAGTCATGATGGTGGATAAGCAGAAGATTTATGCCAGCGGAATGCCCGTCGGAATCTATGTAAAAACAGACGGAGTCTTAGTACTTGGGACAGCAGAAATAACAGATGCGGCTGGCGAGGAAGTGGAACCGGCACAGAATCTAGTCAAAAGTGGGGATTACATCGTCAGTGTGAACGGGGAAGCAATCTATGAAAAAGAAGAACTGATGAAAAAGATTGATGACTTTGGGGATAATCGGGAGATTCTTGGTATTAAGAGAAATGATGAATATATTGAGGTATCCATTACGCCAGTGGTGGGAAAACAGGGAAAGCATCAGCTTGGAATCTGGGTACGGGATGATCTGGCAGGGGTAGGTACCCTCACTTATTATGATGAAAACGGAAACTTTGGAGCGCTGGGACATGCGGTCAGTGATGGGGATACGGGAACGCAGATGAGTATGTCTGAGGGGTGGATTTATCTGGCTGATATTGTAGGAATCAAAAAAGGAGAAAACGGTAGCCCAGGAGAACTATCAGGAGTCATCAATTATCGAAAAAATGATTGCCTAGGCACGATCACAGAAAATACATCTCTGGGCATTCGGGGACAGTTACAGTCCGCCTCAACAAAACTGGAAGAAGGTCAGTACTATGAGGTGGGATACAAGCAGGATATTCGAACCGGAACGGCATACATTGTCTCAGAAGTCTCAGGACAACGTGAATTATATGAGATAGAGATAGAAAGTCTGGATTATAGCGGAATCGAAGAAAACAAAGGAATTCTATTCAAGGTGACAGACCCTAAGCTTCTTGAAATAACAGGCGGCATCGTACAGGGGATGAGCGGTAGCCCCATCATACAGGATGGCAAGATCATCGGGGCGGTGACCCATGTATTTGTATCGGATGCTTCCAGAGGATACGGCATCTTTATTGAAAAAATGATAGAGCATTGAGCCGTGCGGTGACACGAGAAAAAGACTCTGAGTAAGCTTGCTTACAGAAGAGTCTTTTTCGATGTGGTGACATATGGCGAAAGCCATACATGAGCAAGAAGCGAAGCGGATTGCGAATGCCGCACGGCGTTTAAAGGGGTAAAAAACATAAAAACACAAAAATCACACCCTTAACTTGAGAATAACTATTGTATGCTGTATAATATGTATGTTGGAGGGGATGTAATGAAAAACAGAGTTTATATAAGACAATATTACATGAAAAAGATAGAAGGATTTATCGAATCTGATTTGATTAAAGTAATTACAGGAATCAGACGTTGCGGAAAATCCTTTTTCCTATTATCAATTATCAATGAATTACTTTCAAAAGGAATTGATGAAAAGGATATCATACAGATAAATCTTGATAAAAGAGGATTTAAAAGTATAAAAACTGCGGAGCAGTTAGAGCAAGTAATTGATGCCAGAATACAGGATGACGATTATAAGTATCTATTTATTGATGAAGTTCAGAATGTAGAAGGTTTTGAAGAAGTAATTAATGCATATCGTGAAGAAGGCAATTTTTCTATTTTTATTACAGGCTCTAATTCTTATCTACTAAGTGGTGAGCTTGCCACCAAGTTAACTGGAAGATATATTGAAATAGAGATGTTTCCTTTGAATTTTTATGAATTTTTAGAAATGAAAAAGTTCAGAGGACTTCCAGTAAGGGAAAATAAAATGGAAGAGTTTAATGAATATATTCGTTTTGGAGGATTCCCTAAAACACTTGAATTTCTTAGCGAGGAAGACAAAGATCTATATGTTAAGAGTGTTATTAGTCAGATTATAGATAAAGATATAGTGAAACATCGTAAGATACGTAATAAATCCGTTTTTGATAAGGTAATGACTTATATTATCAATAATTTCGGTTCTACAACAAGTCTTTCAAATATACTTGAATATTTTAATAAGGAAGAAGGTATTCCAATAAAAAGAGAGACACTTCGTACTTACTTAGAGATTCTGGAAAATGCAAAGATAATATACAAATGTTCGCGATTTGACTTGCGTTCCAAAAAATCATTGCGTGGAGAAGAGAAGTATTATCTTGCAGATTTGGGAATTTATTTTGCACGTAATACAGATACACGAATAAATTACGGTCCAGTCTTAGAAAACATTGTTTATACCTACTTGCGTTCAAAGGGATATATGCTAAGTGTTGGACGAATAGGTACTTTAGAATGTGATTTCATTACCAGAAAAAATGATGCTTATCAATATATTCAGGTTGCAATGACAATTATGGATAAAGAAACAGAAGATAGAGAATATCGACCTTTTTCTAAAATTCGCGATAATTATCCTAAGTACTTATTTACGCTGGATCAATTATTACAGAAAAGGGATGGAATCAACCATTGCAATATACTGGATTATATCACAGAGAATAGAGAATTATAGTTTTTTTATAAGAAGGAGCAGAACAATGGAAC
Organism: uncultured Roseburia sp.; assembly: GCA_964491235.1. Taxonomy (GTDB): domain Bacteria; phylum Bacillota; class Clostridia; order Lachnospirales; family Lachnospiraceae; genus Roseburia. The sequence continues at coordinate 318,431 of CAZBFN010000001.1, forward strand.
CATTAAACATTAGTAGAGAGAACTTTCCTATGAGTACCATGTCGGTAGAGGGAATGATACCTATGAATCCAGCTATGGACAATTATGAGATCTATTATAAAGAGGATATTGAATATATAAAGCGTGGAGATAGAAGTTTAAAGTTACAAATTATTGGACCGATTGATTGCAGGGAAGAGATGCCTTGTATCGTCTTTATTCCGGGTTCTGCCTTTCATGAGCAGAATGTAAAGGAAAGAATAGCCCAGTTAAGCTATCTGGCACAGAGAGGATTTGTTGTGGCGGCATTGGAATATCGTGGTTGTGAATGTGCCGCATTTCCTGCACAGGCATTGGATGCCAAAGCAGGAGTATACTACATGAAGGAACATGCCAAGGAATATGGCATCAATCCAGATAACATCGTATTAATGGGAGATTCTTCGGGAGCTCACACCGCAGTTATGGCGGCCTATTCCTATGGTGTGGATGAATTGGAAGAGGATGGAAGAAGGGATACAAAGCCGATAGTAAAAGGTGTCATTGATCTATATGGTCCTACTAATTTCCTGACAATGAACGATGAGCCGTCCTCTCAGGATCATCGGACACCAGACAGCCCTGAGGGATGTGAGATAGGAGGAAAGGCAGTATTAGAGCACCCAGAGTTGGTTGAACCTGCGATTCTTGCAAATTATGTAGAAAAGGGTAGAGAACTTCCTCCAACTTTGATGTTCCATGGAACGAATGATGAGTTAGTTCCATTTGGTCAAAGCTGTCAGCTTTTTGATGCATTAAAGAATGCCAGAAAAGATGCGACTTTTTATCAGGTAATAGGCGCTCATCACGGAGGCAGAGAATTTTGGACAAAGGAAGTATTAGACATAGAAGAGCAGTTTATTCGCAAAGTGTGCCAATTTGACTAAATACAACGATAATGCTACTATTATATGAGTTTGAGTTATGGGGAAAACAGGTTGTATGAAGCAAAAAGAAAATGAAAAGACTGTAATTTATTATAAAAATGAGCTAGAAGATGAATTCTCAACTGCCCAAATTACTCCACGTAAAATCGATGGAAAGTATAATTATGAGGGTGGAGTGTTACGCAAGATTGGAAGAGTTCTCTGGTATCATATCATTGCAAAGCCAATCGCTTATCTTTTTTTGAAGATTAAGTTCCGTCACAAGATTGTGAATAGAGAATGTATCAAGCAGGCAAAAGGATCAGGATTCTTTTTGTATGGGAATCATACCAATGCGATGGCGGATGCGTTGATTCCTACTATGATTTGTCATCCGATTAGTGTGTACGTTATCGTACATGCCAATAATGTGTCTATGCCAGTATTTGGGAAAGTTACGCCCAGTTTGGGAGCATTGCCATTGCCGGACGATAGAGAAGCGATGAAGCACTTTAATACTGCGATAGAACATACTATTGAGAAAAATCAGTGTATTACCATTTATCCAGAAGCGCATATTTGGCCGTACTATACGAAGATTCGTAATTTTAAAGACAGCTCTTTTCGGTATCCGGCACAGTGTGAAGCACCAGTTTTTTGTTTTACCAATACCTATCAGAAGAGAAAAAGAGGAAAAACGCCACAGATTGTCACCTATGTAGACGGTCCATTTTATCCTGATAAGAATCTGCCTTTGCGGGAGCAGCGGAAGCAGTTGCATCAGCAGGTGATGGCTTCTATGAAAAAGTATTGTAGGCATAGCAATGTGGAAATGATTGAGTACATAAAAGAAGAGGAATAGAGGATGAATATTTTATTTTCGGGAAACGATAGTGTGTTTGACGGAATATTGACTTGCTTACTTTCGGTATTCAAACGCACAAAGACGACAGAGCCATTTTGTGTTTATATATTGACGATGGATGTTTCTAGAGTGAAGCCGGAATATATAGCGATCAAGGATGAGAAAATAGCATTTTTAGAGGAAGTGGCAAGAGAATATAATCCTCAGAATAAGATCATTAAGATTGACGTGACAGATATTTACGAGAGAGAATTCGCGAACTGTCCAAATGAGCAGTGTTACTGTTCTCCATATACATTACTTCGTTTATTCATTGATCTGATTCCGGAAATTCCGGATAAGATTCTTTACTTAGATGTAGATATATTATTCAATCGGGAGATTGAATTGCTCTACGATACCAAGCTGGATGGCTATGAATATGCAGCCAGCAGAGATCACTATGGAAAGTACCTGATTCATCCAAATTACATCAATGCAGGTGTTTTGCTGTTTAACATGAAGGAGGCGAGACAGACAGGATTATTTGAAAAGGCGAGAGAACTGATCAAAAACAAGAAGTTGTTGTTTGCAGATCAGAGTGCGATTTATAGAAGCACTACAAAGAAAAAGATGCTGCCGCAGAGATTTAACGACCAGAAGTTTTTGCACAAGCATACCGTGGTGAGGCATTTTTCAAAGCGTTTATTCTATTTGCCTTATCCGCACACAGACAATATTAAGCAATGGCATGTTAGTAAAGTGTATTCCGTATTTCATTATGAGGAGTTTGATGACGTATTATACGAATACATTTATTTGAGGAGAAAATATGAAAATCAAAAAGGTTAGTTTACACAAGAAGAGTAGAGAGATACCTATTTTTTTCGCAGCAGATGATAAATACACAAAGTTCATGATGGTCACCATGAAGTCCATCATTGAGCATGCATCAAAGAATAATCAGTATAAGATGTATGTGCTGCATATCGATATAACACCAGAGACGCAGGCTTTGGTCAAAAAGATGGAGACATCCAATTGTAAAATCATTTTTGTGGATGTGACAGAAGAACTGAAGAAGATCGAGAAGAAAATATCACTTCGTGATTACTATACAGCCACCACCTATTACAGAGTTTTTATTGCAAATATGTACCCAGAATATGACAAGGTCTTATATGTAGACAGTGACACCATTATTCGGGATGATATTGCGAATCTGTATCAATATGATCTGGGTAAAAAGTACATTGGTGCTGTTCGTGATCAGCTGGTAGTTCAGGTGGATATTTATGGAGATTATGTAGAAAAAGTACTTGGTATCTCCCGAGGCGCATATTTTAACGCTGGCGTTGTTCTGATCAACTGTGAGGAGTTCAGAAAGAAGAACATATTAAAGCAATTTGTGGATTTGCTGGGTACTTATACTTTTGTTGTGGCTCAGGATCAGGATTATCTGAACATATTGTGTAAGGATAATGTATTGTGGTTAGACCCTCGCTGGAATGTGCAGATGATAGGGGAAGCGCCTTGTGAAGATGATAAGATCAAGTTGGTTCATTATAATCTTGCGGAGAAGCCTTGGCATTATGAAAAGTGTCGATATGGAGAATTCTTCTGGGAATATGCAAAGAAAACAGCAAAGTATGATGAATTACAGGAGATTCTTAAGAATTATTCAAGAGAAGATCAGGAAAAGGATAAATTCTATGGAAATAATCTGCAGAATTTAGCGATTTCTGAGATAGAAAATTCCAATAATTATTACAATCTCTTTGGAAACAATGAGCCACCAAAGCTTACCCGTGTAGAGATATTGAAAAAGATTGAAGAGTATGAAAAAGCGGGAATATTTGATAAGGATGTGGAGGAGGATCCACCAGCAAGGGAATTGATGCCAAATGAAGTGGATTATCTGAGACGAAATATCAAGAGCAAGGTGCGTTCCAAATATGCATTTAGAATCGCTCACTGGTTCGTAGATGTATTAGTTCGAAAGAAGCAGTTCGTGATCAAGGAGTATGTAGGAATCGAGAATTATAGAAAATTAAATAGTGGTGCAGTTATTACCTGTAATCACTTTAATGCTTTCGATAGCTTTGCGATGCAGCTTGTGTATGAAAAGGCGAGACGAACAAAATACCCAAGGCGTAAATTATTCCGTGTCATCAGTGAAGCAAATTATACCTCTTTTCCGGGCTTCTATGGATTCTTAATGCGTAACTGTAACACATTACCTTTAAGTTCCAATAAGTACACGATGAAAAAGTTCATGTGGGCTGTAAATACCATATTACAGAAGGGACATTTTATCTTAGTGTACCCAGAGCAGAGCATGTGGTGGAATTACCGGAAACCAAAGCCACTGAAAAAGGGAGCATTTAATTTTGCTGCCACCAATAAAGTACCTGTATTGCCTTGCTTTATCACCATGGAGGACACAGATGTCATGGATGAGGATGGATTCCCAGTACAGGCATATACCGTTCATGTAGGAGAGCCAATTTATCCAGACAAGGAGAAGACCAAGGCGGAGAACATAGAAATGATGATGCAGAAGAATGCCCAGGTCTGGAAGGAAATTTATGAGAAGACCTACAAGGAGCCATTAAGCTATACCTGTGATAAATAGAGAAAGGCTTTTTGGCATATGAATGCTAGGAGGCAAGCAATGACGCGATATATTTCTGAAATATTTGAGGAAAAGCCAGAGAGATATGGATTTCGTGGAGACCCATATTTTTGGGATTATTTGCGGGAACATTTTCAGACACAGGAATTTACCTATTCTATGACGGAGTTTACAGATGAAATCTACCGTTTGTTTTTAGAAGTGACTGGTGAAGAGCTTACGGTAGAGACGAATCCCTGTGTTGAAAGATTTGCACATGGTGGAATGTCATCTGGCAAATTGAATGGCGATTTTTGGATCAACACAGGAATTCCTTTGTTGGCTCATAGATATCATGAAGTAGCAAATATGAATTAGGAACGTTTGGAACCCAGCTGCCAGAAAGCGACAGCGCTGGCGGCTGCAACGTTCAGAGAATCGACACCGTGGGACATAGGAATGCGCACGGTGTAATCGCAATCAGAAATTGTATTTGCAGCAAGTCCGTCCCCTTCCGTACCCAGCACGATGGCAAGCTTATCCTCAGCCATGAGTCTAGGGTCATCTATGGAGACAGAATCATCACTTAAAGCCATAGCGGCAGTCTTAAATCCAAGTCTTTGCAGATGCTTAATTTCAGATTCAGAGTTATTGGCATCCGTTCCTAGGAAAGTCCATGGTATCTGAAATACAGTACCCATGCTGACTCTGATCGCACGACGGTAGAGTGGATTGCTACAAGCAGGGGTCAGTAATACGGCATCGATATTCAGTGCTGCAGCAGAACGGAAGATGGCACCAATATTTGTAGGATTTACCACGTCTTCAAGCACAGCAATCCGATGTGCACCAGCGCATACTTCCTCCACACTTGGCAATTGCATACGATGCATAGCGCAGAGCATGCCACGGGTCAACTGAAAACCAGTCAATTCTGTCAACACATCAAAACCCGCAGTATAGACAGGAATGTCATTACAGCGAGTAATCAAGTCTTTGGCTTCGCCAGCAATGTGTTTTCGTTCCACCAAAAATGAAATCGGTTCATACCCAGCGTCAAGGGCGCGTTCAATTACCTTAGGGCTTTCTGCAATGAAAAGACCTGGTTTTGGCTCGTAGAAGCGGAGTAATTGTACCTCTGAAAGGCGGGCATACACATCCAGTTCAGGTGCTTTTAAGTCAGTTATATCAATGATGTTCATCATAAGTATCTCCTTCATTAATCGTATTAAAAATCATATAGTATGAGTGTTGAATTCGTCAACATTATTTTGCGGAATGAATTATATGTTGACAATAAAAAGCGTACAAATTAAAATGAATATAGTTTCATTTTAATTTGTATGGAGGTAAAGATGGGAAAGAAGAAACGTGTTTGGGATAATGAAATTTCTGATGTGTATAGCGTAACTTTGGGTGGAATAGAGCAGAAAATATTAGTAGAAGGAAAGCGAAGAGAATTACCTATTGTCATTACATTGCATGGTGGACCGGGTACACCAATTCCGTTTTCTGTTGGTTGTAGAGGTTTGTTCCCAGTATTTACGGAACGGTTTATAATGATATATTGGGATCAGTTAGGGTGTGGGATTAATGATTATGAGATAAAAGACCTTTTTACAATAGATTCCTATGTGGACATGACGGTAGACTTAGTGAACTTTGCAAAGAAAAAATTCCCAGATAATCCGATTTATCTGTTCGGTATGTCTTGGGGAAGCGTTCTTGCATTGAAAACTGTCTGTCGTATGCAAACATCTATTACTGGTGTTGTTACATGGGGACAGGTCACAAAGCAACTATTCTTTAACCAAGAAGTTTTTGATGCATTAGAAGCGGCTGGGTTGTCAGAAAAGAAAATGAAGAAGATAAAAAGCATAGATCCAAAGGCATTTACACCAAAGGAAATGCAGTTTTTTACGGGGTGCATTCGAAAATATACAAATGGCTATGAAAATAAAAATGGAAAAAAGACACCTGCCAGCAAGATTATGTTTGGAATTATGAAAAGTCCAGATTATTCACTGAGGGATTTTAAGGCAATGATAATCAATGGATGTGCTAAAAGTACAAAGTTGTGGCCGGAATTATTACAAATTAATCTGCAACCGTTGCTATGTGAAGTTAAGATACCTTACTATATATTGCAAGGAGACACGGATATTGTAACATCGACATTGTTGCTGAAAGAAATAGTCGATGAGAGTAATAATCCATATTTGCGATACAAATTAGTAAAGAATTCGGGGCATATACCTGGAGCAGAGGGAATGGAGGGCGTATTGGAGACATTGATAGAAATGACCCATGGAGGTAGAGATGCCTAAAGTTACAGAAGAATATATTCAAAACAAAAAGAAAATGATCGTGGATGCTGCATACCAATTATGCCTTGAAAAGACAGTGAGTACAGTAACCATGCAAGATATCATCAATAAGACGGGGCTTAGTCAAGGTGGAATTTATCGGTTCTACCGAGATATCGACGAGATTTTTAGAGACATGCTCATGGAACTTCGAAAACATGCTAATTTAAAAGAGAAGATTGATGAAATTTTTTCACGTTCAGAAAATTTGGAAACGGAAGAAATGGTGAATCAAATATTTGGGCTATTAGCGGAATTTATGTCAAAGGAATTGATGGGAATCGAAAAGGTAGATTTTGAGTTGTCCGTACTTGCGATGAATGCGCCACAGCGCGTGGAAAAGATACTCGGTGAGATTGAAGAAGTGGGGAATAAGGAATATCTTATGCTTCGTACATCTCAGCATTTTAAGCAAAAAATCAAAGAAGGAAAACTACATCCAAGAGTAAGTGGGGAAGAGTTATTGACTTTTATTACAGCTTCTTATACTGGAATACAGATGAGTTGTATTGTAAATTGTTGTTATAAGCAAATGCCTATGGGACAGTGGTATGATCCAAAGATACAATTTATGACATTGGCAAAGACCGTTAATTATCTTTTAGGAAGTGAATAGTAGTGGCATAAGAACCAGAATTCTTAAGAAAATTAAGAGTGCTGGTTCCTTTTTTGTATTTTTTCTTGAAAATGTGTTAATAAAATGACAAAATACGGTAGAAAAAGATTCCATTTGAAATTTATGTGTTATAATGCGTTCCATAGATACTCGAAAGTATGGAACTGGTGAAATACCACGAAGGATAAAGAAGTATAGGACGCATATATTTCTCTTGACGACTAGCTTCGACAAAATATCGTGGGGATAAATCAGTATCATCAGTAGACAAAAGGTTTTGTCACAGGAGGGGCTAAAATGGAAAAACTGAATGTAGCAATAGCAGATGATAATGAGAGAATGTTACGATTATTAGGAGATATTATCGAAAGTGATGATGAGCTTAATGTAATTGGAGTTGCCAGAGATGGCGAGGAAGCATACGACGTGATAAAGACGAAGGAACCGGATGTGGTGTTGCTTGATATTGTCATGCCGAAATTGGATGGTCTTGGCGTATTAGATCGTATTAATCATGATAAGAGTATCAAGAAGCATCCGACATTTATTATGATCAGTGCCATCGGGCAGGAAAAGATTACAGAGGATGCGTTTAATCTGGGGGCGGATTATTATATCATGAAGCCCTTTGACAACGATATGGTCTTAAACCGCATCAAACGTGTCAAAAACACTGGCAACGGCAATGGAGAAATACGCAAAGTAAATGCTTACGAGAAGGCAGAGGATATCGGGGAACGCAATTTGGAGTCCGATGTGACTGGGATCATACATGAGATTGGTGTACCTGCACATATCAAAGGATATCAGTACCTGAGAGATGCCATCGTAATGTCTGTAAACGACATGGAGATGTTGAACTCCATTACCAAGATTTTATACCCGACGATTGCAAAGAAGTATCAGACCACATCCAGTAGGGTGGAGCGTGCAATTCGTCATGCTATTGAGGTGGCTTGGAGCAGAGGAAAGATGGATACCATCGATGAAATGTTTGGTTATACCATCCACAATGGAAAAGGAAAACCGACCAATTCCGAGTTTATTGCGTTGATTACAGATCGTATTCGATTAGAGTATAAAATGCATTAATACTTTTCAGAAAGGTGGAAAAGAGTTATAATAAATCTAGGATTTTAAGGGATTTCATAGGGGCTATGAACCTGTTTTGAATCAATTGAAAGCTTGGAGGGTTATAACATGATGAGAATACTATTTGCTGCTTCTGAAGCTGTACCTTTTATCAAAACTGGTGGACTTGCAGATGTTACAGGATCGTTGCCAAAGTATTTTGACAAGGAGCGCTTTGATGTGCGCGTGATCCTGCCTAAGTACATGTGCATGGACGAAAAGTGGAAGGGACAGCTTCAATTTTTATGTCATTTTTATGTGAATCTTAGTTGGAGAAGACAATATGTGGGAATCTTTCAGACGAAGCAGGATGGTATCACATATTACTTTGTAGATAATGAATTCTACTTTGCGGGAGATAAGCCATACAACAATATTCATGAGGATGTTGAGAAGTTTGCATACTTTTCCAAGGCTGTGTTAGAAGCACTTCCTTATTTGGATTTCTGCCCGGATATCATCCATTGTCATGATTGGCAGACAGGTCTGATACCAGTATTTTTACATACCTTGTATGGATCAGATCGTTACTATTCCAAGATCAAGACCATATTCTCCATTCACAACTTGAAGTTCCAGGGACGTTGGATGTTGCCGGCTGTTATGGATATTACAGGTCTGCCACAGCAGATTTTTACAGCGGATAAGCTGGAGTCCTATGGAGAGGCGAATTACTTAAAGGGTGGTGCGGTGTATGCAGATGCAATTACCACCGTGAGCCGGACTTATGCACAGGAGATTACAACGCAGGAAGGTGGAGAAGGTCTGGATGGACTGATGAATGCCAGAAGAGATAATCTCTATGGTATTCCGAATGGTATCGACTATGTGGAGTATGATCCACAGACGGATGCTTACCTTGCGAATCATTTTAATGAATCGAATTATGATGAGGGTAAGACGCTTAACAAGGCGAAGCTGCAGAAGGATATGGGACTTCCAGTGGAGAAGGATGTGTTCCTGCTTGGTATGGTATCCCGTATGACCGATCAGAAGGGATTCGATTTGATTGCATATATCATGGATGAACTCTTGGCAACTGAGAAGATACAGTTCGTGGTGGTAGGAACAGGAGAGGACAGATATCAGAATATGCTTCGCTACTTTGCGGAGAAGTATCCAGATAAGATGCGGGTCAATATCGGTTATGCTGAGGAATTAGCGCACCAGATCTATGGTTCTTGTGATGCATTCCTGATGCCATCCTTGTTTGAACCATGTGGATTATCACAGCTTATGAGCCTTCGTTATGGTACAGTTCCAATCGTGCGAGAGACAGGTGGACTTAAGGACACGGTAGAAGCCTATAACGAATATGATAACACTGGAACGGGATTTTCATTTATGAATTATAATGCCCATGAGATGCTTGCTACATTGCGATATGCCATGAAGGTATATTACACGGATAAGAAGGCATGGAAGGGGCTGGTTACCCGTGGAATGCAGCAGAACTTCTCATGGGAGACTTCAGCAGGTGAGTATGAGAAGCTTTATGAAGATTTGGGTAGCCGTCCGTGATGTGAGGCGTCAGATTACATGGTGATCTGACAAGTCTCGCGGGAATAATAATAGACATGATCAGATAGGATTTCCTCCCGGGATAACTGGGAGGAATTTACGTCCTGTACCATATCCGAAAGCTCCTGATAGGAGATTTGATTTGCGGCAGGAATGAGTAAGACTTCGTGGATGCTGCTAGGCAGGATATAGAAGTCGCATGCCAGACGATTGGCAAAGTCCCGCAGGACATTCTGATATAGGATGCAGACGGAGCCGTTCAGCTTATGCTGATTTGTCAGAACGTACATGGGGCATAGGATTCCGGCATCTGCTGGGATAGAAAGTGTGGCATCTTCACACAACAGCTCCTTTAGGATCTCTGTCATATCACGAAGATCATATTGCAGGAGTCGTGGCGTGTTGTCAAAGGCTAGGGCATAGAGATCATCTCTGGTGATATCCCAGAAGTCAAGGTGGCGGTTGTGAATCAGAATCGTGGCACTGCCTGTGGGACCAGATTCCAGCAGACAGTTAAAGACGATTGCCAGATCAAGGAATCGATAGTGAGGAACATCCTGTAACAATTCCTTATTGCGTTCATAGTTGATGAGCTTGAAGATGATCTGGGTCTTTACCTTGTCATAATCCGTAAAGAATGATATATCAATGTGACCAGAGGGACAGTTCTTGCGATAGGCAGACAGGATATCCTGTTTGACATCGGAAAGAGAACGTCCCTTTTCGTATTGCCGGAAATAATAATCCAGATAGATGGTCGGTGATAGATTGTGTCTAGGTGATAAAATAGTAAGACCGTCGAAATGTGTGTTATTGTTCTTGACGATATCCTGAATTGTGACCTTTACCTCAGAACCAAGCTCGGTCTGAAGAGAAGATAGGATGTGCTGTTTGAATTCCTGATAGTTCATAATACCTCCTGTAAGCTGCGGTAGTACCGCGAATGACAGGGAAGTATCATTACCATATAGACGATGTCTATCATACAGATGGGGAAGGAATGCGGTAGAGATACCGCATCAAAAAGCCACGCATGTGAATGCGTGGCTTTAATGTATCATACATCTTTTAAAAATACAATTGTACAATATTACTAAAAATGTAGACTGCTCAAAAGCTATTCTGACTTTAACATCTTCCACAGATAGCTATATCTTTCAGTGGTTTCCTTATCAAATTGCTTATATACCGTACAGTTTTCCAAGGTCTCCTCTGTTGGGAAAATAGTGGTGTCATTTTTGGTCTCTTCATCCAACTGTTCGACGACCCGTAAATTAGGAGATGCATAATATACATACTCAAAATTCAGCATAGCAGCATCTTCACGACAGAGAAAATCAAGGAATTTCTTGGCATTATCAGGATGAGCGGCAGAGGTTGGAATGAACCATGAGTCGATCCACAGATTAGAACCTTCCTCTGGAACACTGTAAGCAAGATCTTCATTTAATTCCATGGCATAGGCTGCCTCACCGGAGTAGACTAATGCCATCGCAGCATTTCCGGCAGCCATCTCATCGGCGGTCTCATCCACATAATAAGCGTAGACGATAGGCTTCTGCTCAATTAACAGATTGACTGCCTGATCTAATTCATCAAAATTCTCTGTATTGATATCATAATCTAAAAGGCGCAGGGCAGGAACAAAGCTATCCCGCACGGAGTTCTGCATGATAATGGAATCCTTGTAATTCTCATCCCAGAGAATATTCCAAGTGGAGGTCTCTTCCTCGGTGACCATAGTGGTACTGTAGAGAATACCGAGGGTACCGTAAAAATAAGGTATCGAATATTTGCTTTCTGGATCAAAAATCTTAGCAGCCTCAATGATGTCTGGGTCAAGATTGTCATAATAGGTGAAGGTGCTAAAATCAATCTCTGAGACAGCACCTTCGTTGATCAGACGTTCCACCATATAGTCGGAAGTGCAGACCACATCGTAGTTGATGGAGCCAGCAGTGAACTTGGTGTACATTTCTTCTGGGCTTTCATATTCTTCTAGCTTTACATCAATACCTGTTTCTTCCTCGAACATCTTTATGGCAGATTCATCTAGATATTTTCCGTAGTTCAGAACAACTAAAGTATTATCCTCCGCTGCTTCGGAATCAGCAGTAGTGCTGCCACAGGAAGTGACAATACATCCGAAGCTAAGGAGCAGGGCTAATATAGATAAATGTTTTTTCATAAGAACCTCCTAACGTCGGACGGTAGTAGCTTCTGTTGTCTTGTTAGAACGATAGTTCATCATAAGTAGTAACAAGAATGCCAGCAAGAACAGAAGCGTGGATAATGCATACAGTTCAGGACGGATTCCCTTGCGCAGCTCGGTGTAGAGCATGGTTGATAATGTGTTTACACCAGCCCCCTTTGTAAAGAAGGTGATAGAGAAATCGTCCAGAGACATGGTAACTGCCATCAAAAATCCAGAGAAAACACCGGACTTGATCTCAGGCCATGTGATCTTCCAAAATGCGTAGAGTGGGGAAGCACCCAGATCCAACGCTGCCTCATAAGTATAACGGCTTGCCTGATTCAACTTCGGCAGCACATTTAAAATAACATAAGGAATGTCAAAGGTAATGTGGGCAATCAGTACAGTTACAAATCCTAGATTTGTGAACTTTACAAAAAGTAACATCATAGCAATACCCGTCACGATATCTGCGTTTAGCATAGGAATATTGGTGGCTCCCAGCATAATGGAGCGATTCCTGCGCTTCATGGCATGGATACCGATAGCGCCCAGAGTACCGATGATGGTGGATACCACGGCAGCCACCAACGTAATCTGAAGGGTGGTAAACAGGGCATTCATGATGGTCTCGTCAGTAAAACAGGATGCATACCATTTGAAGGTAAATCCACCCCATACGACTCTTGACTTGGAGTCATTAAAGGACAACACGATCAGTACAAGAATCGGCAGATATAAAAACAGAAAAATGACTGCGAGATAGATTCGCTCGATTGATTTCCTTACCATACCGCAGTACCTCCTTCTCCATCGTTATCAAAGCGGTTCATAAGAGCCATGCTTGCGACCACGAAGACCATGAGCACGACAGAAAGTCCAGAACCTAAGTTCCAGTTCGTTCCCTGCATGAACTCCTGCTCGATGACATTTCCAATCAGAAGAACCTTACCACCACCAAGCAGATCGGAGATGACAAAGGAGGTCAGAGCAGGTACGAATACCATGATGACTCCACTGATAATGCCGGATAGTGTAAGCGGGAGACGGATTTTTATTAAAATAGTGAAATCATTGGCACCCAGATCCTTTGCAGCCTCAATGATGTCGTCTTTGATTCTTACCATGGAATTATAGATAGGAAGAATCATAAAAGGAAGAAAATCATATACCATACCAAATACGACTGCGGTCTCGGTGTTCAACATTTTGATTGTTCCGATACCAATCAATTCAAAAAATGCATTTACGATACCGTTGTTGGAGAGCAGAAGCCTCCACGCAAGGATACGCAGCATAAAATTCATCCACATTGGAAGGATGAACAGGAATACCACAAAGCTCTGATGCTTGAACTTATATTTGCTCAAGATCATACAAAGCGGATATGCTAATAGCAGACAAACTAGGGTACAGATACAGCCCAGCTTTAAGGAAAGCAGGATGGACTTCACATGTACCGGATCAGCGATAGCAGCGATATTTTCTAAGGTAAAACCGCCATCTGCGTTGGTGACGGCGTAATACAGAATAAATACCAGAGGCAGGAGAATAAAGCCGAGAATCCATATTACATATGGTCCTGCCAGAAACTGTCTTTTTAACTTATACATCGATCTCAACAGCCTCCTCATCCTCAGATTCAGGCTTATTCATAATCTGGATATTAAATGGAATGACATTGATTCCTACATGGGTTCCCACTGCATGGAATTGGGTGGTGTGAACCAGCCATTCATATCCATTTGCCATGATCTCGATCTCATAGTGTACGCCCTTGAAGATAACGGAGGTGATATCACCCTCCATAAAACCAGCCTCAGGGGAAACAATCTCAATATCCTCTGGACGGATGACCACATCCACAGGGGTATTATTACCAAATCCTTCATCGACACAAGGGATCTTAGTTCCGAGAATCTCTACGACCTTATCCTGCACCATAACACCATCGATGATATTACTGTCTCCGATGAAGTCGGCAACGAAGGCATTGACTGGTTCATTATAGATCATTTCTGGTGTGCCGATCTGCTGGATATATCCCTGATTCATAACAACGATGGTATCGGACATCGTAAGAGCCTCCTCCTGATCGTGGGTAACATAGAGGAAGGTAATGCCTAGCTCATTCTTCAGTCGGATCAACTCATACTGCATGTCCTGACGAAGCTTTAAATCCAAGGCTCCTAAAGGCTCATCTAATAGTAGTACCTTTGGCTCGTTTACGATAGCACGGGCGATGGCGATACGCTGTTGCTGACCACCACTTAAGGAATCGATAGAGCGGTGCTCAAAACCGTCTAAGTTCACTAGCTTAAGTGCATACTTGATCTTATCATCAATGTAAGCCTTGCTCTTTTTCTTGATCTTCAGACCAAATGCAATATTTTCTGCAATGGACATGTGCGGAAAAAGTGCATATTTCTGGAATACGGTGTTAAGATTTCTCTCGTTAGGAGGAAGGGAAGTGATATCCTTTCCGTCAAAAATGACCTTTCCACTGTCAGGAGTCTCGAATCCACCTAAGATACGAAGGGTAGTAGTCTTGCCGCAGCCGGAAGGTCCAAGCAGAGTAATGAACTCGTTCTCCCGGATATATAAGTTCAAATTGTCCAGAATGACATTGTCGCCATATGACTTTGTGATGTCCACAAAATTAATCAATTTCTTACTCATAAGTAGTTCCTTTCCTATTTAAAAACTCGGTGGGTTAGCGACCCAGATCAGAACCGCTTCCCGACTGCTGGTATTTTCTACATAGTGCTTCTTTCCAGAACGGAAATAAAATGTCTCACCGGCATGTACAGCTTGGGACTTGCCACCATAATTTACTTTGACGCATCCCTTTATGACATAACCAAATTCTTCGCCTTCATGGGGCAGATGAATGTCTGATTTGCCGCCAGGCTTTAAGGTCATGCGCAGGGGTTCCATGGCATCCTTTTGGGCATTGGGAACCACCCATTCGATTGTGCGCTTATTCTCATCGTCTACCTTTTCAAAATAATCCTCTTTACGAAATACGATCTGCTCTGGCTCTTCGTCCGTAAAAAATTCGGCAGGAGTAGTGCCGAGACACTGGATAATGTCTAGCAGTGTGCCGATAGATGGAGTATTTTGGTTACGCTCTAACTGGGAGATGAATCCCTTCGTTAATTCGGAGCGGTCTGCGAGTTCCTGCTGTGTCAATCCATACTGGATGCGCAGTTCTTTCATGCGTTTTCCGATATCCATGGAAATACCGTCCTTTCTATAATGTAGTAATCCCAAAGTTTATAATTGGTTTCATCGTCTTAATAATATATAATGTGTTTACTAATAATAAACAAGACTATTTTATTCTATATGTATAAAAAGTCAATATATTTTACGAGAAATTTACGCAAATATGAGGAAAAATTTTTGCGGAAAATTTGAAAAATATATTGCATTTTTGATAGAAACAAGTATAATAACCTAGTGTGATACTTGATATCACTTGCCGATATGGCTCAGTTGGTAGAGCAACGCATTCGTAATGCGTAGGTCGTCGGTTCGAGTCCGACTATCGGCTTGAAAAATGAACTCTCAGTAATTCTCTTTGCTGGGAGATTTATTTTTTTAGGCTGATTATAAGCAGGAGTCAATAAAGGATACTTACTTATAATCCAAACAAAATAGTAGGGAGGAAACTATTATGAAGAAAAGAGTAATGAGCTTACTGTTAGTAGCAGCAATGACAGCTTCTATGTTTGCTGGATGTGGTTCTTCTGATGAGAACACAGCAGGTGATGGCGCAGCAACTGGAACAGAAGTAGCAGAGGGAGGAAGTGTAGATTCTTCTGAGTACAGCGTTGCAATGATTACCGATTACGGTGATATTACAGACCAGTCTTTCAACCAGACAACCTATGAGGCTTGTAAGACTTTCTGTGAGGATAACAACATTGATTTCCAGTATTACAAGCCAACTGCTGACTCTACTGCAGATCGTGTAGCTTCTGTAGAATTAGCAATTGATGACGGATTTAATGTAATCGTTATGCCAGGATATGCATTTGGTGGAACTATTGTTGAGGTATCTGATGATTACCCAGATGTTAAGTTCATCGCATTAGATGTTTCTGCAGGAGACCTTCTTGAGGCAGGTGTTGCAGCTGCAGGCGAAGAGTATGACTACAACCCAGATAACTGGAACGTAGAGGATTACTGCTACATGGATAATGTATACTGTGCTATTTACCAGGAAGAGCTTTCTGGATACATGGCTGGTTATGCTGCAGTTATGATGGGATACAAGAACATCGGATTCTTAGGCGGTATGGCAGTACCAGCAGTTATCCGTTTTGGTTACGGATTTACACAGGGTGTTGATGACGCTGCCGCTGAATTAGGTGTTACAGATATCGAGCTTAAGTATGCTTATGGTAACCAGTTCTACGGAGATGCTGATATCACTGCTGCTATGGATACATGGTATCAGGGTGGAACAGAGATCGTATTTGCATGTGGTGGTGGAATTTATACATCCGCTGCAGAGGCTGCTGCTAAGGTTGACGGCAAGGTAATCGGTGTTGATACTGATCAGGCTGCTGTTATCGATGGAAAGTACGGCGAGGGTATCACCATTACATCTGCTATGAAGGGTCTTTACCCAACTACTTACGATACATTACAGGCTGTTATCGTAGAGGGTAAATGGGCTGATTACGCAGGAAAGATTTCCACACTTGGTCTTGTTTCAGGAACAGATCCAGAAGCAAACTATGTACAGCTTCCAATGGAGTCTACACAGTGGACAGATGAATTTACTTCTGATAATTATAAGGAGCTTGTTGGAAAGTTATATGATGGAACTATCACAGTTTCCAATGACACCACAGCTGATCCAGAAGTGACAAATATTACTTTTGAGAACCTCGGTAACTTAAAGTAATTTTGGACTGATTTACGAACGAATACAATGGGGCAGACAGTTCCGACTGTCTGCTCCATTTTTTCTTGAAATACAGGGTAAAAACCTGTATAACTAATATATAGACTTCTAAGAACAGAGGGGGAGATAATTGTGGAACAAGCTTATGCAATTGAGATGTTAGGTATCACAAAGAAGTTCCCTGGTATCATTGCCAACGACAATATTTCACTTCAGTTGAAAAAGGGTGAGATACATGCGTTACTTGGTGAGAATGGTGCCGGAAAATCTACTTTGATGAGTGTATTGTTTGGTCTTTATCAGCCAGAGGAGGGCGTGATAAAGAAGGACGGAAAAGAAGTAAAGATCAGTAATCCGAATGATGCGAACGACCTTGGAATCGGTATGGTGCATCAGCATTTTAAGTTAGTAGAATGTTTTTCTGTATTGGATAACATTATCTTGGGTGTGGAGCCAAATAAGTACGGTTTCCTGAAAAAGGCAGAGGCCAAAAAGAAGGTCATGGAGCTTTCTGAGAAGTATGGTCTTCATATTGATCCAGATTCGATTATTGAGGATATCACGGTAGGTATGCAGCAGCGTACAGAAATCTTAAAGATGCTTTATCGTGATAACGAGATTTTGATTTTTGATGAGCCAACTGCTGTACTGACTCCACAGGAGATCAAGGAGTTGATGCAGATCATGAAGAACCTTGCGGCAGAGGGAAAGAGCATTCTCTTTATTTCCCATAAGCTTGCTGAGATTATGGAGGTTGCAGACCGCTGCACCGTTATCCGCAAGGGTAAATATATTGGAACAGTAGAGACTGCTAAGACCACCATGGCAGAGTTGTCTGCAATGATGGTAGGTCGTGATGTCAATTTTCATGTTGAGAAGAAGGAGAGTAAGCCGGGCGAGGTACTTCTCTCTGTGGAGAACATGACAGTGGCATCTAAGGCTCATAAGAACAATGCAGTCAAGAATGTTTCCTTAAAGGTACGTGCAGGAGAGATTGTCTGTATCGCAGGAATCGATGGAAATGGACAGACAGAGTTCGTACATGGACTTACTGGTTTAGAGCCTCTGGTATCTGGTAAGATTAAGATGTGCGGAAAGGACATTACGAATAGCTCTATCCGTCAGCGTAATATGATGGGTATGAGCCACATTCCAGAGGATCGTCACAAGCATGGTCTGGTACTGGATTACACCTTGGAGGAGAATCTGGTTCTTCAGAGATATTTTGAGCCAGAGTTTACTAATAAGGCAGGATTTTTGAAGTTCAAGAACATCAGAGAGAATGCCAAGCGTCTTATTGAGCAGTACGATGTGCGTTCCGGTCAGGGACCGATCACCACGACACGAAGCATGTCCGGTGGTAATCAGCAGAAGGCGATTATTGCAAGAGAGATCGACAGACAGCCAGAGGTATTGGTGGCAGTTCAGCCTACCCGTGGTCTGGACGTAGGTGCCATCGAGTATATTCACAAGCAGCTAGTGGCACAGCGTGATGCAGGTAAGGCAGTGCTGTTAGTTTCCTTAGAATTAGATGAGGTCATGGATGTGCCAGACCGTATTCTTGTAATGTATGAGGGTGAGATCGTAGGTGAGTTCGACCCTAAGACCACCACACAGGAAGAGCTTGGTCTTTATATGGCAGGTGCGAAGAAAGCTGAGGTGACTGTATGATGAAGAAAATATTGAAGAATGAAGCGGTACAGTCATTGATTACCTCTGTGATCTGTATCCTTATCGGTATGCTGGTGGGCTATATCGTATTGCTTTTGATAGAGCCTAGCGGTGCCGCAGAGTCTATTACTGCGGTAGCAAAGAACTTTTTGGGTTATAGTAGAGCGAATATGCGCATGAAGCATTTGGGTAATACTTTGGTGAAGACAGCACCACTTATTATGTGTTCCTTATCAGTGCTGTTTTCTTATAAGGTAGGTCTGTTCAATATCGGTGCTGCCGGACAGTATGTCATGGGCGCATGTGCATGTATTTATGCGGCATTAGGATGGGGCTGGAGCTGGCTTCCATGTATGATTTTTGCTGGAGTGGTTGGAGCAGTTTACGGTATGATTACCGGTGCTCTTAAGGCATATTTTAATGTAAATGAAGTTATTTCCGGTATCATGCTCAACTGGATCGGTCTGTATTTTACCAATATGGTGCTTGCAAATGTAAAGGATGCATCCAGTGCATATACTTATACATTTAAGGCTTCTGGTAAGTCAGCGATTCTTCCAAACTTGGGATTGGATGAACTGTTTTCTGGAAATCAGTATGTGAGCATAGCGATTCCGCTTTCTATTATTTTTGCAATTCTTGTATGGGTTGTATTAAATAAGACTAAGTTCGGATTTGAGTTAAAGGCAACTGGATATAATAAGCATGCTGCAAAGTATTGCGGTATGGCAGAGAAGAGAAATATTATTATTTCATTGGCAATCAGTGGTGCATTGGCAGGTCTTGCTGGTTCCTTCCTGTATCAGACAGATATCGAGCAGTGGCAGGTGACTCTGTCCTCCGTTCCTGGAATGGGATTTAATGGAATTGCGGCAGCCTTCTTAGGTGGACTGAATCCAATTGGAGCAATCTTCTCATCCTTCTTTATCCAGCATATTACAGAGGGTGGATCACACGTAGATCTGACCATTTACTGTTCACAGATCTCTGAGTTGATTTCGTCTTTGATTATTTATCTTTGTGGCTTTGTAGGCTTCCTTAAGATGGCGATGAATACAGCTCTTGCCAGATCATCAGAGGAGAAGAAGCTGGCAAAAGAGACAGCAAAGACAGTAGAAGAGAAAGGAGGAGATAAATAATGGTATTATTACTTCAATATACGATTTTATTTGCCTGTATCCTGACTCTTGTAGCCTTGGGTGGCTGTTTTGCAGAGCATTCTGGTGTAATTAACCTTGGTCTTGAGGGTATCATGGTTATGGGTGCCTTAGGTGGAGCACTTATGATGCGTGCGCTTCCTGATGGAACATCTGCCTTTGTGGTCGTGGTAGCGACGATTGCAGCGGCATTGATCGTGGGTATGATTTACTCCGCATTGCTTGGTGTTGCAGCGATTCATTTTAAGGCAGACCAGACGATTATCGGTACAGCGATGAATATGCTTGGTACAGCGGCAGCAACTGTTATTGTAAAGTCTATCAATACAATCAGCAATCCGGATGACCATTCCTCTATTGTACAGTACATCGAGGAAAAGAAGGCATTTATCGTTAATATCGGTGGTTTTGAGTTCAGTTGGTTCATGTTAGTGGCAGTCATCGTACTGATTATTTCTTATATCGTTTTGTATAAGACCAGATTTGGACTTCGTCTGATGGCATGTGGAGAGCATCCACAGGCGGCAGACTCCGTGGGTATCAACGTCTATAAGATGCGCTGGGCAGGAGTATTGATTTCCGGTCTTCTCGGAGGACTTGGCGGTATCATGTATATTACCACCGGAGTGTCTGAGTGGAAGTTTGAGTACGGCGTGGCTGGATTTGGTTTCTTGTCACTTGCGGTTATGATCTTCGGTAAGTGGAAGCCACAGAACATCGCGCTTGCGGCGGTACTGTTCGGATTTTTCCGTGCATTATCTAATGTATACTTTGGCTTTGATTTCCTTGTAAATCTGAATATCCCAAGTGGTGTATACAACATGTTACCATATGTGGTTTCCTTGATTGTATTGGCATTTACTTCCAAGCATTCAAGTGCACCGAAGGCAGAGGGTATCCCATACGACAAGGGTGCTAGATAAAGCTATGAAATCGGGATTGTGCAAGGCAACTTGCACGATCCATCCTATATAATATTCGGAGGTGTGGCATGGAATTTGAAAAAATAGTTAGTGAGGCACTTCGGATGCGTCAGTATTCTTATGTGCCATATTCGCATTTTCGTGTTGGTGCGGCACTTTTGACAGAGAATGGAGATATTTATACCGGATGCAATATTGAGAACGCTGCCTATACGCCGACTAACTGCGCAGAACGCACTGCATTTTTTAAGGCGGTCAGTGAGGGAGAGCGTAGCTTTACCGCGATTGCGATAGCAGGTGGTGCAGAGGATGCTAAGGAGCTGGAGTATTGTTCCCCTTGCGGTGTCTGCCGTCAGGTCATGATGGAGTTCTGCAATCCGGAGACTTTTCAGGTGATTCTAGTCAAGTCAGAGACTGAGTATCAGGTATTTACATTGCAGGAGATTCTACCCCTTGGCTTTGGACCTAAGGACCTTGAAAAGTAGATAAAAATAAGCAAAAGAGCACCTACGGTGCAGAAATGAGGAAGATATGATTCAGACAAAGTATTTTGACCATACAATCTTAAAGGCAGAGGCAACAGAAGCACAGGTTGCCAAGATTTGTGAGGAGGCACTTGAGAATGATTTTGCTTCCGTGTGTGTAAATCAGTATTATACAAAGTTCGTAGCAGAGAAGTTAAAGGGATCAGATGTTAAGGTGTGTACTGTAGTAGGATTCCCGCTTGGTATGTCCGATACGAGAGTGAAGGCATTTGAGACAAAGGCAGCTATTGAAGATGGTGCTACTGAGGTGGATATGGTCATTAATGTTGGTGCATTGAAGGACAAGAAGTATGACTATGTTTTAAATGATATCAAGACATTAAAGGATGTATGTGGAGCAGATGTGGAATTAAAGGTCATCATCGAGACATGTCTTTTGACTGACGAGGAGAAGGTCAAGGTATGTGAGCTGGCAAAGGAAGCTGGTGCTGACTTTGTTAAGACTTCTACTGGATTTTCTACTGGTGGTGCTAAGGCAGAGGATGTGGCACTGATGCGTAAGACAGTAGGTGCAGACATGGGAGTAAAGGCTTCTGGCGGTATTCATACAGCAGAGGAAGCACAGGCAATGATCGACGCAGGCGCAAGCCGTCTTGGAACCAGTGCAACACTTGCGATTATTGGAAAGTAATACAGAGGAGTAATGCGATGAATACGATCTTAATAGGAATCGCTGGAGGAACAGGAAGTGGCAAGACCACACTGGCAGATAAGCTGGTAGATAGCTTTGGCAATGATGAGGTCAGTATATTACGCCATGATAATTATTATAAGCGTCATGATGAGATGTGCTATGAGGAGCGTTGCGGGTTGAATTATGACCATCCAGATGCATTTGATACAGAATTGCTCTGTGAGCATATACAGGCATTGAAGGCAAGAAAGAGCATTGATATGCCGGTCTATGATTATTCTGTTCATAACCGCTCCGATGAGACAATTCAGGTCAATCCGGCACCGGTCATTGTACTAGAAGGTATCCTCATTTTTGCAGAACCAAAGCTGTGCGAGCTTATGGATATTAAGGTATTTGTAGATACCGATGCTGATGTAAGAATTCTTCGCCGGATCATTAGGGACGTAAAGCATAGAGGTCGTTCCTTAGACAGTGTCATCGACCAGTATCTCACGACGGTAAAGCCAATGCATGAGCAGTTCGTAGAACCGAGCAAGCGCAGGGCTGATATTATCATACCGGAGGGGGGAGAAAATATAGTTGCATTAGATATGCTGATCCAACGAGTACGTAAGCACTTGATGGGCATATAAAAAGGCTGCCATAGGGCAGCCTTTTGGTGTCTATAATAATTATTATGAGAACCTGAAAAATCGAATTTCCTTGAATTGGAACACTGCGGATTCATTGGAGCTAAATTCGAGAATCTCTTTGCTCTCGCTTCTGGAATTAGGTGCAGTGTCTCTTTGAATAGCAGACAATCCAACGGTATATGTCCGCGTTGCAGAAGGCAAAACAGCGAACATATGCCTAGGATTGCTCTGATTTTCAAAAAACACTGCTTATCGCAAATTTCAGAAGCGAGAGCATTAGCGATTCCGAATTTTGCGCTCTGAATCCGAAGTGACCGATTCCAAGGAAATTCGATTCTTTTGAATCTTGATATAATAATAATTCTATGTACAAGAAAAGACTGCCCTATGGCAGTCTTTTTAAAGCGCATCAGCGCAGGTACTTGGTTGGGATGCAGCGTGCCATTTCTTTGTAAGCACTGTTGCTTGGATGAAGGTGATCACCGCTATCAAAGCCCTCTTTAAAGGCAGCCGGATGTTCGGTGCTTCTTAAGGCAAGATCAAAGTCAATGCAACCATCTGCATCGGTGTTGTTACGAATCCAGTCATTGACATCGTTGCGGAGTTCATCCCGGAATGGAGCGTAGGTACGCCAGCCATAGATTGGAAGCAGAGTGCCCAGATAGACACGGTAGCCTAGCTTTTTGGATTCTTCCACATACCATTTTAGTCCGTCAATTAATTCCTCGGCGGTAGGGAGATCACTCATTGGACGGAACGGATTTACCTCGATTCCTACCGGATGGATGATGTCGTTGATTCCCTGCTGGATAATGATGGTATCAGCTCCTGCGGTGGGAACTTCATGATGAAAGCGGTTCTTGCCCTTAAGACCATAGGAATCATAGGTGATACAGTCATACTGGCGCAGAATACGAGTACCGCTGGCAGCACGTCTTATTACGGAAGTGTTGAGCATACCTTCCTCCGCAAGGCGGAGTGTCAGGTAATCTGGCCATGCCTGAGCGGTAATGGAATCCCCATAACAGATGACGGCATGATTCTCCTCTTCGGTCAGAATATCGATATTACTTAAGAAGTAGAACCAATTTGTGACCTTGGAGGTGTTAAGAGGCAGTTCCTTTGCGGTGGTGACATCGCCCATGGAGAAGAATCCCTTTGAGAGAGGACCAGTAATTAGAACAGCAGACTGCATCAATGTGAAGTCCTCAAAATAGATGCTGACACATAAGGTACTTCCTGCAGTAACAGAAAATGGGATAGCGTCGCTTACAATACGCTCGCCAGCCTCAAGGGTTACAGATGACTTGCCATCAAAGGTGATGCTGGTAACTGATTCATTTAGAATCGGGCAGGACAGACCAATCTTTCTTGCAAGATCAGAGTCGGAGAGGGCAACGGTGGCACCAGTGATGGTCACGGCTTCCTTGCCACAGTAATTATCAAAGGTAAAGCGTAAGCTATTTCCAGAAAATGGTGCGTATACTGGATAGCGTAACGTAATGTCCTTTGCATAGCTCTCAGGATGATGTTCTGCAATCGATACTGCATTTCCCCACATGGATACCCATTTTGTATGATTCATAAAATTAATTCCTTTTCATTTTATCTACTAATTAAAAATTGGATGATGCCTATAAGACTCAGGTCATCACTGCGTCATTATATATGAAATAGTATAATTTTTCCAGCGTAATTGTAAATATTGTTTTATGTGCTTGTCCTTTTTTCTATTAATTGGTATAATGTCATATATTATGTGAAGAGAGGAAATTGATATGCGCGAAACAGAGAATAAAGACATGCTTGTCTTATTTGGTGTGATTGTGGCAGCACTTTTAGTGATATTGATTGCGATTTTAGGATTGGATATGCCAGTTGTACCGGTTTGTGTAATGGTTGTCATTGAGGCAGCACTTGCAGCTTGTTTACATGATGTACCGATATGGGTACATATCCTGGCAGTAGCAGCACAGCTTATTGTTGGAATCTTATGTGGCAATACCGTATTGATCATCCTATGTCTGGTGATTTACGTGCTGGGAATTCTGTCACTCAGATTTGCAAGAGCAGATTAAGAACGGGGACTTTTACGAAGCAGTATGTTTGGTAAAGGTCCTTTTTGTTCTTTGGAAAAGAGCTTGTTTCTATAACGAAGGGAAAAGGTAGATTAGAATGGGCACACAGGAAAAAAGAGAACGAGTGCTGGTATTTAGTTCCAGAGAAATATGTTACTTGTCCAGTAACTTTTTTGCACATCAGATCGGAGCGGCATTTGAAGCACTTGGATATGAGGCGGATATATGTGAATTATCCAAGGATGAGGATCTGGATGCAAAGCTGGAACCATTGCTGGGGCAGGAGTATCGCGTGATTTTGGACTTTAATTCCCTATTGCCAAGAATGGTGATGGAGGATGGAACACCTTATATTGAGAAGCTAAAAGGACCATTTTTTGACTATATATTGGATCATCCACTGTTTCATTATATGGGGCTGACCAGTGGAGGCGCGAATCTGCATGCACTTGTGCTGGATGAGGCGCAGGAGGAATATGTAAGAATCTATTATCCAAATACAGCCAGTGTTCACACATTGCCACTTGGGGCCACCAAGGCGATTTATGCTGGGGAGAAGGAAGCGGAATGTCGGATCTTATTTCCGGGTACCTACGATAGCCCAGAGGCAGTCTATGGAATCATTAAGGAATCGCCAGAACCTCTTTGTGGCATGATGAAGGAGCTGATCGAGCGCAGAATTGCAGAACCCCTGATTCCCATGGAAGAGGCATTTCATCAGTATCTGAAGGAACAGGATATGGAGCTTCCTGTGGAACAGTTTGCGCTGTTCATGAATTCTATGTATTCGGTAGATGCCTATATCAGAGATTACTTTAGAAAAATGGCATTGGACGAATTGTTAGATTGTGGACTTCCGATCACGGTCATGGGTGAGGGTTGGGAGAAGTATCATCACAAAGACGAGCATAGCTTGAGAAGAGAACCGGCGGTGTCCTTTGGACTTTCCTTTGAGCGGATTGCCAAGTCACATATTCTCCTGAATGTATCGCCGATTTTTAATCATGGAATGCACGATAGAATTCCCGCAGGGATGGCAAATCGAGCGGTGGTGCTTACCGATTATAATTCCTATCTTGCATCCCGATTCGAAGATGAAAGGGAAGTGGCGTTTTATTCCTTAAAGGATCTGAGTACATTAAGCGCTAAGGCAGAGAGGCTGATTACCGATACCTATCTTCGGGAAGGAATTGCAGAGAGGGCATATAGAGAGTTTGAGGAGCATCAGACATGGATATGCCGTGCCAAGGCGATTCTTGCGATGGCGGATGGGTTAAAGTAAGGTCAAACTGGCGCCGGATGAAGTAAAGTAAGGGTTGCGATTTTAGTGTACTTCGTGTAGAATGGTGAGAAATGATGTCAGACTATGCATATTTAAAAGAGGAAAGATATCATGAAGCAAAATTATCAAATTATGTTAGAACATACCATTGCGGAGCATGAGCGTGAGGGAATCGTTCCGACGCTTCTTTTGCACAGTTGTTGTGCACCATGCAGTTCTTATTGTCTGGAATACTTATCACAGTATTTTAAGATAACCGTGTTTTATTACAATCCCAATATTTATCCAGAAGAGGAATACCACAAGAGAGTGGAGGAGCAACAGCGTTTTATTGAGCGACTTCCTGCGAAACATCCGATTGCTTTTGTGGAGGGAAACTATGATAAAGAGCGGTTCTACGAGATGACTAAGGGGCTTGAAGATGTCAAGGAGGGCGGCGAGCGTTGCTTTTTATGCTATGAATTGCGGCTTCGGGAATCGGCAGAGTTGGCAAAAAAGATGGGAATGGACTATTTTACCACAACGCTTTCCATCAGTCCGTTAAAAAATGCGGCAAAGCTCAATGAAATCGGCGACAGGCTTGCAGGGGAATATGGCATTCGGTACTTGAATTCCGACTTTAAGAAAAAGAACGGATATAAGCGTTCCGTGGAATTGTCAGAGGAATATGGCATGTATCGCCAGTATTATTGTGGCTGTGTATTTTCTAAGAAGCAGAGAGATGAAGAGATTGCAGCAAAGGTAAATTAATGTGGCATCGGAATTGCGGTGGCATAACAGAATAAGATAGAAGAAAATGGAGGAAATGATTATGGCACAGTTATGGGGAGGACGTTTTACCAAGGAAACAGACCAGTTGGTCTACAACTTCAATGCGTCCATCACATTTGATCAGAAGTTCTATAAGCAGGATATTGAGGGAAGTATTGCCCATGTGACAATGCTTGGCAAGCAGGGTATTCTTACCAAGGAAGAGATGGAAGCAATCGTAAAGTGCTTAAATGAAATCAAGGCAGATGTGGAAGAAGGACGTCTTGAGATTTCAAGTGAATATGAGGATATCCACAGCTTTGTGGAGGCAAATCTGATTGACCGTCTGGGAGATACAGGTAAGAAGCTTCATACAGGTAGAAGCCGTAACGATCAGGTTGCACTGGACATGCGCCTGTATACCAGACTTGAGGTACTTAACACAGATGCGTTGTTAAAGGAGTTACTTGAGACGATTCTTAAGATCATGGAAGAGAATACCGAGACTATCATGCCAGGATTTACTCATTTACAGAAGGCACAGCCAATTACATTGGCTCATCATATGGGGACATATTTTGAGATGTTCAAGCGTGACCGTCTGCGTCTCCATGATATTTATGAGCGTATGAATTATTGCCCGCTGGGTTCTGGTGCCCTTGCAGGAACGACTTATCCGTTAGATCGTGAGTATTCTGCAGAATTGCTGGGATTCTATGGTCCGACTTTAAATAGTATGGATGGCGTATCTGACAGAGATTACTTAATCGAGTTCTTGTCTGCCTGTGCTACAATTATGATGCATTTATCCCGTTTCTCTGAGGAGGTCATTATCTGGAACTCCAACGAGTACCAGTTCGTAGAGATTGATGATGCATACAGTACAGGAAGCAGTATCATGCCACAGAAGAAGAACCCTGATATTGCAGAGTTAGTACGTGGTAAGACCGGTCGTGTCTACGGCGCGTTGATGTCTCTGCTTACAACAATGAAGGGAATTCCACTTGCATATAACAAGGATATGCAGGAGGACAAGGAGCTGTCCTTTGATGCGATGGATACAGTAAAGGGTTGTATCGCATTGTTCAACGGTATGCTTGCTACTATGAAGTTCAATAACGATAAGATGCGTGCGTCCGCCAACCACGGATTTACCAATGCCACAGATGCGGCGGATTATCTGGTAAATCATGGTGTTCCATTCCGTGATGCCCACGGAATCGTAGGACAGATCGTGCTTTATTGTATCGACAAGGGAATTGCGATCGATGATATGAGCCTTGAGGAGTTAAAGGCAATCAGCCCAGTTTTTGAAGAAGATATCTACGAGGCGATTTCCATGGAAACATGTGTAAATAAGCGTCTGACCGTAGGTGCGCCAGGAAAGGATGCGATGGAGAAGGTAATTGCCATCGAGAAGGAATATCTGGCAAAGGACTGGACAGAAAACTTATAAGCACTTTCACACACTAATGTATCATTGTGAGAAATGTACAAGAAAACGAAAAAAAAGGGTGAAAGTTTTACAAAATAGGCATTGCTTTTTTGTTAAAAATATCATAATATATTCACTATAACGACAGTTGTTCGCGAAGCACGGACAAAAAGAAGATGAGGAGATTAGAATCATGAGCGAAAAGTTAAAAGTTGGTATCCTGGGCGGAACAGGTATGGTAGGACAGAGATTTATCTCATTACTGGAGAATCATCCTTGGTTTGAGGTAACAACAATTGCTGCAAGCCCAAGAAGTGCTGGCAAGACTTACGAGGAGGCAGTAGGTGATCGTTGGAAAATGACAACACCAATGCCAGAGGCGGTTAAGAAGATCGTAGTCATGAACGTAAATGAAGTAGAGAAGGTTGCAGCTGAGGTTGACTTCGTATTCTCTGCAGTAGATATGACAAAGGAAGAGATCAAGAAGATCGAGGAAGATTACGCTAAGACAGAGACACCAGTTGTATCTAACAACAGTGCTCACAGATGGACACCAGACGTACCTATGGTAGTTCCAGAGGTAAATCCAGAGCATATGGATGTTATCAAGTATCAGAAGGAGAGACTTGGCACAACACGTGGTTTCGTTGCTGTTAAGCCAAACTGTTCTATTCAGTCATACGCTCCAGTTCTTACAGCATGGAAAGAGTTCGAGCCATATGAGGTAGTTGCTACTACATATCAGGCTATTTCTGGTGCTGGTAAGACATTTAAGGATTGGCCAGAGATGGAAGGCAATATCATCCCATACATCGGTGGTGAGGAAGAGAAGTCTGAGAAGGAGCCACTTCGTATCTGGGGACATATCGATGATGAGAAGAAGCAGATCGTTCCTGCTGAGTCACCAGTTATCACATGCCAGTGTATCCGTGTACCAGTATTGAACGGACACACAGCAGCTGTATTTGTTAAGTTCAAGAAGAAGCCAACCAAGGAGCAGCTCCTTGAGGCATTAAAGAACTTCCGTGGCGTTCCACAGGAGTTAGAGTTACCAAGTGCACCAAAGCAGTTCATCCAGTACTTAGAGGAGGATAATCGTCCTCAGGTATCTCTTGACGTAGATTACGAGCGCGGAATGGGCGTATCTGTAGGTCGTCTGAGAGAGGATACTGTATACGATTGGAAGTTCGTAGGATTATCCCACAACACTGTTCGTGGTGCTGCAGGTGGAGCAGTGCTTTGCGCTGAGTTATTAAAGGCACAGGGATATATCACAAAGAAGTAATTTAAATATGAAATGAGCCTAGCGTGTTATGGGCAGGTCATATAACAAAAGGACAATGTCATGATGTGACATTGTCCTTTTTGCGTTGTGTAAATTGATCTAATTAGAAGACGAAACATCATCCTGAGTCATAGATGCAATATAGAGCTTTAAAAGCCGGATTGCGTAATCGCGCTGTCTATCGGTGCATTTTGAGAGAAGATGTATCAAAATATTTTCATCATGTTTTTGTCTCTCTAATTCATCTTCAGTTGTTTCTCCAAACATCATATAGTCTAAAGACATATCAAGATTATCCGCTATAGCTAACATAGTTTCTACTGACATACCACAAATTCCGCGTTCGATATCAGAACAGTACTTTGTGGCACGATCAATTCGCTCTGCTAATTCATCTTGGGAGAGACCAATTCTCATTCGTTGTTCACGAACGCGCTCACCTACAGCAATTCTGTCATAAGTGTCTCTTTTTCGATTCATTGCAACCTCCTTTTCATAGTATAGAAATAGTATGTAAAAAATCAACAATGATTGAAACACAATGCAAACGTTTATTGGACACCTGTTATAAAAGTGAATTTAAGACACGTTTAGAATTCAAGAAACAATTGACATAAATCGTCGATTGTGCTTAAATTAGTATGTTTAAAACAGGTTTGCATAATGCGTTTAAAACGCGAAAAGAAAATAAAGAAAGATAAGAGTACATAAAGAATAGGTATAAGAAGTTGAAAAAAACAGGAAAAAATGAAAATAAGAATAAGTCTTTTTGGAAAATTTTATTGGCGCTATGTATTGTGGGAGTATTGCTATGTGTGATTGTTATGCTGTTGCAAGGCAATCAAAGAAGAGTAGTTGAAGAGAATTATGCAGAACTTCAGAATATGGCAGAAGTACAGGAAGATACAGAGACAATTGCGACAGAGGGAAGTAGTCAGGATAAATGGGCTGAACTAGGAATAGATGTACCGGATAAGAATGTCGATTTTGAGGCAATTCTTCAAGAGAATGATGATGTGTATGCATGGATTTATGTTCCGGGAACATTGGTAGACTATCCGGTATTACAGCATTCGACAGATGACAGCTACTATCTGAATCATAACATGGATGGCAGCGCAGGCTATCCAGGATGTATCTATACGGAACTGTTAAATGAAAAAGATTTTACAGATCCGAATACTGTGTTGTATGGACATAACATGGATGATGATAGCATGTTTGGTTCTCTACATGATTTTGAAGACCCTGATTTCTTTGAAGAAGATCATTACATCTATATATATACACCAGAGGATGTGTATGTATATCAGATTTTTGCTGCCTATGAGTATCCTGCAATTCATCTGCTGTATAACTTTGATGTGAATGATCCTGAGGTGTTTGCGGATTATGTGGAAGGAATTTATGAGAGTAAGGGGCGCGTTGCCAATATTCGGCAGGATATTGAAGTGACGGCAGAGGATAAGATTATCACGCTGTCTACTTGTACTACAGATCATGAAAATAGTCTGAGATTTTTAGTGCAGGGGGTATTGCTAAATGCAGAAGAAAATGAAAACTGAGCAGAAAAAATCAATGAAGAAAAAAAGGATACAGAAGAAGGTAAAAAAGAAACAGCTTCTTATTAGAATAGGTGGAGTTATTCTGTCACTTTTCGTACTTATAATTGCAGCTTTTTTGATTAGTCGCGTACTAGGAAAAAATAGTTTGGAAAATGCTGTCGCAGGTGAGACTGTAGAACTTGAAACAACAGAGCAGAGCGAAGAACTACAGGATGGACAGATACTCTATAACGGACAGATATATGCATACAATCAGGATGTCATGACTTTTTTGGTAATGGGAATTGATCATGAGGGAGAAGTATCGGAAGTGGCGGATGGACTAGATGGAGGTCAAGCTGACGCTATTTTTTTGGTAGTGATGAATCCTCATGATAAAAAGGTATCTATCATTACTGTAAATCGTAATTCGATGGCTGCAGTAGATGTTTATGATGCTGATGGTGTCTATATGGGACAGTATGTGAAACAGATTACCTTACAGCATGGTTATGGTGATGGAAAGGAATTAAGTTGCGAGCGTACTGTTACAGCAGTTTCGAGATTATTCCATAATCTTCCGATTAACGGGTATGTTGCTATTAATATGGATGCAATTCCAGCATTGAATGATGCGGTAGGTGGTGTTCCTGTTACGGTACTAGATGATCTTGTATATCCAGAATATGATATAGATTTTCATACAGGGGACGAAGTGGTTCTGACAGGTAGAGAGGCATATTGGTATGTTCGACTTCGAAATGAGAATGTATTTGACAGTAATACACTGCGTCAGAATCGCCAGAAGCAGTTCCTTACAACATTTGTGGCAATGGCGAAAAATCAGGCAACTAGCGACATTAGAGTTGCAATCAATTTATATAAAACAATATCAGAGTATATGGTGACAGATATCGATATTAATCGTTTTACTTATCTAGCAACAGAAGCGCTAGGTTATGAGTTCAATATCGAGCAACTATATACAGTAGAGGGTGAGACCTTAATGGGCGAGCGTTATGAAGAATATTATATTGATGATGCAGCCTTAGAACAGCTGATTGTTGAGCTATTTTATGAACAGGTCGAGGAATAGGATAAAACTGGTATTAAGTCAACCAAGGTATTTTTATATCGAGGGACTTGATATAAACCACATGTAAAACGAAGGAGAGGAGGCAAATTAGCATTATGAAGAAAAAAATTGCAGCAATTTTATCTGCAGCGATGGTATTTGTTATGGGTTTCACAACAGTATTCGCTGCAACAAGCCCAGTAGCAGAGGGCGTAACACCTGCTACACTTAAGGAAGCAGTTAGTTCAGTTACAGTAGCTGGCGAGACTGTAGAGGTTGGTGAGATCACTACAAGCGAGTTGGCTTCTGCAAGCGAAGTAGCAAAGACTTTCGTTACTGGTGATGTAACATCTGCAGCTATCGTAGCAGCTTTCGATGTACCTGCAGGTTCAGGCGAGGCAACTTTTGCAGTTAATGGAGTTGCAGCTGGTGATAGCATAGTAATTCTTCACTGGAACGGAACAGAGTGGGAGAAGATTACTCCTAGCAGTGTAGCAGATGGAAAGGTAACCGCTACTTTCTCTAGCTTTTCTCCAGTTGTTATCGTTAAGTTAGCAACAGAGACAGGACTTGTTGTTGATCCAACAGCTATCCCAGGATGGGGATCACCACAGGGAAATGCAGCAGCTACAACAACAGCTACTTCTGAGACAGTAGCTTCTCCACAGACCGGAGAGACAGCATCTATCTTACCATTACTTGCAGTAATCTGCATGGCTGGTGTAGTAGTATGCGGTAAGAAAGTATCTGTAGCAAACAGATAATTTTAGTAGTAAACCAATAATTTTAAGATCTTAAAATATCCTTTTTTGACATGTGGTAAATTTGGATGGGGTCGAAAGACCCGGATATGGCTGCCCGATATAACGGGCAGTCATAAAAAATATGGGATGAGAACAGATGAAGAATGCATTGATAATAACAACCATTGGTGGTTTTGTGCCACAATTTGAAATGAATGACGTGAAGATTTTGCAGGAATATGGATATACCATACACTATGCATCTGATTTTGAGAATCCTGTATATAGTATTGACTACGAAGAATTAGAAAAGGAAGGACTGATATTACATCATATTGATATTAAGAAAAGTCCTTTCAAAGTAAGAGAAAATACAAAAGCTTTTTTTCAGCTTAAAAAGATTATTGAAGAAGAAAATATTACATTAGTGCATTGCCATAATCCAATGGGTGGAGTGGTAGGACGGTTGGCAGCTTGCTGTTGTAAGAGAAGTCCTTATACCATTTACACGGCACACGGATTTCATTTTTATCAGGGAGCACCCATAAAAAACTGGGTTTTATATTATACAGCGGAACGTTTGCTGGCAAGATATACAAATCGACTGATTGTGATTAATGGCGAAGACTATGAGAGAGCAAAAAAGTTCCGGCTTTATAAGAACGGGAAAATTGAGATTATTCCGGGGGTCGGAATTGATGTTATAAAGTTCTGCAAGAAGAAGGAACTGCGGGAAATCAAGAGAAATGACTTGAAAATTCCAAAGGAAGCGTTCCATGTTGTGTCTGTAGGGGAATTAAATGATAACAAGAATCATGCAGCCATAATACAAGCAATTGCAGAATTAGAGGATACAGATATTTATTATAGCATTTGTGGAAGAGGGATCGGAGAAGAGAAACTACGAGATCTAATCAACGAATATCATCTGGAGTCACGTGTTAGATTGCTGGGATATCGCACGGATGTGGATGAGGTATTACAAAGCGCAGATTGCTTTGCTTTTCCATCGAAGCGTGAAGGTCTTGGAATTGCTGCAGTGGAAGCATTGGCATGCGAGGTGCCGGTCATTGCTGCAGATAATCGTGGAACCAGAGAATACATGCGGCAGGGCGAGGATGGAATCGTCTGTCATACTCAGCGAGTGGATGAGTATGCATGTGCAATTATGGAATTAAAGAATTCCCCTAAATTAAGAGAAACAATGTCAAAGAATGGCAGAAAAATGGCGGAGAATTTTGGGATAGATGAAACAGATAAAATCATGCGTCGTATTTATGGAGAGATAAGTAAAGCGCAGGAAAGTATGTGATAGTATGCATTCAGAAAAAAGAATCGAGATCTCAGTCATCATGGGAGTCTATAACCAGTGGGATAGAGAAGCCTTACTACAATCAGTAAAGTCAATATTGAATCAGACTTTTTCAAGATTTGAATTCATTATTTATGATGATGGTTCTGATTCTAAGGTAGCAGAGCATATAAAAGAAGTCGCTAAACTGGATGAGCGAATTATATTGATTGGAAAAGAGGAAAATCATGGGTTGGCATTTTCGTTAAATGCCTGCATTGCCAAGGCAAGAGGAAAGTATATTGCCCGTATGGATGCAGATGATATTGCACTGCCAGAGCGTTTGGCGGTGCAGTACGAATTTATGGAAACGCACCCGGAATATGCGTGGTGTGGATGTAATACGGAACTGTTTGATGGCGATGGGGTCTGGGGAACTAGAAGTATGCCGGAGATACCAGATGATAAGGATTATTTACCCTTTTCGCCATTCGTACATCCAACAGTGATGTATCGAAGTGAGCTGTTTGCACAAAGCGGTGGCTATCACGTATCACAGGAGACATTACGTTGTGAAGATTATGAGATATTCATGCGACTGCATCAATTAGGATACCAGGGCTATAACATACAAAAGGTATTATTTCGTTATCGTGAAGATAAAACGTCATTTCAAAAGCGAAGATTTGAATTTCGTGTGAATGAAGCAAAACTTAGATATCGTAATTTTAAGTCGATGCACATGCTATTTCCATTGGGGTGGATATATGTAATACGACCAATATTAGGAGGTGTAATGCCGCCAGCAGTCGTTGCATGGATGAAACGAAAGCAATCGGAGTACAAACATGAGCGAAAAGGAAGAACGGAATCAGAGATTACAGTGCTACAACCAGATTTTATTAAAAAATCCAGTATATTATAAGACGACACAAAAGTGTATGGGTGACTTTACTTCTTTACAGGAAAGGGAGGAATTATACTTGCACGTTTGTGCACCAATACTGATTTCTTATGTCACATGGGTTCTTTCTGAAGCAATTAAGTCAGGAAAAAAAAGACTATATTTTTTGGCTCGTGATGGTTATCAGATGTATGTGGTCGCAAAATGTTTCTGCGAAGCGTGGGAACTGGATATTGAGTGCAGATATTTATATGTTTCTCGTTATGCCGTGAGAGTACCAGAATATGCACTGTTGCAGGAGAACTGTCTGGATCGGATTTGTGTTGGGGGAATTGATGTGACCTTTCATAAGATAATGAGGCGTGCTGCTTTGACAGAATCGGAAAGTCAGCAGATAGCGAGCTTAACCGGATATCTGGGCAAGGAAGATCAAGTGTTAAGTTATCAGGAAATTCATGCATTAAAAAAGGAACTAAAAGGACAGAAGGATTTCTTGGAATGTGTATATACACATTCTGTACGTGCTTATAAAAATACGGTGGCATATTTTGAACAGGAAGGATTACTTGAACGGGTAAATTATGCGTTGGTAGATAGTGGCTGGATCGGTACGATGCAGCAAAGTATCCAGAATCTGCTACGGACAAAAAAGCCAGAGATATGCTTAGAAGGATATTATTTTGGCATGTATGAATGGCCAAGGAAAGAATGTGGTAGAAGCTATCATTCTTATTATTTTGCTCCAACGAATCAGATACGACGAAAGGTATATTTTAGTAACAGCTTATTTGAAACCATTTTTTCAGCGCCTCATGGAATGACCATAGGATATGAAAGAGATGAAGGAAAATGGAATCCTATATTTGATGCATCTGCGGGATGCAATGCAGTTAATCAGAAAAAAAGCAATTGGTTATTGCAGCAATATTTATGGGAATATACGGCTCTTGTACCGGCATCGGAATGGATGAATGGAGTAGGAAAGAAAAATCAGAAGGTAGCCGAATCTCTTATTACTCTGTGCATGGGAAAGCCATCTATGTATGAGGTAAAAGCCTATGGACAAGATTTATTTTCGGATGATGTGCTGGAACATGATGTAAAGATGGTTGCAGCTCAGTTATCTGAGGATGAAATAAGAAATCAACGTTTTGGTTCAAAGGCATGCATCATGTTGGGCTGGAAAAAAGGAGTCATACACGAGAGCGCTTGGCTAGAGGGTAGTATTGTAAGAAATGGTAAGCATGTAAAACATAATTTACGGCATGCTGCAATGTATAAATATATGCTTTATCTGAGAAAGTGGTTAAAGCAGATGTGGTACCGAGCTTGAAAGGAAAATGACGTGAAAAGAAGTAAAGAAGAAATCAAACAATATTACTTTGTAATTAAAGAATTGGTTGGAAGGGAAATAAAGCGGAAGTATGCCAGATCATTTTTGGGAATTATCTGGAGTGTATTAAATCCATTACTTTCTATGGCAGTTATGTCCATGATTTTTACAACAATATTTAAACGAAGTATTGAAAATTTTCCAATCTATTATTTGACAGGACAGATTTTCTGGGGATTTTTTTCAGGAGCTACGAACGCGGCTATGACAGCATTGGTGGATAACCGGACGCTTTTGGTCAAGGTAAAATTGCCGAAGCAGACCTTTGTTCTTGCCAGAGTCTATACGGCGCTCACGAATTTTGGATATACCTGTATCGCATACGTATTGATGCTGTTAGTATTTCGGATCAAGCCGAGTATTTATATGGTATTTCTAATTTTTGATGTGATGTTCATGCTTTTATTTGCAATGGGGATAGGATATGCCCTGTCTATTTTGTACGTATTTTTTGCAGATATCAAGCATCTGTATTCCATTATATTGACGTTGTGGATGTACATGTCTGCCATCTTTTATCCGTATGAAAGTACAACAGAATTCATGCAGACTGTAATCGGTATGAATCCTGTCTATGTGTACATCGCTTTTGCCAGAGAAATTGTTCTGCACCAGAGCTGCCCGGAAGTGGGAATGTGGATCAAGATGATACTGTGGGGCGTTGGAAGCTTTGCATTGGGATATTACATATTCCAGAAGAAAGAAAATATGGTCATGCAGAAGGTGTAGGATATGAAGAAGAATAGAAAAAAGATTCTGTTGTTGGCAATTCTTATTATGGCGGCATGTGTGTTGGGAACGCCTCAAAGGATATATGCAGAGGATGCAACAGTTCGATTTGGTTCTAATTATTATAAGGCAACGGACAATGAGACCTTTCCGATTGGCGTGTATATTCAAGGGGAGTCTCAGGTCGGGGAATATTATGTAGAAGTATTCTATGACAACAAACGTCTTGAATATCTGGGCGGTGGTGACGAGGAAGAAGACGGTGTTATCATCCTTAGAGGCGAGGGTCTTCGCGAACAAGTAAAGTATATGCTCAAGTTTCAGACGCGGAGTGGTGGAACTGCTGAAGTGGGAATTAAGAGTGCAGAAATCAGACAAGCAGATGAGACGGCAGAGCCCTTTGAGGTGGAAGAACTGATAACAACTGCTGTCTATATTGAGGGTGAGGACATCGTAGCAGAGCAGGAAGCAGAAGAGGCAGAAGAAGCAGAAGAAGCAGAAGAGGCAGAAGAGGCAGAAGAAGCAGAAGAAACAGAACTGGAAAATATCAGTGCAGAAACGAATATTCCGTTAATTGGCGAAGTGCTGGTAGAAGAACAGAAATATTATATTGTAGATCTTACAGAATATTTGCCAGAGGAGCTGGATTGGAATTGGCAGAAGGTCTCAGGAAAATACGACGAGCAGCGTGTGACATGGATAACCAATATGGATATGTCAGTCCTTTTCCTTTATTTGATGGATGAACGGGAGAATCTGTATCTTTATGCATATAGCCAAGAAAAGGAGAAATTGTACCCTTGTAATGCGTTGGTGGTAAATGGAAGCAAGTATTATTATATGTCTCCGTATGTGCAGGCAGAATGGCCAGAAGAATTGACGCTGGATATTATCAAACAGGAATCTATCGTATATGCCATGGATCTAAGCGGTGAATGTGATTTTTATAAAATTGCTCAGGGAAATACATTAATTCCATGGAATGAAACCGATGGAGTGGAAGCTACGCATCGCCAAATGGTAAAGCTTCTGATTATTCTTGCTATTACGGTATTGGCGATTGCAGCATCGATTGCTGTCTATGTCTATCTGGATCATAGTAGGAAGAAACGTATAGAAGAACGTAAGCTTCAGGAAGAAAATTTTGTAGAAGATCTGTCACTTGAGGTGACAAAAGAGGAAATTCTTGCATGGCGCGAAGAAGCTATGGAATCTGCAGAAAAGGGAACTCCTGTAATTGCAGTAAGGGATTTGTCGATGCATTTTCGGGTGGCGACCAGTAACGTGTCCGGTATAAAAGAGTATGTCATCCAGCTATTGAAAAAACAGATTAGCTATCGGGAACTGCGAGCATTGGATCATGTCAGCTTTAATGTATATAAAGGCGAAGTGGTAGGAATTATAGGGACTAATGGCTCTGGTAAAAGTACGTTGCTTAAAATCGTATCTGGTGCATTAAAACCAAGTGGTGGAAAGGTAGAGGTGGATTGGAAAAAGGTACAGTTGCTAACTCTTGGAACGGGATTTGATATGGAGCTAACAGCGAAAGAAAATGTTTACCTCAATGGTGCCATCATCGGTTATAGCAAGGAATTTATTGATTCGAAATATGATGAAATTGTAGCGTTCGCTGAGCTGGATGGTTTTATGGAAGAGAAGGTGAAGAACTTCTCCTCTGGTATGGTATCTAGACTGGGATTTGCAATCGCGACTGTTGGAGAGGCGGCCGAAATACTGATTCTGGATGAGGTCTTGAGCGTCGGTGATGAGTTCTTCCGCAAGAAGAGCTTGAAGCGAGTCAAAGAGATGATACATGGCGGTTCAACTGTGCTTATGGTATCACATTCTATAGGTACTATCATGGAGAATTGCACCAAGGTCGTATGGATCGAGAAGGGTGAGCTTAAGATGGTGGGAGAGCCGAAGGTAGTGTGTAAGGCGTACCAGAGTATGAATACGGAGAAATAGATTATGGTGATTCAAAGTATTGTATTTCCGGATGAAATTTGTGCCACAAAGGAAATTTATTATCGATTCAAAGGAGGCTGTCAGCAGCAAAAGAAGGGAATCTATTTAGAGGAGGGAACAATCTTTTCAACAAATTGTTATATGAATTTGTTTGATGCAAGGACATGGCTACGTTATACAGGAATTAAAATATGGAGATTGCGATTGTTACTCAGTGGAACCGGAAGTATCAAAGTGCTCTCTCAAGGACAGGACAAGTTAGAGGACAATTCGCTAGTGTTACTGGAGAAAAGTTTTACATATTCTAAATGCACAGAACTATTACTTACGATACAGGGAGAGGAGTTACAGTTGTTATATTTTGAGATAGAAGCTAAAACAGAGGTGTACCTGTATGAAGCGCAATATACATATTAGTGTAATCATATGCACATATAAGCGAAAAGAAGCGTTGGAAGCAAATCTGGCACGTTTTCGAGGAAGTAGATTTTTTAATGAGGCAGATGAACTGTATGGGAAATTAAGCATAAGAATTATTGATAATGCATCGGAATTGATGGAAGTCAAAGAAAGATATATCAAGCTATATCACAATCCGAATACAGGTGGTTCTGGTGGATTTACGCGAGGAATTATTGAAACACGCAAGGATGAAAAAGAATATGGGATTACCCATGTTGTCTTTATGGATGATGATGTGGAGTGTCAGATGGAAAGCTTCTATCGACTGTATGCTTTACTGGTACTCTGTAAAGAAGAATATCAGAACAGCATGATCGCAGGTCGTATGTTTCGCATGGATGCAAAGAATATCCAATATACAGCAGCTGAGGTGTGGAATGCAGGAGATATTCGACATATTGGCTGTAATCTGGATATGACAAGGCAGGAGAATCTTTCATCAGCAAATGATAATACAGGGGCAGAGTATGGTGGTTGGTGGTTTGCATGCTTTCCTATGAATTTTGTGCGAGAGCAGACACCACTTCCATTTTTCCTGCACTGTGATGATGTGGAATATGGGCTGCGTCATGGAGGAGCACCTATTATCCTAAATGGAATTCAGGTATGGCATGAGACATATGAGTATAGGCAGTCACCTGCAATTGCCTATTATGATACAAGAAATCCGTTAATTGTGAATGCTATGTATGGATTGCTTCCAGAAAAGGAAGTGGTGTTGGCAGAGTGGAAACGAAAAATGTCGGAATGTCATGTGCGAGGAGATTATTTGACAGAGTACATGATAATTCTTGGAATGTGGGATTTTTTGAAAGGAAAGAAATGGTTTGAACGAGAGAATGTTCAAAAAAAACATAATTCACTTTTAAAAAAGCAGATTTTTATTAGATATAGAAATGCGATTTTTTGGAGAGTGACAGAAAATATATACAAGAAATTAG
Source organism: uncultured Roseburia sp. (assembly GCA_964491235.1). Lineage (GTDB taxonomy): Bacteria > Bacillota > Clostridia > Lachnospirales > Lachnospiraceae > Roseburia. The sequence continues at coordinate 358,964 of CAZBFN010000001.1, forward strand.
AAATAAGCGAAACTTATTAGAAAACGGAGGATATTAAGATGAAACCATGTGTTTCGATAATTGTGCCAGTGTGCAATGTGGAAAACTATTTAAAAGAGTGCATGGACAGTATACTAAGACAAACGTTAAAAAATATTGAAATTATCTGTATTGACGATGGTTCTACAGATGACTCACTTGGAATTTTGCGTGAATATGAAAAAAAAGATAACAGGGTAAAAGTTATTTCTAAAGATAATTCTGGATACGGAAATACGATGAATGTTGGATTTGATGCTGCAAAGTCAGATTATATTGGAATTGTTGAATCGGATGATTATGTAGATCCAAATATGTTTAAAGAATTGTATGAAAATGCAATTATGTATGATGCAGATGTGGTAAAGTCCGATCATTATATTTTTTCCACAAAGAATGGAAAAAAAAATTGTCAACTTCAGAGAATATGTCCAGATGAATATTATGGAAGAGTATTAAATGCAGAAATTTGCGAAGCTGTTTTTGACTTTGTCATGATGAATTGGACTGGAGTATATAAAAAAGATTTTATTGAAGAAAAGAAAATTAGACATAATGAGACTCCTGGGGCGTCTTTTCAGGATAATGGTTTTTGGTTTCAAGTATTTACACAGGCTAAAAAAATAGTTTTTCTTAATAAGGCTTTTTACTATTATCGTCAAGATAATCCTAATTCATCCATTAATAATAAAAACAAGGTTTTTACGATTTGCGAGGAGTATGCATTTATTCAGCGATTTATACTGGAAAATGAGTTGTTGAGGGAACGGTATTTTAATACATTTTTTCGAAAAAAGGTTTTCAATTATCTGCACACATATCATCGTCTTTTGACTGAATATAAGATGGCTTTTTTGGAAAGGGCAGCAAAAGAATTTGAAGATGATTTAAAATGTAAATATTTGCATATTGCTGAATTGGATCCATGGTTGTTGGAACAGGTAAATAGAATTGTTGATAGTACGGAGATGTATTATCTTGAAGATTCACAATATGAATTAAGAAAAGAATATGAGAAAATTCATTCATTACTTATGGAAATAAGAGGGTCAAAAGAGTTTGTGAATGGCCTAAAAGTCAAAAAAATATTGGGAATGTAGGAAAACGACGAAATTGGAGAAAAAAACAATGTTAAATGAGGAAGGCAGATTAAATAAAAAGAAAGAGATAATAGACGCAAAAGTATCCGTGATTATTCCTGTTTATAATGTAGAAAAATATTTGTCAGGGTGTTTGGATAGTATTATTTCTCAATCCTATAAAAATTTAGAAATAATTTGTATTGATGATGGTTCGACTGATCATTCGTTGGATATATTGAAATTTTATGAAAAAAAAGATAATAGGATAAAAGTAATCTCCCAGAAAAATGCAGGACCTTCTGCAGCAAGAAATATGGGATTAGATGTAGTTACAGGCAAATATATCAGTTTTGTAGATTCAGACGATTATATATCATATAACGGATATGAAATATTGACTTTGGTAGCTGAAAAATATGATTTAGATTTAGTTATTTTTGGCGGAAATGTATTTCCAGAAGAAAAAAGTGCAGAGTGGATCGATTGTATCATAAATACAAAATATAAATATTATAAAAAATGCGATGGCTATTGTATTCCGTTTGTAGAGAAGAGTAGTAGACCTTTTTTATGGTTACATTTTATAAAAAGGGAAATTTTAGAGAAACCTACCGTAATAAGATTTGATGAAACAATGCATTTGGGAGAAGATCAACTGTTCCAATTTCAGTATTTGCCAAGAGTTAAATCTGCAATGGTGATTGAAGATAAGATATATAACTATAGAGTCAATAGAAATGATTCATTAATGCAGCTATATAGTGCTAAGAAAATCCAAAAGATGGAGTGTCATATGGAATTGGTAGAAAAAGTGACAGATATTTGGAAAAGAGAGAAGTATTTCGATGTGGCAGAAGATAAACTAATTACATGGATGGTTAATTTTTTGTATTACACGATAGTAGATTTTCCAATTACTTTTAAGCAAAAATACGCAGAAAAGATTTTAGCATTTATTGAGGAAAAGCAATTTAAGACATATTTACTTGCAGAATATGAACAGGAATTGTTCAAACAATTAAAAGAATTCTCAATGACAGAAAAAAACGAATTAGATGAAATACGAGATATGGAAACGCGTATTGAACGAGAAAAGTATGAAATCAGTGAAACATTGAAATCGCGAGCGTTCCGAATTGGAAGAAAATTAACGTCAAAAAAAGCGCATTTAGACCTGTCTAAATTTGAGCAAATCTAGTTTGAAATATGTGTGATGATTGGTAAAATTAGGAGGACTTGGTGATGGAACATTATGATGTTGGAATTGTTGGTTATTGGTATGCAACAAATTATGGCAGTGTGATTACATATTATGCACTCAGCTGCGCAATTGAAAAAATGGAACTGAGTACAGTGTTAATAGATCGCCCTGAAAAAGAAAGGGATCCGGAAGGAGAAGATGTAATATCAAGAAATTTTTTGCGTGATCATACTGCATTAAGTGAAAGTGTTTCTTGGGACGATTATCAAAAAATAAATGAATTTTGTGACAATTATGTCGTGGGGTCGGATCAAGTATGGACTAGAGATGCCATCAGACACATGAAATACATGTTTTTCTTATCCTTCGCAGACGATACTAAGAGGAAAATTGCATATGCACCTTCTTTTGGGACAAATAAGTTTGAGGTAAACGAAGAAGAGTTTATAGCTGTAAAAAAACATCTTTACGAATTTAATGCAATTTCAGTGCGTGAGGATGGTGGAAAACAGCTATTAAAAGAGAAGTTTGGTATTGAGGTTGAACAAACGATGGATCCGGTTTTTCTGATTAATCAAGAAGAATATCACAAAATATCTTTGGAATCAGACATTGATACATCTGAAAAGTATGTGTTGGCATATGTGCTTGACCCAACATTGGACAAAGAGAAGGCGATTTTAATATTAAAAGAAAAACTTGGTCTTAAGGTAAAAATAGTGTTAGATGGAAGGAAAGGTACTTTTGAAAAAAACTATGATAAATTTATTTTATGTGATAGAAATGATATTCTAAAAGATGTAAGTGTTCAAGATTGGGTAAAATTATTTGAAAATGCAGAATATATTATAACTGATTCACATCATGGATTGGCGATGGGAATTATTTTTAATAAACAAATAATTTGTTATGCGAATCATGGGCGTGGATATGTACGTTTTACATCTTTACTGGGATTACTTGAGATGGAAGAAAGAATGATTCAAAAATCTGAAGAACTTACAGAGCATTTAATTGAGAGTGATATAGATTATAATTATATTAAGAAATTACTGAGTAGTAAAGTTGAGGAATCAAGAGCATGGTTAAAAGATGCACTCTTAGGTGAGAAGAAGACAGTAAAGATTATAGACAGAAATGTACCTAAGGTAGAGAGAAAATGGGAGTCGGATGTCGAAAGATGTAGAATGGTAGTATCGTTACTGAAACAATATGGAATTAAGCATATTGTTTTGTCATCGGGGACAAGGAATTTAAATTTGTGTCGTTTCTTTGAGGCAAATTCGTGGTTTAAAACACATCAGGTAATTGATGAAAGGAGTGCTGGATTTTATGCAATTGGATTAGCTTTGGAATTAAAGAGTACAGTTGCAATGTGCTGCACATCGGGAACAGCAGCGTCTAACTATTTGAGTGCTGTAACAGAAGCTTACTATCAAGGGGTTCCTCTGGTGGTTATCACAGCAGATAGATATCCATGTTATCTGGGGCAGATGGAAGATCAGACAATTCCACAAATTGCAATGTTTGATAAGGTGTGTAAAAAGAGTGTAAGTTTACCGGTTAATACAGGGTATTTAGCAGATTGGGAAACAAGACGTATGATTTCTGATGCTTTGTTAGAGGTAAAACACCATGGAATGGGTCCGGTACACATTAATGTACCGATACAGAATATACATAGATTGCCACCTAGAAAAGAAGAACTATTTTTATGGAATTATTGGAAAATTGATAGAGTTATGCAGGGGGATTCGGAAGAAATATGGAATATGTATGTTGATAAGTTATGCAATGCTAAGCGTATTCTATTGATATATGGACAGAATAGACCACTGAAGGATGATGAGAGACGATATATAGCGGAATTTATGAATAAATATAATTGCGTTGTTGCTATCGATCATTTATCTAATTTCAGAAATGAAGATACGATTTTGTCATTTCCCATATTAAAAGGAATGAGCCAACAGGAATTTAATGAGATGTTAAGTCCGGATATTGTAATAACTGTTGGAGGAAAGCGCATGCTAAATGATTCCTTAACGTATAAACTTCGCGGAATGGAGAAGAAATATGAACATTGGAGAATTGCTGAGGACGGAAATGTTGCAGATATGTTTCGAAGGCTGTCGGTTGTTTTTGAGTGTGGACAAGAGTGTTTCTTTAAATATTTTGTTGAAAATTCTGGTGAAATTCAAAATAATAAAGAGTACCAAGAAATTTGGAAACTATTAGCGAAGAAGTTTGCAAATGAGGAACGGATGTATGAATATAATCAAAAATATACAATTGAGGCATTAATGAAAGGGATACCGGAAAATTCACTGCTTCACATCGGCATAGGAAATACTGTTATGTATACCAATATTTATCCGTTAAAAACGAATGTGGAAGTATACTGCAACATGGGAACAAATGGTATAGATGGTTGCGCATCGACCTATATGGGACATGTAGCAGCCACAGATAAACTTGCATTTCTTGCAATTGGAGATTTAAGCTTCTTTTATGATATGAATTCTGTTTTCAATAAAAATTTGAAACCTAATATAAGAATTTTTATGAGTAACAATGATGGAGCTGGGCTATTGCGAGACCATCAGAGTCCTGCTATTACACATGAGCATCATGTTGTTGCAAGAGATTATGTGAGTTCTTTGGGATTCTATTATTTGTCAGCTGTCAATAAAGAAGAATATGAGGAGGCATTAAAAATATTCTTATCCAAAGATGTGAATAAACCTATATTTTTCGAAGTTTTTACAAAATAAAATATAGATAAGTTTTGGTGTGGTGAGTAGTGTGTACGAATGAACATAAAAAATAATTTAAAAATGATACATGTTTATTGTTGGATAATAGTTGATATAATAGTCGATAAAACGGAGGCTATGGAATAGACTCCGTTTTGTAAATATACATTATTAGGAATTACCTTCAAGCTCGGCAATACGCTGCATCAATTCAGCAATGGCGTTATCTTTTTCAGCGATGGCGTTATCTTTTTCAGCGATGACGTTATCTTTTTTTGCAATAGTTTGCTGAATTTCTTCCAGCTCCTCTTGCAGGTCGCTGATAAGCTTTTTATATGTGTTCTGCGTGCGATAGTATTCTTCCCTTGCCCTACATTTCTGACGGGTGATTTCGTCTGCATTCAGTTCGTAGAGAGCTTGAGAAGCTTCGGAAAGATAATTGTTGTTTTTGGAAATCATACGAACCTCCTCCCAGGAAGATGCTTTGAAGAGTCTAGCCCAGTAATCGATTTGGTTGGCTTTATCTTCAACGGTTGCCAGTTCTATATGAGTTAAGTCTACCACACTAAGAATGAATTTGTCACTATAGATATGGTGATTTTTCACGTTGAGGAGCTTGTAAGTGGCGTAGAACTCAGGGGAGTCTTGAAAGGGAGAGAAATTCAGAAAACCGATATGTATCGCAGGCTTTGTTTCTGTGTATTCCTGTCCGCGATAGAGCTGATCGAAGGAGCGGCAGAGATAGCTTAAGGATCGATCCTGCCAGTTGAGCTGATTTTCCATCTGCATCTCGAGATTAATGGAAGTGCTGTCGTTCATTAGGACATTGATATCGAGAATGAATTCCTTGGCGTCGATGTCTTCGCCAAGTTCGATAGGATTGGTGATGACTACCGAAGATACATCATCGGGACTTAGGTGAAGCATAGAGCAGATAAGTCCTTTTAATACAGTGGTATTCCGCTGTAATACACTGCGGAACATGTAATCGTTGGTCATACCATAGTCAATAGGACCAGTGGCATTCATGTAAGAAGCATTTGTCATAGGCAAAAAATCCTTTCATTTGTAATGATTGATGTACTTGGAAAATGTGGCGAAGTGCCGTGAAAAAAGACCAAGTAGAGTGCCCAAGGGCGAAGACCACGTAGAAGTAATCAGCATTGTTATAACAATATAATTATATTACTGCAAATGAAGTTAGAAAGCAATAGGAAATTAATAAAACATACGAAAAGAGGAAAGAAAATGAAGTACAATTATTTAATCGTCGGAGCAGGGCTTTTTGGTGCAGTGTTTGCTCATGAAGCAAAGAAGGCTGGCAAGTCAGTACTTGTCATTGACAAGCGTCCGCATATTGCAGGAAATATTTATACGGAAGAGATAGATGGTATTCAGGTACATAAGTATGGTGCGCATATTTTTCATACATCAAATAAGAGAGTGTGGGATTATGTACAACAATTTGCTGAGTTCAATCGTTATACGAATTCGCCAGTCGCACGCTATAAGGATGAGCTTTATAATATGCCGTTTAACATGAATACATTTAGCAAAATGTGGGGTGTAACTACACCAGAGGAAGCAAAAGCTAAGATTGAAGCACAGATTACAGAGGCTGGAATTACCGAGCCTAAGAATTTGGAAGAGCAGGCAATCAGCTTGGTCGGAAGAGATATTTATGAGAAGCTTGTCAAGGGTTACACCGAGAAACAGTGGGGAAGAAGAGCGACAGAGCTACCTTCCTTTATTATCAAGCGTCTGCCAGTACGTTTTGTGTACGACAATAATTACTTCAATGACTTATATCAGGGTATCCCGATTGGTGGTTACACTAAGATGGTGGAGAAGATGTTAGAAGGGATTGAGGTAAGACTTGAGACGGATTATCTGAAAAATCGAGATGCCTTTGATGCTATGGTAGACAAAGTAGTATTTACAGGAATGCTGGATCAGTATTTTGAGTATTGCTATGGTGAGTTGGAGTATCGTAGTCTACGTTTTGAGACAGAGGAACTGGATATGGAAAATTATCAGGGAAATGCGGTCGTAAATTATACGGAGTACGAAGTACCATATACACGAATCATTGAGCATAAGCATTTTGAATTTGGATGCCAAAATGGAAATAGTAATCCGAAAACAGTTATTACAAGAGAATATCCGGCGACATGGAAAAAGGGAGACGAGCCGTATTATCCAATGAATGATGAAAAGAATAATCAGCTTTATCAGAAGTATCAGAAATTGGCTACCGAGAAACCAAATGTTATCTTTGGTGGTCGTCTTGGAATGTATAAGTATTTCGATATGCATCAAGTGATTGAGGAAGCCCTTCGGGTAGTGGAAACGGAATTGAGATAGCAAAAAAATCGGAGGCTATAAGTAGCCTCCGATTCGTAAATTTGCATCACTAAGAATTACCTTCCAGCTCTGCGATGCGTTGCATCAATTCGGCAATGGTGTTATCCTTTTCTTTCAACTGCTCTTGTAGATCGCTGATAAGTTTTTTATAAGTGTTCTGAGTGCGATAATATTCTTCCCTTGCCCTGCATTTCTGGCGGGTGATTTCATCCGCATTCAGTTCATAGAGAGCTTGAGAAGCTTCGGAAAGATAATTGTTATTTTTTGAAATCATACGAATCTCCTCCCAGGAAGTTGCTTTGAAGAGTCTAGCCCAGTAATCAATCTGGTTGGCTTTGTCTTCATCGGTTGCCAGTTCTGACAATATAATTGGAATGGAGCGTATTTCTATGAATCGAAAGTTACAGAAAGTAGCCTCCGATTCATAAATACACATCATTAAGAATTGCGTTCCAGCTCTGCGATGCGTTGCATCAATTTGGCAATGGTGCTATCTTTTTCAGCAATGGTCTGTTGAGTTTGAGCAATGGTGTTATCTTTTTCTTCCAGCTGCACTTGCAGGTCGCTGATAAGTTTTTTATAAGTGTTCTGAGTGCGATAATATTCTTCCCTTGCCCTGCATTTCTGGCGGGTGATTTCATCCGCATTCAGTTCATAGAGAGCTTGAGAAGCTTCGGAAAGATAATTGTTATTTTTTGAAATCATACGAACCTCCTCCCAGGAAGATGCTTTGAAGAGTCTGGCCCAGTAATCAATCTGGTTGGCTTTGTCTTCATCGGTTGCCAGTTCTATATGAGTTAAGTCTACCACACTAAGGATGAATTTGTCACTATAGAGCATGTGATTTTTTACATTGAGAAGCTTGTAAGTAGCATAGAATTCAGGGGAGTCTTCAAAGGGTGAGAAATTCAGAAAACCGATATGTATCGCAGGTTTTGTTTCTGTGTAGTCCTGTCCGCGATAGAGCTGGTCGAAGGAGCGGCAGAGATAGCTTAAGGAGCGGTCTTGCCAGTTGAGTTGATTTTCCATCTGCATTTCGAGATTGATGGCAGTGTTGTCATTCATTAGGACATTGATATCGAGAATGAATTCCTTGGCATCGATGTCCTCACCGGGCTCGATAGGATTGGTGATGACTACCGAAGATACATCATCGGGACTTAGATGAAGCATAGAGCAGATAAGCCCTTTTAGTACAGTGGTATTCCGCTGTAATACACTGCGGAACATGTAATCATTGGTCATGCCATAGTCGATAGGGCCGGTGGCATTCATGTAAGAAGCATTTGTCATAGGCAAAAAATCCTTTCATTTGTAATAATAGGTGTACTTGGAAAGTGTGGCGAGATGCCGTGATAAAAGACCAAGTAGAATGCCCGAGGGCGGAGACCACATAGAAGTAGTCAGCATTGTTATAACAATGTAATTATATTACTGTAAATGAAGTTAGAAAGCAATAAGAAATTTAGAAGGATATACATAAAAGAGGGAAAAGAATGAGAACAAAGTTATATCATTTTCTTGTAAATAAACATGCGGGAATTAAAGAGCGTTATCACAGAGTGCACGACGGAGTGAATGGGATAGCCAAAATATATTCTTGGTTCTATCTGATATGGTTGAATTTTTGCTATTATGTGTTATTTTGTCATTTCTTAGGAGAAGCTTCAAATGAAGCGATATATGAAAATAAGAAGCTTCCTTTGCATGAGAGCGAATCTGCCTTAGCAGCAAAGGCGCATATTTCTGTGGCAGACTGTGTGGAAAAATTGATGGCATATGATGTGATATCCTTTGATATTTTTGACACGTTGATTTTTCGTCCTTTTTCAGAACCGACAGATCTTTTCTTTTTCTTAGGAGAGCAATTTGGAATCTTGGATTTTAAACGGATTCGTATGGGAATGGAGCAAAAGGAACGTGAGGAATGTTATAAGAAGCATGGTCATACGGAAATTATATTGCAGGATATCTGGAATCGAATTGAGCGTGAAACAGGAATTCCTGCGGATAAAGGAATTATAGCAGAACAGGAATTGGAGATGCAGTTTTGCTATGCAAATCCATACATGCTTGAGGTGTTTACGCAGCTGAGACGGCAAGGAAAGCAGATCATTATAGTGTCTGATATGTATTTGCCTAAGAGTTTTTTACATGAATTACTGGAGAAAAATGGTTACCATGGAACCCATAAAATATATGTGTCCTGTGAACATCAGAAAAATAAAGCGAACGGTAGTTTATTTGAATTGGTACGAGAGGAAGTCTGCCGCGGAAAAAAGGCAATTCATGTGGGAGATAATCCAACTAGTGATATTGCTATGGCAGGAAAAAATGGTTTTGATACCTTTTGTTATCCGAACGTCAATAAGGATGCACGGTCATACCGTCCTTATGATATGTCTCCTGTGGTAGGCGGTGCGTATCGGGGAATCGTGAATACATATCTTCACTGTGGCATAGCGGAATATAGCATGGAATATGAGTATGGCTTTGTTTATGGCGGAATATTTGCGCTGGGATATTGTAACTTTATTCACGAATATTGTAGAGGTCATCAGATTGATAAGATTTTATTTTTGTCCCGGGACGGGGATGTTTTAAAACAGGTCTATGACAGCTTGTTCCCAGGGGAAAATACAGAATATGCATATTGGTCGAGAGTAGCAGCAACAAAGCTTATGGCGGCAGAGAATCGATATGATTATTTTAGAAGGTTCCTTTATCACAAGGTAAATCAGGGAAAAAGTGTGGAAAAGATTCTAAAGGCAATGGAATTAGATGCATTGCTAGAGGAATTGCCAGAAGAAATTTCAAGAGATAGATTGTTGACAGATCGGAATGTAGAAAGTGTAAGAGGCTTTATAGAAGAGCATTGGCAGAAGGTGATTCAGATTTATGACAATCAGATGCTGGCAGCAAAGGAATATTATCAGACGTTATTGCAGGGATGCCGGCAAGTATGCGCGGTGGATATTGGCTGGGCAGGCAGCGGTGCTGTTTCTTTGGATTACTTGGTTAGACGTGTATGGAACATACCATGTCAGGTGATTGGATTGGTGGCGGGAACCAACACGATTCATAATGCGGAGCCAGACACCAGTGAGATACAGTTGCAGACAGGAGCTTTAGCGGCATATCTATATTCTTCTGGGATGAATCGAGATCTGTTAAAGAAGCACGATCCTAACCGTAACTATAATGTATATTGGGAATTACTTTTATCATCGCCGACGAGGCAGTTTAAGGGATTCTATTTTGATGATAATGGAAAAGTAGCGTTTGATTTCGGCAGTCAGGAGGCGAATGTATCAGGCATAGAGGAGATACAAAAAGGAATTTTGGATTTTGTAGACTGCTATCAGAGACATTTTAATGAATTTCCATATATGTATCAAATCAGTGGCAGGGATGCCTACGCACCAATGTTGGTGGCCGCAAGCCATGGAGAGGCATATCTGAAAAAAATAGAAGAAAAATTCACATTAAAAATAGGTGTTGGAGATTAAAGCTTAATGACTAGACATTTATCTAATAACTAAAATTAGATAAATGTCTAATTTTATGCTTGCATATAAATCTAACATGTGATACGCTTAATGCAAGTTAGATAAACATCTAATATGCGAATTAGATTAAATGAAGAAACGAAATTTAACAAACAGAAAGGATTGCGTTATGAAAACTAAGGAGTATGTAAGCGAACAGGAAACAACAGAGAAGATTGGCTATAGCCAGATTTTTAGCCAGAAGGAGTATTGTAAGATTATCTTAGCTAATATCATCAATCGTTTTGGTGATTCCATTGATGCCATAGCCTTTACATGGTTGGTCTATGAGATTACCGGTAGTGCATCTTGGTCAGCAATTATCTATGCATTAAATGTGTTGCCGACCATATTATTGCAGCCCTTTGCCGGGGCGGTGGTAGAACGACGCAGCAAAAAGAAGCTTATGGTAATTTCGGATCTGATGCGCGGACTTGTGGTGGTAGCACTTTCGGTGATTTATGTGACAGGAGAATTAAATCCATGGATCATGGCAGCATTTATGTTGACAATATCTTCCGTAGAAGCATTCTGCACACCGGCTTCGACTGCCATCATTCCGTTGGTGTTAGAGGAAAAGTATTATGAGTTCGGTATGTCCCTTAATTCTGTGGCAAGTACGGTCATGCAGTTGATCGGAACTGGAGCAGCGGGAGTCATTATCGGAGCTTTCGGTGTGGAGATGGCGATTTTTATTGATGCGGTGACTTTCTTCGGTTCAGCCTTGATTAAAATGTGCCTTAAGGTGAAGGAAGACTTGAACAGAAAGACAGGGAACGCTGGAGCAGCACAGTATTTTGCAGACTTAAAAGGTGGCTTTTCCTATCTGAAGGAGAAGTCTGTGCTGTTAAATTTCTGTATTCTGGCATTTTTGGTCAATGCAATGCTGGTTCCAATCAATTCTTTTCAGGCACCATTGGTATCGGATGTGCTGGGACAGAAGAGCGAATTGTTGTCTGTGCTTGGAATCGCATCGGTGATAGGAAGTGGTGTAGGAAGTATACTGTTTCCGCATTTATCTAAGAAAGTCAGTGTAAGAAATTTTGTATTTATAAATGGAGTGGGACTTGCATTATCTTGTGGAGTGATGACGCTGGGGGCACTGGTAAAGGAAAATTGGATCGCAGTATATGCGATAACTGCTTTCAGTAGTATTGGACTTGGCTTGTTTGCAAGTACTTTGTCTGCGACCATAAGTGTTCAGTTCTTAAAAAGTATAGATAGGGATTATCTTGCGAGAGCACAGTCCATTCTTGGAGCTGGAGCCACTGCAGCCATGCCTCTTACTTCCATTTTTCTTAGCATTGTGGTAAACTATGTATCGGTAAAAGATATTATTATTGCCTGTAGCGTAATCTGTGCAGTAATTTTTATTGGATTTAGAATAGGCAATATGAAGTTTGAGGAAGAGAATGAAAAGAGAGATAACCTTTTACAATCAGATTGATTATCCCTTTGAAGCATATCAAGTGCTTTGCTGGCTAGGGAATGCCAAAGATGGAGTGCGATTTGAAGAGTTCAAGAATTCCATTTTTCGAAAATTCGGTATGGATTCTGAACATGTCAAAAGTTGTATTGCATTGACATCGGATGTGTTGGAACAAGCGGAGCAAGCGTTTGCGAACCGCATGGAGGAAATTAAGGAGCTTTTTGGTGAGATAGAGAATCAGATCATTCCGGCAGAGCTGGTAATGTGCTGGATTTATATGATGACGCCGGAACTTAGAACCTTTGAGGACTCTACGGGAATCCGACAGGATTATGAGAGGATGACACCGGCAGAGCGGGACGCCAGCTTTTTTAAAGAACTGGTACATGAAATGGAAGAGGAAGAGTTTGACCGGTTGGTAGGATGCGAGATGCGTGGAGCTAATGTGCCGGAGGCAGAGCGCATCCGTAATATATTTTCTTATATTCAGAGCATGGAGATCAAGCAGGAAAGCAAGCTGCGTATTCAGGAGCTGTATTTAAAGAGAGACGAATACCATGCTAGAATGACCGCCTTCGTGGATGAGACGATCTTGTTCTTGAAAGAGTTTGAGGGCAGAATGTTGGAACTTTGCACAGAGTGGGGTGAATATTGGAAGACGGTCATAGATGCAGATGAATTTTTTGGAAAGCTGGAAGGTGTGCTAGAGCTGGAGGATGATATGCTCTTAGATGGCTTTTGCGTGATGCCCTCTGTTTTTCAATGCGCTGCAATGTGGATAACTGCCAATGGTGGTCTGATACCGAATCGGAACGTATATATGACGACTTGCAGGATAGGTGTCATGTTGATGGGGGATTTTGACTGGAATACCCCAGCAAAGGAAGCCTATGTTCTGGATGAAGTGGTGCCGATATTTAAGGCTCTTGGAGATAAAAGTAAGGCGGAGATCCTTCTTTATATTAAAGACAGACCTGCCTATGGAAGTGAGATCGCCAAGCAGTTTTCCCTTACGACGGCCACGGTGTCCCATCATATGAATAAGCTGTTACAGCTTCGGCTGATACAGGCGGAGCTTCGGGATGGCAGAGTGTACTATCAGGCACGGAAGGAAGTACTGCAAGAATTATTTGAAAATGCGAAAAAGCTATTTGAATAGAGGTAATCATAGTTATGAAAGTGAACGGATATTTATACGAGACTCATATGCACACCAAAGAGAGCAGTGCATGTGCTCACAATACAGGCGCTGAGATGGCGAGAGCTTATAAGGAAGCAGGATATACTGGAATTATCATTACAGACCATTTCTTTTATGGAAATACAGCAGTAGACCGCAGACTTCCATGGAAGGAATGGGTAGAACAATTTTGTCTTGGATATGAGCATGCGAAGGCGGAAGGGGATAGGATTGGTCTGCAGGTGTTCTTTGGCTGGGAAGCTGGTTATCAGGGAACAGAATTTTTGGTGTATGGTCTGGACAAGGAATGGCTGCTGGCACATCCTGAGATCGTGGATGCCACAATCGAGGAACAGTATGAGTTAGTGCATTCGGGAGGCGGAATCGTAAGCCATGCACATCCTTTCCGTGAGGAGGATTATATTCCTAAGATCCGGCTGTTTCCAGAGTACGTGGACGCGGTGGAGGGAGTCAATGCGATGCATTCCAGTGATGTGAGCAATTCTCACAAGAATCCGCTGTACAATGAGCGGGCAATAGAATATGGAAGAGAGCATAACTTGCCTTTTACTGCTGGCTCAGATCAGCACACGACCTTTATGATAGGTGGTGGCATGGTATTTCCAAGAAAGCTCACAGATGTCCATGATTTTACACAGGCGGTATTGAATAAAGAAGCCCAAAAGCTTTTAGATGGAACGGCTTTGGGCATTGAATTAGATTAAGTATGAGGTGTGTCCTTAGAGGAAGAAGCAGAGTGGCTTCGGAAATCCTTTGGGGACATGCCTTTTTGCTTGTGGAAGGTCTTAGAAAAATACAGGCTGTTATCAAATCCCAGTGAGTTGGCGATGGCAGTGATGGAGAGGTCGGAATGCTCTAAAAGATAGCATGCCTGCTTCATACGGAAATCTGTCAGGTATTCCTTAGGAGAACGGCCTAATACAGTCTCAAAGGAACGGAATAGGTGACTTCGGCTGACACCTACATAATCTGCGATATCTTCCACTGTGATGGCGTAGGAGTAGTTTGAGGAAATGAATTCAATTCCCTTTTGTACATAGCTGTTGGCGGAATTCTGGGTGTTGGAATGGCTAGCTCCATGCATGAATAGTGCGAGCATGGTGTAGAGTCGCCCGGTCATTTCTACGGCATGCTCGAACTCATTACCTCGTGCATCGTAGATATGCAGAATCTGCCGATGGATGGAATCCCCAAGCGGGGTGTTCCGAATAAAGGGTACATCCGGGGTGAAGTCGGTTGCCTTAAGAATCATGGAGGCATCACTTCCGGTAAAGCCTACCCAGGCATATTCCCATGGATCTGTTTCATCAGCATAGTAGACCACTTCGGTATTGGGATACACTAGGAAGGAATCTCCTGCCTTAAGCTCGTAGCTATGTATCCCCAGTTTGTAATATCCCTTGCCTGAGATAACATAGTGGATTAGATAGTGATCCCGGATACCGGGACCCCATTGATAGAGGGGATCACATTTCTGGAAACCTACGTTATAGACAGAGAGGGAAACCAGTTCTTTCTCAGTAACTTTGTAGGAATTTTTATAATTTTTTGGCATAGAACAACGAGCTCCTTGTGTGCAGAAATATTTTAATTTTTTATGAAGGGTATTTTTGTTTCTGTTATTATAAGGGAAAAACAGATATGATGCAACATAATTACATATATTTCATACATTTTTTGCTATACATTTTTGCGAGGATGGGGTAATATAGGATTCGTAAGAGAAATGTTTACAAATACTTGAAATAGGGAAAGGTGGAGTTATTATGGCAATTTTAGTAACCGGCGGCGCTGGATATATTGGCAGCCATACTTGCGTAGAATTACAGAATGCTGGATATGAGGTAGTTGTATTAGATAACCTGAGCAATTCTTCTGAAAAGTCATTAGAGCGCGTGAAAGCAATCACAGGAAAGGATGTAAAGTTCTATAAGGGCGACATCTTAGATAGAGATATCTTAAATAAGATTTTTGCAGAGGAGAAGATTGACAGCTGTATCCATTTTGCAGGACTTAAGGCAGTTGGTGAGTCTGTGGCAAAGCCATGGGAGTATTACAATAACAACATTGCTGGTACATTGACATTGGTGGATGTGATGCGCCAGAACGGATGTAAGAATATTATTTTCTCTTCTTCTGCAACTGTGTACGGAGATCCTGCACAGATTCCAATTACAGAGGAGTGCCCAAAGGGACAGTGTACCAACCCTTACGGCTGGACAAAGTCCATGTTAGAGCAGGTGCTTAGTGACATTCAGAAGGCAGACCCAGAGTGGAACGTTATTCTGCTTCGTTACTTTAACCCAATCGGAGCTCATAAGAGTGGTACAATGGGAGAGAATCCAAACGGTATTCCAAACAACCTGATGCCATACGTGACACAGGTCGCAGTTGGTAAGTTAAAGGAGCTTGGCGTATTCGGTAACGATTACGATACACCAGACGGAACAGGTGTGAGAGATTACATCCATGTAGTGGATCTGGCACTTGGTCATGTGAAGGCTCTTAAGAAGATTGAGGAGAAGGCAGGACTTTGCATCTACAATCTGGGAACAGGACATGGTTACAGCGTTCTTGATATCGTAAAGAACTTTGAGGAAGCAAATGGTCTTAAGGTTCCATATGTCATCAAGGATAGAAGACCGGGCGATATTGCAACCTGCTATTGTGATCCATCTAAGGCAGAGCGTGAGCTTGGCTGGAAGGCACAGTTCGGCATTCGTGAGATGTGTGAGGATTCCTGGAGATGGCAGAAGAACAATCCAAATGGTTATGAGGATTAATAAAAGCATATTGTAAGCAGGTATTCCTGTGATACATAAGAATCGTCTTGTGTGCAGCACTATAAAGAACTGCATACAAGGCGATTTTTTTATACGACAGAAAATGCGCCCTATTTATTTGAAAAATATATTGCACCATTATATAAGGTGTGGTATTCTATTACACGTAGTATTTGAAACTAGATGTGGAGGCGCGATATGAAGACCGTTTTTAATATGAAAGCTTTTGAAGGATGGAAGATTAAATTGCCGTTGATCCAGGGAGGAATGGGTGTCGGTGTAAGTCTTGGAGGGCTTGCCGGAGCTGTGGCTGCGGAAGGTGCCATTGGAATTATATCTACGGCACAGATTGGATTTGAAGAGCCAGATTTTGTGGGAAATGAATTGGAATGTAACCTGCGTGGAATTCGTAAGCAGATTGCAAAAGCAAAGGAAATCGCAGGAGGATGCGGTATGGTGGGTGTCAACGTCATGGTGGCACTTCAGCAGTACAGAGATCATGTGCGTGAGGCGGTAAAGGCTGGAGCAGATGCCATTATCTGTGGTGCAGGACTTCCGATGGATCTTCCTGAATTAGTAGAAGAGGGAACTGCAAAGATTGCACCGATTGTCTCTTCCAGAAAGGCGGCAGCACTGATTCTCAAGTCATGGGATAAGAAGTACGGACGTGTTCCAGATTTTATCGTAGCAGAAGGACCAAACGCAGGTGGACATCTGGGATTTTCTAAGGATCAGTTGGCTGATGTGGATGTGCAGACCTATTTTGAAAATGAAGTAAAGGGTGTAATAGAAGAGAAGCAGAGCTATGAAGCAAAGTATGGAAGAAGTATTCCTGTCTTTGTGGCTGGTGGAGTCTGGGATGCACAGGATGCGAAGCGTATCGCAGAGTTAGGTGCAGATGGAATTCAGGCTGCAACAAGATTCGTAGCAACAGAGGAATGTGATGCTTCCACTGCATATAAGATGGCGTATGTGAATGCCAAGGAAGAGGATGTTAAGATCATAAAGAGCCCAGTAGGAATGCCAGGACGTGCATTACATAATACATTCATCCGTCAGACTGAGGCAGAGCCACAGAAGATTGGTCGTTGCTATCGTTGTATTAAGAGCTGTAAGCCGGCAGAGATACCATACTGTATTACACAGGCACTTGTGTCAGCGGTACAGGGAGATACGGAGCATGGACTTGTATTCTGCGGAAGTAACGTAGGAAAAATAGATAAAATCAGTACTGTACATGAAGTAGTAGAAGACTTGATGTATTTGGAAGCGTAGAAGTTATCGCGCATGATTCTTATTACGAGAATTATGCGCGATGTTTTTATGTAACAGGAAGCAGTTCCTTAATAGCAAAAAAAATAGAAGTCATTGACTTCTATCTTCGGGTTGGGCTGTTTATCTCTTACGAAATAACAGTAGCAGTTCCTAGGGGAATCGAACCCCTGTTTCCGCCGTGAGAGGGCGGCGTCTTAACCGCTTGACCAAGGAACCATAAACAAATATGAAATTAAAAACTGAGCAGTTCCTAGGGGAATCGAACCCCTGTTTCCGCCGTGAGAGGGCGGCGTCTTAACCGCTTGA
>CAZBFN010000002.1:0-304705 GCA_964491235.1 uncultured Roseburia sp.
GCTGGATTTTCTCTATGCATTCATACATCTCCGTTCGCTTATCGGCATTCTCAAAATCCATATCACCAAACTGTGTCTCTACATAACTTTTGAGACTTTCAAAAACTTGTACATAGCTATCTCTTTTAGTCACAGCATCTGCCCTACTTAATTCACCCATTAGCCTCCTCCACTCTGCTCTGATTATACGCTTCATCCACTGCTGCCAAATTCTGCATGATTGTCTGGGCATCATTACAGAACATATCCAGATTTTGTATTAAATCCCATGATTTCCAACTTGGAAAACATTCCAGAATACGTGCAAATCTCTCAATGAAATCCGAATTCATGGGCTCCATATTATCGCAGTCTATCTCAAATGCCTTAAAATTTATATTTCGAAACTCATCCACTGCATCTCTCATAGCCTCCAGAGCATCTGCCAACTCTATATAGTCAATACCTAATTTACCCTCTGCCGCCATTCTCTTCTCCTCCCCTGAATATTAGTTGCCTCATTTCTTCCTGCTCTACCTCATTGGCAAATCCCATGGATTTACGTTCTTCGGTCACAATTAGTTGATGCTTCATATAATAGACAAATGCATCCTCCACCTCATCGGAATATCCTCTACGCACTACCTTTTCAATCATCGCAGAGGTAAAACATATATTATGATTACTTTTCCCTACACCGAGTGGATATACAAGTGCTGCATACGGATAATAGCCCCCTCTTTCACCAGAAAGGAATCGCTTGGTAATAACCATACGAATTTGATCCACCTGCCCAAGTCCTACCTTCTGTGTCAAAAAATCCTTTTTTAAATCCACAACACTTCCCATTGGAAGAATATCTTCAAAGATATCTATCATATCTGCAACTACTCTCATCATAACTTCTTCCGAAAAGGCAATCTCGGCCGATCCTCTGCGTAAAATGCGATACTCATCCAAAATCTCATATTGCACACAGGTACGCTCATCCTCCATGGCTCCGCCATGGCTAGATAAACTGCGATACACCTGATAAAGAAATGTCACATCATCTCGGAACAACAGACCAATTTCCTTCGTTATAGCTTTTTGTTCCTCTTCTATAAAACTACAATTTGCAACATATTCTTCCCAAAGCTGTTCCTTATACTGTTCCTTAGTCATTTCATCCTCCTATTTACACTCTGGTATCAATATCTTCTCATAGACACCATTGTGGAATAAAAGTCCCTGTCCCATTGGTGGATACTCACGCTGCGTTCGTACTGGGAAAATATTGAGGCTTCCTTGCGGACTTAACACCAGACCATTGGCAGCTGATTTTACCCATTTGGACAATGGATCGTATCCCTTTAGCTTTGCTGCATGTACTGTGATAATAATTCCCATACCGCATTCAGCTGCATCTTTTAATAATTCTGGCATTTCCTGTTCATATGCCTTACTCATAGCAAGGAAATTATCAACATCATCAATCACTAGATATACAGGCTCCTCATTAGAATAAAACTGCATAGGCAATAGCGTTGCATCCACTTCCAATGCTGCCTTAAATGCCTGTTTTCTGCGTTCACACAGTTCCTTGACATTCTCAACAAATTCTTCTAGCATATCTTCATCCTGTACATATTCCACATTTTCACTTGCTTGATATGAATAAAGACTAAGAGCAGAAGAATCGAAAAGATAAATCCTTCCATGCATCTGGTTCAACAATACTTTAATTACATTCGTCTTGCCTTTTCCAGTCTCTCCAATAATTACAAATGGTGATTGTGCACGTGTTATTCCCATCCGTGTGACGGACTCTACTTCCAGACCAACAGCCAGATCCATTGGATCTTCATTATCTGAATAATCATCCAGCATAGCATAGGTAAATGTTTCTGGAAGAACTGGTATACGCGGTGCTCTCCTTCCCGGATACTTTGCAACAATTTTCTGAATCAATGCCTTAATATTGCCGTTATATTCCATATCATCCTGAAATGAAACCATCGTATAAATCTGCATAATATTGACATTTACAGTCTTTACTAATGCTCGTCCTCGTACTTCTGGCAATTTGTATTCGCTTTTTCCGACAAGTGTGCTCGCTTCCATTGCATCAAACATATATCCCGCAATCTTTATCTTGAAGTTATTCAGAGTGGAATATTTCACTCCATTCGTACGTGTTGCACTGATAATTAGATATATTCCAAGACCTGCACCATCACGAGATACCTTAGTAAAGAAGTTCTCTGTATCTGGACCAAATTCACGTACAACATCAAAATTATCTACTACGATAACGATTGCCTTTAACTTCTCGGCACTGGTCTGGTTATACACCGTAAAATTCTGCACCATCTTTTCCGCGAAGAGTTTCTTTCTTGCAGATATTTCATCCTGTATGATACGCATGAACTTATCAAACTTTTCCGTGTCATCATAGAGCATATAGTCTGCCGTATGAGGCAATCCATTAAGCGGAATTAACGCACTGTTTCCAAAATCTAGAATATAGAAATTGAGCTGTTCCACCGGATTTCGCAAGGCTAGACTCAATACAGCAGTCATCAAAAATACCGTCTTACCGTATCCCGCAGACGACATAAATACCATATTTCCATCCTTTGCCAAGTCTACTATATACTCACGCTGCGCCTGCTCCTCTGGAATGTCAATCATTCCTATTGGTATTGTCAGTTCAGGCATTCTCTCATTCTGATATGTAGTTTCCATCTGCCACTGTTCTTCTTGCGACAAATGATACAATGGACTGACCAGCATCGTCGGCAATGACGGCAACCATGGTTTTCTTACTTTTGCCACTCCCTCTTTCTCAAAAATCTGCTTCAAATAAGTAATCGTAACATCCAACTGTGTTGCTTTTAACTCGTTGCTTTCTTCCTCCGAGCTCAAATCCTCATTCAAAAGTTCTCCCTGCCCCAAATCATTCACCAGATATACTCTGTTATCCTTCGTCTTACGCTTTCCATCCACTGCATACTCAGCTCCGCTCCAAGCCGACTGGAATAACTCGTAAATCTCATTATTACCGACCTGCAAATATGCTCGTCCTGCCTGTGTAATATAGGCTGCATCGGGCGTCTTTATGATTTCACGGCTGTCGCTCTCATCCTGCACCTTTAATGCCAGCTTAAACTTAGAGTTCGTCCAAATCTGATCATTTACTACACCGGTTGGTTTCTGTGTTGCCAAGATCAAGTGAATACCGAGACTTCGTCCAATTCGCGCTGTGGATACAAGCTCTGACATAAAATCTGGCTGTTCCTTCTTTAATTCTGCAAACTCGTCACTAATAAGGAATAGGTGCGGAATAGGTTCCTTTACTTCACCATTCTTATATAACTTGTTATATGCATTAATATGATTTACATTGTGCTGGCTAAAGATTCTCTGGCGTCTTGCCAGCTCACTCTTAATAGATGCCATGGCTCGCTGGCTTTCGCTACCATCCAGATTGGTGATTGTTCCAAGTAAATGTGGTAAATCACGGAATAAGCCCGCCATTCCGCCACCTTTATAGTCGATTAGTAAAAAACCTACTTCATACGGATGAAAATTGACCGCAAGCGAAAGTATATATGACTGAATGATCTCCGACTTACCAGAACCTGTTGTACCTGCCACAAGACCATGTGGACCATGTGCCTTTTCATGTAAATTCAAATATACAATATCATCTTCTGCACGCACTCCTAATGGAACTGCAAGTGATTTATGAGACTGATTCTTCTTCCAGCGCTCCTCCGACCGAAATTCTTCTGGTCTTTTTATTCCATACATATCAAAGAAGGTAATACTCTCTGGTATATTAGACGTAATGCCTTGATTGTGAATCAATACACTTAGATTACGTGCCATCCACTCTAGATCACAGTTTCCAACATGATTCAATCGAAAGCTCTTATTTATCACTTCGTCTTCGCATAATAATAATGTACCTTCTTCTGAATCTCGAAATTCTACAATCATACCAATATTTTCTGGCAAATTACCGCGCAAATGACTGGTATAGATAATCGAAAACCCCAGATTATCTCCTTCTTTTCCCAAGTACTCCATGATGGAATGATCCATAATAAGCTTTGGCTCATCGATGATAAATAGAAAATGTGGTAAAAATCGTGACTGCTTACTACTCTCCTCCACCTTCATTTTTCTATCTTTGAGAATCTGTAATAAACTTCCTAAGACCTGATCACGCATCCGTTCTGAATTGATATCTCCAGATAAATTCAATGATTGAATTTTCAAATGTGGATACCAATCCATCCATGAAAACGCATCGTTGTATTCCTTATTGTGTATCAGTACAATCTGTAAATCATGATAGCTCTGTTGAAATGTCAACTGTGCCACCATCAACTTTATCTGTTCCTGCACCACATCCTTTTCTCCTATTAATCCCAGATGTGCATGCTTTAAATCAATTATGACCGGCTTATTCTCAATATAAGAAAATTTTTCCTTAATATTCTTTGCCTGTTCTTCCAGCTCATCCTTTTCCATCTTAAGCTCATCATAATCATATCGAATTGGAAAGCTTACTCTTTCCCTACGCCTTCCAACAGACACAGTAAGAAAATCATCATCATCCGCGCTTTTTTCATAGATGCGGCTACTATAATGACCTATCATGTCCTCTATCTCATGTACGGATGGGAAATTATAATGTAATGCATTTATTTCATCCTGACGCAGCCTATTTAATTCCTTTCGCTTTTTGAGCAGATAGTCCCGATACAGCTTCTCTCTAAGCTCCGTCTTTTCCCTACAATCCTTTCTCTCGTTAAAGAATCTTACAATCGAAAAGATAATCGTCATCACTGTGGATGCAGCAGATACAATGACAAAAAGTCCTCTTTTCATAATAATTGCCATTGCAATCGTCACACAAAGCATTGCCAATGGCGGTACAATAATCTGTATCAAACTTCCCTTTTCCATCTTAGTTACAGCTGGAGGCTTACTAATATCTACCTCCTTATCCGGCACTCGCATAATAAGTCTTGGTGATCTCGTATACTGTGGGAATCCTTCAAATGGTACTTCCTTTGAGGAGCATTCTGCCAGATAAATGGCATCCTCTCCCTCTTTTACATAAACTTCCAGATATTTTTCAAAAAAAATAAAGAAGAATGTTCCCATTAATAACTGATCCCCCGGACACAGGGTAAATACACACTCCTGTTCCTCTAATTCAATTCTTCTTCCATTCCAATAAAAATATGATTCACTATCTTTTCGATAAACCGTTAAATTATTATTTTCCAGTGTTGCTACATATCCACAATTTTCAATGCATAAATCTGCATTTTTATCTGCTATGGTAATCATTCCATCATGTTCAAAGTAACGTGGTCTTCCATTCATATAGAACATCCACGTCCCCTCTTCTACCTGTGTCCATTGGTACGGCACCATTCCCTCTGTTTCATATACTTTATCCTTGTATTTAAACTTTTCTTCTACAGGGTACTGGTCATAACCGCACCCAGTTCTTATTAATATATATTCCATATGCTTATTCCTCTGTCAGTGATGAGTATTCGTCCTTAAGCGGTTGCAATTTAGACTCCAGCTCTGATAAACGTGCTTCCTTTTCCTCTCCGGATAAGGTTCTATCGTTTTCTACGACCGTCTTTTCTTTTAAATATGCATAATATAAGAGCTGATCACTGGAAAGCTGCATTGCAATATCTGCTGCTTCCTGAGTCTCTAGTCTATTAATGTGAATCCAATATTCCATGACCTTTTCATCTCCATTTAAAGCTATCGTATTCAAAATGTTCTTCTGATTCTCTGCGTTGAAGCTCTCACATTTCACACATGACACTGCAAGGATATACTTCTGAGGCACATCCATTCTAGCAATCTCTACACTGTCCATGGCTTCTATCGTCTCCTCATAATCCAACTGAAGATATGCTTCATTTGCTGCTATCACTGCTTGGTGATATGGCCGCTCCCATATTCCTAGATATCCACATATTCCTAATGCCGCCACTGCAACAAATGCAACAATTAATAACCCCCGCTTTTGTGCGAAATACTTCTTTTTTATCACTTCCATATAGGTATTACGATAGGCTTTCTTATAACGTTTGTACTCAGTTTGAAGCTTCTCTTCCAAATCTGTTGTAGCTTCACATGCAAAAATCTCCTGCAAAAACTTATCTTCCTGTAACAGATCCATTCCACCATCATAATAATCTTCAAACTTGTACTTTTGAGTTAATGTACAACCAATCAACGCCTTATACTGCTTAACATACTCCGCTTCCTTATAGCACTCTTCTGTTCCATAAATGTCTCGATCCCTAACATACACTCTGCCTTGCAGATCATAGTACAAGTTCTCTGGTCTAAGCTCAAAAGAATATTTTTGTGCTGTCTTATCCAACTTCTTTACATCCAGCAATGCAATCAGACGGAGCTCCTTTTTTTCACTGTACAGATCATTCCATGGCTTCACGGCATGTACATCGTATATAAAAGTAATTTCTTCACGCTCCTGCTCCATGGTACACTCCAGCATTCCCTGACAATCCCGACACAACTTCTGATAATCAAAATTGTCGGCAGCTACCATCTGCGACTTCCTGCGCACTACCTCCACATACTCCCTTTTCTCTTCACTTTCTAGTACTTTTTCCCTATTTTCGTAGTTCATTTCTATGTATTTCTCCTTCTCTACTTTATAAAAAGTAGTTATTTTATTTACAATAACATCAAAAATAGTAGCAAGATTGCTATTCCAAAAATATATAAAATTTCCTTCCCTGCTCCCATTTCCTGACCATGCTTTTTCCTATAACTTCTTCTTATTCCTAAATGTGTAATTAAAAATGCAATTAAAATTGGGGTTCCTAAATATCCTACTAAATATGCCATGTCTTTCCTCCATCTTATCTTTAATACTTCTCCTACATATTTTCTTACTACATTTCCTCAATTCATACTTATTCTCCTGCATAATAAAAAACAATCGTAAGTGATGGCTACACAGTTCCTAACGGTGCTTTCTGTCTATACGCTTTGTGCCTTCCACCGTCATCAACATAGCACCTGCAAATGAAAACACACCTTCTAAAAAAAAAAATAATGATCCATAAGAAAATTTGAGACTCGTCAGGCGACATTATTTCTTGTGCCAATCTTCCTCCTGCCGCTCCTCTAAAAATCTTGCCCCAAAATAGAACACAACAAAAGATTACAGCAAGTATAAACGACAATAATTTCTCTAATCTTGATGCCTGCCTCCTATTTGCTGCGCTTTTCCATTTTTCTATATAATAAATGCAACCTATAAAAGCACCACCCAAAAAGACAACCATACATATTAAAACTCTCCATTCTCTCCATATTGGCATTACGATTATTGCATTTACCATAATCTCAGCTGCAATTCCCAAAAAAAGCGCTCCAGAATACCATCCTTGTTCTTCCGCATATCTCCCACGTATCAATACAACAACTGGACTAATGAGCACAACTATGCAAAATACTATATCTAGCCATATGATATTTTCCCAAGATTGCGCATCGAATTCTACTGAAAAAAGCATCAATACTCCAAACAAGACATACAAAAAACACATTTTAAATGCGTTCTTTATTGCTAACTTAAAACTCTCACTCCTCATATCTACATTCCTCTGACAATGTACTTACCAGCCCTTTCTTCAAATTTCAGAATGATATCTTCTATTCTTTCCAGTTCATAATTGTTTCTATTGTTACTCCAATGAAAGATGCATTCAGTGCTAATAAGATTCTAATACTCTCCAAAAGGGAGAGGTAATATCAATAAATACTGCTTATTGTTTGTCACTGCGTTTCATTAACCCGACTATGCCCAACATTACCATAAGAGTTTCCAATATAAGCATTAAAATAGACAATATATTCACCGCATTCTCTTGTCCTACTCTACTGACGATGTACTTGCCAGCAATAAGACCTAAGGTTGAACCTCCTATAAAAAGGGAATTTACTTTCTTATTCTGCGCTCTTTTGCCTCTTATAGGCCATACTGCGATAACCACACCTAATCCTACTCCAAAGATACCAAAAAGAATGCATCCTACATAATTTTTTAGTATTGTTCCCTCATTGATTCCTAAAGAAATCGCCATCAATAAACATAACACACTATTTTGTATATTTACCTTTCTTCGCTCATCAGAACTCATACTTACAATCACAATACACACCCACATGCATAACGCGATAAAAACATTTACCACAAACAATTTCTTTCTTACTATTACATCTATATCCGTAGCTATATAAATTCTTATTACACACAAAAAACTCTGTAATAGTATCATCCCTATACCCAATTTAATTCTCTCTTTACTTTCCACAAGAACGCACCCTCGCCAGCCCTTTCTTCAAATTTCAGAATGATATCTTCTATTTCATGACTATTGTATTCCATTTGGAGTCCGCTGCATTCCACATAAATAAAAAAATATGCCTGCTGCTGCTACAAAGAAGAAAAAAAAACCTGCAACAATCATAATTACAATTATTATAACTGTACCTATTTTCCCGATTCCTTTTTTCATTTTTTTGCAGTTTATAATAGTTTCTATTGTAACTCCAAAGTCAGATACAGCCATTGCTAATATATCCCATGACATATTAAAAACACTGATATCCAGGCAACTTTCAAAAAACGCATTTTGTATAATCAAAATAACATTTATTAAAATGCTAATATGTGCAAGCACCTCGCTAATTACGCCCGAAATCGTAAATCGGTCTGTCTTTCCTGACGGATCTAAAACTCTCCGAAACGGAGATGTAATATCGACAAATACCACTCCTTCTTTTATCTCATTAAAGAAATACGTCTCAAAATAAAGTACCAAAGCAACAATAAAAAGATTTAAATATTCTTTCATCCCCTTCACCTCATGCTGTTTATCCTATACATGACTAGATTGCTATTAATTTTCCCATATTTCTCACCCATAACTTTTATTTAGCCGGCGTATGTTCCACCACACAACCATAATGAGTATGCGGCAAATATTTTACTGTCAACTCGTCCCCTATTGAAATGTCGCCACACGCACCATAAATATATACACTAACACTTTCCCGTTCATCATTTCTTATACTTACTCCATGCGGTCTACTAACACCTCTATTGCTTCCTCCTACACTATTATTTTCTGCAATTCCCTCCACAACCCTATATTGGTTTTGAATCAAATATGGAGCATCCATAATACTAGGTATTGTATATCTCACACAAATATATATTAGTATCGCCCCCGCTATTACATTCGCAACCTTCCCCTCTAGTACATCTTTAATGCCCAGTAGCTTCTCTGCAAAGCTTTGATGTTTTATCAAATGATATATGAAAATAGCATCCAGCAATATCAATATCAAATTTTCCGTTATAAGTATAATAGCTAATTGTTTCTGCATCTTTTTCCTTCTTTCTACCATAAATTATTCAAAACATTCTTCATACACGCTACCATATAGATTACCAAGTAATGCTACTAATCCATTTTCAATTGCGTTTATACTTCCTTGTGTCATCCGAATCTTTAAATAATATTCAGCATCATATGGAATTACGGTTCCCGCTAATTTATTTCCCCCAAAAGAAATAGCTCCATTCACAACAGAATCCACTGCTATTTTCCAAACACTCCATTCGTTTTTTCCATCCAAATTTTCTAAAGTTTCTCCTACCGCTGTTGAAACCACACCTGACACAAATGGATTGCTCACTGTTCCGCCTACCATCGCTCCTGTATACACCTCTATTGAAGACATTTCTCCTTTGATAGCATCACTTACCAACTGGCTTACTCCACCCCATAATGCACCTTTAGGATTAACCACTGCAGATGCACCCATTAGTATTCCACAAAAGCCTCCTTGCATAATACCATCTGCAACATTTCCTCCTGACTGGTAGCTGCTTATACCTCCATATGCAGCACCTGCCGTAGCAAATCCTGCCATAACAACACCTGACGCTACACCAAACGTGGATACCGTTAATGCTACTGCTCCCACAATAGCAGCACCCGTTGCTACCACTTTAATTGTATTGTCTATTACCTCTTTATTCTCTTCATAAAATTCCTTTGCACTATCTATGGCATTGTTCGCAGCATCTTTAACTGTGTCAAAAGCATTTTCTGCCCACTCAGGCCACATACCATTCAGATCCACCAGATCCATTGGGTGGTTCCAACAGTACCCATAAGCATTCAGCGTAACTGGCATAGCTGTAAAGCCCTTTACCTTATCTTCACTGGTAAATCTTCCACTTCTCGCATCATATCGTCTTGCCTGAGCAAAGTACATCCCTCCTGCCATATCTACCTGATAACCTGTAAAGCCAAATGGTTGCACTGATTTATAGAAGATATCATCTGCTGTATAGACCACGCTTCTGTCTGTGTTCTGTGTCATCAGTGACACACCAAATTCATCATATCCATATGCTTCACGGATTTCTCCCTCTGCATCTAGCAGTTCCATCGGGCTACCAAGGTCATCCTGTAGGTAGAAGCTTTCTTCTCCTGCTTCCTCCATCGCAGTCACGTTTCCATCCCAATAAAAGGTCTGATTCTTTCCACTCTGAGCTTCGCTCAAGTGCAGTAGATTATGGTACTGCTTTGTCAGATCCAGCGTATAGCGGAGGCTCTGCTCTGGGTTTTCTGGCAGTATCGGCTGTTGCACTTTCCGTTGCTGTTCTTGTCCCAGCTTGTATCTCTGTATTGTTCCTAGTCCATTTGCTGTTCCTACATTCCAGATCTTCTGTCCGACTCTCTGTCCTAATCCATTATACTCATATCCGGCTCTCTTTAAGATACCATCCACGACTCCCATGGACTCACTCATTCGATTCGTTGCATCAAAGGAGAACTGCTTTAACAATTCGGTTCCCTGACTTACCTCTGTCAGGTTTCCACGATGGTCATAACGATACGTCTTTTCTATCTCACCTTCCAGCTCTGCAATCAGCTGATTATTCTGGTTATAGCGATAGGTCGTCTCGATGGTTGCTTCCCCAGTATAATCTAGTTTCTGGCTTCGATTGCCAAAGGAATCATATCCATACGCTCTTACCAAAGCTCCATCCTTCATCACTTCCGTCAGACGGTTCGCGGCATCATATCCATAGACATAGCTTCCCTGATCTGCTTCCATGCCAGAACGTTCCTTTCGCGCACCTATCTTATTTCCTGCATTGTCATATTCATAGCGGTATAATTCCCTTACTATCTCTCCTTCATGGCGGATCTCTTCAATTCTTCCCAGACTGTTGTAATCGTAGGTGGTAACAACACCATCCGAAAGCTTCTTTTCCTTTAATCGGCCAAGCTCATCATAACCGTAGCGAATGCTTCCCTTTCCTGTGGTAAGTTCAGCCAGCTTCATGGCAGTGTCATAGTTATACTCAGCACGTCTTCCATCTGGATAAATGAGTGCTGTTTTTTCTCCCATGCTCCCCCACTCATATCCGATCGTCTCTCCCATAGGATCGGTCACAGACAGTGGTCTTCCCAAAGCATCCAGAGATATCTTAATACTTCCAAGCCAGTCCTTCACTTCTTCTAGCTGATGCAAGGCATTGTAACTCAGCTTTACCGTTTTTCCATCTCCATACAGGATATCTGTAATCTGTCCTGCATGGTCATATCCATAACTAGTCTGGTAGCCGTCACGGTCGATCTTCCCAATCATCCTTCCGTTCTTATCATAAGAATAACGTTCCACTTCTCCCAGTGGATTTCTCGCTTCCTCTACATTTCCAGCAAGATTCCATGCATAAGTTGTCTCCTGAGAGTCCTCCTCTGTCTCTCCAACACGCTCCACCTTGATCAGGTTTCCCATACAATTATACTCATAGTTGGTCTCATTTCCAAGAGCATCTATTACTTTTGTCAGGTTTCCATTTGGGGAATAGGTATATTTCGTCTGATTGCCGTTCTCATCTATCAACTCTGCCACATGTCCCACTGCATCATAGACATAACGACGCACGCCTCCTGCTGGATTTGTGACAGTGGTCAAGCGGTTCAGGCAATCGTATTCCATAGTGACCGCTTCACCCAGCCCATTTTCCCTGCGAATTAAGTTACCATTGCCATCATAGCAATAGGTCTCTGTGGCTCCATCCGGACGCAAAATACCGACAAGCCTTCCCCCTGCATAGCTGTATGTCATACTGCTTCCATTCGGATAACAAACGCGTTCCATATTTCCCATAGAATCATAGCAGACGCTGGTGGTATTTCCCAGTGCGTCCGTCATACTGATTCTTCTTCCAAGCTCATCATAGGTATAAGCTGTCACTTGTCCCAGTGCATCTGTGACCGTAATCAGATTCCCCTCTGCATCGTATCCATAACAGGTCTTAGCTCCATTCGCTTCCACGACCTCTGTCAGGCGGTTTGCCGCATCATAAGAGAACGCCGTATGGTTGCCCTCCGCGTCTGTAATCCCAATGCGGTTTCCCACCGCATCATAGGTATATGCAATTGTTCCCTCTACTGGAGTATGTACTCGCTCTAATCGGTTATCCCCATTATAATAGAATGTGTTCACAGCCCCATTCGGCAGCGTCTGGGTGGCAAGATTCCACATTTTATCATAAGTAAAGTGTGTCTCATTTCCTTCCTTGTCTGTGACACATTCGATACGGTTTAGACAGTTATAAGCAGCCTGCATCCGATATCCATCGAAGTCTATAATTTCTGTGACTTTTCCACTCTCATTGTATACATATCTACGGCTATCTCCCACCGCATTTGCCACCTCTATGACACGGTCTGCCCTATCGTAGACATATCCCGTCCGATTCCCATTGGCATCCCATGTCTCGGTCACACGGTTCGCCTCATCATAAGCATATGTTGTCTTAGCTCCAGTGCCATCCATAATGCTGCTGATATTTCCCCTATCATCATAGGTCAGCTCCACCACACTTCCATCTGCCATGTGCAGCTTTACCGGTCTGCCAGTTCCGTCGTAAGAAAGCCGGATGCCATTCTCCTTGGCATTTTCAGTGGCGATGAGATTTCCCTTGGCATCATACTGGTTCTTTAACCGTTCTCTTCCATTTACGCTCACCTTTAACAGACGGTTGTTACTATCGTAAGTAAAGTTCACCTTTTGACCTGTGGCATCCACCGTCTGGGTCAGATTTCCCCGGTTGTCATATGCCATCTGTCTCGTATTCCCATTCCTATCGGTCACACTGGTACGCAGGTTCTTTTCATTGTAGGTATAACGCTCGACTGTACCATCCTCATAAATGGTAGCAATATTCCGATACCTATCGTCATGCACGTAAATGATCTTACTTCCGTTCCGCTCGGTAAGGATAACTCTTCCACTCTCATCCTCATAATCATAGGACATACTTCCCCCATCTGGAAATTCCTGATACAGGATACGGTACTTATCATCGTAGGTATTCTTTACTGTCACATTCTCTCTTGGATTCACAATTTCTGTGATTCTTCCATTCTTACCATAACGATAACCATACACCGCACCAGAAGGCAGGGTTACTGTGGCAATCTTGTGACTGGCATAGGTAAGTTGTACTTCACGTCCAAGGTCATCCTTCACCCCTACCAAGTATCCCTTTTCATCATAGGTATAGTGAAGTGTCATTCCATGGTCGTTCCTTGCTTCCTGCAAGCGGTTCTCTCCATCGTAGGTAAATGTGACCCCTCTTCCATTTGGATCTTCCTGTCTAACCAGCTTTCCAGTGATATCAAAGTGTAAGGTATCTCCCATCTTTTGACGCAGGATATAGCCCTCTTCATTCCCAGTCAGTTCTTCCAATGCAGCATTACGGCTCTGATAACTTCCATCCGCTCTTTTATGGAACGTCTTTTTCTGTCCATCCCACATGCGGATGCACAGGATGCCATCATCCTTCTCCTCTAAGGATATCTCATAGTTATGAAGGAAGCATCGTCCCATACTGCCTCTACTGTGATCCTTGGAGTTATAGTAACGATGAAATGAGAGTGGGATCTCTCCACGAATATGCAGGTCTTCATGGTCATACACAAAATTTCCCGTACTTAAATTTACAGGATCCTTACTATAACACACTGCATCCACAGAAACGCCAAGCATCTCTTCTTCAATCTCTGCTAAACGTGCCGCAAGCTCCTCTGTGGTACTGTCCCATGCTCCCTTGATCTCATCAAGCTTTGCCGAAAAAGCATCATACCCCAGTCCAATATCAACAGATGTAAGCACTCCCTTGATGTCCGTAATACGATTTCGAATGGCAGACATTACCGCCCCCAGCTCGTCCATCTGTCCTGCGAGCTGGCTGTCATACATCGGCATATCAGTAAGAAGCTTATCAATCAACTGTTCCATACGGGAAAGAGTCTGGGAATACTGCTCCTTTACCAATGTCCCCTGCAAGCGATTTAAGGAGTCCCCTAGTGAAGACTCCTTATCTCTTCCATCTATGCTGGCATAGATAGATGCAATACTCTGCATGGAAGCTTCCATTCCATTTGATATCTCTATTGCCGCGTTTAATATCTGCTTTCCTTCGGCAAGCAGTTCCTGCAAGTTACTGCTTAAGAATGCACAATCATGATCCAAGACTGCATTATTACTCGTTGCCATACCGTATTACTCTCCTTTGTTCTTCGCCTAATTTACTCTATATTTCTGGTGTCTTACATCGGTCGCCTCAAAGGCTGCTGCTGCTGAATTGATATAATTAGCAAGTGTAATTAATAGATTCCCTGCTTGTTGTACCGTATCCATCTCCAACTGAATCTGAGCCTTTAACGAATCCGCAAAGTCACCATCAGAATATTCTAAGGTGTCCAACATCCTTCTCCCTGCTTCCAATCCCGCATCAATGACCTCTGACTGTGCTCTTGCGGCCAGATTAGCTGTGGTCTGTTCTACCAGACCTTTATTAATACTGACGCTTGCCATTCTTCTGTACCTCCCTACACACTAATTACATGCTGTATCTACCGCCATAGTAGTGGTTATCATATCGCAAATTCCTGATTCACTATCTCCAAATGCCTGCTCCAACAGACTCATTACATCCTCTGTAATGCAATCCACAACATCTGAGATTTTTTCAGAAGTTTTTTCTGCATATAATCCATGTTGACTCGTTGCTAGACTTCGTAGCTTTTCAAGAATATCTGTAATTGCCTCCAATTGTGTTGTATGAAACTGCTCCAAATCTGATAATACTGTATTGTATTCCTGCTCACGCAAGTTAATATTTTCTGCCATTACCTTTCCTCCTATAGACAGCTTAATTCCAATCGCAGATTTCTAAGTTCCTCATTAATCGTATTTACCCGTAGCTGCAATTTATTAATCTGCATACCTACATTTCCCTGCAAAGTAGTCACACTACTGTATGTCTTATCCATCTCCTCAACACAAGCTGTCAATTCCTCCTTGATGGCATCCGCACACCTGCCCTCGAAGATATTCACAATGACAACTTCTGATACCGTTTCATTTGCACTATATGCTGCTTTTTGCGTGTTCCAATCCGACAGATAATTTCCCAGATTTCCCTGCTCTGAGGATAGAGATGCTATCTGTTGACTCACAATGGTCAGTTCCTGATTCTTTCTTGTAATTTGCTGATTAAGTACAAGGATTCTTGCCTGTCTTGCCGCCTCTGCCGCTGCTCTTGCCAACTCTGCTGCAATCTGATCCATATTAGAAGAGTTATTACCACCAGCCATCCTTCTATTCCTCCCTTATCTGCTCTGGTTCTATCTGTATAATATCTCCAGAATATATTTTTCCTTCTTTATATGTTAAAAGTACATTCACCTGATTGTTCGTTCTTAAAGTTCTTACATATCTAACTGAGTCAGCTAATTCTCCCGCTATTAATCCTTTTTCAGCCAAAACCTGCAATGTCTCTATTATTTTTTGTTCCTCCGATACTA
This sequence comes from uncultured Roseburia sp., assembly GCA_964491235.1. Classification (GTDB taxonomy): domain Bacteria; phylum Bacillota; class Clostridia; order Lachnospirales; family Lachnospiraceae; genus Roseburia. The sequence goes on from CAZBFN010000002.1 coordinate 15,957, forward strand.
ACAAGTTAAAATCCTTATTCTGTTCGGATACCCTCCATGTTAATTTCAGTTGCAAAACTCTCTCTCCTTTTTCTTCTTCCGCTATTATAACGAAGCATAACAATTGCAAATATTAACCCAACTAACACCATTGCCAATACCAGACAGAAGGTATAATTTTCCTGCTCCGTTGTATAATCCTTTACCTTAGATAACGAGACCCCCTCCGAAAAAAGATAATCAACCAATATGTCATGCTCATCCTTCTCCTGTTCCATATCACCCGAGAATACATATTCCTTCAAATTGCTCTGTAATTCTTGTTCTTGCAAATAGCTTTCTTCATATAATTGGGTGACCTCCCCTGAGAACAAATCAGAAGCCCCATATAGATCTAGAACCGAAGTGTATGTCGTGGAGTCTTTACTCTTCCATGCTTCCCCATCCAACGTCAGTCCCTCATTCTCTTCTAACGCATTTTCTGTCTCATTCGCGTTATTCACTTCATATTGCTCCATTTCACTAACTCCTAATCCGAAAAATGGACACCGGAAATATATACTGCTTCCAGTGCCCTTTTCATACCGTAACTACTTCACTCTTGCTTTGTTATGTGCGTTATCAGTATCCTGCATATCCTGAATATATGAGTATGTTTCCTGAATCATACTTCTTACGATTTCCAATGTGTTTGAAAAATTCGCAGTCAGCTTCTCATAATCTTCACGATAAGATTGTGTAGCTGAGGATGTCCATGTTGTATCCTCACAAAGTGTATTGACACTGTTTGTCATGGAACTTGTTGCAGTTTCAAAATCATCTGCCAACTGAGATAATCTCTGTAACTCTGCCTCCATATCCTCATAGGTCATTGACAAACTTCCTGTTGATGCCATCTTACTCTCCTCCTTTTTCTTTATTTAATAAATCAGCTTATAAAAGCTAAGTTATTACGTTATATCATTTCTCCTGTTTCCTCTACCGCTTTTCGCTTGCGCAAGATACTGCTCAATAAAATACCCATGCACACAACAATGCTAACGATCATAACCAGCGTTACAATTTCTACGGTAGATATCTGTATTGCTTCTTCTACAGGCTTCTGTGACACTGTATTCTTGTCATTTCCAACGCTGGCAACTGGATTGACAATGTGCTCATACACCTCTGGATTTCCCTGACTTCCAACTCTTGTATATGGAAGCAACACAGAAAAGTTCTCAAGCATTTCCGTATTCTGGCTATTCACATTTGCTCGTGAAGCTTGTAATGCCTCCATACATGTCTCCACATTTCCAGCTGTCTGTGTAGTTGCTTCACTGTAAGCAGTCTGGCGCAATCCCTCATTCTCCATTGCCACCATATATACCTCATCTGCATATTCCATGTACTCTAAATTATTCTTCTCGACCTCTGTTAACATTTCTGAAGAATTAGTACTGATATCATTCAAATATGCTGTCATGTTCGTCGTATCAAGGTATGTAAATGGATCATATGCAAGCAAACTTCTCTCATACTCCTCCATAACACTGCCCATTGTTTCCTCTGTATCTGCCAATCTTCCCATCTGCGTCTTACCTTCTTCTGTAAGCGCTTCTAAGAAATCTGTCTGAATCAAATCTGAAATTGCTTGTCGATCCTCCTGCAATGCAAACATTTCCGCAAATTCCTCTGCAGTTGTTGTTACAGCAACACCATTCGTTACTTCCGCTGTTTCCAATACAATTCCTTGACTGTTATCATCTAAATTAATATCTGGATCAGCATCTGAATCTTGTGATGTATTTATATCTGCGACAGCATTTCTATTATTCTCCTCTATTGTTGGTGGCACGACAGGATTTCCCTCTTCGTCTGTTGCATTTGATAGTTCAAACGTACTTGCTCCTACCGATTCATCTGTCAGTTGAATCTGAATAAAGTCTCCCTGACTCGCAATATATTCCTCTGACTTCGCCTCTACACCTATTCGAATTCCAGCACATACATTCTGTATATCTGCTGCCGTATATGTTAAGGCTCCTGTATTGTCTCCGATTCCATCTCCTGTACCATCTGTAATTCCATCTCCTGTACCATCCGTGATTCCATCTCCTGTATCATCCGTGATTCCATCTCCCAAACCATCGCCAGTTTCATCTGTTGCTATATAACTGACTGCTACATCCTGCCCAGTCGAATTCATCGATGATACAACGGACTGCTCCACATTAGCCAGCGCATCCTCTGCTCCCTGTCTATATGCAAGCTTTAACATATCTGATAAACTACCATCTATTTGAGACTGCCATGTAGTACGTAATGTATTTTCCTGCTGTATCATTGCATTTTGCGCATAGCTATTCCATGCTGTATAAGCCCCCTGCCATGCATCCTGCAATCCCTGCATCTCTTCTCCGTGCTCTGTCTCAATCCCAGCAATCATAGCTTGCGACTGTTGATTTGCAGATAGCTCATCCGCAGCTCTCTGATTTTCAACCATTTCCGAGATTCTGGTCTCCATCGTATCAACATCTGATTCTACATCTTCATTAAATAACGCTATCTGTTCTTCCAGATTTATCTTACCATCCGCCAAAATAGTAGAATTATTAACTGCCGTATCAGTAAGTACAGTCCCATACATTGTAAAAAAGGTATCTGATGCAACTTCTACCGCTTCATGTCCTGTCTGTACTAGCGCAAATTCGTCCATTCCTTGTCTAATGGAATTATCAAAATCACTTGTCATATTTTCAAGCAATGACGTATTTTCTGTAAGATACGGAGACAAATTAACTGGTTCTATGGCGCTCTCCACCTGCTTCATCTCTGGTTGCTCCATCGGAATGATAAGCTCGTTTGCCTGTACATCCTGTAACTGTCCAAGCTCTGCTGCATCATTCCTTAAAATTGTTGATGCATCATCCTGTACATCATGAAATGCAGTCATGATAGCATCCACATACATATATGCAACATTCGTATTCAGAGTCGCTTCAAACGCATTGACATCGCTAATTGCTTGTCTGGCAGCCTCCTCATCTAAGTTGGGATTAAATGTATATTCTAACAATACTTTTTCCGGATTGCTCTCAACAGAAGCAATTGATTCCGAAAAATCCTCTGGAATTATGATATATGCAGCATATGAGCCATTTTCAATCCCCATTTTGGCTTCATTTAATCCAGTTGTAACATAGTTATCCCCAGGCATTTCCATAAGCTGACTTGCATAATTAATCTGCTCCTCTCCATCCGTAATACCTTCATCCATATTTACAACTGCAATCACATCCACTTGTTCCTTGGATTGCGCTATCTTATCCTGGTTATATCTTTCCAGACTACTTCCTGCCACGCCTCCGATTGCCAGTATGGCTATTGCACCAATAATTCCAACAACTATACGCACCTTGCGCTTCATTTCAAATCCATCCTTTTACATTTATAGATACATCGGTTTTTTATTATACACCGCTTGTCATTTAAACTACATAGTAAATTATTCCTATTTTTTTAGTTTTTTCTAATATTGTCTTTCCCTCCCCTGCAATGCTATAATAAGTAGAAACAGATTCGATAACGGAGATTTACTATGATTGCACTTAATATACTTGAAATCAAAGATTTTATGAATAAGCTGCTCTGCACCAACACCTTTGACAACTTCCTGCTTCGGGAAGCCAAGATACAGGGCAGCGTCACATGGGATTTGGATGGCACACTTAATGCTGACTTCTATTCTGCGGATGAGCTGGAGGAACAGAATCTGACTGGACTATCCTTTCTTCCATATGGGCAGTTGCGAACACAGTGCTTTGATTTGATTAAGGGTAAGCGAACCCCATCCTATTTCAAATTTGTACTTCTGCTCTCACCGGCAAATCTTACCCGGACATTAGAGCAGACCCACAGTTCCTTCTCCCCAGAAGACGTCACTGGCATGTTCATCAACCTGAAATTTCAGCATGACCAGTTGCTCCTTACAACGGGTATTTCCTACCGTATTTTCTCGGTGGACAAGGGGCTGGAACAGGAGTGGGATTCCCTTGTAAAGCGCTTCCTCAAGAACCACGAGATAAGTTTTGAAGAACTCTAATTTAATGCTTTACTTTTATAAACCAATGTGTTATGGTAGCTTTAGCTGTATATTACAGTTAGTATTATTTTTGGAGGTACTTTTTGATGAAAGGTACAGTAAAATGGTTTAACAACCAAAAAGGTTACGGATTCATCTCCGACGAGGCAGGAAGTGACGTATTCGTGCACTACTCAGGACTTAACATGGACGGATTCAAGTCTCTTGAAGAAGGCGCTGCAGTAGAATTCGAAGTTGTAGAAGGATCTAAGGGACCTCAGGCAACCAACGTAACTGTAGTAAGATAATTTACTACAATTAATCACTAGTTTCATGTACCTTTTTCTTTTTAAATAGAACTTGTTTTTTATTTGTTAGATTAAGATATTGCAAACAATGGATTTAAAAAAGAGTGTCGATTATCGACACTCTTTTTTATGATATAAAGCAAAACCAAATACAAGAAGTTTTCAATCTTTTGAATAGAATCTTTTATCCTTTCACTGATCCAGATAATCCCTCTACATAGAATCTCTGCAGACAGATAAACAGAATTACGATAGGAATCGCTACTAAGATTGCACCTGCTGCAAACTGGGTATAATAGGTATCAATTCTTCTAAAATCAGTCATCCACATAAGACCAATCGCAACTGTATAAGATGACTGTTTGTCTCCTAACAGCATACTCGGGAAGATATAATCAGACCATGCACCCAAGAAATTACACAAAATCGTATAAATTATAATTGGTTTTGACAGCGGAATGGTAATTCTGGTAAAAATCTGCCACCTTGTAGCCCCATCAATAATGGCAGCTTCATCCATCGCCTTTGGAATGGTATCAAAAAATCCTTTACATACATGATAGCCCATAGCAGCTCCTGCTGCGCCAACAATAACAAGGGCAGCTAATGACTGATTCAAACCAATTCCTTTTAAAATATTATACACCGCTATCATAGACATAAAGCCAGGGAACATTCCAATAATCATAAGAACTTTCATGAAAGTCTTTCTACCTGCAAATCGTGTTCTGCTAAGCACAAAGGATGTCGCAAGCACAATCAGTGTATTGACAACACAACCGCATATTGCAACTACAAACGTATTCCCCCACCATTTTGCAAAAGGAAGAACGCTGGTATTGGTAAATAAATTCTTATAATTATCTAACGTAAAACCTTTTGGAATAAAATACCCCACATAGTAGCCAGTCTCTTCTCGGAAAGAAGTCAATACAATCCATAAAATTGGGAATAACCATATTACGCTAAGAATTGTAAGTACTATATAGCCCACATGAATTTTGGCAGTCTTCATTGTAAATACAAGTGTTACATAAGCTGCTATCAAACAAATCCAATAGCCTGCACCAAAATTTTTCACAAGGAATACATCTGGCAGACTTCCCTGTGCGTCAATCATTCCTTTACTTGCAAAAAGTAGTACCGTAAAAGCTGTAGTCTCTACTGCACCGGTAACTGCCATAAGGCGCATTCCCAACTTGCTTGGATGCAAGAAATTTATACAACCACATACTGTTGTCACTACTGAAAATACAACTGCTATAAAAACCAAAATGCCAGTTCCTTGGTATTTTCCAAGTAAATCCAAATAGGAAAGATTCGCGCCTCTCACAGAAGCATACGGGAGAAACAATCCCAACCCCCCCACAAAACTTGCTACTAGTGCTGCTGGAAACCATTTCAAATTTAAACCGATGATTGTTTTTTTCATTATTGAAATCCCTCCTCATTTTTCAGTGCGTTTGAACGGGAGTAAGATATCAGTGAGAATACAGCCGAAATAATAAAGATAATAATACCAATTGCAGCAGCAAGGTTATAGTCCTTACAGTCTTTCGTCAGTTTATATAGCCATGTCACCAATAAATCCGTCTTACCAGCTCCCTTATAATATTCCAACGTACTTGGCGCACCGCCTGTCAGGAAATAGATAACACCAAAGTTGTTAAAATTAGATATCAAATTGGATATCAAATATGGTGTTGTAATAAACCACATATAAGGAAATGTTATCTTAACAAACATTACAATCGGACTCGCTCCATCAATACGGGCACTTTCATACAATTCTCCCGGAATATTCATTAAAATTCCACTTACCATAAGCATTGTGACTGGAACACCAATCCAAAGATTCACAGTAATTACAGTAAACTTCGCCCACAGTCCATCCGTGAGAAATGGCAGTGCTGTTGTAGTAAAGCCCCACTGCTGCAACAAGACATTGATAATACCTCGCTCTCCAAGCATAGTAGATACTACCAATAACGTGATAAAAGATGGAATTGCCATTGTAATAATGAAAATTGTTCTCCAAACTTTTTTTCCTCGAATTCCCTTTGAATTAATAAGGATTGCAAGGAACATTCCTCCAAAATAACAGGAGAAGGTTGCTACAAAACCCCAGATCAAAGTCCATCCCAACACTGGCCAGAATGTAGCTGACAGTTTATCACTGGAAGAAATCAGGGTCATAAAGTTGTCTAATCCTACCCATGTAAATAAATTTCCTGGCGGCTGATGCTCCGAATCATAATTGGTAAAAGCCATTAAAATCATATAAAGCAATGGCATTACCGTAAATACAAGCAGCCCTACGACTGGAATTGCGAGTAACAATTTATGTATATTCTTATCAAAAAGGCTCTTTACATCCTCTACGATTCCCGGAACCTTCTTATTTGCCAATTTATGTTGTCTAGCTTGTTCACCTGAATAGATGGACATTACCCATACACACAGAAAAGATACTGTAATGACGCAGGTTACTACACCATATAGCAGAATCAGCATGGAATTATCGCCTTGGCTAAATTCAAAGATGCCAATGGCTTCATTAAAAACCATTCCCTGCTCCTCTGTTCCCAGCGTCAACATCTTCTCTAAATAACCCAAACCGTTCTCTATCATATAAAATATATAAGTAATTTCTATTGCCAGAAATAGCAATCCTTTAACGATTTGCCCGCAAACTATATTGGAAAGCCCAAAGATAACGAATGATAATTTTGTAAAAATATCACCCTGAAAAAAAATAGATCCAATTCCTTTTTTCTTCTTGGAAACACTCATTTTCCAATCCCTCCATTTTAGGATAAATGGGCTGCTCGTTTAAGCAGCCCATATGTATTACCTACTCCGCAAGAGTTGATGTCACATCACTTACTACTGTATCAAGCTTTTCTTGAATGTTATCAGATGTGATTTCACCATTAATAATTCCTTCACCCAATGCCTGTACTGGTGTCCAGTAGTTATTAATCTGTGAAATAGAAGGTTGTGGAGTTGAATACTGTGTCTGCGCAATCAATGCACGGGTTGCAACATCCTCTGCCAGCTCTGGTTTATCCTGTAAAGAGAGACAGGTCGGTGTTGTTGCACATTCCTCATAACGAATCAACTGATTCTCTTCATTACATAACCACTCTGCAAGTAACTGCGCTGCCAGCGGATGAGCTGTATTAGATTTTACTGCATAGCATTTGTAATCTGCAAAATTACTTAACTGACACTCTGTTCCATTCAGAGTAATGGTCGGAAGTGCTACCGCACCAAAATCATCTCCCAATGCTTCCTTTAATTCTGGTGCTGCCCATGTTCCAGAGCAAAGTGCGCCAAGCTTACCTTCTTTCATAAGGCTTCCTGCAATTCCGTCCAGATCTTCCACATATTTTGAATTATTTGCAAGATCAATCACATAGTTTGCAGCTGCAACACCATCTTCATTATTCCATGTACAATCTTTAGGATCTGTTCCATCCTCTCCATATAAAGTACAGCCTGCTGCATAGAAGAATGCTTCAAGATACCAAGAATTAGAAAGTGAACAAGAGAAGTTATATGTATCTGCTCCTAAATCCTTTGCCATCATGGTATCAAGGTTCTTCACCTCATCCTCTGTGTAAAGGCTCTTGTTGTAATACATGAACCATGAGTTTGGTGAAAATGGAATACCATATAACAAACCATCTCTTGTACATGCTTCCAAAGCACCTTCACTATAAAGTGAATTGATAGTCTCTGCTTCTGCTGTAATTGGATAGATATGTCCTGCCTCTACCAACTGTGAAATGCTACCAGATGGAACCTGAAATACATCAGCCGCAAGTTCTGAATCTGCCTCTAACGCATTTACGGACTCATCAATACCTACTACTGCCAGTTCAAATGTACAATCAAACTGTGGATACGCCTCATCAAATGCCTCGCACATTGCCTGTGTAATTTCCATATCCTCTTCTGGTACCCAAACCTTAAGATTGACCTGTTCCACTTCGCCATCCGCAGACTGCCCTGTTGCTCCTACTGCCTGTTGCTCTGTTCCAGACATAGAACTCTCTCCCGCATCGCCACTTCCACAGCCAACAAGTGTAGACATTGACATTACAACAGCAAGAAGTAATGCTCCAATTTTTTTCATCTTCATGATTGTTTCCTCCTCAAAAAATATAGTTTTTGTTTTCTGGTTATATTTTCGTTAAGCGCTTAACTAGATTTTATAACCAGCCCTGCTTTTTTGTCAATAACTTTTATCTTTTTCCCTATTTTTTCCAAATTACAGACTCATTTTTTGTCTATTCTGCATATAAAGCGCTTAACCATATGATACTAAAGTATCATATAAAGCTCCCAACAACTCTGGTGTCAAACGCATCTGCTGAAGCCTTACAAGAAGCCTTGCCATATCTACCTCTTGGCAGACTGCGTTATATACCATTTCTTTGGTCGCATAAGAAATCTGTGCCCGATGTAACAGCTCATAAACTGCAAGAACTTTATCCGACAGGGCAATCTCTGAATTTTCACATTGAATTTCAATCTCGAATTCCTTTTTTTGCCCCCCACAAAAGCAGATATAAAACTCCTTTTTTTCTGCATCATAAGTCTCTGTAAACTTAGTCTCTCCCTTCACAAATTTTACAGTTTTCGCCTCATGAACACCTTTTATGCAAATTTCATAACTTCGATTTTCTGGAATTACTCCTGTTGCATCACCTTCTATCCTAATCCTAAATCGCGCACATTTTCCCGGCACAAAAGAGAAGTGTGTCACCACTAGTCCGTTTTGCTTCCCCTCTTGACAACTATCCTCATATAGATCAAAACTGCCCTCTTGCCCGTTATAGATCCACACTTCGAGCTGAGTTGGGTTTTGTAGATGGCTGTTCATGTAGTCTTTCGCAAGTGGAACTATTCCCCCTGCCGGAACAAGCACTGGAATCGAATCTAAGCTACGATACATGGTAAATTTCCTTCCACCTCTATACACTTGACCTGTGAAAAAATCATAATACACGCCTTCCGGAAGCCATGCCTCCACTTCCCCCAGAAGCGTTTCTTTGTTAGCTGCCTTCGTAATTGGACACACGATCAGACTCGTACCAAAATAATACTGATTTGGCACCTCATATGCCTCGTTCACATCATTGTGATAATACATTGGCTGCATCAACGGCAAGCCTTCCTGATGTGTCAAATAGTTCATCGTATACAGATAAGGAATCATTCGATGGCGAAGTTGCAAGAACCGTGTCATAATGCGTTCTGCCTCCAACCCATAATTCCATGGTTCCTTCCCATAAAATTGATTTGCCGTACTATGTAGGCGCATAATCGGTGAAAATACGCCAAATTGCATCCAACGCACCGATAATTCGTCATCCTTCTTTCCTTCCTGATGACCACCTATATCATGGCTCCACCAGCTATATCCCACATTGCTGGCATTGGCAGTAAAATAAGGCTGAAAATCCAAGGATTCCCATGTTGTGAACGAGTCTCCTGAAAATCCGATCGGATAACGATGACTTCCCACTCCCGCATATCTGGAAAATATAAGCGGATTCTTTCCCCGGCGCTTCATATCCAAAAAATGTAGATGATTCAGCATCCATAGCGTATCAATCCCCGGTATTCCAGATTTACTGCCCTGCTGCCAATCAATCCACCAGAAATCCACCCCTTGTTCTTCATTAGGATGATGCAAATATTTAAAATACGCCTCCATAAAAACACGGTTTGTTGCATCAAAGGGAATTTTATCTTCATTCTCGTAATCAATCCCCAGTTCCTTTGCCATTTCCTGATAAGCTTCTTCATGTCCCCTTACACCATCCGCCGGATGAACGTTCAAGGTTACTTTCATCCCCAGTTCATGAAGCTTTTGCATAAATCTTTGAGGGTCTGGAAAGTAATCCCGATTCCATGTATAACCAGTCCATCCACTTCCATACTTACTCGGAATATTAGTCAAATGCCAATCCATATCAATCACCGCCGTCGAAAATGGAATCTGTTTCTCTCGGAACTGCTCCATAAGTTTCAGATAGCTTGTTTCCGTATAAGGATAAAATCTGCTCCACCAGTTTCCCAATACAAATCTTGGAAGCAATGGTGTTTCTCCTGTCAGATGGTAAAAATCCTTCAAACATCTTAAATAATCATGCCCATATCCAAAAAAGTATAAATCAATCGATTCCATCATCTTGGGTTCCACCCATAGGTCTTCCGTGATTCTCGCAGATTTACTGTCATCTAATACGGTAAATCCCTCTCTAGATAAAATCCCACTCTCCAGTTCTACCGCTCCATCTGCACCATCAAGAGTTCTTGCCGTTCCTTTTAAATCGTTGATCTCATCTCCATAATTCCAGACAGAACCATACACATGAAACCCTTCCTTTAACTGAATCGATAAGCCTTCCTTTGAAAACGGCTTTTTGTCATAATATAAATGCAATTTGTCCGTTACAATCTCTAACAAATCCTCCTTTTCTATCACACGATAATCACATGTAGGAAAATCTCGACAAATCACAGTCTGTGTCGGTTCATTTACAAACTTGCAGTCCGGTTGATATTCCATGCGGATTAAGCAATCTGTCAACACCGTAAAACGATATGGTGTGCTATTATTCATTTCCATATTCTCTCCTTTCACTTTTCAAATAGGTTTAGCGCTTAACCTTATGATAAAAAATATGCTCCGCTCACTTCAGCGATAATATATCGCCTTTTTGCGAAGCACATTTTATCCTATCAAGTGATACTCTTATTTCATCTCACATTCAAAGAAATACGCCTGATGCGGCTCTACCCGAAGTTCGATGCTATTGGTATCTTGGCTCTTAAAATCAAGCATTCTACCAAATACATCCTCTGTTTCCTTAGGTTGCTTGGCTCCTACTACACCTAATGGCAACCTGATATTCTTCGCCTCATCATTTGTAGATATAACGGACACGAAGGCCTCATCATCCAAAAATCTGGCAATGGCAACGATATGATCCTTTGCATAAAGAAACTTCATACCACCCTCGGATAAAGCTCTATGCTTTGCCTTCATCCTCGCCATTGTCTGATACATTTTATAGACTTCACTCTCCGCAAAATCCTTGCTCCAAGGCATTGGATAACGGCACCCCTCGTTCGTTCCTAGAATTCCATCAACACCTGCCTCATCCCCATAATAGATAGAAGCCGCTCCCACCAGCGTAAACAGGAAGATAATCGCTCCACGATATTCCTCTTTATTTACCTTTGGGTTGTTGTGAAGACGACTGACATCATGACTGTCAAATAAGTTGAACTGATTCTCCCATATAGCATAAGGCAATTTTGCCAAATGCTCCATCACACGATTCTGTACATCTTCAGCAGTCATCTTGTATGGAACGTTGCGAAGAATCTCATTTCTTGCCATGAACAAATCTGGTTCACCAAGAAACTGGCGAATCACACGGCCACAACCATAATAATTCATCGGGGAATCCCACTGGTCTCCCTGAAGATACTGGGCACAATCGCCCCAATCCTCCGCCAGAATATATGCATTTTCATTTTCTTCTCGGATACTTTTGCAGATCTGCGGCCACAGCTCATGTCCTAGCTGCACCTCGTTATTTCTAGCAAATACATCTGCCACATCAAAACGCCACCCATCAATGCTATATGGTGGGCGCAACCACTTCTTAATCACAGAATCCTTATCACGATAAATCACGTCCCGCAAAGCCTCGGAACTGTAATTTAATGTCGGAAGCTCCTGCTTGCCAAACCATCCATGATAGTTATTGTCCTCATCAAAAAAGTAATAACCTCTCTCCTTGGAATCCGGATTATTGTATGCCCCGACCTCTTTCCCAAAGAATAATCCATCTCGGTTAAACCATTTGTGCGCTGTTCCTGTGTGATTGATGGAAATATCCAATATAAGCTTCATATCATTATCATGAAGTGCCTCAGACAACTCTGCCAACGCCTCATCTCCTCCAAAATGAGAATCTACGTGGAAATAGTCAATACAATCGTACTTATGGACAGACGGCGCTGTGAATATTGGATTTAAATATACCGCTGTCACACCCAATTCCTTTAAGTATGGAATCTTTTGTTTTACGCCTTCTAAGTCTCCACCAAAAAAGTCAAGACAATACCCTTCCTGATAGGTCAATGGTGCATCTTCCCAGTTCTTCATCTGAATGGTCTTGCGCCCATCCAGACTGTATTCCTCATCCTTCACATCGTTATCCTTATTTCCGTTATAGAATCGCTCTGGAAAAATTTGATAAAAGACCGCCTTCTTCACCCACTCCGGTTGCTTATAATCTGCGAGAAGGACGAAGTCATAAGTGTGATCTGGCACATATGTGGTAATTTCCTTTTGGGTATAAAAATAAATGACATCATCACATACCAGATAAAATTGATACTGTACGCGATTCTCATTGATAAATAGCGGTGCTTCATAATACACAAGTCCTCGCTCCCGCTTCACAATATGAGCCTCTTCTACATGATCCACTCCATTTGGAATGGAACGAAGAAATACATGCCGTACCGGTGCATCCTCATACATGCGGATACGAATACGAACTTCTTCAAAAAGTTTTGGTGATGGATTGCTAACAAACTCGGCAGTTCCATCGCTATATACGCTTTCTAACCAATTATTCATGATATATCCTTTACTGATTGCCTTTCTATAATCTCTACGTCAACTTTTTCATTTACAGAAATAGACTCTTTCTCACGAATCATACGGAAAAGGCATTCGCCTACCAAAAGCGCTTTCTGCGGAAGATTCTGGGAAATCGAAGTCAGCTTTGGTGTAGAATAGCTGCACTCTGGCAAATTATCAAAACCAATGACTGAAATGTCATCCGGCACTTTCTTTCCACAAAGGCGAAGCCCCTCCATCACACCAAATGCCAGAATATCAGACATGGATGCCACAGCCGTAAATGGAATCCCTGCACAAGCAATCTTATTTCCTGCCATAATGCCATGCTGATAAGTGGTAAATGCCTCAAATATGTGATCCTCGGTAATCTCTATACCACACTCCTCACAGGCATCGCATAATCCACGATATCGCTCCTGAATTACACCTGGACTGTTCACATTCGGTCCCACAAATGCAATGTCTCGGTGACCTTTGCCAAGCAGATATTTGGCTAACAGATACCCACCCTTATAATCATCAATTCCTACGTTCGCTATGTTGTATTCCTCTGCATAGGTATCTATGTACACAGTCGGTACATTCAAACGCTTTTTAATGCCCTCCACTTCCCACTTAAATACACCGAGAAGAATCATACCATCTACATTCCACGTAGAAAATAATGGCACAATTTCCTCACATGATCCAACGCAACGCATCATCAAGTAATATCCTTGATTCCGAATATAATTCTCCAACAAAGATAAAATCTGTGCATTGTATGGACTCACAGAAAAAGTCTCATCTGGTGCAAGGTTCGGTATGACCACACCAATGATTTTACTCTCCTTGGAAGCAAGACTCCGCGCAGTAGCATTTGGTTTGTAATCGTTTTGTTCGATGATCTCCTGCACCTTGGCAATGGTCTCCTTGGATACCTTATGATATTTACCGTTAATTACATTAGAAACGGTTGCTGTACTGACTCCTGCTTTCTTTGCAATTGTCTCCAAATTCATGGTGGCTACCTTCCTTCTTATTTCTCAGTCTTAATTCGAATAATATCATATAATCTACTTCTATATTTTAATCGGTTAACCCAAAATGTGAAACCCTTTTTTGCAAATCATCCTTGCTATTCCTCCTTTGATGCAATCCAGAATTCCCATGGCTGCAATGTAATCTCACCTGATAGATTCTCCTCTGTAATCCCATGATCCTCGAAATTTAAAACCTCTGCTCCTTTTCCATATAAAAGTACCGTTTCCGTCTCATCAAACATTTCTGTTACATCAATGGTCTGCTCTCGCTTTGAGAGATTAAATAGGCATATTACGATATTGCCATCCTTTTCTCTGGAAAACGCAAAAACATTCTTATTATCCATATCATAATAACAAATATCACCACCGTACGCTCCGGCATAAAGCGCTGGATTCTTACTACGAATTTCACTGAGCTCCGCCAAAAGATCTCGATAAGAAATATCGGAAGATTCCCAGTCAATTGTATCTTTTTCCATAAAAGCAATATTATGGTCTAAAGCTATTTCATCCCCGCTGTACACCAATGGTGTTCCCGGAATGGTATAGATAACTGACCACATAGCTGGCAGTGCATCCGCTCCAAATCCCTCTAATATCGTTCGTTCATAAGAATTCATGTCATGGTTATCTAGAAAGTTTAGGGTATATGTACCTTCTGGATAATTATCTGGAATGTAATATTTCAGAACATTTGCCCGCTTGGTGTCCTTTGCCACTGCAATCATTGCTTCATAAAGCTTACAATTATAATTAAAATCGAAAGCACTATTTAAAAGGCTAATTTCCACACCATCTTCTGCCAGCATATAAAGTGGTTTAATCTTCTCCAACTCCACTCTCGCCTCTTCCCAGAAATCCACAGGCACACCACCTGCATGGTCACAGCGGAATCCGTCTATATCATACTCTTCTACCCAATACCTCATACATTCAATCATCGCTACACGCATTTCCTGATTATCATAATTTAAATCAGCTACATCCGGCCATCCCATTCCTTCTGGAGAAATGATGTTTCCTTCTCCATCCTGCGTATACCATTCTGGATGCTCCTCAATCCATACACAATCCCAGCCAGTATGATTCGCAACCCAATCTAACATGACTTTAAATCCCATATCGTGTGCTTTCTCAACCAAAGCCTTAAAATCTTCCTCTGTTCCAAACTCTGGATTCACAGCGCAATAATCCGTAACGGAATAGTACGAGCCTAATGTTCCTGAACGCTTAGTTTCAGAAATTGGATGGATTGGCATAAACCAAAGAGTATTGATTCCCATATCCTTTATCTCTTGCAAATGCTCAGAAAATGCATTAAAAGTACCTTCTTCCGTATACTGCCTTACATTGACCTCATAGATTACCGCATTTTTTGTCCAGTCAATGGTGTCCCCATTTTTATCTACTCCACATCCAGTCAAAGCGCTTACTATGATAGCAGCTACAAGAACGATTCTGACAAACTTGGTCATTAGTCTGTTCCTCATAAATCCCTCCATATACCAAGATTCCATATTCAATTTTCATTTTATTTGAGCTTCTTACCGAACTCTCCAACCGAAAGATTCTCTTTTCTTTCGGTTAAGCGCTTAACTACTTGGAGTATATCACTATTACAGGAATATTGTCAATACTATTCCTAATGCTTTTCATCTCTCACAAACTGGACTGCTCATTTTTTACAAAACTGGCATTTTAAATTATTCCAGTCTGCGTATATGATTAGAAAAAATAAAAACACGCACAAAAGAACTCCAAGGTCTTGGCAAAATGTGCAGAAATGAGGAGAAATTATGAGCGACACATCAACCACAACCAAAAAAGCCGTAGTATCTGGCACAGACATTCGTTTTCTGACCATCACAGCACTTTTTATTGCACTCACTTATGTATTTACCGCCTTTATCAATATAAGGCTGCCAATCTCCATCAACGGTGGACTGATTCATTTAGGAAACGTACCACTGTTCCTCTGTGCCATCATTTTCGGCAAGAAAAGCGGTGCCATCGCCGGTGGTGTCGGCATGGGACTTTTTGACCTGCTCTCCGGCTGGACAGCTTGGGCACCTTTCACCCTTATCATTGTAGCGCTTATGGGCTATGCAGTGGGCGCCATCACAGAAAAGCATCACGGCTTTGGCTATAACGTACTTGCCATGGCAGTAGCTGCCATCATCAAGGTAGTGGGCTACTATATCGCAGAGGGCATCATTTACAAGAACTGGATTGCTCCTGCCACCTCCATTCCTGGCAATCTGATTCAGGTAGGCGTAGCTGCG
This sequence comes from uncultured Roseburia sp., assembly GCA_964491235.1. Classification (GTDB taxonomy): domain Bacteria; phylum Bacillota; class Clostridia; order Lachnospirales; family Lachnospiraceae; genus Roseburia. The sequence goes on from CAZBFN010000002.1 coordinate 32,297, forward strand.
ATCATCGTGCTCATTATCGTCGAGCCATTAAGAAAGGTAGGAAAGCGCTATGTATAAAATCATGACACCGGGACCTACACAGGTTCCTGAAAATGTGCGTATGGCAAGAAGCCTTGCCTGCACCAACCCAGATCTGGATGAAAGCTTTGTTGAATTTTATAAGGAGACCTGTGAACTTATCAGCAGTCTCCTCCACACCAAAAATGAGACCCTGATTCTAAGCGGTGAAGGTATTCTCGGTCTTGAGGCTGCCTGTGCATCCCTGACTGAGCCGGGAGACAAGGTATTGGTACTGGATAACGGCATCTATGGCAGAGGCTTTGCTGATTTTGTGACAATGTACGGCGGAGTACCAGAGTTGCTTCATTCTGACGAACTGGCTGATTTTTCTGTGGAATTGTTGGAGGAACATCTGCGGGATCATCACGACTATGCTTACGCCACTGTTGTACACTGTGACACACCAAGCGGTGTCTTAAATGACATCCACCGCATCTGTCCTCTACTCAAGAAATATGGCATTCTGACCATAGTGGATTCTGTCTCTGGTATGTTCGGAGAGGATGTCAGAGTAGACGATGCGAAGATCGACATTCTCTGCGGTGGTTCCCAGAAGGCAGTGTCTGCCCCTCCGGGACTTACCTTTGTCACCATCAGTGAGGATGCCAAGCAGAAAATGAAGCACCGAAAGACTCCAATTGCTTCCTTCTACGCAAATCTCTCGACCTTCGAGGGCTATTATGAAGCAAAATGGTTCCCTTACACCATGCCAATCAGTGATATCTACGGTCTTCGGGCGGCATTTGACAATATCGCTTCTGACAGCGAGCTTCTAGCCCGCCATACCAGAATCGGTGCAGCCACAAGAACAGCCATCACCGAGGCGGGCTTACAGCTCCACTTAAGAAGCGGCTATTCCAACACAGTAACCGTCTTTGACGTACCAGCAGAAACCACTGCAGACGCCATCCTCTCTACCATGCGCCAAAAGCATGGCATTATGCTGTCTGGTTCCTTCGATACCCTTGCAGGCAAGGTCATCCGCATTGGACATATGGGTGCCAATGCCAACTTTGAGGATATGGTCGCTACCATGTCAGCTCTGTCCGATACACTGTGCTCTCTTTCGGTTCCATTAAAGGGAGATTTAGGTGAACTGTTCATGAAACATTATAAGAACTGCTAATTTATTGTATTATTTTTGTTTTTCATTGTATTTTCTCAAATATTATGCCAAAATCCTCTTAGAAGGAGGTGTGCCAGATGGAGCATCCTGTTTTATCATTTTTATTGAACTATTTTTCGGATATGCATCTGCAATGTACCCTTACAGATGGAGTTGGTATTGATCTCTCCTCATTGGATCTGGGGCTTCGCAACAGTATCCTGAACCGGACAGACGCCACATCTTCTGATGTTTTGAGCAAATTAGAAGAACATACTATTTATCAGATCACAGATTATTATGAGTGCGGATATTCCTTTTTTCAGTTTCCCACTGAGCACCAGATTCTGTTCATTGGTCCATATCTGACGAAGGAATTTGCGGACTCCGATATCTATGACCTTATGAACCGGATACAGATTCCGGCGGAACTTTTTCCACAGTTGCATGATTATTTTTATGCGCTGCCCTGCATATCGGAGAAGTTTTCCTTCTCTTCTATGCTTCGCCACCTGTATGCCTCGATTTTTTCCACCGAGCTGCCAACACTGCACCCGATTGACTTGAAAAAGTTCGAAAGTACAGAGGAGTTCTTAGAAAAGAATAAGTTCCATGTGCCGGATGATCCAGCCCTTAGCATGCATCTGTTGGAGGAACGCTATCAGATAGAGGATCAGCTATTAGATGCCATATCCCATGGCAATCTCACCAAGGCGCTCTCTGTCGCAGATATGATGGCTTCCATGCGTCTTGCGCCACGTTCCGAGAGTGAGTTACGCAATCGCAAGAATCTGATGATTACCTTCAATTCGTTGCTGAGACGCACTGCCTATGAAGCAGGTGTGCATCCATTCTATATCGATGCAGTTTCCAGCAACTATGCCAGATTGATCGAACAGAGCCAGACCGTTGCTGAGATTCTGGATATCTCACCTTATATGGTACGAAGCTACTGCGACCTTGTGGAAAAGCGAAGCATGTCCTCCTACTCGGAACCGGTGCGGCAGATCCTCGTTACCGTGGACGCCTCCCTGACAGGGGACTTAAGCCTAAAGCGCTTTGCCGAGGAGCTATTCCTTAATACCAGCTACCTCTCCACCCTCTTTAAAAAAGAGGTCGGCATGACACTAACCGATTATGTGAATAAGAACCGCATCGACTACGCCAAAAAACTTCTTAAGAGTACCACACTCTCCATACAGGATATTGCGATTCAGTGTGGTATTCCAGATATCCATTATTTTACACGACTTTTCCGCCGAGAGATGGGGATGTCTCCAAGAGAATGGAGAAAGTAATATTAGAATATTTCCTTTGAACAATGCACTTAAAAAGCAGCATGGCAAATCTGCCATGCTGCTTTTTTCGACGATCTATTTCATTTCCACCAATACCCCATTAGTTAGTCAATAGATTAGTCTACTCTCTTGATCTTATTCAGCTGATCATTGATTGCAAGTAACTGCTCCTTTGTCACGCTGACACTTGCTGCGCCCATCAGACTGAACAGACGAACTACTGTAAAGCTTCCCATCATCTCGAAGAGCTTTGTTCCTGCTTCCTCTCCGGAGATTCCGCCTTCGCCTTCACTCTTGCCACCGTTCATCTGGCTCATCATCTGTCCCATCAGATTTGAGAACAATGCCTTGCCTTCATCAGACTTTATAATATCAGAGATCTGGTCATTTAAGGAATAATAACCCTCTGGTGCTGTGATATCGAACCAGTTAAGGATTGCGCCCTTCTCCTTTAAGCGGTAATCCTCATTGAAGGTATCAACCTTGCGGATGTGGCTCTCATCTCTACAATCACCTGCCACAGCTACCAATGTGGACTCTCCCACGTTTGGTACCTGGAAGTAGAAGAAGTGATCCTCTGCCTTCTGCTTACCAAGGCTCTTGCCATTTACAAACAGCTCAACCTCTGGAAGGTTAGAATATACTGTAACCTTTGTGGTATCCTCCACACGATCTACGTAGCGCTTGCCACAGAGATGAATGAATGGATCATCGGATAACCAAGCTTTATATGCATAGAAGGAATCCTTCTTGTACTTACGGTCAAAGGTGATAAGTCCCTTATGATTCTGTCCGTTCTCACCACCCTCATTTCTTGCATCTGCACCGAAATCGAACATGTTCCATACATGGGTTGCCCACAGGTATGGTCTGGTATATAACTGCTTAATCAGTTCCTCATGATAATATGCCTGATATTCCTCGGTATAGTCCCCCTGCTTTGGATCAGATGTATGCCAGTTAAGAGCCTCACATCCATACTCGCTGACACCGATTGGAATATTCGGGAACTCCTTGTGGAAGTTATCGAACCATGGACCATTCATGGATGTGTCTCCGCCATACCATCCGAAATAGTGGTTATAGGATACAACATCTGGAATCTGAATATATGGATCATGAATATCACACATAGATACAACTGCGATAGTGGTAAGTCTTGTCTTATCCATCTCATGAACCATGTCATTTAAGATGTTGTGATTCTCAAGCAAATCAGCGTCAGAAGTACCTGACATTGTAATCTCGTTAGAAAGTCCCCATACTACGATAGATGGATGGTTATAGTTCTGAATCACCAATTCCTTCATCTGGGAAATGGTATTCTCACGTCCTGTTGGCATATGGCTGGAGATATATGGAATCTCTGCCCAGATTACAAGTCCCTTCTCATCACACAGATCATAGAAATACTGGTCATGCTGATAATGTGCCAGACGAATGGTCGTTGCACCCATCTCACAGATCAGCTCAATATCCTCTCTGTGGTGCTCTGGCAATAATGCATTACCATATCCCCATCTATCCTGATGACGGGATACACCACGCAGTGGGTAATCTACACCATTTAAAATAAAACCTCTCTCTGGATCAATCTTAAAAGTACGGCATCCAAAACGTGTACTTACTATATCAATCAGCTCACCGTTCTCTACCAATTCAACCTCTGCGGTATACAGGTATGGACCCTTCTTACCATTCCAGAGATGTACATTTGCAATATTGAAATTGATCTTGGTATCAGATGCGTCAGTCTCACCCTTTGCTACAACGGTTCCATCACTCTCCTTGATGGTATAGGAAAGTCTCTGACCTGCCTTTGCATTTGTCAAGTATACCTCGACCTCTACATCAGCATCTGCTCCCTTAATCTCTGGTGTCACCTTGATACCAGGACCACCATAATAATCTAGATCAAAGTGAGAATCATTTACTGCAATGATATTCACATCACGGTAAAGTCCACCATAGAATGTAAAGTCTGCATTCTGAGGATATACTCTGTCATTCTTACCGTTCTCCAATGCCACCACGATGAGGTTCTTGTCTGCAAGAGCCTCTGTCATGTTCACACGCCAGGTAGAATATCCGCCATCATGATGTGCTAACTTCTTGCCATTTACATATACGTCCGCAGAAGCGTTAGCTCCGCGAAGCTCTAAATAATACTGATCTGCCTCTGGCAGGTCAATCTTATCTAATTCCTTTGCATAATAACAGGTTCCACGGTAGTAATCAGCTCCACCGTCCTGCCCGTCGATATCGTTCCATGAATGAGGCAATGTCACCCAGTACCACTTCTCAGGCATCACCTGAGGTACTTCTGTTGCATCCTTTGTAAAAGCCCATTTGGTGTTAAAATTAATAATCTCTCTCATTCTTCACATTCCTCCTGTTCGTAATGATAGAGCAGCCCCCCGCTTCTATCCTTGCCTATATCAGTTCCTTTGCTAACTGTATCTTAACACAAAGCCCACTCTGTTTCTTTGGATATTTTTTTGCAAAACTGGCACAATTTTTGTTATTCATATCTATTATCAAAAATATCCTTCAAATTTCTTCCTAATTAATCCAAAATTAATTTGTCTTTCAAAGTAATTTTCTATATACTATTATTTGTGCCGATGCGCCGCGGTAATGTGGCATATTTAGAAGGTAAATTATATATAAGGAAGGTTTATGGAAATGTTTAAGTGCAAAAACTTATTTGACAACCCAAACATGAAGGAAATCGCTTCTGCTAAGAATGTCAAGGTATTTGAATATCAGAGAGATCTTAGCGTAACACCTGGTACAGCAATCGCTGCTTACTATGCATCTGAGATGAACCTGCGTCAGCGTCAGGTATTGATCGAGCTTAATGGTACTCCTTGGGTAGTACAGGCTGGTGCAATGCAGTGGACTGGCGGTAACATCCAGATGACTTCTGGTATCAAGGGCGTTGGTGACTTCCTCGGCAAGGCTATCTCTGCTAAGGTAACCAAGGAATCTGCTGCAAAGCCAGAATACAACGGATACGGTCTTCTGATGTTAGAGCCTACATATAAGCATATCCTCTTAGTTAACGTTGAGGAGTGGGGCGGTATTGTATTAGAGGATGGTCTCTTCCTTGCATGTGAAGGTCAGATTCAGCAGAATGTAGTAGCAAGAAGCAACCTCTCTTCCGCAGCACTTGGCGGCGAAGGACTTTTCAATCTCTGCTTATCTGGAAATGGTGTAGCAGTATTAGAAAGCCCAGTTCCTATGGAAGAGCTTATCATGTTCGAATTAGACAACGATGAGATCAAGATCGACGGCAACATGGCAATCGCATGGAGCAGTTCTTTACAGTTTACTGTTGAGCGTTCCTCTAAGAGCCTGGTTGGTTCCGCAGTATCTGGAGAAGGTCTTGTAAATGTATTCCGCGGAAGTGGAAAGATCTTAATGTCTCCATTATAAAATGGATATAAGCAATGAGTCGCCGCTTCCTGCGGGGCTCCTGCCAGGCAAAAAGGGCGTGTAGAAAGTTTCAATACTTTCTACACGCCCTTTTATTTACTGCTGCATCTCCAGCTTTACTTTTACGATTCTTGTCACAGATTCATCAATCCGCTCCTCTGTAATCCGTCCGTCCTTGACAGCCTGTAATATGGCATCATATGCCTTCTGGTAATCCGCCGGCATCAGAATCATATCCACACCTGCTTCCACTGCCATCACCGCCGCAGTGTCAGAGTTATACTTCTCTGTAATCGCGCCCATATTCATGGCATCCGTGATGATGATACCTTCATATCCCATCTGAGTACGCAACAGCTCAGTCACCACTGTCTCAGACAAGGTAGCTGGTGTATTATCTCCTGTCACATTCGGTGCAGAGATATGTCCTACCATGACAAAGGACACACCGGAATTAACAGCACTCTGGAATGGAATCAGCTCTGCGCTCATCAGCTCCTCCAAGGTCTTATTGGTGGTAGCTGTACCCTCGTGGGAGTCCTCTGTGGTATCTCCGTGACCCGGAAAATGCTTTACGGTTCCGTATACTCCTGCCTCACTCAGTCCCTGTAACTCAGCGGTCACCATATCAGCCACCAACTGACTGTCTGAGCCGAAGGAACGGTCTCCAATCACTGTATTACTCTCATTGGTCAATACATCTGCCACCGGGGCAAAGTCTACATTAAATCCAAGCTCTGACAGATAAGTACCGATCGTACTTCCTGCATTATAAGCATTCTGTGTATCCCCTGTGGCACCGATATCGCTCATATCGCCCACATTCGTCACCTCAAAGGCATCCTTAGAGGCAATACGCGCCACACTTCCGCCTTCTTCATCCACACACGCGAACACAGGCAGACCAGTGCGCTCCATTGCGATCTTCTGCATGTTCTCAAGCATGGTAGCGGTCTGCTGTGCATCCTCCAGGTTATCCGACATATAGATAATGCCTCCCACCGGACGACTATTATAGGATTCCTTGGTGGTATCTCCCGCCGCCGTTACACCAGAATATCCCGTAAGGGCATTCGGTGTGATAACGAACATCTGCGCCACCTTATCCTCTAATGTCATTGCAGCCACCAATTCCGCTGCCTGCTCTCCTAACACATCTTCCTCCGGTGCGATCGTCGCCTGCACCTCTTCTGTAACTGCCACATACTCCGTCTCTATCTCAGTCTGTGTCTCCGTCTCAGGTTCTGGCTTAGCAGTTCCACTGCCGCCTGTTATGAACTTACTCAACACGAACACGATCACTCCTGCAAGAAGAGTTATGCCCAGCAAAAATGCCACAACGATTACGACTGCTTTCTTGATATCATTCTGCCTTCTTTCTCGTCTTTCTTCCCGATTCATATTTTCCCTCTTTCGTTCACAATCATTCTCTATGGTCTGATTATAACAAATCTTTTCTCTGAGCTAAAGATATATTTTTCGTTTCAAAAGACTTTCTATGTAATCCTTAGACACTATTCCACCATCTGAGCATTCGGATAGATCCGCGCCATACGTTCATCTGGAAACCGTTCATCCATCGTCTGCTGCCATTCCTGCTCCGCTGTAATTCCTCTGCCACGCTCATCATAGCGCACCAGAGCCATACAGGACACCAGCACATTGCATACCATAAATACCACAAGAATCCATGTGGTGATCTTACCTGTACGCATCGGAATCTTTTCTATAACACCTGAGATTCTCGGATACAGCTTTTTGAACCATACCACTGCTGCAATTCCCCAGAAAAAGCAATACAACAGGTTGATTCTTCCGCCCAGATTAAATGGCATCCAGCTATAATCCCAGAACACCGTACCAAATACGATTTCCGTAAATACGCTACAAAGATACTCAAAGGCACCGCCTAAAAAAGTTCCTGCTGCGAATAAAAATGTATCTTGGCGCTCTCTGTATTTATATAGAAGAATCGTCGCTCCGGCAATTCCCAAGCCCCAGACAATGCTAAATGGTCCCCAGACCACACTGCTGCGACTCATCCATACACCTGCCGTTATCCGGCAGAAAATGGTCTCTGTGATGTCTCCCAAGAATGCGCCTATAAAAAAGAGCATTGTCACCTTATAGAAGTCACATCCATAGGCAAAAACAGCTGGCTTTTCTTCGACCGCTTCTGTTTCCGTAGCCCTTGGATAGGCTCTGCGGATTCGTCTGTTGACCATCTTGACAATGGACATGCCAAGTCGCTTACTTAGCTTTGTAAACCAGGCATCCGCTGCCTCCCAACGCTCCAGCCGCTTGCTCTTTCCTGACATGATAATGAGTGTTGCAAGGGCGTCCACGATCAATATGACTACTATGATCCAGACAATCACCTTTCCCACCACAGCCGGAATCAATGCATATAATTCCGTCAAAAGCTGGTTGCCCCATCTGACTGACAGATATCCTAGGGCACCCCACACCAAAGAGACTGGTAGGCAGATATAGCCATCCAGATTCCAGCGCATTTGGGAATAATCCCACCATCTCTCATGGTAGACCCGCTCGATGATCCTACCGGTGATCCATTCACCTACAGTAGCAATGATCGCAGCTCCCAAAAACAGCCAGAATCCCTGTAATTCTCTCAAATATATGGTGATAATCACCGCGACTGCACCATAGACCACGCACATCGGACTATTGATCAGACCGCGGTTCACGAAACGCTTTTGCTTTAACGCTGCAACTACTGTTTCCAGCACCCATCCCAAGAAGGAATAAGTCAAGAACAGCCACAACAACTCATATCCTGTGTATATCATTTCTTACTTCTTTCGTTACTCCCTATTTTCTTACCGTAGATGCAATAATACTCATATCGCCCTGCAATTCCACTTCTCCGAATCCGCATGGCAGGATGAAGTGATCGCCCTTTTTCACAGGCTGGCCATTTACGATACCATCACCTTCAATGACTGACATCAACAGGAATGGATATTCCTGTGCCATAGCCATCTTACCATTTACATCGATCTTGAAGATATCATAGTAATTGCAGGAATACAGCTCATTTAACTGATTCTCTGGAAGCCCAAGAGCATTCTTTACACTGTCCTCCACAGACTTTGCTGGCACGGTGATGACATCAATACTCTTCTCCACATGAAGCTCTCTAGGCTTGCCATTCTGAAGTCTATCATAGTCATAGACACGATATGTAATATCACTGTTCTGCTGTGTCTCTAAGATCAACAGACCACCCTTGATGGCATGTACGGTACCCGGATCGATCTGGATGAAATCTCCCTTCTTCACTGGAATCTCACGGATGAAATCGCTCCATCTGCCCTCGTGGATCATAGAAGAAAGCTCTTCCTTGGTCTTAGCATTATGTCCAATGACCAAAGCTCCGTCATCAGGACAATCCATGATGTACCAGCACTCTGTCTTACCAAAGGATCCATTCTCATTCTCCTTTGCGTAAGTATCGTCTGGATGCACCTGAATACTGAGATCATCCCTTGCATCGATGATCTTGGTCAAAAGTGGGAATCTGTCATAGCCGAGATTACCAAATACTTCTGGATGCTTCTCCCACACTTCGGATAACTTCATACCTGCAAATGCTCCATTTTTTACCGTTCCATCACCATTTGGATGTGCGGAGATACCCCAGCACTCACCGAGATCATCGCCCTCCACTGGATATCCAAATTCCTCTCTAAGCTTGCTTCCGCCCCAGATATTATGGGTACACACTGGTTCTAAAAATAAAATTTCCTTACTTGTCTGATTCATTGATAATGCTCCTCCATTTGTCTCTATAATCTGCTGATACCAGAATGCGGAATCCTTCACGATTCTTCTCTGGCTCTCAAAATCTACATGAACGATGCCAAATCGCTGCTTATAGCCATCTGCCCATTCAAAATTATCTAAAAATGTCCACAGGAAATATCCTGCCACGTTAGCACCCTCGTCATATGCCCGCTGCATAGCTCCAATATAGGAGTCTAGGAAGGTGATACGGTTCGGATCATGTACCCTGCCATCACTGCTTACAATATCATGGCATGACATACCATTTTCTGTAATATACAGTGGCAATGGGTAACGCTCCGTCAAGAACTTGATGCCATAATAAAATGCATCCGGCGTCACTGGCCAGTCAGCGCCTGTCTTCGGGAATCCCGGTGCACGATCTACGAACTCCGGCTCTCCATCCTTACCAGCCCTCACATAGTAGCCATTATATATGTTCTGTCCCATGAAGTCCAGAGGCTGATGAATCAACTCCATGTCCGCCTCGGTAATTTCTGGCAGATACTGGGCAAATTTTCTTAAGCCTTCTTCTGGATAATGTCCTAAGAATACTGGGTCAGAAAACCATGACACGTTCCAAGTCCAATTGTCCATCGGATTGTAAAATCCAAAATATACCTTTTTTGCTGCCTCGATATCCTCTGGGCTGTCGGTATAAGGATAAGCCACCCCACCTGTCGGTGCAAAGCCCACCTTGATTTCCCGACCTGCATATTTTCTTAAGTTGATGACTGCCTTACCATGTGCCATCAGCAAATGATGCGCCACCAAAAACGTCTGCTTGATTGGAAGCTTGACTCCCGGTGCGTGGACACCGCTTAAATGTCCCAGTCCCACGACACACTGTGGCTCATTAATAGTGATAAAATAGTCACACAGGTCAGCAAAATTCTCTGCCACTACCTTGGCATACTCACCGAACCACTCTACCACATCTGGATTCGTCCAGCCGCCTCTCTCATAAAGCGCCTGTGGAAATTCCCAATGGAACATGGTGATATAAGGTGTAATGCCATTCTCCTTCATGCAAAGGATCATATCACGATACATGGCGATTGCTTTTTCATTGACCCTGCCAGTACCCTCCGGCAAAATTCTCGCCCAGTTCAAAGAAAAACGGTATGCCTTGATGCCGAGATTCTTCATCAATGCAAAATCTTCCTTGTAGTGATGCATATGGTCACAGCTCGTATAGGCATTCTGATGCTCGAACACTCTGCCCTCCTCGGTGAACATATCCCAGACCGTCTTGCCTCTTCCATCCTCTGCATCCATTCCCTCTACCTGATAGGCGCTGCTGGCAACGCCCCATACAAAATCTTCCCCAAACATACTTCTATTCTCCTTTACTTCTCTCAATGACCTACCACTACCGAGATTCGATGACCGACACCAGATAGAATGGCGCCGCAAGATCCTCTGCCGCCTCCACCAGACGAATTTCCACCTGATGTCTCTTATTCTCACCATGCTCTAATATGGTATCCAGTTCCAGCTTGTCGCCCCATGTCTCATCAAAGTTGGCATCCAATCGCAGGGCATGCTCTCTGTCGCCATCCACGATCACTTCCGCCACTGGAGCAGGTCCCTTTACTGATTTCCGGTACTGCAACCCAATATTACTACCCTCCACAGAAAATGTGATGGCATCTCCTACCTTAGAGGCAGTCCATCCATATTTAAAACAATCTGTGATATCCCTCTGCGGTGTGTCATCAGCCACAAATCCCTGTAACACAGGACTGCTATTGATATTGCGGTAACGGATCGAATGCTCATAGGTATTCTGGGTCAGTGGTGCAGGCAAGTATTCCTTATTTCCTTCATTTTCCGGCGCCGATGCCTCTTTATGCACCGAGCCATCCTCAAATATCTCCTGTTCCCTCACCTTCGCTAAAAAGTAGGTAATGACCTCTGCCACCAGCCCATGACCTGTATCATTTGGATGCAGATCATCTGGAGTGATATCACGGTTCTCAATTCTTCCTGCAACGACCTCTGGATAAATGGTACTCTGCATACTGATGGAAGGCAAATTGTAATGCCGTCCAACTCGTCCATGCACAAGCTGTGCATTGGCACCATTGTGATAATATACGTTATGTACTAAGACCACCGCTGGCTTCCAATCCGCACCATAGACCTTGCGCACCAAGCCCTCGTAAGTTTCCATAAAATGCTCTGTACTCTCATCATTGACAGAAAACTCGATAATGACAAAGTCCGGCTTCTGTGATAAGAGATCGCTGTCTGCTCTCGCCACACCAAACTGGGATGTGGTTCCTCCAATTCCTGCATTGATATAAGTAAATTCCGCAGTTGGAAAGGTCTCACACCACCACTGGTAGACACGATAAGCATAGCACAGTTCTGGGGCAGTCGACAAGCTTCCCTGAGTAATGGAACCACCGATAAATCCGATCCGTAAAGCTTCGCCCTTTTGGGCTCTTTCCATCACACGCTGCAAGCGCCCTAAATCTCCCACATGGGCAATTCCTTTTTCAAAGTCAATCTGATATTGCTTTTCCATCTCTATTTCCTTTCCTATTTTCTAGTCCTGCCAGATATCCTCACCCAGAGACTGAATATAAGTGGTAAGCTCCTCCGCCATCTCCTCTGCCTCCAGTATTCGGATATGTCCCGGCGTTCCGGTACCAGTTCTTCGATATAAGAAATGATGCACTCTCTCGCTTCTTATACGACGGCACACCTCACCGATTGCCCGATCCCAGTTGGCATCATGCTCCAAGATCGTGGTCGTAAGGATGATCTGCGCCTTTGGATACAGCTCCATCAACCGCTCTACGAACATCTGATAACGCTCCCTCCAATATACCGACCGCTCACTGTCATAATCCTCCGCCATGTAGTCTCTCGGATGATTATCATTCTGACCAATCGCCACAACGACCACATGAGGCGTATACTTGGAAAAGTCCCACTTTTTGATTGGCAATAGGTCTGGGTGATATTCTATCTTGTCATAACAGGACTCCACTCCCTTGTAGTGGGGTGCTGCGAACCATCCTGTCTCATCTAATAAGGCGATTCCTCCCTGAGATGTGTCATGAAGCTCTGCTCCAAGCTTACGCGCCGTCATCCATGCATAGGAATACCAGCTATTGGAATACTCGCCGTCATGCTGCGGATCTGGCTTTCCCATATATGCAAGGGCTTCCGATACCTCGCCACAGGAAACGCTATCACCAAACACCTCAATTCTTCTAGCCGGCTTTGGCGCTGGCAATAACACCTTGGCGTCATCTTCTATCTCAAATCCATAAAAGGTGACGATATGGCAGGAATCCATACGCTTAAAAAGCATCAGCTCATGCGGGGTGTCTGACAGATTCTCTGCGATCTGATACACCTCTCTCTTATCATCATCCCGAAGGGTAATACGTCCCTGTATGCCATCTAACATATATCCCATCTGGTTCGTCCAGCAGGAACGATGGTTTGCCAGCTCCACTGCAATGCGTTTTCCAGTAAATACAATCTTTACATAGCTTGCCGCATACACCAGTACCGGGGCATTTTTCTCTTCAAAATCAATTCTTCCGCTATATTGCAATTTTTCATTGTCCGGCGTAATTCTCATAATTTTTTCCTCTTATACGCAGTGAGGGCTGCCGCAATAAAGCAGCAAATCTGCTTTGCGGCAGCCCTCGACTGCAATGAATTCTATATTAGTCTTAGCGTCTTCCAATCTCGGTATCTGTTGTATTTACTACACTATGATCCTTGATGTAATCAATAATGTCGTCTAACTCGGTAAATGCAAGACCTACATAGCTGTCTGCAGCTCCGTAGTAAATTGCGATCTTACCTGTCTTAGAATCATGGATCGTAGCACATGGGAAGCATACGTTTGGTACGAAACCACGCTCCTCATACCACTCTTCTGGAGTGAGTAAGAAGTTCTCACAACGATACTTCACGATAGATGGATTGTCGATATCTAAGATCGCTCCACCGATGGAATATACATATCCGTTACAGGTTCCACTTACACCGTGGTAGAATAACAGCCATCCCTCAGATGTCTCGATTGGAGCTGCACCGCCACCAATCTTTAAGGACTCCCACCACTCTGAGCCTTTGCCCATTACGTGGCGATGTTTGCCCCAGTATGTAAGGTCTGGGCTCTCGCTGACAAAGATATCACCAAATGGTGTATGTCCACTATCGGATGGACGGGATAACAACATGAAGTTGCCATTGATCTTTCTTGGGAATAATACTGCATTACGGTTAAATGGAAGGAATGGATTCTCAATTCTAGTAAATGTCTTAAAGTCTGTGGTCTTAGCCATTCCGATTGCTGCTCCGTAGAAGTCCTGACACCAGATAATATAGTAGGTGTCCTCTACCTTTACTAATCTTGGATCGTATGCATATACTGGCATGAATGGCTCACCATTCTCATCCACGAAATTGATCTTGTTCTCCTCAAAGTTCCAGTGGATCGCATCCTTACTTCTTCCAAGGTAGATATATGGGATACCATTGGTCTGCTCACCACGGAATACTCCGATGAACTCTCCCTCATAAGGCATTACTGCACTGTTAAAAATTCTTGCTACACCCTTTACTGGATTACGTCCGATAATTGGGTTCTCATTATATCTCCAAATTGGAGCATCTGTTAATCCGTCTGGACGCTCCTGCCATGGTACATTAGGTACTTCCGGGCTGATCATCTGATACTTGCTCATAATTTACCTCTTTCCGCTGCCTGTGGCTGCTTTTTATTTTTCGTTCTGTAAAAATTCCAAATTCTTCTTGATGAAGTCGCAACGCTGTGCTACGCACTCTACGGAGCGTCCTGGATCTTCTGGTGTATTGAACACGTAATCCATTAACTTATCTAATGTGGTGGTTGCCACATGCATTCTGGTGTCAGAAGATGCATAGTAGATAAATACTTCATTATTCTCATTTACGATAGCGCCGTTAGTAAATACAACGTTACTTACATCACCGACACGCTCCTCACCTCTTGGTCCAATCAAAAGTCCAGAAGGCTCTGCGATGACCTTAGATGGATCATTTAAGTCTGTTGCAAATGCGTAGATTACATAACGTAATCCTGCTGCGGTATTACGAACACCGTGAGCGATATGGATCCAGCCCTTCTCAGTCTTGATAGGAGTTGCTCCTGCACCGTTCTTTGCCTCAGTAATGGTGTGGTACTTACGAAGACTTGTCATCTTCTCCTCATCCACTACTGCATGAGTGATATCCTCGCAAAGTCCGAATCCGATTCCACCGCCTGATCCTGTCTCGATGAAGTCATCCATCGGTCTTGTGTAGAATGCATATTTGCCATCTACGAATTCAGGATGCAGCACTACATTTCTCTGCTGTGGGGAATTCAGTGTTACTAAGTTCGGGAGACGCTCCCAGTTCTTTAAGTCCTTAGTACGGACAATTCCGGCTGCTGCTACTGCTGCAGACAGATCATTTACGCTCTTATCCTTGCTCTCGGAACAGAATACACCGTAGATGTAACCATCCTCATGCTTAGTCAGACGCATATCATATACATTGGTCTCCTCTGGGCAGGTATCCTCTAAAAGAATTGGATAATCCCAGAAACGGAATCCGTCTACTCCATTATCACTCTCTGCCACTCCGAAGAAGGACTTTCTGTCATTTCCCTCGATTCTGGCAACCAGATAATACTTGCCATTCAGCTCAATGGCTCCAGAGTTCATAACTGCATTGATTCCAAGACGCTCCATAAAATATGGGTTTGTCTCAGGATTTACATCGTATCTCCATGTCAGCGGAATATGCTCTCTAGTCAATACTGGATATTCATAACGGTCAAATACACCGTTGTAAAAATCAGACTTTACATTCTTCTGGGAGAGAAGCTTTTCCTGCTTTTCCTTTTCTACAAAGTATCTTTCATGTAACATAATTTCCTCATTTCTGCACATTGTGCATCTATTATCATTTCATAACTCACCCTGATTCCTACTGAATGCGTCTTATCACTTCGAAGCACATTCTTCCGTTGTGATATGGGCATTTCCAAGGCTCTACGATAGGTCTTCCATCAATTGGCGAACCATCTGGATTTACTTCCCAGAACCACTCGGAACCAACTCTCTTATCAATTACATATTCCTTGATGAACTCCCACTGAGCCAGTGCGCCATCCCGATACTCGGAGCACTCTGGGGACTTCTCATAACCATTTAAAAATCCCACTAAAGTCTCTGCCTGTACCCACCATACACGGTTGGCATTGACTACGCCCCTGTCGCACTCATTTGCCAATGAACGGCCATCAAATGCGATCTGGTGAATACGCTTTGTCAAAATCTTTGTGATCGGAGACATTCTAGCCTCACAAGCTGCCTCTTTTAATACTTCCACGCCTCTGTCAATTAACCATGCTGTCTCAATATCGTGTCCGTAAGAGTGAAGATCTAAAATAGTGTTATATTCTGCATCAAAGAATACTTCCTGTCTCTGCGCTTTTGGATTGTAGACCTTTTCTGCGAAAATGCTCATCATCCACATCAAACGCTCTTTTACCTCTGCATCTCCCGCCACACGGTAAAGCTCCGTATAGGCTTCAAATACATGCAGTAAGGTGTTCATTGTCTTGTCTGCCAGCACACCATTCTCTGAAAGCTTTTCATTGGACTCTGGTGCGAACTCTCTGGTAAATGCTTCCAGATATCCCACCTCGTCGGTGCACTTTTCCTCAATCAACTGAAAGAGGGTGTGCGCCAGGGAGAGGGCATCCTCATCCCCGGACGCTTCATAATAGGAAGACAAAGCATATATACAAAATGCTTGATTATAAGTATGTTTGGTCGCATCAAGCGGTGTTCCGTCATAGTTCAAGGACCAGTAGATACCGCCGCACTCTTTGTCAAGGCAACGGTTCATTAAGAATTCATAACCATGTCTTGCTTCTTTCAGGAGATCTTCTCCTGAAAATCCTGCTACCTGACACTCTTCCTCTGTGATATATCCATTCTTAAAAAGTGTGTAGGCATTGGCAAAGAACCATGTGATACGGCTGTTTAAGATACAACCCTTCTCTGCCTTCTCATCCAATTTTAAATCATAAGATAGCCAACCATAGTAACCACCATAATTGTCATCTCTTAACTTTTTCCAAAATGGGATAATGTCTGTAAGCAGTTCCTGCTTTACTTCATCCCTCATTATCTTCAGTGCTTCTGTACTTGTTGATCCCATGTCCCGCACCTGCACTTTCTAGCCCTTTACAGCACCAGCAGTGATACCGCTGTAAATCTGTTTCTGGCAAAGAATGAATACAAGCAATGCTGGAAGCAGGGAAATAATAACACCTGCACAAATCAGGTTGTACTGACTTCCCAGTGGTCCGGTAAAGGTGTACAGGGAAATCGCAATTGTCTTTAAGTCTGGCTTATTCAAGTATAAGTTAGCTGAGTAGTACTCGTTGTATACGCCTACACCCTTTAAGATACAGGATGTAACGATAGCTGGCTTTAACAGTGGCAGCATGATCTTCCAGTAAATTGTAAAGTAAGAAGCTCCATCAATGATCGCTGACTCATCCAATGCTACTGAGATATTCTCCATATACTGAATGAAGATGTAGATGGATATAACATCCGTTCCCATACTCATAATGATGTAACCATATAAGTGATTGATAAATCCTAAGTCATGCATGATCTGATATACAGTTACCTGCATAGCAACACCTGGAAGCAGGGATGCGAAAAGGAACAGGTTACGAATCAGTCCATTGCCTGGGAACTTAAAACGATTCAATACATAAGCAAGCTGTGTTCCGATGAGAACTGCTCCGATCAAAACGCATACCATAACGATTGCTGAGTTGATGAATGCTCTTCCCATATTTGCTCTCTGGAATGCTTCGATAAAGTTATCGAAGTTCAGCCAGCTTTGTGGTAATGTCATAACATTAGTTGACTTATATTCTGCCTCTGTCTTAAATGCTGTGATAACACAGGACACGATCGGGATAACTGCAACAAAGGCAAAGAATACTAAGGATACATACTTTACGATGCCCCATATAATCGCGCCAATGGTATAATGTTTTCTGCGCTTATTCTTGTTCATTTACATTGCCCCCTTTGCTGATTTTGCCGCTTTTGCTTCGGCTTTCTGCTTCTTCATCATTTCCTTCACACGCTTTCTCTCTTCACGTGTCATGACCTGATCATCCTGATCTGCATTTCTATAAATATATTTGAAGAATAACTTCTGTAAAATCGTACATAAGAAGATAAGCATCAGCAGTACAACTGCCATGGCAGATGCAAGACCTACCTTCTGATTGGTATGTGCGATACGATCCATGTTGATAAAGAATGTTGCTGTTCCGTTAGAACCGCCTGTGATAACGTATGGCTGCTCAAATGCACTAAGTGCTCCGGAAATTGACTGAATTACGTTCAATGTTACGATTGTTTTAATACTTGGCAGTATAATATGTAAAAACTGCTGGAATTTATTAGCACCGTCCAGTTCTGCCGCCTCATACATCTCGGCATCCACAGACATGATCGCTCCGATGAAAAGTACCATGTTCTGTCCAAAATAACGCCATACGGAGGTTGCTACCAATGACCAGTTGTTAATGCTCTGGTCCTTTAACCAGTACGGAAGGTTTTCTAAATCAAAGCCACACCATCCTAAGATCGTATCAAGTACGAATCCTCTGGTGTAGAAATACTTAAAGATAAATCCAATGGCAATACCACTGATTAAGTAAGGGAAGAACATAAATCCCTTGAATAAGTTGCCGCCCTTTGTCTTAAAGCTAAGAAGTGTTGCCAGATACAGTGCAAGCGCAAGCTGAATCACGGAACCAAGCATATAGTAAAGGCTCAACTTTAAGGATGCAAAAATCTCTTTATCCTGAAATACCTGTATGTAGTTGTCGAATCCAATAAACACACGCTTATCAACTGGCGTGGAATATTTCATTTTGTAAAAGCTGAATTTAACCATTTCTCCAAATGGAAGGTAGGTAAATACAAACAGCAATGTAAGCGGAATAATCATGAATGCCAGAATAATCAGTGTCTGCTGTCCCTTCCTACTCTTTGCCCATTTAAGGAGACTATTTTTTTGTAGTTTTGTGTTGTTAATTTTTGCAGATGCTGCTGCCATATCAATCTCCATCCTTTTCTAACTGTTTTCTTTCCCAGCTCAGAGTACATTTTCTAGCCGGTTTAGTTTATCAGAGCCGGAATCTTGTTTTCATTCCGGTCCTGAATCTATTGCACTATATTAATTACTGTGTAATCTCAACACCGTTTGCTTCCTGTGCAGAAGTCCAGTCAGCGTTCCACTCAGCCATAACCTCATCGAATGTCATGTCGCCCATAGCTGCATGCTCGATTAACTGCTGTGTCTTCTCCTTACCACCTGCGTTGATCATCAGACCAGAGTCAGAGTTCAATGCGTTCAGTAAGTCTTCCTCACCTGCTACTGCTGTTTCATCTGTTACGAATGTTACATCGCCGAATGCTGCATATGCATCTGGGTAATCCATATCATCTGCTGCGATTGGGATACCACCCTCGTTGTATGCGAATCCAGATTCCTCTGTCATCCACTTAATGAATACCATAGCTGCTGCCTGATTCTCCTCAGAAGAATTTACGTTGATACCGAAGCTGTAATCTGCTCCTGAAGAAGCGTACTGCTGTCCGTTAACAGTGATTGGGAATGGCATGTAACCAACATCCTCACCGTGCTCGTCTGCTGCTACCATCTGGGAGTAAGCCCAAGAACCAAGTACCATTGTTGCAACCTCGCCACGGTTGATCATACCCTTGGAATCTTCCCAAGAAGTTGTGGAGTAATCTTCCTCAGTTAATCCGTTTGCTACTGCATCGTAAAGAACCTTGTATAATGCATATGGATGTGTGCCATCGCCGTAATCCTGGAATGGATCCTGTGTGTGAAGTAACTGCTGGTTCATGTATGTAGGATCACCTGTTGTTGTACCAGCGATCTGTCCATCCCACTGCTCCATTGGCCATCCATCTGCATAGTTGGTATACAGAGGAATAATAGAAGAATCATAATCCTTGATTGCCTGTAATGCTGCGATGAACTCGTCTGGAGTCTTTGGAAGCTCTGTTACACCAGCCTCTTCAAATACTCTCTTGTTGTATACGATACCCTGTGCATTTCCAGTAGAAGGAACACCATAAACCTGACCTTCATACTCCCAAGTATTTGCGAACTTGATCTCGCCTTCCATCTGCTCTAAGCTTCCGAAAGAAAGGAAGTATGTGCTTAAGTCTGCCTTATCAACTGCTGGGATCATCATGATGTCACCCCAGTCACCACTCTGTAAACGAAGAAGTGCATCGTCAGAGTAGTTAGTATCTGTCTCGATCTCTACTGTGATGTTTGGATACATTGCATTGAAGTCTGCAAGGTATGCATCCCAGTTCTTTCCGTTGTACTCAGCCTCAGCCATATCTGTTCTCTGATTGAACACATGGATTGTTGTTGTAATGTCTGTGTAATCCTCTCCCAATGTGATGTCAGCGTAAGATAATGTTCCTGCTGCGTCAGAAGATCCGCTCTCTGTTCCGTCTGCTACTACTGTGTTGCTAGCATCTGCAGATGTGTCAGCGCCTTCGCTGTCGCCACATGCTACCATGCTCATTGCCATTGCTGCTACTAATGCAAGTGCTGTAACTTTTCTCAGTTTCATAATAAAAATTCCCTCCTTGATTTTATTGTTGTTTGTTGCTGTTTTGTAGCTTAATTTAATTATATATTCTTTTATTTTTTAGTCATCACTATTTCTTGTTTTTTATCTCATTTTCTTGTTGTTTTCGTTCCTTTCCACATAATAGACAAATCCAGAGTCTGGTTTTTGGATATTTTGCATATTCCATTTTTGACCTTTTCTCGTTTTTAAGCTTATTTCCCATCTTACATTAACTTAATTTAATTATTTTCTTGCTTTTTTCTACCTCACTTATCTTGTTTTATTTCTTTTCATTAGTTATAATTAAGTTAATTAATTTCGTTAATTCGTTTTTACAAAGGAGGTTCCATGGATTATCAGGCTAATGACACCATTTCTCTTTTAAATGAATCCTATACATTCCAAAGTGTATCTGGAAAAAATATTAATTTTGAAAAAAGTGTTAGTAATATGCCTTTTTTCTTCCGATCCAATAACGCCCAGTCCCGTGAGAGTCTGTGTGTTCATGCCGGAGGAGAGATTACATACACAACACCTGTTAAATTCTTGCAAGCTTCTCTTCCTTATACTATGTTACTGTTCGTCAAATCTGGAGAAGCCAATATTTTATATCAGGAAGAGACCCTATTATTGTCCAAGAACGATATCGCTCTATTTCCAGCCGGAAGGGACTTACGATTCACCACCTCCCATACCCCATTTTCCTATGTCCTATTTTATATTTCCGGTACAATATGCAAGGACTTCCTTCCACTGCTTTGTGGCAAGAATCATTACTATAAGAAGAAACACAGTTCTGACAGTATTTTATTCCGATTGCTTCCTTCCATCTTGAACCTGTTACCTTCTACGGATGATATCTCCGGGCTCCACCTCTCTACCATGCTCCATCTGGCACTTTCTTCTCTGGTGGATGCCAAGGAGCAGGAAGCATCCCACGCCAGATTACCAAAGCACGTGGCGCAGATGAAGCAGATTTTTGATACTGATTATCAGAATCCACATCCGCTGGAGGAGCTAGAAAACACCATCGGTATCAATAAGTACCGCCTATGCCGTGATTTTTCTAAATCCATCGGCACCCCGCCTGTCCAGTATCTTACACAGGTTCGCTTGCGACAGGCAGAGTACTTGCTGCGTTCTAGCAACTTAACAATACACGAAGTGGGTTCCGCTGTCGGAATCGACAACACAACCCACTTCATTAATTTATTCAAAAAAAATGCCGGAATCACACCTCTGCAATTCCGGCAAAATCATAGCCACTAGCTTATTTTTTTCACACTGTCCTTTATGACCAGATGCCCCTCTGCGATGCAGATACCCTGGCGATAATTCTCGCCGCTGATCTTTTTAGTCAGATTCTGTATCGCTCTGCGGGCCATTTCCTTCATATCTACTTCATAAGTGGTAATCGCCACATCACATAATCCCGGAAACAGATAATTGTCATAGCCCACTACCGAAACATCCTCAGGAACACGATATCCTGCAGCACGCAGCTTTTTGATCAAAAAGCTTGCTGTCAGATCGCAGTTACAGACAAAGGCAGTCGGCATTTCCTCCGGAATCCTTATCATCTTCTCTGTATCGATTCTGCCTGTATCCAGATCACGGTCGTCAATGATCCAATCCTGTCTGATCTGCTGTCCATGCTCAACCAGAGACTTGCTATATCCAAAGTAACGGTCTGTGATAGAACCTGTTGCAAGTAGCGTTCCTACATAAGCAATTCTAGTATGTCCCATATCAAAAAGATAATTGGTCAGACGATATGCACCGTAATAGCTGTCAGAAATCACCGCATCGGTATCCTGCTTCTCATCGCAGAAATCCAGATAGATAATAGGAATCTCACACTCTTCCCTCAAGAACTGAAGGTAGCTGTCAAAGAGACGTCCAATCACGATGATGCCATCCACCTTCTGCTCCTGCACCAATTTCGGCATCTCAAGTTCTAACTCCATCTGGGCACTAACTGTCTCCATCAGGGTGAAACATTCCTTCGCCACTGCTCTGGTTGCTACCTGCTGATACAGCTGCCAATAAAAGGAATCATACTTATCCAAATATCGCTCTGCGATCAATGCACCTATATTGTAACTTCTGCTCGGCTTTTCCCTACGCTGCGCAGATGGCTGTTTGTAGCCCATCTCCTCCGCCAGTTCCTTTATCCTTGCCCGCAGTTCTTCGCTGACACCCTTCTGTCCCGACAATGCTTTGGAAACCGTAACGGTACTGACTCCTAAGCGCTCTGCTATATCGGCGAGCTTCACTGCTTTTGCCATGTCGTACTCCTTTCTGCCTTATCCTCTACAAGGTGAAGCAATGTAGATTGGAAATCTCCCCACATATTCGGAATCTGAAGTCCCACATGCATCAGAGTATCTCCATAATAAGTCTCTTCTCTTCCCTCGATCCGATATCTCTTCTCTGGAGCTAATCCCGGAATACGGATGCGTCTGGTGTGATAATTCGGTCGGTTCAGTACCTGTACAAAGGTAATCAATGCTTCCGACTTATCCTTCGCTACCACCTCATAGCAATCATATTCATGATTCTGGGAATAAGAAGCAATTCTATAATAATCTCCACAACGAACCAGATCATTGTACTTGTGGTACATTGCTACCTGTTCTGGCATCTGCTCTCTGTCCTCCTGCGGAATCTTTGTAATATCCAACTCATAACCAAAGGTACCTGCAAGTGCCACATTTCCTCTGGTAGCAAAAGGTGTCACACGTCCTACGGTATGGTTCGGGCAATCCGATACATGAGCTCCCATAGTAGAAAGTGGGTAAATTAACGCTGTACCCTCCTGAATCTTTAAGCGCTCAATAGCATCTGTATCATCAGAGCACCAGATCTGTGGGCTGTAATAGAGCATACCCGGATCAAATCTCGCTCCACCACCGGAGCAATTCTCAAGCAACAGATTCGGGAATTCCTGCATCAGACGCTCCTGCATCTCATAAACGCCCAGTACATAGCGGTGCAATAATTCTCCCTGATTGCGATCTTCCAGATAAGCACTGCCAAGATCCGTCAACTGACGGTTCATATCCCACTTCACATATTCGATATTAGCACTTCTTAAGATAGCGGCAACAGATTCGTATGCATAATCCAATACCTCTGGTCTAGACAGATCCAGCACGTATTGATTTCTACATAGACAGCCTCTTCTCTCTGGCAGAGCAATCGCCCAGTCTGGATGTGCACGGTACAGATTGGAATCCGGTGATATCATCTCTGGCTCAAACCAGATACCGAACTTCAGACCGATCTGGTTAACCTCATCCACTAATGCTTTCAGTCCACCAGTAATCTTATTTTCATTGACCTTCCAGTCTCCAAGACTAGTATTATCATCATTGCGGTATCCGAACCAACCATCATCCATGACTAACATCTCGATACCACACTTTTTCGCCTCTTTTGCAATGGCAATCAACTTCTCCGTATTGAAATCAAAGTAGGTCGCTTCCCAGTTATTAATGAGAATCGGACGCTTCACATCCTTATACGGACTGCGAATCAGATGATTGCGGTACAGATCATGGAAATTACGTGTCATCGTTCCAAGTCCTGCATCGGAATAAGTAAGAATCACTTCCGGTGCATAAAATGTCTCTTCTGGCTTTAACTCCCACTTAAAATCCTGAGGATGGATTCCCATTGTCACACGCAGGGTATCGAACTGATTCTTCTCCACCTGTGCAAGGAAATTACCGGAATATACAAAATGGAAACCATAGACCTGCCCCACTTCCTCTGTGGCATGCTCAGATAACAGCGCCACAAAAGGATGTTCCTGATGGGAGGATTCCCCTCTTGTAGAGCAGGCACTCTGCTTGCCGTAACCGATGCTGCGGTAATCTAACTGGCGTTCTCTTGCCCATGAACCATGAAGAGTCAGCATCTTATAATCCTCTGCGTCCATATCCATAGACGCAGACATTACCTTCGTCAAGAACATTGGCTCTGTTCCGCAGTTCTTCACCCGCACACTTCTGGCAATCACATCCACATCTGCAAAGATACTATAATATAATGTAACCTCCAGATTCGTCACAGCATCCACAGCAGTAATCTCTAAGGTCTGACATGTCTCCTCATCCCCGAAGGTAGCAGGAAGCCCCGGAATCCCCGGCTTTCCTGCATAAATCTTATGTCCGGTATAGAGCGGCTGTACTGCCGTATTACCATTCTTATCTAATATTGCAATGGCACTCTCTCTGTAATCCCCTACTCCATTTCCCGGATATTCCATCGGAAATGAATCAAGGAAAGAGCTTCGGTCACGATCATTCTTCGATGGAACAAATGGTGCTTCCTCAGTGCGCATCAGATAAGTCGCATCGTCACTGATCTTCGCCCCGTAATATACATGACCGATAAAATTCTCCTCATCCACAATACCTATAATATAGCTGGTATGCTGTGTATCCAGTTTAAATATTCTTGATGTTTCATTATATTGAATATTCATAGTTCTTCACACCTTGATTCCGGCACTTCTCCCTTTCCGGAACTCCTTACTTTCTCAGGTTTATTTCAACAAATCTTCCTTCAATGCTGCAAGCTTGGTCTCAGCGTCCTCTAAGTCGCTTCCCTTTACACCAAAGTAATACTTGATCTTTGGCTCTGTTCCAGAAGGACGTACACAGCACCATGCATTGTCAGAAAGCTCATAATAAAGTACGTTAGATGATGGAAGTCCAGTTGCTGTCACTTCACCTGTTACCATATCCTTTCTGGTATCTTCCTTGTAGTCACGTACTGCAAGTACATCGAAGCCACCCAGCTTCTTTGGTGGGTTCTGACGGGACTCGCTCATCATAGTCTGAATCTGTGCTGCACCATCGATTCCCTTCAATGTCTTAGTCTCAAGACCTTCTCTATAATATCCGTACTTCTCGTACATATCTAACATAGCATCCCACAGAGTCTTGCCGTTCTTCTTGCACCAGGAAGCTACCTCGCAGAGCATCATAACTGCCACGCAGGCATCCTTATCTCTCGCATAGGTTCCTGCAAGACAACCATAGCTCTCCTCAAGACCAAATACATAGTTGTATGTATTCTGCTCCTCGAAGAACTTGATCTGCTCACCGATATACTTAAATCCTGTTAATACCTCGATTAACTTCACGCCATAAGCTTCTGCGATCGCCTTTGCCATATCTGTGGTAACAATGGTCTCAACCAATGCTGGATTCGCTGGCATAGTTCCAGTAGCAGTCTTCTCTCTTAAGATATACTCTGCAATGAGCATACCGGACATATTTCCTGTAAATGTCACATACTCGCCGCTCTTGGTATCCTTGCAATATACACCAAGACGGTCAGCGTCTGGATCAGTTGCAAGAACGATGTCTGCATCAACCTCTTTTGCAAGTTTTAATGCAAGCTCAAATGCAAGTGGAGACTCAGGATTCGGATATGCTACTGTTGGGAAGTTACCATCTGGAAGCTCCTGCTCCTTAACCACATATACATTCTCAAAGCCAAGCTCCTTTAACACACGACGTACTGGGAGATTACCAGTTCCGTGAAGTGGTGTATACACGATCTTGATATCCTTTGCCATCTCCTTGATGATCTCTGGGTGGATAGACTGCTTCTTTAACTCTTCCATATAACGGTCATCCATCTCAGATCCGATGACATGATACAGACCAGCTGCAACAGCAGCCTCCTTATCCATGGTCTTTACCTGATCGAAGGATGTTACCTTGGCTACCTCTGCAAGGATGTTCTTGTCATGAGGTGGTGTGATCTGAGCACCATCCTCCCAATATACCTTGTATCCGTTATATTCTCTTGGGTTGTGGCTAGCTGTCAACACGATACCTGACACACATCCAAGCTCTCTTACTGCGAAGGACAACTCTGGTGTTGGGCGAAGGCTGTCAAATACATAAGCCTTGATTCCGTTGGCATTCAAGCAAAGTGCTGCCTCCTGTGCAAACTCAGGGGACATGATTCTGGAATCGTGTGCAATTGCAACACCCTTCTCCTGTCCATTCTGAGAAATGATGTAGTTCGCAAGTCCCTGTGTTGCCTGACGAACAGTATATATATTCATACGGTTGGTTCCTGCTCCGATCACTCCACGGAGTCCACCAGTACCAAACTCTAACTGACGATAAAAACGATCCTCGATCTCTGCGGCATCATCCTTGATTGCCTCAAGCTCTGCCTTTGTATCTGCATCAAAATATGGGTCTGTGCACCACTGTTTGTAAGTTTCCATGTAACTCATACCTTATTCTCCTTTTACTAAATAATCTAACTGTTTCCTTACTTATTAGTAAGAATATTTGACATGGTAATTATAAGCTTTTTTTAATTACTTGTAAACTTATTTTAGTTAAATTATATTGAAAAATTTGCATTAATTCGACTTTTTCATCAGCTTGGAATAGTGCTTTTTTACTACATCTTCCGCCGGCTTACCAAAAATTTCATAATCCATGCGCTCCATGGCTTTGCTCTCAGGATATAATCGCTCTCCCCATGACCAGAATGCCATGCCCTCGACCCATGATCTCTTTTCGCAGGCAAGAAACATTTTCTCATACCACTCCCCCTGCTCCTTCGGCGCTGCCGCTCCCTGCACCTCCCAGTTGTTCGGCACTAGAGAGGAACCTTCCACCGACATGCAGCCCGCCTCTGCAAAGAAGAAAGGCTTATTATATTTTTTTACCACCGCCTCAATACGGTCAAGCTGGCGCTCCCAGTCATCAATCGGATAATATCCGCTGGAGGATATGACATCTACGCAGTCCCACCACTTTACATTGTGCTCCTGATATTTGTCCGTGTTATAGGAGACCAGTCCGTGATATACCTTCTTGATCTCTCCGATCAGTTCTCTCCATTCCTTCTCCCGATGCTCGCTCATCACCATCTCACAGCCCGCAATGAACATTTCACAGCCATGCTCCTGGGCTAGCTTTGCATAATGAAGCTGGAATTTCGTATAGGAAGCAAACCAGTTGCCCCACTTCGGTTCACATGGCACATCCTCATCAAAAAAGCTGATGTGTGCCCGCCAGGTTCCATTGGCACAATTTGCTGTCGGCTTAAGTGCCACACGAAGCCCCAGTTCCTTAGCATAGCCGATCATTTCGATCAATTCCTCATCCCTCATCGTCGCCTTGGTCGTATAGGAAATCTCCTCCGACTGAGGTGTCTGCTGCAATCCATTCGGAACGAAAATCACAAAATTCGCTCCCGTCCGCTCCTGCATCAATGCCAGACTTTCCTTCACTGCTGCCCCAGAAAATTTTCCCTCCGGTGCGAAGGGTGCAAATGTCATTCCACATATATATTCCATCTTTCCTTCTCCTTTCTCGTTACAGAGAATATAGCATTTTCCCACAAAAGCTGATATAATAATTCAAATTAAAAATTGTAAAAATCTATTTTGGAGAGTGCCATGAACCAACTTTTTGAATATACCGACAAACTAAACACACCTTACGAATGCTTTATTTGCAGCAATCTTTTGCACAGTGTTCCAATCAAGCCCCACTTTCACTATTTTGTTGAAATTCTATACATGAGAGAGGGATCCGTCCTCGTGAACTGCGATGAGGAAAGCTACGTATTGTCCGAGGGTGATCTGATTCTCTTTCCACCTTCTGCCCTGCACTCCATCTATGCACTTTCCGATGCCTCTTTTCGCTATGATGTATTAAAGTTCGATCCTGCTCTTTTAAGCGTCGGTTCCCACAACGGAAATGGAGTCTCAGTCAATCTGACCGCCCTTTTTGCTGAAATCAAAAAAAATGCCTCCGACAGAATCTATATTCCGTCAGAGACATTATCTTCTGATTCACTCAATTCCATTTTTGATGTCTGCATCGCAGAGATGGAACAAAAGCAATATGGATATCAATCACTGCTCCATGCCAAGGCAGAGGAACTTCTGACCTATCTGTTGCGCTATTGGCGCAGCGTGGGACTGAATACCGATATCCTCTACACATCCCAAGAGACTGAGGAGTCCATATACAGCATCACCCAGTACATCGACCAGCACTCCGGGGAGGATATCAAGGTCAGCGAACTTGCCAGCCTGTGCGGTATGAGCTACTCCTACTTTGCTAAGAACTTTAGGGAAATCTACGGTCAGTCCTGCAAAAAGTACATCGAGTCCATCCGTCTCCTTAAGGCAGAGGATATGCTACTGTTCACTAGCTTCGACTTAAATTATATCAGTCAGGAAACGGGCTTTTCCGATTGCAGTCACCTCATCCATGCCTTCAAGGAAAAGTACGGCACAACGCCTCACCAATATCGACTGCACCAGTCTGGCACTTCCTCCCTCTGATGCCAGCACGTCACAGCAGCATCAGAACTCCAACACTCCCCTCGGCTCATTTCATATTCTTATTCTACTCAGTCACCATACCGTCCGTGCCCACTGTCGCCTCCGGTGAGATGCCATCCAGATACTGACAGATCTGTGTTGCCTGATCTCCCGTCGCCATATAGGTCACACCACCTGCTGCATACACCGGAATGTACTGATAAGACACATTGCCCGATGCATCGATCGTCACCTTGACCATTGCAGAACGATCGATTGTCTGTCCAAAGACAAAATTACCGAGACTATAAAATACTGGCTTTCCATTGATATAGGATACTCCCTGCAAGCAGTGAGTATGGGAACCTACGATCACATCTGCCCCAGCCTCAATACAGTGCTCCGCGATCTGGGTCTGGTAGGACTCTGGGTAAGCTTCATACTCTACGCCCCAGTGTGGATATACCGCAAGAAAATCACAGTACTCCTTCGCCTCCGCTACCAGCTCCACCAGTCTGGTGTCATCATAGCAGGAGAAAATTCCAGGCACGCTGTTCTCCACCTTCCAATCCGCTGTGGGAACCACTCTCGACACCGCAAGGAATCCATAGGTCTTACCATTTATCTCTATGGTCTGTACCGCCTCGGCACGCTCCACTGTCTCTCCAGCACCTCCGTAGAGAATTCCCGCACCATCTAATGTATGGAAGGTATCAATCAGGGCTTCCTTGCCATAGTCAAGGGTATGGTTATTCGCCAAGGACACCACATCTACTCCCATCTCATTTAAAGCACTTACATAAGAAGGACTGCACTGAAAGACAAACTGCTTATCCGCCATCGGTGTTCCCTGATCCGAAAAAGGAAACTCGTTGTTCACCATCAAAATATCCGCAGCCTGTAATTCCTGCAATAAGTCCTCCGAAATGACACCCTCGATGCCATTGGCATCATACCCCGCTTTAAAGGCATTGGCAAAAAGCACATCTCCTGTAAAAAGAATCGTGGTCACACCGTCCTCGGTCAGCTCTGTTGCTTCTGTTATCTCCTCTTCATTCTTGCCAGTTGCCTCATCTGTAGATAATTCCTGCCTTTCCGCATCTATTACTGCATTCTGTGCAGAATTGGAATTCTCACTCACTTCTGTCACTGTAGCATCCGCATTTTCTTCTCCATCATCCTCCAACGCTACATTTTCTTCCACTCCGGCTACTTCCTCTACATCTGCACTCTGTTGTTGCATTGTCTCCTCCGACCGCTGTCTACCACCCGCCACAACAAATGCCGCAAGAAGCCCCACCACTGTCAGTAAGGATAATATATATAATACGATTCTGACTGTCTTACTCATAATGCCTCCCATCTTTTGCTTCTATTTTTTTCAGTATTAATAGTTTAACAGGGGTTTTTTCATCAGGCAACCAGAAATCCATTCTCATACCGTTTCAGAACACCTATCCCAAAACTGGCATGGTCATTTTGCTTTCAACTGGTTATTTTTATCAATCCACTTTGTGTTATACTTGGTTCAACTTGTGTACACAACAAAAAATTACAGTATGAGGAGATTTCGTATGACCCATCAGAATATCAAAAAACTCGTGGTGGCAGCTCTGCTCGCCGCTATGACATGTATCGCAACCATGATTATCAAGATTCCAACCCCTACCTTGGGCTATATCCACTTAGGTGACGGCTTTGTCCTATTATGTGGCGTTGTATTAGGTCCCATTCCCGGCGCGCTTGCCGCCGGCATTGGCTCCATGTTTTCTGACATATTTTCTGGATACGCTTCATGGGCTCCAGCCACCCTCATTATCAAAGCTCTCACCGGAGGCATTGCAGGACTTTTGTTCCACCGCCTGCAGCATATCATCAAAAGTTCAAAGAGTCGCTATGCAGCCATTGTCATCAGTGGTATCGCCGGCGAAGCTCTCATGGTCATCGGATATTTTGCCTATGAGGCAGTCCTTGCCGCTCTGGGTAGTGGCAGCTTCAATCAGGCGACTCTTGCCGCTGGCATCGCATCCGCTGCCACTGGTATTCCATTTAATATTGTGCAGGGCGTGGCAGGAATTATCATCAGCGTGTTACTGCTACCAATCCTTTCAAAGGTACCGGAAATCCGGGAATGGATAGAGAAATAAATTTCCCACAAAACTAAGAGGAGACCTCCTGGCCTCCTCTTATAATATCATTGTCTCACGATATCCATCAAAAAAGTGAATCTTATCATTATAAAACGTAAATCTTATCTTATCACCTACAGCAATTGGAACATTTGCTCCTACCCGCGCGCACATCTTTTTGTCTTGATACTGGAAATAAAGATAACTCTCAGCCCCTAGTAACTCATAGACATCAACGACAGCCTCCATTGATCCGTCTTCTGTCACGCAGATATCCTCCGGTCGAACTCCCACATAAATTTCTTCGCCTATCACTTGCTTTTCCTGTAATTGCTCTCCAATCTCAGGTGTCAATGCCAGATAATCCTCTCCAATCCGCAGAGAATATTTTCCATCCAGAAAATATACCTTTCCCCGCATCAGATTCATCTGTGGAATACCAATGAACTGTGCTACAAAAGTATTCTCAGGTTTCTCATACAATTCCTTTGGACTTGCCACCTGCTGTATTACACCATCCTTCATAACAACAATCTTAGTGCCAAGCGTCATAGCTTCGGTCTGATCATGGGTAACATAGATAAAGGTCGTTCCCAACATCTCATATAATTTCTTAATTTCCACTCTCATCTTGGTACGCAGTTTCGCATCCAGATTTGACAGTGGTTCATCCATCAAAAATGCCTTTGGTTTGCGAACAATAGCACGCCCCATGGCGACTCTTTGCTTTTGTCCACCCGAAAGTTCCTTCGGCTTACGATCTAAGACCTCAGTAAGACCAAGAATCTTAGCAACCTCCCGCACCTGCTTCTTGCGCTCTGCTTTGGACACTTTTGCAATCTTTAAACTGTATCCAATATTCTCTTCCACAGACATATGAGGATACAACGCATAATTCTGAAATACCATGGCGAAATCTCGGTCTGCTGCCTTGATATCATTCATACGTTTCCCATCAATATACAAATCTCCATCTGTAATTGTTTCCAATCCCGCTATCATGCGAAGCGTAGTAGATTTACCACATCCAGAAGGCCCTACAAACACAACAAACTCATTCTCTTCTATTTCCAGATTAAAGTCCTTAATAGCCTCCACACCATCATCAAATTTTTTATATACGTGCTTTAATGCGATCTCAGCCATATCAAACCTCTCTTACTCTATCATATCTAATATATTTTCTGGCGTATCCACAACAATATCCGCCTTTATCTCCAGCTGCTTCCGTTCTGACAAGCCACACAGTACACCAACCGCCAGTCCACCACATTTCTTTGCAAACAACATGTCATTGTAAGTGTCTCCTAGTACTGCCACTTCTTCTGGATGCAGCTGCTGTTCTTGACAAAATGCCACAAACATATCTGGCTGTGGTTTCGGTTGCAAAACGCCGTCATCACATCCGATAAAATCCAAATACTCTATAATTCCAAGCTGCCTTAAGCAACGCTCTGTCACACATTTATTATCTGCTGTTGCAAGTCCTAATTTGATTTCCTTTTCCTTCAGACTCATAAAAAGTTGTCTCAGATTGCAGGTTGCCTTAATAGGTAGGGAATCACTCTCTAACGCATCCTCAAATAGGACATTCAGCTCCCCCTGTTCCAATATCTCAGGAAGTTTTATCTGCTCTAATGTAAGAACCTCAGATATTCTCTCCCCAATCTTCTCATAGGTCATATAGGCAAGGGGACCATCCGCTCTTACGATTCCATGTTCCACTCCCATCGCCCAGAGAATCTTCTCTTTCTGCTTCGCCAGATTGATTCCAGTATTTAAGGCACAACATTCTCCCGCCAAATTCTCTGCCACCTGTTCTGCTACGGAAAGCCACAGGGAATTAAAGTCCAGCAGCGTTCCATCCTTATCAAACAGCACTCCCTTAATTTGCATTTTTCTTACTCTCCCATACCGCCTTTACTTCTCCATATGTATGATACTGCGACTCTTTTTGCCCCGTATAGACAGGATTCACATATCCAAGAAACTTTCCGCTTTCATCCCGTATTTCCATACGAATCCAGCGCCAGCTTCCCTGTTCCATCTTGAATTTCTGCTCTGCCACAAATTTGCCCCCAGATTTCTTTACTACCTGAAGCGGGATTCTCCGCAGCGTATCTTCCTTGGAGTTTCCAATAAGACAAACCCTCGGATATTCTGTAATACCAGAAATCTCCACAGCATAAGTGATCTTCCTGTCTATAATTTCATCTCCTGGAAGATACTCTCTTGTATCACTATAAATGTGCGGTACTACCTCACAATAACGAGTCACTATCATATGACCTTTACGCACATTTGTCAAAAGCTGTTCTGCCGACAATTTGGGGCAATGCACATAGGTACCCGGATCTCCTGCTATGGAAGGTTCTGTTGCACCCTCATAACGCTCATCAATCAGATTGTGAGCATCACTGCCGCCCACTCCATAGATTTTATGACCATCCAACCATAATGCATCTAAAAAAGAGATTGCTCTGTCATTTGCCTCTATCGCATAGGTATAAGTTGGATCATTGATGATTTCAAGACATTGTATCTTATCCAATTTCACTTCATCTAAATGCCATTTCCAAACATGTAAAAATGGATGATTGATGCTAACGATCCACTGCTTCTCCACCGCTTCTTCTATCATAGAAAGCAGCTGCTTTTTCTTTTCTTCCAGTGTTGAAGCCATCATCATTCCATCAATTCCAACTGGGCGCTCTGTGATTCCAAACATATTAAAGTGGCCCAGACCATCAGTAATCTCCACACCTGGAACAATCAACAGTTCTGTCTTCTTCCAGCCAGTATGAATAAGATTATGCTCTGTCGGCACATAAAAATCCAGTTTCATGTCTACCGCTTTTTTCATAGCGTTCTCTACGGTTTCCTTGCCATCAGAAAGTCTGGTATGTGTATGAAAATCTCCCTTAAACCATGTCGTTTTATTACTATAGATTTTCCCCCAGTCAAATAATTTCTCGTTAATGCGATTTCCATCTTCCGATGTCATCCATGCCTCATCAAGCGCTTCTGTTAGGGGAATTGCTTCATCCGAAATCGTAAGCTCAATCTCTACGGATTTGTCTTCTTCACTTTCCACCGGATCGCCAAACATGAAACCGCACATAAATGTCCAGTTTCCTGCTCCTATCCTGCCTGTCACACCTCCAACGGAAGTATCTTTAGGCTGTTCACCAACACCAAGCTCCTGCTCACCGTAGGACAACATCTTTTGAAATCTAAGGTTGCCGCACTCGTCAAAAACGGCAAGATATCCTCCGCCATTTACATCCTCTGGCTTTTTCACAGATATATGTATCTTTTCTAAAGAATTGGGAATCCCTAAGGATTCCCGTTTCACTTTTTCCCCTTTTCGGGTAAATTCAAAGATAAGTTTTTCTCTCATGTCGCTATCCTATATTACTCAGCCAGTGCTGCATCTAAAGCTGCCTGCGCTGTCGCCTGAGCCTCATCCAATGCTTCCTGTGCGGGTACATTTTCAAGTTCTACCTTATCTGCTGCGATAGAAAGTGCATCCAAAATCTTTCCACCAGTTGGATCTTCCGGATAAATAGAACCATGGGAAGCCTGCTGTAATGGTACTAATGCCTGTGGATTCTCCTCACAGTAAGTTACAAATTCAGGTACCTCCTGAGTTGAATTGCGAACTGCTACATATCCAGTTCCCATGGACCACTTTGCCTGATTCTCAGGTGATGTAAAGTACTTCATGAACTCATATACGCCCTGCTTCTCAGCATCAGAAGAACTCTCAAGCATTACTAACTGAAGTGCAGTTGCAGATGGTGCAGAAGGATTCTCACCCCAACCTGGCTGTTCCATTGCTGCTACGATATTAAAGTCAAGGTCTGCCTGATCTCCTGAAGAACCAGTATATCCACCTGCGGTATTCTCAAGCACATCATCGATGGTGTTATACCAGTACTCCCATCCCTGACCACCAGAGTTGACTTTCATGATCTTATCCTCATGAATCCATACACGGAAGGACTCCCATACTTCTACCCACTCCTCAGAGTTAATAGTAACGCTCTTACCGTCCTCGCTGAAGATGCTTGCACCATTGCTGAAGGCTGCATCTACTAAGTTGCCATAGCCCCACATTGGCTCCCAGCCCACCTCGTATTCGTCAAGTGATGCAATCTTTTCTGCCGCTGCTTGTAAATCCTGCCATGTCTTGATCTCTTCTGCGTTCACACCTGCCTTCTCAAAGGCTTCCATATTGTAATATAAAACCTGTGTAGTTCCGTATGCAGGAAATGCATAAAGCTTGCCTTCATCATCACGTCCCTGATCAAAGAATACAGAAAGGTAATCCTCCTGATCAAATTCTGTATCTGACTCTACATAAGGAGCTATATCAGCAATCAAACCCTTATCAGAAAGATTTCTTGCTGCATCTGTTCCAAGCAATGCCATATCCGGTGCATTATTTCCTGCAATACCAGCCTGTAACTTCTCATAAGTTTCAGAATAATCTGCCTGTGTTACTGTATTGATTACATAATCAGACTGGGATGCATTGAACTCATCAACGATCTCCTGGAACACATGCACCGCTGTCTTACCACCAGCATACCAGAAATCAATCTCAACAGCTTCTCCTGATGCTACTGTTTGAGCATCACCTGACTGCACAGATGCAGTTTCATCTGCTGTCTGGGAATCTCCACATCCTGTCAACATAGTTGTTGCCATCATCATTGCCAACAATACCGAAATTACATTTTTCTTTTTCATTTACGCTTTCCTCTTTCTTTTTCATTCTTGTGACGTTGCAATCCTATCACATACTTTTTTCTCATTCCCAAAATCCGGGTAAAAGATATGTAAAAATATTTTTACATGCTAATATAAATATTTATCCCTTCATTCCTGTCTCGCCACCAATTCCGTTAATAAACCACTTCTGGGTGAAGGTGAATAAAAGCAATACCGGCACTATGATCAATGCGCTTCCCGCCATAACAAGCGGCCACTCTGTTCCGTATGCACCACCTTCGATAAAAAATCTTCGAAGCCCCTGAGATACCATACTTTTTTCCGGTGAATCTGTAATCAAAGATGGCCACATATAACTGTTATAGATAGCAATAAAATTCATTAGCCCAAAGGTGATAAAGGATGACTTCGCCATTGGTGCCGCAATATACCACAGTATCTTCCAATGACTGGCACCATCAATTCTCGCCGCCTCAATCAAGCCTTCTGGAATCTGCATAAATGCCTGACGCAACAGGAAAATACCAAAAATGCTGACACAACTGGAAACAATGATTCCAGTATAAGTGTTGAGCAATCCCAGCTTAGACAAAATAATATAAGCAGGAATATACGTTGCTGCCGTAGGTAGCATATAAGTTCCCATGATTACAGCAAACAAAGCACCTCGTCCATGAAAACGCAAAAATACGATCGCGTATGCCATCATAGCGCCTGTTACAATCTGAATTGCCAAAGTAATAATAGATACAAATAAACTGTTGCCGATATATTGAATCAACGGTGAATCCAATATTACCGACGCAATATTTTGCCACTGAGGTTCCGCCGGAAAGAATACCGAAGTATCCATAACCTCTGCCTTAGTCTTTAACGCACTGAGCAGCATCCACACAAACGGGAAAGCTGTAAAAACACTCGCTATACCGAGCACCAGAAAACGCAATATCTCACGCACTCCTGCCCACATCTTTTCTCTAATCTCCATCACCCATTCCATCCTATTCCTTTTTAATAGTGTACCCACTTTTTAGAACCCACGAACTGTATCAATGAAAGCACTACTGTAATGATGACCAGCACTACTGCCAATGCCGTTGCCTGTCCCATATCAAACTCTTGGAATCCAAGCTGATAGTACATATACAGTAAAGTTCTTGTACTTCCTGCCGGACCTCCCTGAGTCAGAACCTGTATCTGGTCGTATGCCTGCAAGGAGTTGACCATGGTAATAATCATAAGGAAAAAGGTGGTAGGTGAGATGCAAGGCAATGTAACATCCCGAAACCGTTGCCATGCATTTGCCTTATCCAGTGCGTTAGCTTCATAAAGCTCCTTTGGCACTTTTTCTAATGCAGACAAATAAAAGATCATCGCATAACCTAGACTCTTCCACACAGTAACTATGATTACGGACAACATTGCCGTGTCCGAACTTTTGATCCATTCCTGGCCCGACATTCCAATGAATTCCAATATTGCATTGGCAAATCCCACATCTGGTTCATAGATCCATGTCCATACGATAGAAATCGCTACCGTCGGTGTAATCCATGGGGAAAATAAAACAAACTTAAAAAATCCACTTCCACGAAATGCTTTCTGCAAAAGAAGCGCAAGCAAAAGTCCACCCACTATAGTAGGAATCAATGTCCCTAATGTGAATACTAACGTGTTCCAAAGTGCGTCATAAAATCTAGTGTCAGCAAATAATCGTTTGTAATTATCCAAGAACACAAAATCATAATCTGGTGTCATATAATCCCAGTTCGTAAAACTGATATAAAGAGACTTTATAATTGGATAAATCCAAAAAACAATCAGCGGAGTCAACGCCGGCAGAACAAATGCCATAACGGTGCCCATTTTCTTCCATTGCACTTTCTTTTTCATCTTAACCTCTTATCTGCGCACAAAAGCCATATCAAAAAACTTGTGCACGTTTTTTATACTGTCAATTCGCAATTGTTATCATATCATCCTAAAAAAGTGGAAATCCTCAAATCGAGGTAAAATATAAGATAGGAATTGTAAATTTTTATATAGAAATGTAAAAGAATTGAAAAAGAAATTTTACACAGTAAAACGTGGCACTGCAAACTTTGCAGTACCACGCTTTTGTTAACGAATATTCACTTCTATATTTCCCATGCCACAGTCCAGATCAATGGTTCCAACCGCTCCCTCATTGGTAACATTATGGCTTCCAGCGATGCTGGAGTAAGTGTTTTCATTTACCACCAGACTCCCCAGACCACAGGAAAGCTTATAATTATAGGCATCTTCCTCTCCGGTCAGATTCAGTTCCACATTTCCCATGCCACAATCTGCAGTAAGATCTCCTGCTACGGTTCCTTCCATATTAAAATTACCGACACCACAATCAATCTTAACATCCTTGTATGAGCCACCATAGATTTCTACATTTCCAGCACCTACGCTGACATCTATCAGCTCCGTCACATTGAATTCCTCTGCGATTACATTGGCAGCGCCAACATCCAATAATAATTTGTCACAGATCACATCTGTCATATCAAAATGTACGTCTGCTGCACCAATATCCAGATCCATTTTGTCCAAGCTCATGCCAGCCGGAATTTCCACAATAATGCAAGTATCATTACTGTTCGTATCCCAATGATGTTCAATATCATATTCAATATCCAGTGTACTTCCATCCATTCCGACCTCATAATATCTATTTTTTCCATTGAGCAAGGTCACGGTTACATAATCTGCGTCTGTAGCAGTCTCAAAGAACAGCTGAACCGCACCGATATCAATATCCATCTCTCTGATGTCCTCTACGGCATAACTGGTAACGATTTCATCTTCCCCTGCTACTCCAGATATTTCTGGTGCTTCCGGCGACTCTGGTGCGTTCGGCACTTCCATATCCTCGGTGCCAAATTCCCATGCTGCCTCGTAATCATGGGCCTCATCTTCGCTATTATAGTAAATTCCATACTCACTAATATGCCAGTTTCCATAGTCCAGCTCTCCGCTCTGTGCCATCTGATGCAACATACCATATCCTCCACCCATGGCTGCAGAGATTCCAGCTAACAGCAAACCTAGACCTAGTAACACGCCAACAATAATCAGGCATACCTTTGTAAACTTCTTCATGCTACTGCACGCTCCTTTCTCTTATCAAATGGCTTTCTGCAAAGGCGGTAAATTCCCTTGAGCGCCCATGGCAAAAATGCTCCAAATACCCACACAACTAAAAGTACTGCAAGAACTCCCAGTGCCAGCACGATACATCCGCCGCTGATTAATCCAAGTCCCACTGCAGGCCCCCCTGTAAACAGTGCGCTTATACCGATTCCTATCAGCAAAAATCCCACGAATACCAGCGATGCCATCACCGCTACCACTGCGATAGCCACTCCAAAAAGTGTACATACGACCGCCAAAAGTACCAACACCAACGTTCCCAGTAATGTCAGCCAGATTGGTGAGGTAATGATAGCCAAAACTACTGCCAGCACCACCGTTGCTGTATTATCCTTCTTTGGCTTTGGATTTAAATTGTGTATCGTATTATTAACATTCCTATAATATTCCGCATCCCTGTTGGCATTGGTATTGTAATACCCTGCCTTGCCGTCGATGCCAAGATTCTTTAATATGCTGTCTGCCACCTTCTGAGGTGATTCCAGCTCCGCGATGATGGAAGCCTCATTCTCTTCCCCTGCATCCTCGAAATAGCTTCGGTAGAATGCCACCGCATCGGCACGCTCCTCCTCCGATATCCCGGAAAGAAGCCGCTCTAATTGTGTTAAAAACTCTTCCTTATTCATTCTCACATAACCTCCATCTATCCTCAGTCTAAAAATATCTCTGATATCTTGGATGAATAGTCCTCCCACTCTCTCCGGTACTCCGCAAGCTTCTGATTACCAATCTCCGTAATCCGGTAATAACGGCGATTCCTACCTCCACATTCCCTGTCATACACGATCAGGCATCCGTCCTTCTGTAGTCTCCGCAGTACTGGATACAAGGTGGATTCTGACACCTCAATCGCTCTGCGCACATCCTGCGTGATCTTATAACCATATGTGCCTTCCTCTTCCTTGGAAACGACTGCCAAGACAATCGCATCCAATAGAGCGGCACCTGTGTTGAACACCATACTCTCACTCCTTTTCTGATGCATTTTATAATATTAACTTTTTTATAATATTTTTTCTTTAGCAATACTATATACCATATAGTATTATTTTGTCAACATTATTATATAAAAAAAGTGTGCGCTTGTCGCACACTTACGACGCATTTATGCGTCTGCCTGATGCGGTGTCGCTTGCGACTTTCTTCCTCTCCGCGAGGTGCGCATCCTGCGCGGAGCGCTTTTATTCTCTAGGAAAGTCACAACTTTCACGCATTAACGCAACAAGTTCTTTCCTAGAGAATAAAAAAGTGGTATTTGTGAGCTTCCCCACAAATACCACTTTCTACTATTGCATTTTTAAAATCCCACAATTTCCTTGAGTATAAAAAATAGAATTGGAACAAATAGAGACGGCAGCATATTCATCGTCTTAACATCCTTTATTTTTAAGATATTAAGTCCCGAACTGGCAATCAGAATACCACCTACCACTGACAGTTCCACCAACAGCGGCTCCGAAAAGAAGGATGCCGACAGATAACTTGCCGTCAGGTAAATCGCCCCCTGCCACAGGAATAATACCGGTGCCGCCAGAGCCATTCCGATGCCATATGTGGATGCTAGCACCATGGAGGTCACAAGATCCAATGTGGCATTGGTAAAGAGATAGGTGTTATCTCCATATACCGCACTCATGACCGGACCTAGGATAGAAAGCGTACCGATACAGTAGAGAAGAATTCCTGTTCCCAAGCCCTCGCCCAGATTGGTCTTGGAAAACCGCGCCACCAACCGGTCAAATCTCCCGCTGATATCAAGGGCGGTACCCACCAGCGTTCCCAGAGCCAGACTCACAATAAAAAGTACCGGGTACTGACTATCTCCCATGTGGCTCACCACCGCATTGATACCGATTGCCACCGCAGCCAAGCCCATAGCATTAAAAAGACCCTGCTGATACTTTTCGTTGATTCCCTTTTTTACGACACTTCCGATGACACTCCCCGCCAGAATCGTCGTTGTATTCACAATCGTTCCTAACATTTCTTCCTCTTTCTGTCTCTCTTAAAGTAACCGCTATTCTATGCTTCCCAATCAGCGCGCTTGATGATACCCACACCAATTGGATATGGTCCTGTGTGTACCCCAATGGTCGCTCCGATCTGGCATATCTCAACATCCTCGATTCCAAGGCGCTCCCTTGTGTTGCACAAAAGCATCTCCTTAAACTGACACGCTTCCTCTCGATCATATCCAAAACCGACAACAACGCTATACTCTCCCGGCTTTACATCCCGCTCGTCCAAGTATGCCTCAAACATCTCCACCACCTTCTGCATAGACTTCTGACGGTTTCTTGAGATTCCAGAATTGAAGATTTCACCTTCCTTTAATGTGATAAGAGGCTTTATCTTAAGAGCACTTCCTGCAATTCCTGTCAACTTTCCGATTCTTCCACCATGCTTTAAATAATCAATATTACCGATGGTAAAGAAGATTCTTCCGCTCTCACGGATCGCTAATGCACGCTCTACGATCCTGTCATACTCCCATCCCATATCACGAAGTCTGCACACCTCAAGCACATAGAGTCCCTGCAAAACTGTATTGACCGTGGCATCGATTACCGTAAGCTTTGCATCTGGATATTCCTCTAAGAGCATATCCCTAGCTGTATTCGCAGACTGCATAGAGCCGCTGAACTTCGTGGTGATGCAGATACAGATCATCGGAATTCCTTCCTTTGCCAATGGCTCAAATACCTGATAATAATCATCTACTGACGGCATGGATGTCTTCGGAAATACATCTGGGTGATCCACCATCTGCTGGTAGAACTCTCTTACATCCAACTCATCCATTTCCTTCAAATACTTCTCTCCATCAAAGGAAACATAAAAAGGTACCACTTTGATATCCTTCTCTTCTGTAAGCTCTCTTGGAAGGTCTAAGGAACCATCACTGATAATCTGAATCTTATTCTGCATACTTATCTTCGCCATCCTTTTCAATTTGTTTTCTATATAAAATCACTCGTTGCTACCGACTCAACATCATCCACTATGGGAATAAATAAATCCCACGCTCTGTCAGACGCACTTCTGGAATTACAGGCAGCGCCATAAATGACAGTGTGATAAATGGATCTACCTCCTTGGATATACCAAGCCGTTCTGTCTCTTTTAGCATCTCTGCCACCTTCTTAGTCACCGTTTCGCTGGACTCATCACTCATCAAGCCCGCAATCGGCAACGGCAGTACATCCA
The DNA here is from genome assembly GCA_964491235.1 of uncultured Roseburia sp. GTDB lineage: Bacteria > Bacillota > Clostridia > Lachnospirales > Lachnospiraceae > Roseburia. The sequence continues at coordinate 74,313 of CAZBFN010000002.1, forward strand.
CGACTTTGCCTCCTGATACAATTGCATATCCTCCCTGATGTTCCTTCACTGTCTCTATCGCCAGCAAAATGTCCTCATCATTATCACCTGCTACGATCAGATTATGGGAGTCATGAGCCACAGAGGTCGCCACTGCACCACCCTTAACGCCAAATCCCTTAAGAGGTGCTACACCAATCTCTCCCGTCTTACCATGACGCTCTACCACACAAAGCTTATTATATACTGCATTTGGTTTAAAATACCCATTTTCCGTAGGTACTTCCTCCACCAGATGCGTGGTCACGATCTGATGAGGTTCCATCTGTATTACATCCGTCTTTTCGCTACATGCAAGCTGAATGCGTTCCTTCGTCACCTCTCCCACATGTACCGTGGTCACAAGCTCCTTGGGCGTCTTTACAGCGTAATCCTTCTCATAATCCGACTGCTCTAATATCCGTCCATCCTTCATGACCTGCACCGGACGTACCTCACTTATATCCTCTAAGAATACAATATCTGCCCGATATCCCGCACCGATAGCTCCGTACTCCTTTAACCCATAGAACTTCGCACCATAATAGCTTCCCAGCTTGTATGCCTTTGCCACCGGAACCCCCAGCGCGATCGCCTTGCGAATACAGGTGCTGATATGCCCTTCCTTGCGGATTTCCTCGATATGCTTATCATCGGTACAGAAAGCACACTGTTCCAGAGATACCCCTGCATCCAGTAAAGTGCGAAGCAAGGTCTCCAGATTCTTAGCACCACTGCCCTCTCTGATATAAATATGGAAGCCTGCCCGCAGCTTGTCCAACACTTCCTCCGGTGTAGAACACTCATGATCATTCTCCACCCCTGCCAGACGATATGCCTGCACCATCTTGCCTTCAATTCCCGGTGCATGCCCATCGATGTGCTTCTTCGCAAATAGCTCCAGCTTATCCGCCATCCGCTGCTCACCCTGACAACACTCTACAAAACGCATGGTCTCCCCAAGCCCTAAGACTGTCTCCTCATCCACATACTTCATCATGTCCGCTGCCAGAAATTCTCCGCATCCGTTGGTCTCCACATCCGTGGCAGGAACTGCCGATGGTATCATATAGAATACATTTACCAGAATGTCCTTCCCACACTCCAGAAAATAGTCCATTCCCTTCGTGCCACAGACATTAACGATCTCATGAGGGTCTGCCACAATAGTGGTGGTTCCCGCCTTCACCAGTTCCTTGGCAAACTCTCCCGGTGCCACCATACTGGATTCAATATGCACATGGGCATCCACAAATCCCGGCACCAGATACTTACCAGTACAGTCAATCTCCCGCTCTCCTTCATAGGAACCAACGCCTACGATCATATTGTCACAGATTGCCACATCCGCCTCTAAAATCTCTTCTGTAAATACATTCAGTACCTTGCCGTGTTTTAATACAAGATCTGCCTTTTGCAGACCACTTGCACAGTCAAGACGTCTCTTCCTATCTACCATACGCCATGTTCCCTTCAAATTTCATATTGTAATACATCATAACACATCCTTTTATTTTAGAAAAGGAAAAACCCTTTCCCGAAATACGAGAAAGGGTCATATGCTTACTTAGGAAAATAATCCCTTAAAAAAGTCTACAATTGCTGTAAATATATTGTTAAAGAAATCTGCGATGGCGGCAAAAATGCCATCGGAATCACCGCTCTTATAAGAGTTATAAAGTGACTCAGCATAATCTACCAGACCATCCAGATCAATGCCAAGGGATGTGATCTTAAGAAGTAGATCCACGATCTGCTGTCTCTCTGAATCATTAAGTGTCACGCCATACTTCTCACATGCCTCATCAATGACCTCATTGATACTTGCCTCATCCTTCAAGTCATTCTCTGCTACTACCGCCTTAATGTAGGCAATGAACTCCTCCACTTCCTCGTCGGAGACTCCCTCAAGAACGCTCTCTAGCTGTCCAGTAATCACAAGCTCATTCAATGCCGCATCCACAACTGCATCATCCACAGTCTCGCCTGTCATCTCCTGATATGCCTTAAAGATACCTACCAGTGCCGCAGTTCCTGAGATACCCGTCGGTCCTGCAACAATGATGTCCGCATCGGTAATACCCGCCGTCGCCAGCGCATTCTTATACATACCTACGGTACAGTATGTAATGTTGCTGGTGGAAATATTTAATCCAGCTCCCTTTTCACGTTCCACGATCACGACAGAAGACAGAGACTTATTTCCAATCTGTGCCGCATCAATATAAGAACCAAGATACTGGTGTTCCTCCGCATTGGTCACATACACCACATCATACTGTGACAGGTTCGCAGGATCAATTCCCATCAGAGAAAGCACTGTATTGCGCTGCTGCTCGTTCAGATCCGCTCCCAGCGCGAGATATGGTCTATCCTTCTCCGTAATCTCCACCTCATCACTATTCGCACCAATTGTTACTTCACCCTGTATATTGGAGGTCTGCTGCTGCACCTCACCCTGTACGTTGGCTGCCGGCTGCTGCACCTCACCCTGTACATTAGATGTCTGCTGTGTATCACTCTGCCCATTCGTACCAGACTGCTGTGTATCGCTATTCTGCTGTACCTCACCCTGTACGTTGGCTGCCGACTGCTCCTGTACCACAGTACCCTCTACTGGAGTATTGGCATCCGTTGTTCCTGTCCGGGCATCTGTACTTCCTGCCACATCCTGCTGATTTGCAGCCGCATCTGTGTTACTTGCTGAATCAACACTATCTGTGCTTTCCGACTGTGTAACTGCTGCATCTGCCTGGGTTCCGTACACCGGAACGCTGCTCGTCATAATCATAGCTGCCATAAGCAGACTAATTAGCTTCTTGTTCTTCTTCACTGAAATACCTCCTTGTTTCAAATTCCCCGAAACAAGTTCTTATTCTACTCCTATCACTTTTGAAAAACAACCCGCCATTCTTTTCCAACTGCTTATTTTATAGATTCTTAAGATTATGTTCGAGCCTTAACCATCCACTCTGATATTGATCCATGCCGCGATATCTGCATACACCTTATCTCTGTCCGGCTCATTTAAAATCTCATGTCTGTCGCCTTCATACAGCTTATATGTAACATCCTTCATACCAGCATCCAAGAACTTACCATAAGCTTTCTTGACACCCTCGCCCAGATCACCTACTGGGTCATCCGCGCCAGATACAAAAAATACAGGCAGTTCCTTCGGCATCTTATTGATATTCTCCATCTGGTTATCAAAAAGTACTGCTTCCATAAGTCCACGATATGCATTGACTGTAAACATAAAGGTACAACGTGGATCTGCGTAATATTCCTTGACATTCTCCACATTCTTAGACAGCCAGCTATTCTCATAATTCTCTCCATACAGATCGAACTTGTGATATGGCTTGCTGTAAGACAAAGTCTGTAACAGCTTGCTACGGTAATGCCATCCTCTAAAAGTCGCCATCATCTTACACAAAAACATACCAAACTTCATGGTTCCGTCCGATCCAGTTCCAGTACCCATGATGATGGCACCGCTCACTCCCTCTGGATGAATGCATAGATACTTTCTGAGCATATAAGATCCCATACTGTGTCCCATCATATAATATGGCACTCCCGGATTCTCTGCCTGTACCAATGTACGGAGCTGATGCATATCCTCCACCACAGTATCACTTGGGTTCTCATCTGCAAAATATCCCCATTCCTCCTCTGAGGTGATGGATGCACCATGACCTAAATGGTCATGACCTACTACCAGATATCCCTGCTCATTGAGATACTCCGCAAACGGCTTATAGCGCTCAATGTACTCGATCATACCGTGGGTAATCTGGAGAATCGCCTTGTACTCACCATTTTCAGGCCTCCACTTTACTGCATGAATCGTTGTCTTTCCATCCTTTGATAAAAAACCAAACTGTTCTTCCTTTGTCATATGCTCTTTCCTTCTTCCCTTTTGATTTACATCACTTTATCTTATGCTTAATTACCTTTTTCAGCACATTTCTGTAACTTTTTGCACATCGCTTCCAATTCGTCTGCACAGTTCTTGTGCTCACTTAGCTCATCCTCGATATCTCCCACCTGAAGTAGCATTCGTTCCTGGGTCTTTGCACTCTCCAACTCTGACTGTTGCAGCGCATCTGCTTTCCCCACAATGACCTCTGACACCATTCCTCGCAGATTAATCTGCTTCGCATCATAGGATGTGGTGTTCTGGATACAATCCTTATACAACTTACCCATGGAGATATTATTTTCCTTTAAAAGCTCATTAAGATGATGTACCTGCTCCTCTAACTCACTGATGCGCTTCTCGGACTTCTCAAGCTCTTCTCCCAGTTCTCTGGCTTCTCTTTCGTAAGACTCTGAATAAGTACGGACTTCCTCCGCAGCTGTAATAAATCTGCTGCCGCTCTCACCCAATCTTCCTGCTTCAATCGCTGCATTCAGGGAAAGTACGCTCATATTCTTAGACAGCTCTGCCATACGAAGAGCCCTCTCCTTTAGCATCTGGCTCTCACCCTTAAGGGCTGCCGGAGTCTCCGAAATATACTTCATCGGCGTGGTAAAATGCTTGTTATTCTCCACGATCTCCATGACCTTTTCATTCTGCTGTCTCACCTGATTCATAAAAAAGGTATGATTTGCATCATAAGTCTCCACACCGTTGTTGATCTCTATCATCACATTATGGATATCCCCTGCTGCCGTGGAACTATTCTCAGCCATTTCTAACATAGACTGTACATGCTCCTTGATCTGCTCTACATCCTTTTCCATCTGTGCATGGGATGCCATCATACGGGTAAACTGTTCCGTCACACCATCCTTCTGTCCTGCAATCTCTTTAAGCAGTCCCTTTCTGCGCTGATTCTCTTCCTTTACCGCAGCTAATTCTGCCTCTAATGCCTTTTCTCTCTTTCCGCCAAACATAGCCATCCTCCCGATCTACACTAATTCACGCCTTTTCCGCACCTTATCACTGATAATTGCGGATAATAAGCTGTATACTCTCTATTCCCTGATAATCATTAATCTCCGGATAATATACCACTGACATCCGAATTCCATTCGATGCTCCGCGAAATGCCGCTTCCACCTCAGCCTCACCATACTTTGCCGCATAGTAGGACTTCCATGCTTCAACATCACCAAAATACACTGCGGATACACGTTCTCCCTGCTCTGTCAATAGAGACAACTTCAGCACATTCTGATTCCTGCCCACCACATAAGCACGAGTGACCGCCAGATTGCGGTCTGCAAACTGGGGCTTCACATTCGCCTTGCCAAATGGCTCTAGCAATGCAAGTTCACGCACCAATTCAGCCGTCGGATATCCTGCCGGCATCGCGACATCTATCTTTATCTTAGGTATAAAATCTTCCTCTGTCAATTCACATTCTTGATTCACTGCATCACGAAAAGCATCTACATCCTCTTCCTTCAGAGAAATGCCTGCCGCCATGGCATGACCGCCAAACTTCGTGAAATACTGCCTGCATTTACAGAGTGCCTCATACATGTGATAAGCTTCGATGGAACGCCCAGATCCCTTGACGCCATCCTCGCTCTTTGTCAATACGAAGGTAGGCTTATGATATGCCTCCCTGATACGCCCCGCAATAATACCTGCAAGGCTCTCATGCACCTCCGGCAAAAAGATAACCAGCACCTTCTCCCCGGCATTTCCTTCCTTCACCACTAGCTTTGCCTCTTCCACACCCTCCGCAGTCATATCCTTTCGCTGGGTATTCAGCTCCACCAGTTTTTCTGCAATATTTCCTGCATCTATCTCATTATCTTGCAGGAATAAATTCAATGCTATACGAGCCGTCTCAAGACGTCCACTGGCATTGACGCAAGGTCCTAGCACAAATCCGATATGATAGGAATTCACCTGCTCTGGCGCAAGCTGATTCTTTAATATAAGAGCACGCATCCCCGGATTCTTCGTCCGATGAATTCGATCCAAGCCTTCTCTCACCAAGATTCGATTCTCATCCGTCAGATCCATCACATCACCCACAGTGGCAAATGCAACATTTTCTAGAAACTCATAGCTCTCTTCCACTGCAATTCCGCAGTGCTCATACAATACCTGTATCACCTTCCAAGCAACCGCAGCTCCACAAAGCTCCTTGTATGGATAACTGCAATCCTGCTGCTTCGGATTCACGATTGCATCCGCCCTGCTCGCCAGATAGCGTCTGCCCGTCTCCTCCTCCACATAGGGAATTTCATGGTGATCCGTCACCAGAACTGTCATCCCAAGCTCCTTGGCATGGGCGATCTCATCCATCGCCGCAATTCCATTGTCACAGGTAATGATAGTGTCTACTCCCCCTGCATGGGCATCCTCGATCAACTGCTCATTGATGCCATAGCCATCCTTCATACGATCCGGTATCTTAGTACTGACATCTCCACCACACCGTGAGATTCCACGATACAGGATATAGGTTGACATAACACCATCAATGTCATAATCACCAATAATACGGATCGATGCTTTTTTCGCTATCTTCTCCGCCAATATTTCCACCAGACGATCCACATCCTTCAACAAATGCGGATCGTAGAGATCCTTCACACTTCCCTTTAAATACTTTTCTACTGCTTCCTCCCCAATCACTTCCCGATTACGAATCAACCGGGCAGTTACAGGGCTGATGCCAAACCTTCTGGATAACGCCTGAAAGTCGGCACCTTTTTGTATTACAAACCATTTCTCCATATCTATAACCTATTCCACATCGTAAGAGACCGAAAAAAGAGTCAATCCGCAAGCCGGAGCTGTATAGCCCGCTGCTGCCCGATCCTGCGCCTCCAATATCCCTAGGATATCCTCCGGCTCTCTCCTGCCATCTCCGATCTCGATTAATGTCCCTGTCAGAATCCGTATCATGTTCTGCAAAAATCCATCTCCAGTATAGTAGATTCGGATTTCCTGCTCTAATTCCTCGATGCGGATATCATATATAGTACGCACCGTGGACTTCTTCATCTTCTTATTTCCACAAAAGGATCTAAAATCATGGGTTCCCATCAACAGTGCCGCCGCCTGTCTCATGCGCTCCACCGAAAGAGCTGGCTGATAATCATAGACATACTTACGCTCAAATACCTCCGGCACGCAGCCTGTGTGTATCCGATATAGATACGTCTTGTCCTTTGCCTGATAACGGCTGTGAAATCGCTCATCCACTTCCTCCACCAGACTCACTGCAATATCCTCCGGCAAATAATGATTCAGATAATCCCGAATCTCATCCACGCTATGCTTGCTCTCCATATGAAAATTAGCGACCTGCCCCATGGCATGCACACCGGCATCGGTTCTACCAGAACCGATCACCTGCACTTCCTCACCGGAAAGTCTTGCCAATACGGCTGCTATCTTGCCCTGTATCGTCTCATCCGTGCTGTTCTGACTCTGCCATCCACGATAACGGGTTCCATCATACTGTATCACGATCCTGTAATTCTTCATCCATTGCTCCGTTCCTGCCCATCCTGCCGGATAGATTGCTATCGTAGGAAAGTCCTTCCTATGAGTGAACAACGGGACTGCCCTTGCCTGACAGCCCCACCTATACATTTTAGCATGTGCGTTGCACATGCTGTCGCATGGCGACCTATGCCATCCGGCAGTAAAATGTCTATCGACATTTTACCATAATTCCACCCAAAAACCAACCGCTAAGTAAGCTCTGCTATTCTGGTGACCGCGACATAGATATCCGATATACGGTACCACGTTCTAAAATCAATGACTCCCGTCACAGGTAGCCCAAATATTTCCTGAAACTTCTCCACAGCCGCTCTTGTAGCAGGACCAAAAATGCCATCCGGAGTAATTGTCGGAATCGCCGGATAGGACTGGGAAATTCTTGCCAGCTGCTCCTGAATCTGTCTGACCTTATCCCCAGTAGAGCCAACTGTCAGATCCACCCTCGGCCAGGATGCAGGAATTCCAGATACTTCTTCCGCAGTATTGATAAACATATTGTTGCCGTAATAATAGCGCAGTATCTCTATGGTCTCATAATTCTGATCTCCCAGATACTTACTTCCCCACTGGCTCAGCCAATTGCTGCAAGTCACACGCTGTCCATCGCAGTACTGGGTCAGGATTGGCTGTCTGACATTTGGACGGGACAAATAGTTCTGGAACATCTCATCCACCACCGTAGAGATACTAGAATAGATATTTCTGCCGTAGACGAACTTCTGGTCATATGCTGTGGAAGAGGTAATGGTAAAGCTATAACCTTTATTACGATACCATTCCGTATAGACACGATTCAATGTAAATGACATGATTGCAAGCACATTGGCACGAATGGTCGCATCCGGCCAAGTGGAATAAATCTCACTAGATGCCACATTTTTAATGTAGTCCCTGTAACGGATATAATAATCTCTCGCCGTAGTGTCACTAGGAGCGCCATCATGTACAATGACAAATTCTGGTATTACAACACGACTCAGTACGATCTCCCCAGTCTCTGTCACCGGCTTGATTTCCGACTCTGGAATCTTTGCCGGATACTCCGCAAAAAGCGTATGTGCTGGTATTACAATATTTTCATTTAAGCTTTCTCTCGTCTCTTCCGGGTCCATTCTGACTTCCTGCAACGCAAGCTGACCCGGAAGCAGCTGGATTCCCGAAATACTGCTCGGACGATATCCTTCTGCACTAACTTGAATGGTATATTCTGCATAAGGTTGTTCCTCCTGTTCTGGCTGCATGGAATACTCAAGTGGAGGTGCAGCAAGCGTAACTTGTTCGGTAACTCCAGAAGCATCTGTATCCACCTCCTCTAGCTTGCTTTCTGGATCTGCTGTGTAGGATATGCTGATTTTCGCATTGCGGATCGGAGTATTTGCCCCTCGCGCAATGACCTGCATCCGCAGTTCTCCCCGATCCACATTATTGCTCTGTGTGTACCTGATATCTGGCATGAAAAACCTCATAATTTCTTTCCGTACATTATATGCACACCTTTCCCAAATGTGTCTTAGCATAAAATATATATCACGCTTAAACTAATATTGATTTTTATGCAAATATATAGTATAATTATTCGCGGAATTTTAAACTAGGAGGTAGGAGTTATGAAAACTTGGTTAAACGACCACAAGAAAGCCGTTGGTGGTACTATCATTTTAATTGGTGTCGTAATTGCAGTTGCAATTATATTATTGTAGTACAATCCACAATTTTAAAAGACATTGCTTTTATGCCTGTCTTTCTTTTTTCTAAAAAAAGATCCATTGCACAGCCAAACTGTACAACAGACCTTTTCTCCTTATAAAATAGCAAGCAACTGCTCCATATCCATCTCTGGCAACACATAATCTGCCTCCGGCATGATCAGTTCCTCTACCACTTCACCCTTTTCGTTCTTCACCTCTTTTACCGGCAAAGTCGGTGAAATATTAGAATGTATGTAGCAAGTAGCAAGCCCTGCATTTTTTGCACCAAAAATATCACTCTTTGCATCATTACCAATCATAATCGCCTTGGTAACATCAATCTGGTGCTTATTGATCAACTCCTCGAAGAATCGGACATCCGGCTTTTTTACACTGTAATCCGAAGAAATAAATATATCATCAAAGTAGGACGCGATTCCCAGTGTATGCATCTCGTATTCCGTGAAAATGCGCTGCGCATTGGACAGCAGATACACCTTGCTGCCAGATGCCTTTAAGGTCTCTAGCACCTTAATCACGCCCTCGTACAAGCGAACATACTCCGTGGATAAGATTCTAAAAAACTGTCCCGCATGAATCGCCAACGCCTCATCTGCCACTACGCCCTTTTCCTCAAAAAGTGCTGCAAATACCTGCTCGATCTTAATCTCTGGATGGGATTCGTGAACATCATCCTTTTTCTCAATTGTCAAATCCAGCTTGTTTTTCAGGGTCTTCTCTTTCCCAGATACCAGCTCTCCGTAACGCTGCTTCAGCTCCTCTGGAGTATAGTGTGCATCATAATATCCATAGAAAAGTGCCAGTTTCTCCCAAAGCTCGTCCTTTCCTTCCTCTGTGTGAATATCTACCAGAGTTCCATACAAATCAAATACATAGCTCTCATACTTCATTTTATCATTCTCCCGCTTATATTCTCAGATACGCAATCTGTTCTGTATCAGAACCACTGTTCCACATAATACCGGCAAGCCAATGGCTGCCAGTATTCCACACTTTACTCTACGGTAACTACCTTCGCAAGGTTTCTTGGCTTATCTACGTCAAATCCCTTGTCGGATGACACATAATATGCCAACAGCTGTAATGCAACAGATGCAGGCATTACCATGAACTCATCCTGCATGTTTGGCAGCTTAAAGATATCATACTCGCCCTGTAAGCTCTCAGCAATCTCCTCCTTGATGAAAATGACCACATCTGCACCTCTGGACTTTACTTCCTTGATATTAGAAAGCTCCTTGGACATCAACTTTGTCTGGGTCACTGCTGCTACAACTGGTGTATCCTGAGTGATCAACGCGATTGGTCCATGCTTCAATTCACCGGAAGCATATGCCTCAGAATGAATGTAAGAAACCTCCTTCAGCTTCAAAGATCCCTCTAACAGAATAGAGTAATCTAATCCACGACCGATCATGAACAGATCCTTTGCAGCAAGAACGTTATTCGCCAGCACATGAATATCTCTGCGCTTCTCCAACACCTGCTTCATCACATCCGGTGTACGCTGAAGCTCACGAATAAAGCACTGTGTCTCCTCCGCTGTATACACACCTCTGCTGTGAGCCATTCGTGCTACAATCAGATAAAATACTGCCAACTGAGTCGTGTAAGCCTTGGTACTTGCAACTGCAATCTCAGGACCTGCATTGGTATAGAGCACGTAATCGCTCTCTCTTGCAATAGAAGATCCCTTTACATTGATGATAGACAGACACTTTGCTCCACGGCGCTTTGCATACTTTACTGCCTCTAAGGTATCGATGGTCTCACCGGACTGAGATACTGCAATCACAAGAGTCTTCTCGTCGATGACAGGATCGGAGTACATGAACTCAGATGCCATCTCCACATCGATATGCATATGAAGAATAGACTTCACCAGTGCCTGTGCCACCAGACCTGCATGCATTGCCGTTCCACATGCAATGATGGTAATTCTCTCACAATCTGTGAATAGAGAATCCGGTACTCCATCTGCGGTAAAATCTGGCAGACCACCCTTGATACGATTCTTGATGGTATTTTCAATCGCATCTGGCTGCTCCATGATCTCCTTTTCCATATAGAATGGATATCCGTTCTTGCCAGCACTGTTAAGCTCCCAATCTGCGGTCATAAACTCTGGCTCTACAACATTTCCATCAAAATCTACCAAAGTCAGTCCATCTGCTCTCAGCTCCAAGATATGATACTCTGGAACCACAAAGTAACGGTTCGTAAAACGGCATAATGCTGTCAGATCAGATGCCAGCATAGCGCCCTCATCACAGTAGGTCGCTACGATAGGGCTGACGTTACGGGTAGAGTAGATCACATCTCCCTGATCCTCAAATACTACTACCAACGCAAAGGTTCCCTTTAACTTGGAAACGACCTTCTTCAATGCCTCTCTTGAATCCCCCTCATAGAAGCGGTTCAACAGAGCTGCCACTACCTCACTGTCTGTCTCAGACTTAAGATCTCCCTGCAAATCATAATCCGCAATCAGTTCTCTGTAATTCTCAACGATTCCGTTGTGTACCAATGTCACCTTTCCTACCTGATGAGGATGTGCATTTGTGTCATTTACACCACCATGGGTCGCCCATCTGGTATGACCGATTCCACAACCAGATACCGTCTTACTTGACTCACAGACCTTTCTTAAATCACTAACTCTTCCGGCACATTTAAAAACATCCGTCTGTCCTGTCTCACCGTTCCGTAATCCGATACCTGCGCTGTCGTAGCCTCTGTACTCAAGCAGCTCCAAGCCATCCAACAGAACCTCTCTTACATTTTCACTTCCTGTATATCCAATAATTCCACACATAAATTTTCCTCTTTTCCTTCAATACTCACACTTCACGTTCCATTGTATCGTATTTGTTTTGCGGTCACCCGCATATTTGCCGATACATCTCGCACTGGAATGGTACGGAAAGGCATCCGCCGAATTTTCGATCACCTTTCTCCTCGTTAACCTGCCCCACAGACAGGTGCCTGGCGCTTGATAGAACGCCGCATAGGGCGCTCATTTATTTCAAAAAATTTATGGTTTCTGATACAGTCCGGGAATCCCATCCCGGTCAGATTGCGTATCTGAAAATATAACAATATTCATTTTTCAATGTTCAACGAGTTTACTATACTATTATATGCGAAAAAAGTCTAGTAGTTATTTCTTATTTGGACTCATATGTGGTATACTTTTAGGTAGCTTATATGCATGCAGATACCACATATCGTGTCTCTGCCATTGCAATACGATATTAGGAAAAGGTAATTCATCATGTTAATAAAAGGAAACAAGACAGAAACAATCGATTATCTGGAAAACTGGCCAGCCCGCTACTATGACATTCCATCTGGCTCACTGCGGCTGGAATACATAGAAAAAGCAAAGGAGCAGGGACTTGCTACTGTTGCCGATACTTACCGCGAAAAATTGTGTAAAAAGCGCTTTTTCACCAACGATAACAAGGGAACCACCGATGGCTTCCTGCGTGCATGGATGATGATAAAGGCTTCCTCCGCCGCAGGTATATCCTTCTTCCAGAAGAAGTCCAAAAAGCGTGAACTGGAATCCTACATGGAGGATTTATGTCTACTGCACTATACGCCTGAGAATTCCAAGGAGGCTGCCATCCTCACCGAAGAATGGCAGGACTTCGCCAGATATTTTCTCTCATCCTGCGTAGGCAGCAAGGGCTATTGCTCCACACTCTTTGGCATTGTCCGAATCAAGGATGAACAGGTAGCAGAAAAGATCTCTGCTGAGATTTCCCTTGTAACTAAGGAATACCCTGCATTACTGGGATTAGAAGATGCCTTTGCACCGCTTCGCACGATTATGGAAGAGACCTATCAGGAATTAATCAGTGTTGAATAACAAAAAGTCTCAATAACCAAAGTGATTATTGAGACTTTAATTTTACATATAAATTCCAGTTTCCTATTAGCTTGCTAATGGATTACCCTGTCCGTCTGTATCAATCTTACCACAGAGAATCATAATACCCTCAATTAAGCCCCAGACTTCGATACCAAATACAACAAGTACACCTATACCGAAACAGCTTAATAAGAAACCAACAATTGTACATACTAACTGAATAACAGCCTTCTTTGTATATCCAAGATAGAAGTTATGCACACCAAATGCACCAAGGAAAATACCAAGTAAACCTGCTGCCATTTTGGACTTTGCATCTCCAGCAACAGCTGTCTGCTTTGCGCTACTACCACACTTAAGACAAACTTCACTTCCTGGCATAAGCTGATTACCGCAAGTATAGCAATAATTCTGACCCATACCAATCTTTGTACCACAATTCACACATACTACTGCATTGCTGTTAGTAACTTCTGTACCACAATTTCTACAATACATAACGATTAACTCCTCCTTATATGGATTAAAATATCATTCATAATTATACAGGATATTTCCTATGTTTACCAGATATTTTTATTTTTTTGCGATATTTCTATAAAATTAGACAACTTTATAGAAGTTGTTTTGCATGTCTTCTCCATGTTCAACACCTACCATTACAAAAATAATACAGCAAACGCAGTCCTGCCATGACTTTCTCAGCGTTTACCACATCTAGCAAGAGCTGCTCATCCTTAGCAGAGTACTTTAATCGAATGCTTGGTTTTTATATACTACTCATAAAAATGATTGTCATAATATAGATTCATCAATCGAACCGTCCGTCTTAATACGATGTCCCCATAAGTGAAATACAAGGTTTTATTTTCAAGTTCCTCAATGCTGTTCACCTGATAATTGCTTAACTCCTCCGCTAGTCGTTGATCCACACTTTCCTGCCAGCGCTGCTGATCTGTATTCAATGCTTCGAATTCATCCTCAGATAACCGCTCCTCACACAACTCATATATCCTCGTCAGTTCTTCATTGCAGCCGTCATAATAACTTTTCGCATCTGTGTTGAACTCTTCCTGACTTTTCTTCGTATAATTATAATTCAGATCAATTAGATAGGATAGGGAATCCAAGCAATTTTGCCGCTCATTCACAAGCTCCATTGTCGCTTCTGGTATTTCTGTAAAAAATGATTCATCCCCAAGCCATTGCTCTATGGAATCCTCAGAGAATTCATGCCACGCTACGCTAGGTGTGGCATCATATGAAGCCTTATATTCATCCCAAGTTTCCTGCGTAACAAGAACATCATGAATATAAAGTGAGGAATAAAAGTAATGCATCTTGTCGCTGGTGATAAAAGTATCCCCTATGAATATCATCTTACCCATGAAATCATCCGAGGAACTGCTGGCGCTGTCAAATGTTCCATCCTCTTTTAAATTATACATTGTCCTGTAACCGACAATATTGCCAGTCACTTCGCCTTCTCTATATCTTAGAACAACAAATCCATAATAGTCCTCTATCTCCAATACGACTTCTGGCACAGTATCCCCATCCAAATCAACAATCGCAAATTGCGGTGTCACCATTGGGTTACCATCAATCAATATTTCACTTAAGTAGCCATCATATTGTTGCATGATATCCATGTTCTCGTATGGAATCCTATCCGTACAGGAAAAGGTCTCCTCATTTAGAAGCACTGCCTTAAAAGCTTCTGCGACAGGCGATGCGGTATGTACTTGTGGCTTTGGTACACTTTCTACATTTTCCACACTTTCTTCGATGGTTGCCTCTTTTCCACAGGAGGATAACAAACACAGTGCAGAAACAGTCATTGCTAAAAACAATTTTTTCATATTAATACTCCATTCTACTATCTTATTTCTAGCCCTGTTCCTGCAAATAATTTGTCGTATTTTATATATAATCGTCTATTCCTTTCGATTACCGCTAATATATTCCTCTACATCATCCGCCCCTACCTTGCTATAAGGAAGTCTGATATACTTTCCATCCTCAAGATCTAACCCGGACAGGTCGCCGTCCACAGACAATTCGTAAGCAAGATCAAGCATTGCCTCCGCCTGCCCTTCCTTGTCATTGTATACTGTACCGACCATCTCACCATTCGCCACAGCCTCAAGTCCCACATCCGTTCCATCGATACCTACCACCACTGGCCAGTCTTCCTGCTCCAGATCCGAAGCCTTAAGAGCATCAATTGCTCCCAGCGCCATATCATCGTTGTTGGCGATGACAAGCTCGATATTCTCTCCATGCTCGCCCAACATCTGCGCCATCTTAGTCTGTGCCTGTGCCCTGTTCCAGTTAGCAATGCCATAACCAAGCTTCTCCACTGGCACACCATTTTCCACTATAGTGGACACAGAGTACTCTGTGCGGACAATAGCATCCTGATGTCCTGCTTCTCCCTCCAGTACCACATACTGGAACATGCCATCACCATTCTTATCTACTTCAGGATTATTTTTAAAGGTATCCGCTGCAATCTCGCCCTCCATGATACCCGATTCGAAGGCTTTTGCTCCCACATAGTAGAGCTGATCCCAACGTTCCAAATCCTCCGCCACCAACTCACGATTAAAGAAAATGACTGGAACATTATTCTTCTCTGCCATATCGATAATCGTTGTCGGCTCTGTACGGTCTACCAAATTGACGCAGATGACATCACAGCCATCATTTAGCATCTCCTCCACTTGATTATTCTGGGTGGACTGACTATCCGCCGCATTGTACACCTCAATATTGATTGCAACGCCAGTTTCCTCTTCCTTGGCACTGGCATAGGTATTAAACTCCTCCATAAGTTGAGCTACAAATGTATCGTACTGATCATATAAAGTCACACCAATCTTGATACTCTTTGGCTCCTGTCTTCTCAGCTCATCACCACAGCCCGTCAGCAAACTTGCCAATAGGCAAGTCGTCATACCACCTGCAAAAACCCTTCTTTTAAAGCTCATGTATTCCTCTTTCTAAGCATGCGTTCTATCTACGCCATGCACATTTCACTTCTAAATCTAACACTTTATCCTATGTTTATTACTGTACGATCGGGAACAATATCTTCTGATTATCCTCATCATAGAGATTATCACGATTGATGACCAGATAATCCACCTGACTATCCTCTGCCTCAGACAGATGATACCCTAGCTGTTCCGCTATCGTCTCCATACTGAGATACCCCATATTAAACTCATTTGGCACCACTAATGTCTGGATCATGCCCTTATCCAGATAATAGACTGCCTTTTCAGAACAACCTACGCCATATAACAAGCAGTCCCAACCGGCATCTGTTGCTAGATAGTCTACGGTACGCTCTGTTCCTTCATTTTCCAAAGCAATGACAATATCCGGCGTCTCCATGCCAGACATCACTACTGAGCCACTGCCCTGCTTTGCTATCTCTTCCACAATCCACAGAACCTGCACCTGTTCCTCAGCAAGTCCTTCCTGTACCCCAGAAAGACGCTGTTCCATTGCCAATTGATTCTGATCTCCGCAGACAATCCCCACTGTCTTACCTGATAGCCCAGTTCCCATATCCTGCTTGATTGCATTCACCAATGCCATTCCCATCGCATAGTTATCTGGACTGGATAATGTAAAAAGATCCTCTGGCACCGCATCCGATTCCAGCAGTACCACCGCAGCTCTGGAAGATATCTCCTCTAACTGCTTGCAGCCCTCTTCACTATCGATGGTCTGTATAATGATTCCCTCTGCTCCATTGTCCAATTCCCGGTTCACTAGCGCCATCTGTTCTTCCACGCTCTGAATCTCCCCGGTAGACACATAGTTCAAATTAATATTATAGTCCCCCGCCGCCTGCTCCAAGCCCTGACGCAGTGCAATCCATCTATCGTTATTGCTATCATTTACAATGACCGAAACAGAATAGGATTCCTCACTTTTTCCAACATTCAGCATGCTATATGACGCCCAGACAATGACAACTAATAGTATAAGAATTAGGATTCCAAAATAGAATTTATTTCTTCTCATCGTCTATGCCTCCCCTTAGCTGCTTTAGCCTTCCGCCCTCCAGCAGTTCCACTGTCTCCGCAGAGAAAGCGATATCCGGAAGGTGAATCCGCACCGTAGTACCTTCATCCGGCTGGCTCTCAATTTCCAGACCATATGGTTTGCCGAACCGAAGCTGGATTCGCTTATGCACATTAATCAGACCCACACCAGAGCCCTTCTTACGCACACGATTGTTCTCTGTCAGCAGCGCATCCACTGTCTCCTCTGGCATTCCAAGTCCGTTGTCGCGCACTTCAATATAAATATCGTGTTCTTTGCGGTAGCCTACCACCTCGATCTCGCCATCTCCATCCATGCATTCCACACCATAATAAATGGCATTTTCCAATAATGGCTGAATCACAAGCTTTACCGTGCAACAGCTTAAGATATCCTCCTCCACCTTAAAATCAATGGTGAACTTATTCTTATAACGCACGCGCTGAATATTCATATAATTTTGGGCATGCTTCACCTCATCCTCGATACTGATGATAGTCTTTCCACGGCTCAAGCTGATACGGAACAGACTTGCCAACTGGGTAATCATAAATACCGCATCTTCATAGCGCTCACCCTCTATCATCCAGACAATAGAATCTAAGGTATTATACAAGAAATGCGGATTGATCTGGGATTGTAGCGCATCCAACTCACTTTTACGCTTCTCCTCCTGCTCCACCAAAATATCATGCATCAGCTCTCTAATCTGTTCTACCGTAGAGCGCAGAGTCTTGCCCAGATGCTCTACCTCCATGGAACCTCCCACATAGATATCTGGATTCATATTGCCAGACTCCCACTCCTTCACCGACTCATTCAGACGTTGCAGAGGCTTTGCAATTCGGGCAGATACCAGCTGATTGATTACAATAATCATCAACATGCAGAGCGATACCAGCAGTATTGCAAACATACGGGTACCAGAAAGTCCCATATTAAAAGAACTCATCGGCACGACACTGACGATCTTCCAGCCCGTATAGCTGACAGTCTTCACTGTGACCAGACGCTTTTCTCCGTTAAATACTTCCTCCCTGCTGCCGTCCTCATAATTCACAGCCGCCAGATTATTTTCCTCATACAGATTCGTATAAATAAGCTTCTGGTTCGGATGGTAAATAATCTCTCCATCGCTGTCCATCAGATAGACATACTCGGAGGAATTGTCTGTATTCGCCTTTTTTAAAAGCTGTTCAATACTACTATAATTCATATCGACCAGCAGAACACCAAGTGTAGAATTACCATTATTAGTCAACTCCACCGCCTGACTTAAGGATACGACCCAATAGTAACGGTAACTGGAATCATCAAACAAATTCTGTACATGAGGCGTAGAAAAATGAATATTTTCCATCTGATTCACCGCCTCGGTGAACCATTCCTGATTCACAATATCCAGCTTCTCCTTCTCTGTCGCCACCGGCGCTGCCGCCACCAGTTCACCATCATTGGTATAACATGCAATACTGATCAAATTATCCTTGTTCGCCTCATAGAGAAGATTCATCTCCTCCTCCAGAGTGTCCGTCGCCAGATCCTTATCCTTAATAACGCTATAATGCATCGCATCCGAGATACGCCGCATATTTCTAAGATATGTCTCTAAATTGATTGCCGTCTGATTTAAGAGCTGCTCGGAACTTTGTATTGTCATATCCTGCATCTTATTTACAAAACGGTTATATAGAGACACACCCAGAACGCCCATACTAAGAACCGATACTATGGTAAAAGAAATCGCCGTTGTGACCCGTATCGACTGGGGCTGTACATGTCTGCCAATATATGAAATTAACTGTTGATATCGTTCTTTTAACTTCGTCCACATATCCTTTTAGTTCCTGCTGGCCTTATACTTGGATGGTGACATTCCAAACTGCTTTTTGAACACATAGCTAAAATAATTTGGATCGGAATATCCCACTTTTTCTGCAATAATATAAGTCTTCTCATTCTGGGTCATCAAAAGTTCTACCGCAATCTCCATCCGGTAGTCCGTCAGATAATTTATGAACGTCTTACCAGTTTCCTTTTTAAATACAGTAGAAAAATAAGCTGCGCTGACATTCAGATGACCACAAATCGTCTCAATGCTAAGATCCTGATCTGCGTAATGCTCCTTCACATACTCCATTGCCCTGGTCACAAAGGATTTTGTAGTGTCCTGACGCTCACAAAGCACCTGACGCTGCATCTTAAGGCAGTTATCCGAAAGCCACTTGCCCAAAGCCTCCGTTGACTCCAACTGCAGTGCCTGTGTATATACATCCTCATCCTCACCAAAGGTCTCTTCCAGATTCATCTGGTTGTTGGCACCGAATCGGAAAATCTCCGTAATCAACTCCATGATCAAAATACGGTACTTTTGCAAAGACATTCTACTGCCAGCCAACTGGTCGATGAACTCCTGTATCGCCTCCGTCAATGGCTCTGCCTCACCCATCTTGATCTTCTTTAAAATCTTCTGTATATAAGGCTCTTCCCAAGGCATATCCGCATTTTCCTGCGGGTCCATCTCCGCAATACTGATTGCCCTTGTATTGCCATAAAGTACACGGTAGGAAGTCGCATTCTTAGCTCCCTGATAAGAGGCTGGCAACTGCCCCAGCTGATCGCACACATGTCCAATTCCCGCTGTGACTCTCGCATTGCAGACTCTCTTTGCCATCTTACAGATTTGATCCATCTGATCTGTAAAATGAGTAATATCATCCTCATTTTGCAACTGGGTGATGACAATGATATCTCCTAAATATGTAACAACTCTGCTCTCCCATTCCCCAGCGAGTTGTTCCTCTGCCAGCTTCTTCACCGACACCGCAAGCAAAAATGGATCAAGCGCCGCCAACTCCTCAGGCAGATTGGTAGTACTAATATGTAGAACTGTGACCACATAGTATGGTCCCTTTAGATTGATCTGATAATTCTTCGCATATTTTTCGATGGAATCCTCTGGAATGCGTCCATCAATCAGAGAGGTATAGAAATTCTCCTGTAATACCGGCAAGCTTTCCATATAGTATTCCCGAAGCTTATCTATGTTGCGCTTCTCATCCAGTTCCTTATCCAGATTCACCTTGATCCGTTCAAAGACCTCCCGCAATTCATTGGAATCGATTGGCTTTAAGATATACTCCTCCGCCTCAATCTTGATTGCCTCTCTCGCATATTCAAATTCGTCAAATCCCGAAAAGATAATGACCTTTATCTTCTGATACTGCTCCTTGAGCTTCTTACAGAGGGTAAGTCCATCCATATAAGGCATCTTGATGTCCGTCATGACGACATCTACCTGCAGTTCCTCCGCCATCTCCAATGCCTCCACACCATTTCTGGCATAGCCGGCAATACGAAAGCCCATACCTTCCCAGTCAAGCTTCTTCATAATGACCTGGAATACCTCTTCCTCATCATCTACCAATAAAACAGAATATTGATTCATAGTAAATACTCCCAACTTTATATAATCCTTCTGTCAATTCATCCACCAGTGAATCACCGACTATGCACCGTACTTTGCATTCATGCGCTTCCACAACACGCCTAAAATGAGCGTACACACAATAATCTCTGCCACTGCCACATAGAGATTGATAAATATGAGAATTCCCATCACCAATGTTGCCACACCAAAAAAGAGGAGCAGCTTGCCTCCCTCTTTCGCATAGCTCTGTTCATCCTTCAAAGGCTCCTTATTCTTTCCACGAATTGCGCTGACATCCCCAAGGATGAGTAAGCGCAGTCCATAATACATACAAATCACAAACATTAATAACGGAATTCCCGCCTGCTCCAAAAAATACTCTACTGTCATATTCTTACCAGCCTTTCCTTTTAAACACTTTTATCATCGGTATTGCCCCCGCAATATCCCTATGATTTAAAATAGCGGCTGGAGAAACACACCAGCCGCTATTCATTATAATATATTACTTATTTCTTTGCTATATACTTTCTAATATCCAGCGAGATTGCGATGAAGATTACAACACCGATTGCGATGTACTGTGCATTTGCATTCATACCCATGTACTGTAATGCTACCTTCAACAATTCGAAGACTGCAACACCGATGATAGCAGAGGATACTCTACCACGTCCACCTGTTACAGATACACCACCGATGGTACAAGCGGCAATCGCTTCCATCTCATAACCATATCCTAACTGAACGGATGCACCACCCGCCTTAGCACCAAGCATGAAGCCTGCAAGTCCGTACATAGCTGCTGCCTTCATGTAGATTAAGATCAATGTCTTCTTTACTGGAACACCTGCAACCTCTGCTGCCTGTGGGTTACCACCAATCGCATACATATACTTTCCATGACGTGTCATATTAAAGATGAACCATGTAATGATTGCAACGATGATAGCGATCCAAATCAAGTAATTGATTCCAAGGAACTTACCATTTGCTACATCTGTATATTCCTTTACATAACCTCCAAGAGGTGTTGCATTTGTGTAAATCATGGAAATTCCATACACAATCTCCATCATTGCCAGCGTCGCAATGAATGGCGGTACACTTAAATATGCAATGAAAAATCCAGTAACTGTACCAAATGCTGCACAGATTACCATAACAATAAGTAATGCAACAACTATGTTGAGTGGCTCCATATCCGGGAAGAACTTACCAGAATAATCCATACGCTGTAACAATGTACCTGCGATACATCCACCAAAACCAATCATACGACCTGCGGACAAGTCACATCCTGCGGTGATAACACATCCTGCGATACCGAGTGCGATTACAAGTCTTGAACTCATATTCATCAGAATGTTCATGAAGTTGTTTTTCGTAAAGAAGTTATCAGATGTGAATCCAGTGTAAATTACCAGAATGAACATTACGATGATAACTCCGTTATTAATCAAGAAATCTTTGGCTTTCTGCTGATTTGTCTTTGTCATTTTCTCTTCCTCCTCTTATCAGAATCTCGTTGCGAAACTCATGACTCTTGCCTGAGTCATCTCTTCCGGCTGATTGATCTCACCGGTAAGCTTACCGTTACACATTACGCAGACTCTATCTGCCATACCAAGAAGCTCTGACATCTCGGATGAAATCATGATGATTGCCTTGCCCTTCTTGGCCAGATCATTCATGATCTCATAGATCTCATGCTTTGCACCTACGTCAATACCACGGGTCGGCTCATCCATGATAAGCACATCTGGGTCATTTGCAAGCCATCTCGCTATAATTACCTTCTGCTGATTACCACCAGAGAGATTTGCGATATGCTCCTTCATACTCGGTGTCTTGATACTCAGCTTCTTAATACTGTCATCCACAATTGTGTTGATTCTCTTATGATCCAGTACCATTTTCAATTTCAGATATTTGTTGTAGATGGACACACCTACATTATCCTTGATAGACAGACATCCAAAGATACCATTTCCTCGTCTATCCTCTGTGATAAGTCCGATTCCTGCGTTCATCGCATCCACCGGATGCTTGATCTTCACCTTCTTACCGTGCATATAAATCTCGCCGGAAGCAACACCACGAATACCAAAGATACCTTCCATCAACTCTGTTCTCTGTGCTCCGACCAGACCTCCGAATCCTAAGATCTCGCCTTTGCGAAGTGTAAAGCTTACATCCTGGAATGACTTCTCGTGAATGGAGCAGAGATTCTTCACTTCCATGATGACCTCGCCCGGTGTACTCTCTCTTGCTGGATATACATTAGTCAATTCTCGACCAACCATCTTGGCAATAATCTGATCTGTGGTCATCTCTGCTGCTGGCCATGTTCCAACATATGTACCATCTCGCATGATGGTGATGTCATCTGCAATGCGCTTGATCTCATCCATCTTATGTGAGATATATACCATGGCAACGCCCCTATCTCTCAGGTCATTCATGATTCGGAACAATGCTTCTACTTCATTATCAGAAAGAGAAGATGTCGGCTCATCGAAGATAACGACCTTTGCCTGCTGAGATACTGCCTTGGCGATCTCAACGGACTGCATCTGTCCGATGGAAAGTGTACCGAGCAGTGCCTTCGGATCAAAGTCCATCTTTACTTCCTTAAGCCACTTTGCAGTCTCTGCCTCCATTGTCTTGTGATCAATGATCTTAATTGGTCCAAAATTCTTTGTCGGAAATCTTCCCAGATACATGTTCTCTGCAACGCTTCTTGCAGGTACCGGCTGTAATTCCTGATGCACCATGGCAATACCATACTTCATTGCTTCATCTGGGTTATTTACCTCAATTTTCTGTCCATCCAGATAAATCTCTCCCGCATCCATCTTATAAATACCAAAGAGGCATTTCATCAGGGTGGATTTTCCTGCACCATTTTCACCCATCAGTGCGTGAACCGTTCCCGGTCTCAGTGACAACTGTACATTATCAAGTGCCTTTACGCCGGGGAATGACTTACATATACCCTTTAGCTCCAGTTTGTACTCAGCCATCTTTCTCCTCCTTTTTTCTCTTTATATTCATACAGATCCTTATCTGTGTACTGTCAAAGTCAAGATATAACTGCATTCATAACTAACGATTATTCAATCTTTTTCATAAAAAGTGCGGGTGCCGATTGCATGCACCCGCACCGCTTAATGCTTTGCTTACGGGCTATCTACTAACCCGGTGTGTGATTGACTGGCAATTACTGTACCATGTCAAGAATATCCTGTGCGTTGTCCTGTGTTACTTTCACATAATCACAACCGATGTAGTTCTCATTTCCTGTACCATTTAAGAAGTTGATTGCTGCATCTGCTGAGCTGTGAGCCTGTGAAATATGATCGTTAAATACAGTACCTGTCATCTTACCAGAGATAACATTCTCAAGAGCCTCAGATAATGCATCTACACCAACAAGGTAGATATCTGTTCCTACGGTACGTCCTGCGGACTCGATTGCCTGTAATGCACCAAGTGCCATAGCATCGTTGTTACAGAATACAACTTCGATATCGTTGCCGTACTGTCCTAATGCGTTTGCTACGATCTGCTGTGCCTCAGCCTGCTGCCAGTTACCTACCTGATCAGATAAGCACTCAACCTCAAGACCTGCATCAGTAAGAGCCTTAATAGAGAACTCTGTACGATACTGAGCATCTACGTTCTCAGGATCACCTTCTACCATGATGTACTGGATCTTTCCATCGCCGTTTAAGTCAACAGTCTCAAGACCAAGGTCAACGATGATCTCACCCTGGAAAGTACCAGACTGACGAGCGTCACATCCAACGTATGTAACATCCCATCCGTTGTCTACCCATCTCTGCTCCTCATCTG
Organism: uncultured Roseburia sp.; assembly: GCA_964491235.1. Taxonomy (GTDB): domain Bacteria; phylum Bacillota; class Clostridia; order Lachnospirales; family Lachnospiraceae; genus Roseburia. The sequence continues at coordinate 98,753 of CAZBFN010000002.1, forward strand.
CTGATGGCTCACGGTTGATATATACCAGAGGAATATCAGCAGCTACAACCTTATCTGTGATTGTCTCTGCGGAAGAAGAGTTAACTGGGTTAATAATCAGGACATCAACACCCTCTGCAATAAAGCTATCGATCTGTCCTGTCTGTGTAGCCTGGTCATTAGCTCCATCAACGATGGTAATATTCTCTTTTGAGAATCCCTGGCTAACAAGATAAGATTCAAGCTCGCCACGGAACAATGTCATGAAGTTATCAGAGAACTGATAAATACATACGCCGACTTTCTTGTCTGCTAAGTCTCCGCCTGCTGCATCTGCTGCTGCATCTGCTGCTGCGCCTGCCTCTGTTGCAGGAGCTGCTTCATCTGTTGTTGTGGTTGCATCCCCTGTTGTGCTCTCACTAGCACTGCTTCCACATCCTGTTACCATTGTTGCTACCATTGCTACTGCAAGGATTAAACTAACTACTTTCTTTTTCATTTCGAAAAACCTCCCTTAATGTATTAGTAACTCCTTGTTACATGATAGATTATAGCAATCCAACTTTTAAAATAACATACAATATTCTTCTGTCTTTCTTGAAAATTCTTCTTTTTCCTTTGTGCAGTTAGTACATTATTCCTATTGTACAACTTGTTTTATTGTGTATTTCGACCTTCCCTTCTATATAATAAGGAAAATCCTATTGTACACTCGCACAAATGGAAGAACCCTAGAATTTCCTAATGACCAAAAAGAGCCTGTGCATTATGAATCATTTCATAATACACAGGCTCTTATTAATCTCTTAAACCAACTCTCTTATAATCCAAGTACCTTCTCAGCAATCTCCACCGCATCCATAATACAGTCCGGACAACTGCGAAGCACTTTACCTGTCTCTACGCCCTTTAACTCCTTACAGGTCAGTGAACCATTCTGCTCCTCGAACATCTTGGTGATCTCTCTGGTCAACTGATAAGTAGCAGCCTTTGTGGTAGGATGCTCAGTATCGCCACAGCTATTCTTAAATCCAGCCACCATCACAGCTCCTGACACAGCTCCACAGGTTCCTTCCATGCCACCCATACCAAGTCCAAATCCTTCACATGCAGAGAAAAGTACCTCCGCTGGCACGCCCAGCTCCTCCGCAAATGTACAGGCAACTGCCTGAGCACAGTTAAATCCCTTATCATGTAATGCAATCGCTTTTTCCTTCCTTGTCATATCTATTTTCCTCCTTAGACTTTATCCGCTTCTTATTTACTGGCAGTCACATACTGTCATCCCTTGCAGTATACAACTTTTCATCCCCTTTTGGCAATTCTTTTCATTTCCTTATAAATTTCTTAGAATTGAACATTATGCTTCTGGTATAGAAGGTAATTACCTTCATTATCATTATTTTATATAGGAGGAGTTTTCTATGACATCACAAACAACACAAAAGGGATTGTCCGGCTTCGCACTAAAATATTTTGCCGCATTCCTGATGCTACTCGACCACCTTCACTACTTTTTTTCCTTTACCGGAAAGGTTCCATTATTTTTTTCATGGCTAGGCAGGTTGTCCGCTCCGCTTTTCCTGTTCTGCATTGTGGAGGGCTTCATTCACACCCATGACCGCAAGAAATATTTTCTGCGTATTTACCTAATCTCTGTTGTAATGGGGCTGATTCAGTTTTCCTTTTACAATATCGGTTCCGGGCTGGTGAGAGGAGATGGATTTTTTCCACAAAATCAAATGCTTGCATCCTTCTCTATTCTGTTAGTCGTGTTACAGGGCATCGATTGGTGCCAGAAAAAACAGTGGATACGTGGACTTGCCGCAATTTTAATTCCAATCCTGTTACCTTTTATCGCAATGATTCCATTCGGACTGGCATCAGGTTCCCCTATGGGGTTATTCCTGTTGAATTTGCTGACTTTTACAGTACTACCTCTGCATACTTCCATCATAGACGGTGGAACCATTACTTTACTTACTGGTGTTCTGCTATATGCATTCCGCAAGAACCGCAAGCGACAGGCCGTTGGCTTTATTATCATCTGTATCCTATGGGATATCCTGCGGATTGCCTTACTTGTGCCAGGACTTACCGTCTCTGATTTTTTTACACAGGCCTACGAGTGGCTGGAAGTCTTTGCTGTCCTCCCTATGCTGTGCTACAATGGAACCCGTGGAACTGGTTCAAAGAAATTTTTCTACTGGTTCTACCCAGTTCATATTTATTTACTTTATGCACTATCCTGCGTGATCTATTCGTTTTTATAATAGCCACGCATAAGACGGAGGATTTATGGCTCGCATTTTAGCAATTGACGACGATGCAGGGATTCTTACCCTAATAAAAAATGCATTACGCAAGGACGGACACGAGGTGACCTGCTTAAGTGAGGTGACGGAGGACCTGGTAAATCGACTCTCCTTCTATGACCTGATCCTACTGGATGTCATGATGCCGGGTATTGACGGCTTTACTTTCTGTCAGAGAATCCGGGCATACGTGGACTGTCCTATTCTCTTTCTGACTGCAAAAAGTCTGGAAGAGGATGTGGACTATGGATTTTCTCTGGGTGCTGACGACTATATCAAGAAGCCCTTTTCAATTGTTGAACTACGTGCAAGGATTCAAGCACATCTAAGACGGGAACAGCGGGAAAAATCGCAATGCTTTTCCGTCTGCGATGTACGCTTTTTCCTTGCAAAAAAGGAAGTCTGGGTCTCTGACATTCCCATCTCCCTTACCAAGAGTGAATATGAAATCTGTCTACTTCTCGCCAAAAATCATGGACAGGTGTTTTCCAAAGAGCAAATCTATGAAAAAGTGTTCGGCTACGAGGGTGAAAGCGATGTATCTGCCATCACAGAACACATAAAAAATATTCGAAAAAAACTGGCCACCGCAAATGTGACGCCAATTGAAACCATATGGGGGATTGGATATCGATGGAATTAATACATAAAAAAGAAATCAGTTTAAAAACTATTTTTCTAAAGTTTCTGGTGCAAATTGTTCTGTCATGGCTCTTACTGTTGGCACTCTATGTACTGGTTCTAAATTTTCTTATTGCAACAGAAGTGATTCTTCCTGCCAATACCGTAGAAAATACTGTAAACACATGGGCTGCTGAATTTGATTCCACAGAGGTTTTTCTTCCAAATGACCTTCCGATGGGTGCAGATTACGCCTGTTTTTCTTCCGATGGAAATTTGCAGTGGACTAATCTCTCCGATGAATCCCTTGAGACAGCGACTCAACTTGCTTCCTCAGAAAACACCACGGACAAGATCAGTACCTACCGCCGCACATATCTCAAGGTATCTACGGACAGCCAGATTCTGATTCTTTCTTATCAGATACGTGCGACCTTTGCTTCCGCCTCCCTGCGCCAGATTTTTCCAAGTGCAGAACCCTTTTTATTGATATTATTCTTGTTACTTTTTCTCTTAGATCTGATATTTTTTATATTTCGCTATGCAAAAAAATTAGAGCAGGAATTACTCATTTTACAGGATGCCGCGGAACAGATTCGCATGAAGAATCTGGATTTTGAGAATGGTCATACACGCATCTTGGATTTTAATCGTGTGTTGGATTCCCTTCTTCTGCTAAGGGATGAGCTAAAGGATTCCTTGGAGGAGCAATGGAATCTGGAACAGCAAAGAAAATCCCAGATTTCTGCCCTCGCCCATGATATCAAGACGCCCCTCACCATCGTGCGGGGCAATGCCGAGCTGCTACAAGAAAGTGATTTAGATGAAGAGCAACAGGAATACAATGAATTCATTCTTGAAAACACCAAGCAGATTCAAGGCTATGTGACCCAGATATTAGAAGTCTCCCGCTCGCAAGCAGCCACTGGCGACGATACTTTATGCCCATTAGATATTCTGCTTTCTCAAATAGAAAAGACTGCCAAAAGTCTCTGTCAAGAGAAAAATCTTGTCTTTTCTCTTGACGCAGAACACTTGCCAGAATCCGTATTTTTTTCAGAGGATTTGCTTAAACGTGCACTGACAAATCTTATCGATAACGCTGTACAATATTCACCGACTGGCGGCACCGTAACGCTAAAAGTGGGACAAGATGATGTCGCAGGCAGTGGAAGTAGCATTTACTTTTCTGTACTGGATGAGGGATGTGGCTTTTCAAGAGAGGCACTCTCCCACGCCACCGATGAGTTCTATCGTGCGGATGAAAGCCGTGGTGACAAAAATCATTTTGGTCTCGGACTTGCTATTGCAAAGCAAATTGCCACCGACCTCGGAGGTACCCTCACGCTGGCAAACAGAGAAAATGGTGGCGCAATGGTGACAATCAGAATTCCTGTCAAGTAACGCGCCAGAAAAAAGGAGCTGTGCAAAGCTAATAAAATGAACGCATTTGCACAACTCCTCTTATTATAATCACCTATTCTCTTTCAGAGACACATCTTGATCTTACTCTACTGGAAGTGTCCAGCCATACTTATCCTCTAACTTGCCCCACTGGATGCCAGTTAAAGTATCGTAAAGCTTCTGTGTCAGATCACCAATCTTAAAGTCGTTGATAGTTACGACGTCGTCCTTATAACGAAGCTCGCCTACTGGTGAGATAACTGCTGCTGTACCAGTTCCGAATACTTCCTCTAAAGTACCGTCATGTCCAGCCTTCATCAGATCATCGATAGAAAGTCTGGTCTCATTTACCTTGTATCCCCAATCTCTTAAGATGTGAAGCATAGAATCTCTGGTAACACCAGGAAGTACAGTTCCCTCGATTGGCGCAGTGTAAATCTCACCTGCAATCTTGAACATGATGTTCATAGTACCAACTTCCTCTACATACTTACGATGCTCACCATCTAACCATAATACCTGAGAATATCCCATCTTCTCAGCCTTGACCTGTCCTAAGATAGAACCTGCGTAGTTACCGCCGCACTTAGTAAATCCAGTACCACCCTTTACGGCACGAACCAGCTCGTCCTCTACTAAGATCTTAACCGGGTTGATACCCTCTGCATAGTAAGCACCAACTGGGCAACAAATGATCATGAACTTATAAGCACTTGCCATATGTACACCAAGCGCTGCCTCTGTCGCGAACATAAATGGTCTGATATAAAGAGATGTCTCTGGCTCAGATGGAACCCAATCCTCCTCAACCTTAACTAATGCCTTGGTAGCCTCCACGAACATATCTACTGGGAACTCTGGCATACAAAGTCTTGCATTGGAATTGATCATTCTCTTTGCATTCATTTCTGGACGGAATAACTGAATCTTACCCTCTGCGGTACGATATGCCTTCATACCCTCAAAGGTCTCCTGCGCATAGTGCAGTGTCACACATGCAGGATCTAATGTAATCGGCTCATGTGGAACGATTCTCGCATCCTTCCATCCCTCTTCCTTGGTCCAGTCCATCACGAACATATAGTCTGTCATGTATTTACCAAAACCAAGATTCTTCTGGTCTGGCTTCTCTTTTAATACGTCTCTTTTTACAAATCTGATATCCATTTTCTAACCAATCCTTTCCATTACAAACTAAATCTTGAACCCCATTATAATACTTTCACCCGAGGTGTCAAGATTATTCCAAAAGCTTATAATTGGCATGATTTGAGGTTATCAAGTGGAGAACATTCATTAATCTATCATTCCATATTCCCGATAAAATCGCTTTCTGGCTTCTTCATCTCTGGCTGCAAGCTTTGCATCCTCCGTTCTATCGTCTAAAAACAGGCGACTTATAAGGTCAGCTAGAAGGCCTTCCCCTTCCTTTATTCCTTCCTTTATTCCTTCCTTTATTCCTTCCTCGATTCCCTCTAATCTAATATCTTCCAATGCTTTGCACATATTCCATCCTCCCTCTTCATTTTCATACTTTTCATCACATTTTAATAATTCTGTGGAGTTTGTCAACACTGCTATCATCTGATACGTTTCATTGCTTACATTATAGTAATTCTCAGAATGTTCAGCAACTATTTTTCTAAGTGCATTCTTATCCTTCGCATAGCGCAAAAATTCAAAGACAATACGCAGTTCTGACTGAAAGCCTTCAAAATTCTCATAATCATGATAATCAAATAAATTTAGATGATAATTATTAACATATGGGCGTAAACATGCATTCTCTCCCGATAGATCTAATAATTCCTCCAAAGTTCTCGGACCCTCCCAGGGTTCTTCCCCAAAATACACTACCAAATTTACAAGTGGTTCAAATTTATCGTCTTGTTTCATACCCGATATAAATTCATGCTGCGTTACCAAATCTTTTCTTTTTCTATGCAGATTTTTTCGCTTTTTCCATTCGTTACGATAATATAGCCCTTCTGCATACAAATTTCGAATGACCATGTGATAATCTATATTACTCTGGTCTTCGATTACTAATATTGCCAACTTGGTTCCTCGCAACCATTTCTTCACATTATCACGACGTACCTCTACCCCCTTTGGAATTTCATTATCCTTTAATTCACTAGCTGCATCCTCTAATTCATTCTTTTTTATCACCTCCTTTCCATCAAAAAATGCTGCATTGAACATATCCGCAAAATACTCACATTCTGCCAAATACTCTACGGTCAATACATCCTTTTTCCCCATTCATTGTCCTCCCTATTTAGTTTTGATTTCAGGATTTTCTGCGATAAAAAAAGAATAGAATCATTGATCAATTGACGAAGCATAACTGCTTGCAGATTTCCCTATATGTAATTACAAAATACACCTTTTTATTATTTTTGTAAACATAAAAATGTGCACCACCATAGCATTTTCAGCTATACGTGGTACACACTTTTATTAGGCTCGTTACTTTTTCAACGTTCCTTACATTGTCATATACATTTCCTCGCCAACATTCTCGCTGACCCACACAGAGACTGAACCGCCATCCACGACAAATTCACCCCAGCCATCAGCTCCGATTTCCACTGGCTGCGAAATCTTGCCCATGGCATCTACCATGCGCTTACCAGCGAAACGAGTTCCAATATACATCCGCTTGCTGCCTCCAAATCGATCCGTCAAGAGCACTGCCACTCCAGAATCAGGATGTTCGTCATCTCCTTCTCTCGTAAATCCCACCAGCGATTCATCATCAAAATACAGATTCTCCTGTCCGTAGGCATAGCACTCCCTGATTTTCAACAACTTCTTAAGCTCTGGCATCACCTTTACATTGTCATGGGGAATACCATAATAATCACCATAGAATACGCAAGGTGTACCCACTGCACGAAGTAGAATCAACGCATATGCAATCGGCTTGAACCAGTCTGGAATAAAGGAATAAAGTGCCTGTCCCGGCTGGGTATCATGATTGTCCACAAACGGTACCGCATACTCTGGTGCTTCTCCAGACAAGGTATCTTCGTAAAGAGTGGACATGTCAAAATTGCCATTGGAGGTCGCCGCCTGCAAGAACTTATAATGAAGAGGCACATCAAAAAGGGCTACACTATAATCCGTCTCGTCCAAGTAGTGGATAAGCTTCTCTAATTCGCCGGACCAGTACTCTCCTACCATAAAATATTCCTCTCCACCGCGCTCCTCTGCTGTCGCCCGCTCCTGTGGCTCCATCGCTTCCAACTGGGTCTTTCTATATGCTCTCATCTCAGCAATCCAGTTCCGGTAAAAATCAAATCCTATATGCTTTACCGCATCCAGACGCAAGCCATCCATGCGGACGGTATCCTGATACCACTTGCCCCAGTCTAAGGTCTCTTTTATGACCTCTGGATGACTAGTGTCCAGATTAGCTCCCATCAAATAATCAAAATTACCGTTTTCCGTGTCCGTCTTGCGATCCCAAGTCTTTCCATTGAACCGGAAGATTCCTGTTTTCTTTTTGGCATCATCCCAGTCTGTTCCGCTAAAATGCTTCGCACTCCAACAGAAGGTCGAGTACTTTCCTGCTCGTCCCTGGAAATCGAACTTTGTCCATGCGCTGATCTTCTTCTTTCTGCCGATATCCTTATTACGGTTCGTGCTAAGTCCTTCCTGAACTATGACATTTTCCTTCCCGTCAGCACCCATACGATGGTTCAGAACAATATCACAAAGCACTGAGATTCCCTGCTCCTGCAATACCTGCACCGCCTTAAGAAATTCCTCTCTTGTGCCGTACTTGGTAGCCACAGTTCCCTTCTGATCGAACTCTCCTAGATCATACATATCATATACATCATAGCCTACACTTGTTTTTCCTGCGGCTCCCTTATAGGCAGGTGGCAGCCAGACCATATTAATTCCAGCTTCCTTTAACTCCTTTGCCTGTGCCGCACATCGCTTCCAATGCAGACCATTATTCGGTAAATACCACTCAAAATATTGCATCATGGTTCTATTCTTCATCTTACGTTCCCCTTTTCCCTAGTAAATCTTCTCAAAAGAACAAAATTGCGCTTCGCACACTCCGCGTTCCAATTTCTGATATAGCGCAACTTTTGTTCCGCGCGCGATAGCTGCGCATCTGTGCACGAAGTGCTTTTATTCTCTAGGGAAGTCACAACTTTCACGCATTAACGTAGCAAGATTTTTCCTAGAGAATCATGACCACCAGCTTAGCTGGTGGTTTGCTCTGCGGCTATAAGCCGCTGTTCCCTGCTTGCCTCTAAAGAGGCTCTGAACGGTTCGCCTTCCGCACTGCGGTCACAGGCTGGCTCTAAAGAGCCTTCTTTTTAGCCTTTTTTTACCGGCTCACCCGTGAACGGGTCAATGTACTCTTTCAATGACATTTGATCATATTCCAAATCTTCTTTTAACTGATTCCGAATATATTCTTCGATTTTCTGTGCATTCTTCCCTACCGTATCAACATAATAGCCTCTACACCAAAAATGTCGATTTCCATACTTATATTTTAGATTTGCGTGTCTCTCAAATATCATTAGCGAACTTTTCCCTTTTAAATATCCCATTATTTCTGCCACACTATACTTTGGTGGAATTCTTATAAACATATGAATATGATCCGGACATGCTTCTGCTGCGATAATCTCGATTCCTTTTCGCTTGCATAGCTCACTTAAAATATGTGCGACATCTGCTCTAATCTGCTGATAAATTACTTTTCTTCTGTATTTTGGTGCAAATACGATATGGTACTTACATTCCCACTGCGTATGTGCTAAACTGTTTTTTATCCATTTGGATACCTCCTTGGTTTTATTTATGCGGTTGGCGAACCTGCATTCATTCTACCATAGGAGGTTTTTTGATACTTGAAGCTAAAGCTATTTGGGAACACACCTGCATAGCAGGTGGTTTTATTGGTTTTTAAACCAATAATAAAGTATGATGTAAAAACCATCATACTTTATTTTCTCATGTTTTCTATGATTGTGCCATAACTTTTTTTAACGGAATCCAAATAACAAATGCATAGACACTTCCAATCAATGCTGTGATAAGCTGTGTCACAGAAAAGGTAGTCTGGAACACTGCCATCTTTGCCTCCATCGCTGCTGGAATCAGGTTCGGAATCAGAATCATGGAAATGACTACTCCCATAAAAAGTGCCTTGACCACAGAGCCTACCGCCATACCTGTAATCAGCCCCGCATTGCCCTTCATCTTCTTCTGGATCAATCCGACTCCAAATACAAGAATCACATTTCCAAGCATGACACAAGGTATGATTGCCGGAATTGCTGACATAATAGGACTTCCTGTAATCAAAAATGCTGTAACCGGTGTGATGACTGCCAATATCAATCCGCATCCAATTCCTGCACTGAGTACCGCAATAATCAAGCATGCATTGATAACTGGTCCTGTGATATACACACTGGCATTCTTAAAAAACTGGCTGACAATACAAATTGCCAAAAGTACCGCTGTTGTAGTAATTTGCTTTGTAGTGATCTTCATAGTTGCCTCCTTTTTTACATCATCGAAAGCATAATACAAATTTTTCGCAAAATCAAGCAGGACTACTCATTTCCAAATAATTCCTCGTAGGTGTAAGTTATCTCTTTTTCTCTCTCTTGCGCCAACTCATAGGCATCCCAATAATTTTCTGCAATTTCATTGAACTGCTCTTCCTGCACCCTAAAGTACCACTGTCCATCACTCCGCACATAGATACCCTGTGCTTTCATTTCTTCTGTAACTTCTATCTGCTTTTCTTCCTCTACATACTCAGGCATCATGACAACGTAAAGTTCCTCATCCGCTTTCCAATCAGCAAAGAAAAATGTAACGCACTCATTCTCGCCATTTTCATCCAACTGGCAGAATTGAAAATATTTATCAAGATTTCGCCACTGCACTTTTTGCGTGCCAATCAGATGTCCTGCTGTGCTCATTTCATACCACAGAACAAATCTATTCTCTTCTGAGTCATATTTAAAAATGTATTTCTGGCAATTGTCTACGATTCCTAACTCTGGATAAGTATCTCCATCCACGTCAAAAAAATAATATTCCGCTTCCTTTGCCTCTTCCATGTCGTCCCAAATAAAATCCTCTAAATAAACTTCTGTTTCCCCATTCCAAAATGGTGCTTCATTCTGAACCAATTTTACAAACAAATCCTTGTACTCATCATAGACCTCCAAATTGCCCTCTTCAAATTCTCCCAAGAAATCTACTTGCTCATAAGCCGACTTGAGAACCTCAAATGTGCTTTCATCCACATATGGCATATCCCATTCTTCCTCATCTACAATATCATGCCAGTAATCGTACTCGAAATGTTGGACTTGTGTTTCTTCTGTATATTCTGCTTCTTCTGGTTTTTCCACGCTTTCTGTACTCTGATATTCCGCACTATTTCCTTGTTCACTCTGTTTGATCTTTTTTGCCACCAGTCCCAACAGAAAAGCTACAAATACTATTATTACAATGATATATAAATTCTTTTTCTTCATAGACACTCCCCCTCTTTTGTCACCTCATCCAAAGCATAATATAACGCATTTGCAAAATCAAGCTTGATGCCTTATTCTATCTCACACATTCCGAATCCTTTCAAACGCCTCATACACATCCAGTGATCCGTAGCCCCACTCCCTATTGGGGTAGCTGCGCTCGTTGGTTCTTCCCGCTCCCCGGATCAGCATATTTTTGATGCCCGCATTGGAAAGTGTCACCTCATTCTGCTCCACCAGCGCCCACTGCATGATCTGCGCCACCGCACCTGTGGTAATTGCTGCCGATGCACTGGTTCCGGTAAAAGTCACATAATTATTACGAAGTCCCGGTCCATAGACATTTACTGCCGGTGCCGCAAAATCTGGCTTAATCTCCCCTGAGACGGTAAATCCTCTCCCGGAATCTGCAAAAATACTCTGATTGGCAGCATTGTAGCCTCCCACACTGATGACCTGTGTAGCATTGCTGGGAGATACCAATGTAATCTCTGGATTCGACCGCAAAAAGAATACACTCCCCCCTGTCAACTGACGCATCGGAAGCCACATATTGTATAAGCCTGACACCACATTTTCGGGATACACCCGCACGATCCACAGTCCCTTTTTAGGCATATCAAATCTAAGGTAGATTAGCTGATTGGCAGACTCCTTTGCCTCGATCCGATAATCTATCGTCACTGTCGTTCCCTCGAATACAAATTTAAAGGTCTCGGATGCCCCTACCCGAAATGGCAGTTTGCGCATCTGCTCCCCAGTGGGTGAAATCACTGACACGGAATACAGCTCTGGTGCCTTCGCCCACATCTCCACAAAAAAACCATTCATATCCTCCTCAACACTGATTTCCACATCCTCATATTGCATATCTGTTGCAAGCCGCCCCTGAAAATGATGCCTCGTATTCGCCTCATTTCCCACCGCAGTCACAATCGAACGCCGTCTTCTCTCGCAAATCATATTCAAAAAAACGGTCAGTGGTCCATTTTTTCCATGACTTCCTATACTATTTCCCAATGCGATACAGATTACCAGTGGAAGGTTTAAAATATTTGCCAGCGCATTTAAGTAAGAAACGCCCATCATAATGTCATTTTCCTGATATGCTGGAACTCCCTCCGGCACAAAGAAAAAGTCCTTTAGGTACTGCTTCGCCTCCTTCAGCTTTACCACCGCGATCTGGGCGTTAGGCACAGCACCGATAAAATCATTTGGCACATCCTCACTACCACATGCTACCCCCGCCAGAAATGTACCATGCCCATTGGTATCCCTGCTTGGCACTGACTCATAGGGATTTCCCGATGCAAGAGCGGCATCGATCTGCTCCTTGGTATATTCTGCCCCGTACAGAATACCCGCTGGTGGTGTGCCATCCTGTATCGTCTGATCCCAGATGCGAAGAATCCGGGAACTGCCATCTGTATATCGGAACAGCGGATTGGCATAGTCAATTCCAGTATCAATAAATCCCACCAGCACTCCCGTTCCCTTTAGGGACAACACTGGCTGATTCTGCATTCGGATAATTCCTGACACCTCTAACGCCGTGGTATCCAACAATCCATAACACTTTGGGATGGCGGTGTAGGTATAATTTTCTATGGAAAATTGCGGCAGCCCTGCCCTTGGATAGAAAAAAATATCAAACTCCTCCGCCACTCTCTGAACGCATCCCCCAGATACCGGCACCTCTGCCTGCACTCCATAGGGTATGATAAAATCAAAATAATCATTAGAATATACTTGTTCTCTGCAATCTGGCATAAAAAACTCCGGTCATCTATTCACTTACTAATAGATGCCGAAGTTTTCCGATTTATTCCTATGAACTATGCGATCAAGCAGATTGCTCTATGCCTTCGTCCGCTGTCTCAAAGCGCTCTACTATCGCCTCCTTCAACTGCTCCAATGCCTGCTCTAGAATCCTTCTTGGGCATGCAATATTGATACGCTCAAATCCAATGCCCTCTTCCCCAAACAGCGCTCCGCTGTCAAGCCACAACCGTGCCTTTTTTACCAGCAGTTCTTCCCTCTGTGCCTCCGTAAGATGAAGTTCCCGGAAATCAAGCCACAGCAGATATGTGCCCTCCGGCTCGATCAATTTGATCTGCGGAAGGTTTTCCTTCAAATACGCTCTCACATATGCAAGATTTCCTGCAAGGTAATCTTTTACCTGAGTCAGCCATTCTTCTCCGCTCTCATATGCCTCCTGACATGCCGCAAGTCCCATCAGATTCACCTGACTGTAACCCACCGCTGCAATTTCCCTTCGAAATGCTCTTCGAAGCCTCGGATTCGGGATAAAGATATTTGACACCTGAAGCCCTGCCAGATTAAAGGTCTTGCTTGGAGAGGTGCAGGTCACAGTAATATCTGCATATTCTGGTGCCAGCGATGCGAATACATGATGCTTATATTCTGGATAAATAAAATCACTGTGAATCTCGTCACTTATGACCAAGACGCCATGTCTGACACAGATATCTCCAATCTTGCGCAATTCCCATTCCTTCCAGACCCGTCCCACCGGATTATGGGGACTGCACAGCAGAAAAAGCTTTACGTCATGCCGAATGATTTTATCTTCAAAATCCTCAAAGTCCATCTCATAATGTCCATCCACCAGCTTTAAGGAATTGTCGATCAAGACTCGCTTATTATCCCGAATCGCCTCGCTAAAAGGATAATATACTGGCTTTTGCAGCATTACCGCATCCCCCTCCTTGGTAAATGCACGAATCGCCGCTGCAATAGCAAACACCACCCCCGGTGTCTTGATCAGCCACTCCTCTTTTAGCTCCCAGCCAAAATGCTTTCTGTACCACTTCTCCACCGCATAGTAATAATCCTCTTTGCCCTCGCTATATCCAAAGATTCCGTGCTGCACTGTCTCCTCTAACCTTTTTAATATAGAAGGTGCTGTCCGAAAATCCATATCCGCCACCCAAAGCGGTAATATGCCTTCCTCTCTGCCCCGTTCCTTCGCAAAATCATATTTCAAGCTGTTGGTTCCTCTTCGATCCACCACTGTATCAAAATCAAACTGCATTTCCTCTCACCGACTTTCCGCTTCTTTTTCATACCATATTAGTATGTTTTAACCATGCATGTATGTTACCACCATTTTTGTGTGCCGTCTAATATATAAAAAAGCTGACTAGTCATAGGCTATACCTATAACCAATCAGCTTTTATTTTCTCAAAAATCTATTCTCCCGCTGCGATTTGCGGAGTCTCACCCTTATCTTCTATCTCATAGCAACCGCGCATTGTGATAATCGGATTGCCCTTCTTCTCCACATATTCCTTGGTGATGGTCACCATACCGATATTATCATCCTTTGGAATCTCATACATAATGTCAAGCATAAACTCCTCAATAACTGCACGAAGAGCTCTCGCTCCCACCTTCTTCTCCTTAGCAATCTTCGCGATTGCATGAAGTGCCTCATCATCGAACTTGAGCTTAACTTCATCCATGGCAAGAAGCTTCTCATACTGTTTTAAGATCGCATTCTTCGGCTCTCTAAGAATACGCACCAGCGCATCCTCTGTCAGTGCATCCAGCGTGAACATGATTGGCAGACGACCCAAGAACTCTGGTATCATACCAAATTTACGCACATCCTCCACCGTCACCTTGGACAGGATGTTCTCATCCTTATCATACTCGTCCTTAAGCTTTGCCTTAAATCCGATAGAAGCCTCCTGATTCAGACGCTCCTTAATGATATCCTCAAGATCTGGGAACGCTCCACCACAGATAAAGAGAATATTCTTGGTATTTACCATAGTCATTGGCACCATGGCATTCTTACTGCTGGCTCCCACTGGAACCTCGACCTCTGCGCCCTCCAACAGCTTAAGCATACCCTGCTGCACAGACTCACCGCTGACATCGCGCTGGTTCGTATTGCGCTTCTTGGCAATCTTATCGATCTCATCGATGAAGATAATACCGTGCTCTGCCCGCTCCACATCGTTATCCGCTGCTGCAAGCAACTTACTTACCACGCTCTCGATATCATCTCCTATGTAGCCCGCTTCCGTCAGGGATGTGGCATCTGTGATAGCGAGAGGCACATCCAAAAGCTTTGCTAAGGTCTTGACCAGGTAAGTCTTACCGCATCCGGTCGGTCCAATCATCAACATGTTGGACTTCTCAATCTCCACCTCATCCTTCTGGTCTGCTGCAATACGCTTATAATGGTTATATACTGCAACAGACATTACCTTCTTCGCCTGCTCCTGTCCTACAATATACTCATCCAAAGAAGCCTTGATCTTATGGGGTGCTGGAATCTTATTGATATCAATGACCGCTTCTGTCTTCTCCTTCGGCTTTTTCTTCTTGATCTTCTGATTATTTGGCACAAAGCCCTGTAAATCAGAGAGATTGATCATGCTGATATTTGGCATCTTTCCCATGTTCATATTCATCATATCATCCATGGAAAATCCAGAATTATTCATGCTATCAAAGGTGCGCTGCATACAATCCTGACAGATGCAGATATCGTTGGGTATCTTGATCATCCTGCCCGCAATGTGCTCTGGGCGTCTACATATATAACAGATATCCTCGTACTCTGGTTCCATATTCTCTGTCCCAGAATCCACAGTGTCACTTCCTTCACTACTTTCCTTTATCTGGCTGTCAGCTTCATGTTCTGACTCCGTAGCCACCACAGTTGCATCCTTCTGCTCATCAGAAGCTGTGGTCACCTCTTCTTCATCAATTACTTCTCTATAATCATTATTATTATTCATCTCATATTCCCCTTACTATGCATTCCTTGAAACAGACTTATTATAATGCAAAAGCACCCCGACCACAAGAAAATTGCAGATATTTCATTTTTATTTAATAAAAATGAATCTCGCCTGCGAGATTCTATGCGCCGAGCGCATCCGACCACTGGGAGGATTTCTTCCGCGAAAGCGAGTGCGCATCCATGTTGCTTTTTTATGCAATTTTCCTATTGCATAAAAAAGCAGCCGCGGTCAGTGACCTGCGGCTGCCATTATAATTCTATTCCATTCTATCTCTACGAATGATATTTTCTTAACATCTACACTATCTCTTAGTGCCTGTTCCAGTAGTATTGTTGGTGGTAGTTGTGTTGTTGGTGGTGTTCGTCATATCATTGACACCGTTCTCAACACCATTGATGACATCCTTGCCAGCTTCACCTACACCGTTCACTACATCTTCCACCGCATTGCCTGTCGTACCGTTCTTTACTTCCGTTCCATTGGTGGTTCCTGTTCCGTTGGTCGTACCTGCTCCGTTGGTGGTTCCCTCATTGACATGAGTACCATTATTCAACTCGGTTCCATTAATGGTCTCCGTTCCGTTCACTCCGGTTCCATTGTTCACATTGGTTCCGTTGTTCACTTCGGTTCCATTCAGGCTCTCCGTATTGGTGATGCCATTTTCTGTGGTGGTATTCACCTTATTCTCCGTTGTGGTGCCCTTCTTATCGGTTGTACTATTCGTGTTTCTTCCGCATGCAGCGACCATACCAAGAGATAAGGTAAGTACAAGACCTGCAAGCACTACTCTCCACTTTTTCATAGTCATATTCTCCTTTTCCTTTTCAGAATCACTTCTGTTTTCAAGGATAGTATGACCATCTTTCTTTTCCTTATTCTATTTTCGCAAAATTTTCCTATGCAAAAAATGATTAACGATAATAGCCCAGCTCTCTGGATAATTCTTCCTGTACCTTTAGCACATCCACAGAAAGCTCCTTCACACGATCTCTTGTCATACGGCTGGTCGGACCGGAAATACTAAAAGCATACTTGATTTCATTCTGATATCCACGCAGACATGCTGCAATACAACGGACACCCTTCTCATTTTCCTCATCATCAAGCGCATATCCGTTAGATCTGATCTCTTCTAACACTTCCTGTAACTGTGCATAATCCGTGATAGTCTTGTCCGTCTTCTTCTCGATCACACTGTCGTTCCAGATCTGCTCTACCTCATTCTCTGGCAACGCCGCCATGATCGCCTTGCCCACGCCAGAGCAGTACATCGGATGTATCATGCCCACATGAGACACCATTCGAATCGTGCCGACCTTCGCTTCAATCTTATAAATATATAAAATATTATTGCCATCCCGCTGTACAAGATGCACCGCCTCGCCACTTAGGTCTGACAGGCGTTCCATATACGGCTTTGCAATCTGCAAGATATCCATTCTATCTAATATCTTACCTGCCATATTCACCACTTTATAAGAGAGCATATACTTCTGTGTCACCTCGTCCTGTTTCGCATATCCCATATAAATAAGAGACATCAACAGACGATGCACCGTGCTCTTATGTAGACCAAGCGCCGCACTGATTTCCATCAGTCCCATCTCTCCATTGTCAGCAAGCATTTCCATTACCTGAAAAATACGCTCAGCAGATTGTACCGGATTCTTTGTTTCTTTTTCCTCAGCCATTTTCCATCTCCATGTTATGACAGTTTCACAATTCAACCTAATGTTTCGCAATATGAAACATTTTTGAAATCATATCATGAGACCATAGGAAAGTCAACTATGCAATTGCATTTCTAAACGCTTTAACACCTGATACAACGGACGGAATAATACCAGACAAAGTACCGCATTGGAAATCCCGTGCAAAATATCATAAGGAATTCCTGCCACCCACCAGACGAGTGCTCCATGCCATCCATCGATAAATAAATATGGAATCGCACAAAGTGCTCCAAATATCAATCCAAATCCTCCGGTAAATATCGCCCAGAACCATGGCGATTCCTGTTTTCTGCACAGCCGCGTCACAAACGCCAACAGTGGCCAGATATAGATATACATGACCCACCAGATTCCAAATCCATATAGGCATCCCTCTATCATAACAAATGCAGGAATTGCATAATAGATTCGATTTCCAAACACTAAGGCATAGAGCACGATCAGCAGAGTGACCATCTCCACATTAGGCAAAAATGCCAATGCCTGCTTGACCGCTTCTAAGGTGGCAATCATGACACCTACCAAGGCAATATCTCTTGCCTTTATTTTCATTGATTTCTCCATGCTATTTACTCAGCAACTGTATATACGATCTGATACTCCTCGCCATCTAAGATTGGCTGCTCGTCCATACCGTAATTACAATATTCACCATTCAAATAAAATGCCCAGTATGCACCGTTCGTATTATAGTCAGCCACAATGCCGTTGACAGTATCCACCATCAGACCATAATCACCCTCAGTACCTTCTACGGTCAACCCTTCCGTCTCACGGATAGCATCTCCTAAGTACTCTGCATCGGTATTTACCTCATACATGGTAGACTGTGCCTGATCGTCCACTACCTCGATGGTGATATTCTTGCTTCCCTCTGCCGCCTTCGGACTTAACACCAGATAAACTCCAGCAAATACTGCTGCCACCAGTACCAGCACCACCGCTGCGATGACGATTTTCTTGTTACTTGTTTTCTTTGTTGCTTCTGACATATCTGTCTCCTCCTTTTCTGATTGTACACAGATAGACATTTATCTGGGCATTTCACTGGGAAATACTTTTCTTCCGGGCATAATTCTTATTATGTACATTTAATCATACAATCGTATTTCCTTAGAAGCGGTCACTTCGGATTCAGAGCGTAAAATTCGGATTCTCTAATGCTCTCGCTTCTGAAATTTACGATGAGCTGTGTCTTTTGAAAATCAGAACAATCCTAGGCATATGTTCGCGCATGCTAGAAGACATTTTCGAGAACTTTCGTGTTTTGCCTTCTGCAACGCGGACATATACCGTTGGATTGTCTGCTATTCAAAGAGACACAGCACCTAATTCCAGAAGCGAGAGCAAAGAGATTCTCAAATTTTACTCCAATGAATCCGCAGTGTTCCGCTTCAAGGAAAGACGATTTTTTAGTTTTCATAATAAGAATTATGCCTGGAAAATAAATCTGTCTCAATGTAATGACCAAAAAATGCCCTTTCTGCTGTACGACGCAAAAAGGGCATGGTATCCGTATCTTCCGTGTACCATGACCAATTCCTCGTGGTCTTCTAGTACTAACTTCAGGCAGGTCTTCTGACTCTAAGGTCATCGCATCTTATCCCTTCCCATTTTCTTGGCTCTATGTATGCTCACGCATCATATTCGCCATACTAAAAACAGTGGTTCTTATAAGACACTCTCTTATCACAGCGACGAGATCGTACAGGACTTACACCTGTTTCCCTTTTCATGTCTGCCATACCGCGGCTTTCTGTGAAGCATTTTCACATACTGGCATAGGCGGCACCAGACACACCTGAAATCAAGTCAGAGAAAGTCTAACACAATTCGTATTATCCTGCAAGGAAAAGAATATGGTTGACAAGGCTTTTTCAAATGTTATAATTATATTGTACCATTTCATGAAACATCGTTTCGTATTATGAAACTTTATTATGAACCTTACAACAGATTTTTATTCATTCTGTTGTCACTATTTTAATAAGATAAAGGAGAAGAATTATGAACAAAGTATTAGAAGAGATTTCCAAGATCGGTATTGTTCCTGTCATCGCATTGGACAACGTAGAAGATGCTGCACCTTTAGCAAAAGCTCTCTGTGACGGTGGTCTTCCATGTGCAGAGGTCACCTTCCGTACCGACGCAGCCGAGGAATCCATCCGCATCATGGCTGAGCAGTTCCCAGAGATGTTAGTAGGTGCTGGTACTGTTCTTACTACCGAACAGGTCGACCGCGCAGTGAATGCTGGTGCGAAGTTCATCGTAAGCCCAGGTCTTAATCCTAAGGTCGTTAAGTACTGTGTGGACAAGGGAATCCCTGTAACACCTGGATGCTCCAATCCAAGTGACGTGGAAGTTGCCATCGAGTTAGGTTTAGACGTTGTTAAGTTCTTCCCTGCTGAGGCAGCTGGTGGACTGAACATGATCAAGTCCATGGCAGCTCCTTACACTAAGATGAAGTTCATGCCAACCGGCGGTATCAACGCTAAGAACCTGACAAGCTACCTCGACTTCAAGAAGATCATCGCCTGCGGCGGTTCCTGGATGGTAAGCAAGGATATGGTCGCTGCAAAGGATTGGGATGGCATCACAGCCCTTACTAAGGAGGCAGTTGCTACCATGTTAGGCTTTAAGCTGTTACACGTAGGTATCAACAACGAGTCTGAAGAAGTCGCTTCCGCTGAGTCCGCTAAGTTCTCTACCCTTCTTGGTGAAAATGTTAAGGTCGGCAACAGCTCCATGTTCGTCGGTTCTTTAATCGAGATGATGAAGACTCCAGGCCGTGGTACCAATGGTCATATCTGCATCCAGACCAACTATCTGGATCGTGCAATGTATCACCTCAAGAAACGCGGTTTCGTATTTGACGAGACTTCCTTTAAGTACAATGACAAGGGCGACATCACCGTTGCTTACTTAAAGGATGAAATCGCAGGATTTGCAGTACACTTCAATCAGAAATAATCGCATCACAGACGTATTAATTTCCGAAATCAAGAAATACTTATAATAAGTGAAGCCCATGACAGCTTACTGTCATGGGCACCACTTGAATTCTTTCCTAAATTTTATCCCAGAAAAAGGCTGTGCACAACATCGTGCACAGCCTTTTTTATTAATGATCATTATTTATTAGTTGCCACGTTTCTTCTTTAATGCTGCAACATTAGCATCTACTTCCTTCTTATGAAGTGGATACCAGAACCATAATACTAATGCTAACAGAGCAAATCCAACTGCTGGAACAAGAGTACTGATGTTAAAAATACCATTTACAACATCGATATCAAATGCGGTTGCCTGTGAATAGCCGATCAGAGATAATAATCCACCGGTAAGACCAGAAGATGCAGCCTGTCCAAGCTTTCTTGCGAAGGAATACAGTGCATATACAGAACCATCCTCACGGACACCATTCTTAAGCTCAGAATAGTCGATAACGTCTGTAATCAACGCCCAGCATACCATCTGGAACATACCAAGTCCGAACCAGCAAAGTCCACTCAATGCAACATATACCCATACATTTTCTGGACGGACAATGAACAATACCACACAGATAGCAGTTGCCAATACACTTGCCATCACACTCATCTCTGCTTTACCAATCTTGTTGGCAATTGGCTTTGCCAATGCTGCTGCAATAAACATAGAACCCATCATAAGCAAGGTAGATAATGTCTGTGCCGTGGTATTTCCATAGTAGTTTGGATATACATAGTTTGCCATGCCCTGTAAGGTCAACTGTGCTAAAAGCATTACAATAGAAGCCACAATAATAGAAATCAGTGCACGGTTCTTTACTGCATTCTTCAACATTACAAATACGCTGTTGTTCTGTTCCTCAGCTATTGGCTCTACCTTTACACGCTCTGTTGTCAAGGTATAGCAAAGAAGGTAACATCCTACTGCAAGAACGGAGCATACACCTGCGATTATGGTGAAACGGTCGCCATTCAGCACTGCATTGCCATCTACTGTGTCATATGCTACCATTGGCACACCTGCACCGATGAAGAGACCTGCCAGAGTACCACCAATCGTACGGAAAGTAGATAAGGACTGACGGTCACTTGGCTCTGCGGAAACTGCGGAAGCCATAGATCCGTATGGAATGTTGATGGATGTGTAGAAAATAGATCCCCACAAAATATATGTAACAAACAAATATACCACCTTAAATGTCATCGGCATATCTGCAAGGGAACTCTGGTAAATCAAAAAGGAAGCAATTGCAACCGGTCCGCACATACGGCGAATCCATGGCTTGAACTTTCCTGCTGGTGTTGTCTTGCTTCTATCACAGATACGTCCCATCGTTACATCAGTAAAAGCATCCACAATACGGGCAATCATCATGATAACACCCACGATAGCTCCATCTACACCCATAACGTCGGTATAGAACTTCATCAAAAAGCTTGAAGAAAGAATAAAGGTAAAGTCATTACCAAAGTCTCCAAACATGTATCCTAATTTGTCCCTAAAACCAAACGGTCTTACGCTTTTGTTTTCTGTTGCCATAAAAATCCTCCTACATTAAAAAAATCTATTCTTAGCGGCAGGCACCCCTCCTGCCGCAATAAGAATCAATTGAGTTACTTCTTGTAATCGAAGTCTGGAATTGCATGCCATCTATTCTTGAAATAGTGGGCTACCATCTTTGGCTTACGGTCTCTGGTGAAGATTCCCTTCTTATTACCCTGAATACGCAATAAGCTCTGGCTGGTAGCAAAATCTGCAAAATTCCAAGCCTGCTCACCCACCACGCACTCATAATCATCGAATACGCGATTGTTCATCTCATAGTAATCTACCTGATATTCCTCGGTGTACATCACTGGTGTGGTATCATGGAATCCAGATACCGTATCTGCACCGTACTCAGTAAAGATGACTGGCTTGCCATATTTTGCCCATCCGTCAAGTTCTGCACGAAGTGCTTTTTCTGGTGCCACAAGGTCTGGCCCACCGAAATACCATCCATAGTAACGGTTCAAACAGAATACATCGCTTAAATCCTTGGTACAGTCAATTTCTGGAGCCTTTGGTCCCATCTGTACAGATACCATGGTGCATGGACGATTCTGTGGATCTAACTCTCTTGCCAGATCATACAGTGGCTTGAAGTAATCATAAGCTCCCTCTGCTCCAGAATCCGCTTCATTGGCAATACTCCACAGCACTACACAGGCATGGTTCTTATCTCTTGCGATCAGATCTCGGATGACATCCTTATGATGCTCCTGTGTCTGCACACCGTGTTCCTTATCAAATGTTCCCACCTTCTGTCCGTTAAAGTTAGCTCCGCCGCCAAACTGTAAGTTGACACCAACTGCTGTGGTCTCATCAATTACTACAATACCTTCCTCATCACAGAGACGCATCATCTCTTCACTGTATGGATAATGGCTGGTTCTAAAGCTGTTCGCTCCCTGCCACTTCATCAGTGAGATATCCTTGGTGTTCATTGGAAGATTGATACCTCGTCCCGCTGGGAACGTATCCTCATGCTTACCATATCCTTTGAAGTAGAATGGTCTCTCGTTAATGAGGAACTTGGTTCCATCTACACGAACCGTTCTAACACCGTAAGGAAGTGTATATACATCCTCTCCAAATGTGACCTTAATATCGTAAAGATATGCTGCAAGTGGCTGCCACAGGATAACATCCTTAATTTCAAGCACGCCCTCTGTACCTGCGTTCTCAGCTACCTTGTTGCCCTTCTTGTCAAATACCTCGACCTTACAATCGCCAGTTCCAACTGTCTCAACGGAATAGGTAAGCTTTGCATCCTTACCATTTACAGCAGGTACGACTGTAATGTCTGCAATATAATCCTTTGGTGTGGTATATAACTTCACTGGACGTGTGATACCACAATAATTAAAGAAGTCAAAGTTCGGATTGTTCTGTGGCTTCTTCTCACCATCATCGGATGCGCCCATAGCACCACCCATCATGCCGCCCATCATATCTGCCTTTCCACCAACAGGAAGTGTGGTGTAGTCAATCACATTATCCACCGCAATGGTCAGCAGATTGTCGCCCGGCTGCATCTTGTCTGTGATCTCCACTTCAAACGGAAGGAATCCGCCCTTGTGCTCGCAGATCAACTCACCATTCAAATATACCTTTGCGTGGTGTGTCACTGCTGCACAACGAAGCATCAGACGCTGGCTTAAAATAAGAGATGGAACGGAAATATTTCTCTGATAGAATACCCATCCATAATGATCTCTGAAATCAATGCCTTCCTTCAGATCATTATAGGAAGATGGCACTGGCATAGTCATCGCCTCAGTAAGAGGTGCCTCATACCATTTCTCATCAAATCCTTTTCCGTCATCTAATTTAAATTCCCATACCCCACTTAAGTCACTTAAAAAACGTGACGGTGTTAAAATTGGATATAACATATGCTCTTCTCCTTTTATATGTCTAGATTCTGTTTGTCTTATACCCCTGAATATGCTGCAAATGCTCCATCTACTGGAATACATGCTCCACTTACAAAACCGCTTGCCTCAGAAGATGCCAGGAACAATAATGCGCCCACCAGCTCTTCTGGCTCCCCAAAGCGCTCCATTGGTGTTCCGGCTAAGATCTTACCAGTTCTTGCAGTTGGTGTTCCGTCCTCATTGAAGAGAAGCTTCTGGTTCTGTGCCGTAGCAAGGAATCCTGGTGCAATCGCGTTACAACGGATACCAACCTTGGAGAAGTGTACTGCTAACCACTCTGTAAAGTTAACGATAGCAGCCTTTGCTCCTGAATATGCAGGAATCTTAGTTAATGGTGTGTAAGCATTCATGGATGCGATATTGATGATATTAGCACCCTTTTTATTTACCATGTCCTTAGCAAAAATCTGAGTAGGAAGTAATGTACCCATATAATTCAAGCTGAACACAAAGGATACTCCGTCTGGATCTAAGTCGAAGAATGTCTTCATCTGACCCATATCCTCTGGCAGGAAATACTCATCATCCGTGGTTGCCTTAGGATTATTGCCACCTGCTCCATTTACAAGGATATCACAGGTTCCGAAGTCTGCTGCGATAGCATCTCTTGCCGCCTGAATACTTTCCTTATCAAGAACGTTACACTTGTATCCCTTTGCCACATAGCCATTTGCCACGATAGCATCTGCACTCTTCTGTGCTGCTTCTTCATTTAAGTCAAGTAATGCGACCTTTGCGCCACATGCTGCAAGTGCTTCTGCCATGACTGAACAGATCACTCCACCTGCTCCTGTTATAACTGCAACCTTGTCCTTCAAGTCAACCTGAATTGGTAATTTCATCTTTCTTCCTCCTAAACTATGAAAACTCTGACGCCAGCCCTAAGACGCCACGCTTAAATTGGGTTCTTTTGTAAAAAACTAATTCTTGGAAGCCTTCTCAACTGCCTCAAATAAACCGTTGATATAAGTAGCTCCAAGTGCACGGTCATAAAGTCCGTATCCAGGTCTTCCTGTCTCGCCCCAGATCATACGTCCATGGTCAGGTCTTACATATCCGGTAAAACCATTGTCATGAAGTGCCTTTACGATCTCATACATATCCAGTGATCCACAGCAGGAAAGATGTGCTCTCTCCTCAAAACCATTGTCAAGTACTGCAACATTTCTAAGATGTGCAAAATGGATTCTTCCCATTGCAGCATACTTAGCAGCCATTGCAACCACATCGTTCTTATTAGAGCATCCCAAAGAACCGGTACATAATGTAATACCGTTGTGTGGATCATCCACAAGCTTAAGGAATCGATCAATATTCTCCTCGCAGGTGATGATTCTTGGAAGTCCGAAAATGCTCCAGCATGGATCATCCTCATGAATTGCCATATTTACATCACACTCAGCAGCCACTGGAATTACCTTCTGCAAGAAGTACTGTAAGTTATTCCACAGATCGTCCTCTGCCATTGCGTTATACTCAGCCACCACATTCTTAAGCTCTTCTCTGGTGTAGCTAGAATCCCAACCAGGAAGTGTCAGATCGCTATCGCTCTCAAGCGGGTTCACTGCATCGACCTGCTCCTGATAATATACTAAGGAAGTAGATCCGTCTGGAAGCACATGATCTAACTGAGTTCTTGTCCAGTCAAACACAGGCATAAAATTATAACAGATACACTTAATACCAGCCTTAGCTACACGGCGGATATTCTCACAATAGTTCTCAATATATTTATCACGAGTTGGCTTTCCAAGCTTAATATCCTCATGCACTGGAATACTCTCGATCACTTCATAATGAAGTCCTGCATCCTCCACCAGCTTCTTCTGTCTGGCGATGCTCTCCTCACTCCATACCTCTCCCACAGGTACATCGTACACTGCAGTTACAATAGAATGCATACCAGGAATCTGGCGAATGTTCTCCAATGTTACCTTGTCATCTTCTCCATACCAGCGAAATGATAATTTCATCTTCTTCTCCTCCATTCCGGCGTCAGACCTAACCGCGCCTCATTATCCTTATTGTATTGCTCTTCCCAAGATCGCAGTGCAGCTCTCCGCACTTGCATACATGAATGTATCCATATCGCTACCGGATTATCATTCATACTGTAATTTGACTATATCATACTTGTATACAAGCGTCAATCTCTATTCGGCATTTTTATATTTTGCACATCTTACCATCCACTTTTTGGCAATTTTGCACAACATCTTCCACTTATTTCCATTCATTGTTTTTTCTCTCTACTTGTATACAAGTGCTGTATTTTGGTATTATTTCCATGATTTTTCATATCATTTTACTCTCTTTTTTTCGATTCTCTCTCAAAAGTCTGCCCCTACTATCCAAAGAATATGTATGTTTTATGGTTTTTCACTGTCAGACAGCAAGTGTCTGACAGCTCTTTGAACAGTAACATATGTATTTTTTTATTTTTCCAAAAAATAGATTGTAATTTTATGCTTATGGCTTTATATTAAGTATACAAGCTGGATGAAATTTGACTCAATTTACCTAAAACGCCCAGAATAAGAGGTTATTCAAATGTATACAAAGAAGCACTCCGGCACTTCCGAGGCCGTCTATCAAAAACTAAAGGAGCAAATCCTGTATCTGGAGCTTCCGCCAGGATCTGCCATCAGCGAGATCGACACCGCAGCCAAGTATGAGATGTCAAGAACTCCGGTTCGTGATGCATTCAAGATGCTTGAGAGCGAGGGCTTGTTGGAAATCCGACCGCATATCGGAACCTTTGTGTCCTTGATTGATCTTAATATGATATCCGATATCTTATATATGAGAGAGACCTTGGAACAGGCAGTATTTAGAGATCTGACTTCCAGCTATGATAAGTCTCAGGAGTTCCGCATCCGTCTGATCCTGCAAAAGCAGCGGGAGCTTCTGGACACAGAGATGGATTCTGATGCGCTGGCAAGATCCTTTATCATCAGCGACAACGAATTCCACAATACCCTCTATGAGATTGCAGGCAAGAAGAATGTCATGAGCTTTCTTCACAGCATCAACTCACAGTACGAGCGTTTCCGTACTTTTTTGAATCTGGGGGACCGAGATAATCTCCTTCGTCTCTATGGTGACCACAATGATATCTGGCAGTACATTGCGAGCAAGGATTTTGATGCCCTTGCCAACAGTATCTCCCATCATATTTACGATGGCTTTAACGCCAGTACAGATGTAGTCTACAAGCATCCAGAGTATTTTAAATCGCTTCAGTAATTACATATTATTTTGATGAATTACAATAGGAATTTCCTATTTGACCAAAAAGGGAATCGGCATGATGAGCCGATTCCCTTTTATCTTGTAACACCTATTCAATTATCTTCTCACCTGTCCTAGGCTGTCCGTATGACATCACAAAGCCGTTCCTGCACTTCCTTCATGGCATATATCTTGTCATCCAGCCCATCCGATACCTCATTGCGCAAATCTCTTACGATATCGGCGCTGACCTCGAATAACTCTGTCATGCCAAGAGTCCCTGCAAGCCCCTTCAGTGCATGTGTCTGCTCCAACACTTCCCCATAATCCTTCTGTTCTAACGCAGTCAATGCATCCTGTACATGGGTATCCTCCAAAAACTTAGTCAAATACTTCTCATAAATCTCACGCTTTCCAACAAAACGTGCCAATGCAGCATCATAGTCAATGCCTGCTTCCCGCAACTTTCTCTCATCCATGGCACATCCCCCTCATCCATGTTCTATGATTCGATTGTACTACGTGTGGATTTTTTTATCAATTCCTTATTTCTTCATTTTCGGTTGAAAAATAATACTCGCCAGATAGCTAAATATAAGGGCTGCCGATATTCCCACGGCACTAGATTTAAAACCTCCCATAAAGATACCTAAAAAACCATTTTGGTCTACCCCTTCCTTCACGCCCTTCCAGAGTACATTACCAAATCCTAGCAACGGCACACTTGCCCCTGCCCCTGCAAACTTCGCAAAAGGCTCGTATATCTGCAATGCGCCAAGTAGCACACCAAGGCACACCAAAAGCACCATGATCCGCCCTGGCAGCATCTTCGTCTTTTCCATCAGTATCTGAACCAGTGCGCAGATTAATCCGCCGACCCAGAATGCATTGATATAGTCCATATCCTACTCCTCTCTCTTACAGCGTAGCTTCGTTCCTTCGTCCCGACAATCTCGTCAGTCTGCATGCTCAATCACTACTGCATGGGCAATCCCCGGCACCGTCATGCCCTCATTAAAGGATACCGTAGACAACAGCGCCCCCGTCGGCACAAATAAGATACGCTTCCACTTAGCTTCCTCCACCTTTTTCATAAAATGGGCACTGAGGGTGACCGCAGAGCATCCACAGCCGGAACCACCAGCCCCTGTTCCCTGCTTCTTCTTATCGTAGATCTCAATACCGCAATCAGCATGCACACTGCTGATATCATATCCCTTCTGCCTTGCCAGATCCCATAGGATTTCCTGTCCTATCGCACCCAGATCTCCCGTAATGATCTGGTCGTAATCCGATACCTTTCGCCCAAAGTCTGTAAGGTGTTGACAGATCGTATCTGCCGCAGCCGGAGCCATTGCCGCCCCCATATTCATAGAATCCTTGATGCCATAATCTACGATCTTACCAGTGGTGATACCGGTAATTCTCGCCTTGCTCCGCTTCTTGCCAAGTACATAGGCTCCACTTCCAGTGACCGTCCAGGTAGCTGATAAGGGTCTTTGACTGGCATACTCCAAGGGAAAACGAAACTGCTTCTCCGCACTGGCAAAGTGGCTTGAGGTCATGGCCACCACACAATCTGCATATCCCGCCGCCACACACATCGCGCCAAGAGACAACGCCTCCCCGCAGGTACTGCATGCCCCATAAAGTCCAAATAGTGGCACCTGATAATCCATCAATCCAAAGGATGTGGCAATATCCTGTCCCAGCAGATCCCCCGAAAAAAGATAACGTATGTCCTGCTGCGTCAGTCCAGCCTTCCCGATTGCCAACTGAAAAGCTTCCTTCTGTAATGTACTCTCCGCTTCCTCCCAGCTATCCTGTCCAAACTTATCATCATCCCCCACTACATCAAAAGAGTTTCCAAGAGGACCTTCCCCTTCCTTCTTTCCCACAATGCTGGCACTACTGATAATATACGGCGCCTCTGCAAATTGCAGGCTCTGCTTCCCTATCTGCACATCCATATATAACCTCCATTTCTGTCATCAGTCATAATCTTTTTGTTAGTATGGATGGACAGATAATTTCTTATTCATTTATTATTAGGACTCATCCTTATTTTTCTTATTATCACAGATTGCCGCAGCCACCTCCTCCGGTCGTATTCCAAGCCAGACACACAGTTCTAGGAACTCCTCCGCCCACAGTGGTTCTTCGTATCCCGGATGCAGCTTATCCTCCAAAATTCCAAGCTCTTCCGCAATCTTCACAGTTGAAATCTGCATTCTATCTATGTATGCGATCATATAATCCGTCACTTTTGAGGTTCCCATTCCCACGTTCCTCCTTCATTCTTTCTGATTATATTCTATTCTTGTAGTCAAGGAAATGCAATCCCATTTTTCTCGCTATGCCAGAATAATTTGACGGTCAAAAATAGGTAAGATATGATACTTTTGCGAGGTACACGGCATGAGAAACGAATATATTCCAAAAGTATTAAAAGAATATCGTAAACGAAATCATTTGACCGTCAATGATGTCTCATTGATGCTACATGAACGTTCCATCGAAGTCGCACCCAAGACCATTTATGGTTGGGAAAGCGGTCAGGCAAATCCTAGCGCGGACATGCTTTTAACTCTCTGTGAAATGTACAATATTACAGATATTCTAGCAGTGTTCGGTTACAAAGAGGATGAATCTTATTTTCATGTCACTGCTTCTGAGCGGGCGCTGATCGAATCCTACCGCAAGCACCCAGAGTTGCAGAAGGCAGTCAATAAATTACTGGATCTGACCATGGTTCGCAAAGTCAAAAAACCTACGGAGTCTTAATATATAAATAAAGAGTGTCACCAAATAAGAATCTCATACAAAAATCTTATTCGGTGACACTCTTTTTATTTTCGTTTCATTCCTCGAAGCATCTCCTTATCCTCCGCCGACACACGGTAGGACTCGATCATTTTCTGTATCGCTTTGTTATAAGTAAAATCATCCAAATGATTATTCAGCAAAAATGCGTGGGTCTTCTCTGGAAACTTGGCATAAGCAGTGGCAATTCCCCATGCCACACCCATCTTGCAATAATATCCCTCATGCTTTAACTCATCCCAGACCTTTAACACTTCGTCTATGTATTCCTCCACCAAAAAGTGGTTCATCAACATGACTGCCACGACACGCTGCTCGAATTCCTCCGATGACTCCTTGTACTGCATCAGGAAATCCCACACCCGCCCGCGGTGCTTCTGGGCAATCTTGAAGGTAGAGCAAAAGCCATCATTGACTGACCAGTCATGAATCTTCGGAATAAATGCAGCTACATAGGAAAGGATCTCTTCAATATCCGCCTTCGCGTAGCCGATAACAAAGCCTTGAATACAAATCTCCTCATAGGAATCATCCCTTGCCCCCTCAAGATAACTCCGCCAGTCCTCCTTCGCGATCTGTTTTGCCAAGGAACGCATCACAGGAGCCCGTACCCCTAAGATTGCATCATTTCCCGGTATCAAACTGGAATTGAATTCCCGATACTTTTCCTCTGCATGTTCCTCTAAAAAAGTGCGAATTTCTTCATTCGTCATGGTATGTCTCCTTGTCTGCTGTTTTTTTTTATTATACACTTTTCTGCTTTGTAGCGACAATATGTTATTCTCCATGATAATAGTCTCTCTAGCCGTAAAAAATCTTTGCCATTTTAACATTCTTATGATAAACTAACAAAAGGGAACAGGTTTCTTACCGTTTGATTCTATATCGAAAACGGTCTACTCTGTTTCCTTTTTTATGTTCTTTATATCATATAAATACAATTTTCCGTCTCCAGAATGTTGGACAATCAGTTCCGCATTATAGATACAATAAACAACTTCTCCCAATTGTTCTTGCATTATTGGTATGGCAAACCTTGTCCGATAATAATA
The DNA here is from genome assembly GCA_964491235.1 of uncultured Roseburia sp. Lineage (GTDB taxonomy): Bacteria > Bacillota > Clostridia > Lachnospirales > Lachnospiraceae > Roseburia. The sequence goes on from CAZBFN010000002.1 coordinate 129,699, forward strand.
CCAACCATGTTTAGCATCTTTGTTATGCTTCTTTTTACGATTATCTTGATATCTCCTATCGCCTGCAATTTGAACCATTTGTAAAATACCCTGGCTGGCATTTGCCTTTGCTTTCGCATTTCCCCCTTTCAAAATTTTTCGTGTGTATCTACCATTAGCGAATTCATCCACAAAATCTCTTTTTATATGTATTTCGTCTCCAGTTTCAGCAATCTTCACCAATTTATCTAAATACTTTTTCAAATATACCTCTACTGCATTCCAATCGATGTTTTGCTTTCCCCTAAAAATAATTTCATTTATTTTTACATATTTTCTCCCATCAGCATCTTTCACAATTTGCACATTTTCCTTCTCCATGCATCCTCCATATTCTATTTTTCCTTGATGTTGGTTGGCGAACTGCCAGAAAACTTCTTTGACAATAGACATTAAGACTTTCTACGACATTAGCAGAATAACATATAGCAATTTAAATTACAACAAAAAAGCATTCTCGCCTGCCTTCTGCAACAGACGAAAATGCCTTCTCTTATTTAATCCTCATAAATCTCTCCATCCACGATTCGCACCATCCGCTTTGCATGCTGTGCCACATTTAAGTCGTGGGTAATCATAACGATGGTATTTCCCATATCGTTCAGATTCTGGAACAGCTTTAATACCTCTTTTCCGCTGTTCACATCTAGTGCTCCCGTCGGCTCATCCGCCAAAAGTATGGTCGGACGCCCTACCAGTGCCCGTGCAATCGCCACACGCTGCTGCTGTCCACCAGAAAGCTCATTTGGCTTATGGGCAATTCGCTCCTTAAGTCCCAACATCTCTATGATATCCATGCTGGCTTCCTGCGCTTCTTTTAAGCTCATTCCACGCATCAAAAGGGGCATGACAATATTCTGGAGTACATTATAGGTAGAGATCAGATGGTATTTCTGAAAAATAAATCCCACCTTCTGATTACGGATATCCACAAGATCCTTTTCCTTCGCGTTCTCTATCTCCACTCCATCCAAATGATAGCTTCCACTGTCCATAACATCCATACAGCCAATGATATTCATCAGCGTACTTTTTCCTGATCCAGAAGGTCCTAAAATAGCAAGATATTCGCCTTGGTTTACTGTGAGAGAAACATCCTTTAACACATGAAGGGGCTGCCCTCCCATCTCATAGGACTTATTGATATTTCGCATGGTAATGACTGCTTGATTTTCCATTATAGCATCCATATCTCGATTATGACCTCCTCTCCATCTGCATTCGTTTCCATTAAGATCTTTATCATGTCGCCAGAGACAAGACGTTGAAATGTAGTCTTGGCGTCAGAAGTGGTATGTACCGTAACTCCCACTGGAATTAATGTAGTAACTGTCTCGCCACTTCCCATGGAGCCTCTGCCACTCTCGCCAGACGCTCCCGAAGTGTCACTGTCTGGCATACCGCTTGGCATCTCCATTCCTTCTGGCAGTTCGCCTCCACTCGGCATCTCCATTCCCTCTGGCAGCTCTGTCGAATCTGACATATCGCTGCCTGAAGCATCTCCGCTTGATGCACCACTTGGCATTCCGTCACTTGGCATTTCCATTCCCTCTGGCAACTCGCCACTTGGCATACCACTCGGCATCTCGCCTCCACTTGGCATCTCGCCATCACTTGGCATACCACTCGGCATCTCACCATCACTCGGCATTTCCATTCCTTCTGCCATTTCACCACCGCTTTGTGCCTCTTCATCTGCATCCGCTCCAGAGTCTCTGTCAGATACATCATCACTTTCTTCTGCCTGCTGTTCCAAATAAGCAGTGACCACAGATTCATCCAACTCTGTATATGTGACCTCGTTGCCTTCTATCCCAGTAATATAAGCATAAACATAACACTGATTTTCGCCTAGAGACTCTTCCTTGTTCACATTAGTATATGCCAAGGCAATGGCAGCTCCCAGCAACACTAACGCAATAACGACTGCCACGACCGCCACTATTTTTTTCTTATTCATCCGCTACCTGCCTTTCCCTATTCCGCACTGAGCGCCTCAACTGGCACCAACTTGGATGCTTTATATGCCGGATAGAAACCAAAAATTGTTCCAGTCACCACCGCAAATATCAGGGCAATTATAAATGCACTTGCAGACAATTCCACCCGCACGCCCAAATACTGCACAATTGGTGCGACTGCCAGACTGGCAAGATCTCCAAGTACTCCACCAATCAAGCTGATTGCCGCAGCCTCCGCCAAGAATTCAAACAAAATATTCTTCTGAGAGCATCCAATCGCCTTTAGGATACCGATCTCATTGGTTCTCTCCTTCACGGATACGAACAATACGTTCATGATTCCGATACCACCCACGACAAATACGATGATAGCCATTGCAATGAGCAGCATGGTAAGAATCTCGTTGGAAGCCTCTGCCGCCTCCATCTTACTTCCCGCGTCCTCAAAGTTGAACTCTGCATTTGGATAGCTGAGTGCCAGCACCTCTGTCACCTCTTCAATTACGCCATCCACATTATTCACATCTGCTGCCAACACAGTAATCGTCGGATTTACAGTCGTTCCAACAATATATTTAATTCCCGTCTCATATGGAATAAAGATCGAATCGTCTGGGCTGATTCCTGATGCCACTGTTCCCATGGATGCCAACACGCCATCCACCACATACATTCTGTCATCAATGTAAATCACACTTCCATATGCTTCAATGGCACTTCCAAACATCTCTTCCGCAATACTAGCACCCAGCACACAGACCTTTTCCTTATTCTCATCGTCTGTGTCCGTGATAAATTCACCTACTGCAAGCTCTAAATTGCTGATGGATTCATATTCCGACTTAACACCGGCAATGGTATAGGTACCTGCTTTCTCCAACTCACCACCGTCTACACTGGCTCTTGTACTATAAGAAATGGTGGCATCTGAGATTCCCGTTGCAAAGGTCTCGATATCGTCCACGTCATCCTCTGTCAGCGTGATATTTTCCTGATTCATACGATCTTCCATATCACTTCCGCCAAAGAAGCTACTCATATCCGGCATATTTCCCATATCCGGCATCTCGCCTCCACTTGGCATCCCCTCTGGCATACCGCCAGATTCGCCACTCGGCCCACCAGAAAAACCACTGTCACCACCAGAAGATGAGCCACCGCCCGGTGCAGCACCACCGCCGAAGCCTCCACCAGAAGAACCACTGCCCGGTGCCATCATAGTCATTCCCGAATCCGAGCCTTCCGAATCCGAGCCTCCCATTCTCTCATTCATATTGCCTCCATCGTAGGAAATATCAATAGCTCCTGCATTCAGATTCTTGAACTGGTCTGCCACATCCGCCTGACCACCGCGGCCAATCGCAATTACCATCACAATGGTGGCTGCACCTACGATAATTCCGATGGAAGTCATAACTACCTTGAATTTATTCTGTGTTATATTGATCCATACCAGTCGAAGTAACTCCTTTGGTTTCATTCTGCCCTCACCTGACTTTCTATCAGAACGGTCTCGCCCTCAGAAACACCACTGGTAATCTCTACATTTACACCATCAGAAAATCCAGTTTCCACCTGAACCTTGCGAATCGTACCGTCACTATCTTTTACTTTTACATAGGATGCCGTTCCCTCGTTGATAATTGCCTTATTGGATACATACAGCACATCCTCCACCTGCTTCTGGATAAATGTCACATTTCCGGTCATATCCATGTAGATTCCGGTCACATCCCCAGTAAAAGCAACTGTTACCTCGTAAGATACTGTGGAAGAACCACTGGAGGTAGAAGTGTCCATTCCAAGAACTTCCCCTGTAAATATCTGATCCTCATAGGCAGTCAATTCGATATTGACCTCATCCCCGACGGCAATCTGGGTAATATCCTCCTCGGACACAGACACGGTCATAGTCACAGAATCCGTATCTGCAAAGGAAGCAATACTGGTATCTGAAGAAAGCACATCTCCAGCCTCATATCCTAATTCCATAATTGTTCCAGCATACTCTGCATAAATGACTCCGTCCTCACCTACACAGGCATCAAATTCTTCCAATGCCTCCTTGGCATCACTTAAGGTATCCTGGGCATCTTCGATATCATTATCCGCACCTGATACGTCTACACTATACTGACTGTTTGCATTATTAGAGGATAAAATCGCCCTCTGATAAGTCTCCTCCGCCTCAATGGATTTGGTCGTATAGTTATTCTTGGCAGACTGTAACTTGGTACACAGCTCATTATAATTCTCCTGCTCCTCCGCCAAGGATGCACTTAGATCCACACCTGCATTGATCTGCTCCTGAAAATAATTAATCAGGGATGCAGACTCATCTACTGCCTGCTGGGCTTCATCCACTGCCTCCTGCAGATTTTCGATAGTGGCAAGATAATTTGCCTCTGGCACAGACCCCTCTGCCACACTTAAGCTATAAGAATAATTTGCCTCCAGCTTCTGTTTTTCTGCATTTAAGTTCGCCTCACTGACGGCAGTAGATGCTTCCTGTACCGCCTCCTCAAGAGCTTCTCTGTACTCTGCCGCACTCTCTGCGGAAATCTTTAACAGCGGGTCGCCCTCTGCCACGGTCTGACCTACTGACACATATATTTCTTCCACTTCCAAGGATTCTGATGTACTAGAACTGCTAGTACTTCCAGAGGTTCCAGTCTGCATTCCTGCCGTTCCCGTCTGGCCACTTGCCGTTGTACTTGTGGTACTCTCTAATGCCAGTTCCTGATCCAAAGTGCCGATGGTAACACTGCCACTTTCTGTCACACCTACGGTCAGATTTCCCTTTTCCACCGTCACCTCTTTATATACGGTCTCACCCTCACTCTCGCCGTTGGACTGATATGCCCACACTGACACACCGGCTACAAGTACTACCACTGCTCCAATTCCTGAGAGTAGATATATCTTACTTTTTTTCATTTCTATGTTCCTCCTGTTATTCTTCCTCTCCGCTCAAATCAAAGGTAACTGTTGCCGAAGACCCTGAACTAAGTGTGCCTTCTGTATTGTCTATTGAGATTATTACTGCATAGGTCACATTTGAAATGCTGCCACCTGTGGTAGCAGATGTGGCGATGGAAGATATCTCACCAGTGATTGCACCACCTCTATTTCCTGTAATGGAAACACTTACTTCATCCCCTACTGTAAGCTTTGCAATGTCCTCCTGCGGTACTTCCACAGAAATATAGATCGTATCTGTGACATAATAGATTGCAAATGCCACACCCTTTTGTAACACATCTTCTGCCTCGTAGCTTACGGACGCCAGCGTTCCTGACCGATCCGCACATACCACGCCGTCCTCCATTGCCAACAGTGCTTCCTGTTCTTCCTTCAGATCATCCAGCGCATCCTGTGCACTCTCCACTGTACTCTCTAATTCTGCAAGGGCACTCTCGTATTCCGTTCCCGCATATTTTCCAGCCAAAACTGCATCATCATAGGTCTTCTGCACTTCAGTCATCGCCGTTGTTGCGTCTCTTTCCGCCTGCTCATAGGCTTCCTGCAGATCCTCTACTCGCTCTGAAAGTTCAGTAATGCGTTCTGTTGCCGTCTCTACATTATTGTTATATTCCTTAACAGCGCTCTCTAAGCTCTGGTTTGCCTTTTCCAAGGTACTCTGGGCGGTATCCGCTGCCACTTGTGCCTGAGATAATCCGCTGGTCGCAGTCTGCACAGCAGTATAATCCGCCGCCACCTGATCTGCTAACACCTGTAACTCCTCATAGGAAACATTTGCTGCAATCTGGGTTCTTAAGCTCTCCATATCTGTCGCAATGGTACTCTGGGCGGTATCGTATGTACTCTGGGCTGCCGCTAACTGATTCTGTGCCTCTGTCACCGCCGCCTCAGCTATTGTAATCGCTGTCTGTTTCTCATCAATTCCTGCCTGAAGATAATAAGTACCACCATTGATGGCATTCTGATAATCTAGAATCTGCTCTACCGTATCCTCATACTCTTGCTTTTTCTCTTCCACCTGAATCAAAAGATTGCTTGCAGATGCATCATAATTGCTCTGGGCATTTTCTGCGGTAAGCTGTGCACTCTGCAACTCATATTCTGCCTCTAGGACACCACTCTGGAATTCAAGCTCTGCGGTCTGCAACGTCTCCTCCGCCTCTTCCACGGCTTCCTCATAATAGGCAAGCGCATCTGCCATGCTTTCCTCTGTAATTTTAAATAGGGCATCGCCCTCTTCCACGGTAGTTCCAGATTCCACATATACCTCCTCCACCGTCATGGTTACCGCATTTACGGTAAAGGCAGGCTCCTGACTTTCTGTCTGTATCTGTGTGGTTCCTTCCTCCACTAATGTATTTTCATCACCTGCTTCGCCCATTGTATTTTCCTGCGGCTTATCCGTCTGGTCTTCTGCCGTCGTCCCTGTGATGACCTGATATCCCACGCCGCTTCCTACCAATGCCACTGCCACAACACCTGCGACAATACCAGCATATTTACGATTCCATTTCATGTCATTCCTCATTTCTGCGCATCTTATCTGCGATACCTGCTGCACTCCTTCCAATCTGCGCCATTTCATAGCCTTTCCATAGCATTCGAATGCAGTGTAACACCCGAATCTAAAGATTAATTGATTGCAATGTGACGTTTATGTGATGAAACCGTAAAATAAGTGTGGACAATTTTTTTGACAAGCCTTCAAAAAAGCTTTACAATACATTCGTTTCTATCTAGGAAATTATGACTATGAACGTTATGTTTTAGAAAGGGATTTTAATATGAGAAAAATTGCTTTTTTTGATATAGACGGTACTCTTACCTCTGAAATAGATGGCGTGATTCCAGACAGTGCCATCGCTGCCATTCGGTCGGCAAGAGCCAATGGCCACCTGATGTTCATCAACACCGGACGCTGTTTTCAAAATGTGGAGAAAAGATTCCGCGATGTTGGATTTGACGGTTATGTCTGTGGATGCGGTACGAACCTCTACTGCGACGGCAAGGAGATCCTGCACGTAGCCCAGACCCACGAGACTACATTAAAACTATTAAAGAAAGCTAGGGAATTAGATATTGATATCTTATTTGAATCCAGAAAAGAGGTGGCATTTGACTTAAGCAAGCCACTACGCCACCCAGATGCCATCCGGCAATACGAATCCTTTGCATCTCGCTACTACGACATGCCGGAAGACTTAGAAAATCCTAACTTTTTCTGTGACAAGTTCGTGATCTGGTACGAGCGTCCAGAACAGCTAGCCGCCTTTCGGGAAGTCAGTGACCCTTCCTTTGAGTGTATCAACCGTGGCGGCACCTTTCGAGAATTTGTGCCACATGGCTACTCCAAAGCCACAGGTATACAGTATGTACTAGATTATTACGACATCGACAAAAAGGACGCCTATGCCTTCGGCGACAGTAACAATGATCTGCCGATGCTGACCTACCTGCCAAATAGTGTTGCCATGGGCAATGCCTCACCAGCTTCACTCTTTGACATCGTATCCCATGTGACCGCCAACGCCAGTGAAGATGGCATCAGCCTCGCCTTGAAGCACCTAGGCTTTTTCTAGGCAACTTTTGCCACCTGCTTCTTGCCCACAGATCCTCGAATCAGTATTAGAAGCATCACCACGAAAGTTGCAAGTTCTGATGCAGGGAAGGACAGCCAGACACCATTTAATCCCAAAATCGAGGATAAAAGAATCGAAAATGCAAGAATTCCTGCAAACCCTCTCAGAAATGATGTCAAAAATGCTTCCTTCGCCTGCTCCGTTGCACTTAAGAAACCACTTCCCACAATATTAAATCCAGCAAACAAAAATCCAATAAAATAGCATCTCATTCCGGTATAGGCATACTCTGCCAGTTCCACCGAGTTCTCACTATTAAAAATCGAAATCAATTCCTCCGTAAAACCATATACGCCGGCGACAATCAATCCAGCCAACACAATTGCCGTTCCACTGCCAAGCCTTAATATCTTAGAAACTGCCTTATGGTCACCTTCTCCGTAATAGGTGCTGACCAACGGCTGGGCTCCCTGAGAGATACCATTGAATACTGCCACTGCCACCAGTGCAAAGTTAGCAATGACACCATAGGCAGCAACACCTACATTTCCCACCAATGCCAATATCAGAAAATTAAATACCGCCGTGGTAACACCAGATGATATCTCTCCCACAAAGGCAGACACCCCAAGCTGGCAAGACTGCCACAGCTTCTTTCCAGACGGTATTGCCATCTGAAATCGAATCGTATTCTTCTTTCCTAAAAAATGTGTTCCACAGATCAGAATACTAATGATCGGAGAAGCCGCAGTCGCAAGGGCTGCTCCCTCCAATCCCATCCCCAGTGGAAACATAAATATATAATCAAACAGGATATTAGAGAGGCTTCCTGCCAATGTTCCCAGCATAGCAAGGGACGGTGCATTATCATTGCGCACAAAGGCGCTGATGACATAGTTCATCATGAAAAATGGGGTAAACAACAGGAAAATACGGGTGTATCCCGTTCCCAACGCCACAATTCCTACATCACCGCCCATCATGGCAATGATCTTACCCGGAATAAAAATTCCCGCCAACACAAAAGGAACTGCAATCATCCACACCCAGCAGATGGCATTTGAAAAATAATATTCCGATGACTTATCCTTCTGTGCTCTTAGAATCGCAAATCTTGTGGCAGAACCCACACCGATCATCGATCCTATGGCAAAGATAATACTATAAATCGGAAGCACCAGATTCAGCACAGTGATTCCATCTGCCCCTGCTGCCTTCGAGATAAAGAAGGTATCCGCGATAATATAGCAGGAGATTCCCAACATTCCAAAAATATTTTGTGTAACATACTTCGTAAATTGCTTTGTAATTGACATTTTGTAACACCTTTTCTGCATTTATTCTAATGAAAAATCTCTCAACCTTCTTGGTTTTGTGATTCATTTTTTAATTTCTGTTCATTTGTATACTTAGGATTCTGAAAGATAGTTGTCCTTATTCCATTAACTATTTTGTCCTTAAGCATCCAGTATATATTTATGCCGCCATACGAAATATTCTTTTTTACTCCAAAAGAAACAATACAACAAGGAGAATCGTCCCCTGCTCTATGCTTAATAAATATATATACTATAGTATGAGATCCTTTTAATTGGCTTTCTATTATGTAATCACATTTTATAATGGAATTGTTTTTAGGACCATCTTTAGGTGAATAAATACGAATAATATTATTTTCATCTAAATAGTCCTCAAGAAATCTTAATTCAGATATTCGCCTCTCAACATCTTTCTCATCACCATCCCGACCTTTGTAAAATTCACTCTGTTCTAAGAACTCATCTGTAATCGGATTATCTTTATTCAAAATCCAATTAATTGTGTTCTTTTTGTTTTTAGGAATAGATAAATCTGTTAAATAATGGAGTCCAGAAGCATGCAAAAAATCCTTCTCTGCAAAATCAAGCGTTACTACCGTTACCTTTCGCTTAGCAAGATGAAATACATATGAAGTTGTATCTATTAATTTTTGAAAGTTAATAGCACACTCTTGTATTTTTTCCATAACTAACACTCCTAAGACGACAAAAACCTTGCAAAAATATTGCAAGGTTTTGGTATTTCTTCTCTTTGACAACTTTCTTTCACCTTTCAGCTAGATGGATTATGGTAAATTGTCACACCTTTGGGAGCCTCCATGCTCACCGCCTTCCATCACGGCTCACACTTCATCAGCGAAAGCATTTTAACGAGTCTGCGTCTCTACAGAGAACATCCGTCCTCTTACTTATATTATACATGAAAAGCAAGGTATGTATACTGTCAAACTGCACAAAAAAATTTATCCATAATATGTCAGTATCTGCTACCTAAATTCTTCCGGTACATCTTCTAACTTCTGCCATTTATTCATCGCTTCTTCCAAGCTCATTCCCTTGCTGATTCCGTCCTTACGGACTGCATTGACAGCCTGAATCTCCTTCATTCTCTCTCCCGTCAAGCTATAACCCTTCATGGCAATCAAGGTTGCGATCCACGCCAACATCGGAACGACACAGAACAGGATCACGACCACGCCATGCATGCCATCCGCATATGGTGTGTTGCCATCTGGCAATGTCTGAATACCAATCATCGCCACTGCTGCTCCAACGATAGTAGAACCAAGAGAGCTTACCAACTTATCTACCAGTGAAAACAGAGTTCCCATAATTCCCGGAATATAGCGTCCAGAGCGATAGGTCTCATAATCGGAACAGTCTGCCACCATCGGAATCGGCATATCTGCGGTGGCATAATATGCGCCATATCCGATACCAAAGCAAACAATAAATAATATCGAATAAATGTTAATGCCGGACAAACTCAAGTTCAATGCCGGATTGCCCTGCTTCCACAGTAACAGTAACACCAGAACTCCTACATACATGATAAGTGCCAAAGTGGTATAGCGCACCAGAGATGCCTTCTGTCCATGCTTCTGTGAAGTACGCACCGTCAACAAGAAAAATGGAACCGAAAATACATAGCCCACAATCATCATTGGCAGATACAAACCGTTATAGTTGCCCATCATAGCTCCATAAAGCATACAGAGCACAGTCATATTTGTCGCAATAGAAAATGCCAGCTTACAACCTGCACCTGCGACCATAAGACGCTGCAATTCCTTGTTCGCCTTTAAAATAGCAATATATTCCTTTACCTTTACCTTTTCCTGCTGGTTGCCCACACCGAAGAATTCTGGTCGATCCTTCTCCCAGATACCGACCACTGCCAGCAATGTCAGTACCGCAGATACCACGATTGCAAGAGGTATCATAATATCAAAAAATGCTGCACTGTTATAGCCACCAACTTTTTCACTTAAGATTGGCGCTAAGAACTGTACCAGTCCCATACCGATCAAGCTTGCCACTGTATTAAACACAGTAAACAATGGACGCTGCTTCGGGTCGTTGGTCAGACAGGTCTGACCAGAACGGGTACACGCTGTCTGGAAAGTGTATCCGATGACATATAGTGCATAGAACAGCACAAAACATACATAACGAAGCCACTCCATATCTGGGGATATGATTCTGGTTCCAAAATACAGTAGCAGGGAGGATACGATCATAATCACATTTCCCAGTACCATATATGGACGGAACTTACCAAACTTGGTGGAAGTACGGTCAATTAACGCTCCGATGATCGGGTCTGTCACTGCGTCGAACAAACGCATCACCGTGACCATAGTGGTAGCAAACATAAGGAGCAATCCTAAGACACCATTTGCATAATAGGCAATAAAGTTCATCGTCAAGATATAATAAACATTCGTTGCCCCATTATTCATCGGAAACAATACAAGTTGATATAATTTTGCCCGGTTTACGGATGCTGTTTTCTTCTCTTCACTCATTTTTTGCCTTTCTCTATACAAACGCGAGAGCCAAAGGCTCTCACGCTTGCTGTTTCAACTATTTACTGCTGCTTTTGTACTCTTTTTTGTATTCCTGAAAACTGATATAAATTTCACTCTTCTTGAACTTGCGCTTCTTAATGATCATCATTACCAGTGATAAGCAGAACAGGAAGGAGAATCCACATGCAATAATCATGGTCTGTGTCACTACTACTGGCTCAGTTACCTTAATGGTGGTATTGGCACCCACACCATTCATACCACAGGAATTAGCCAGTGCATATAGATTGTGGTGACAAGCTTCTCTCATTGCTGTTACAACAACTGGATCGTCCTCGTAATCTGGCAACTGATTTACAACATATGGCATCATTGCATCAAAGTAGGATGTTCCTGCAAGAACTCCATCTACACCATTTACATAAGTGGTCAGCACGTTATCTGTAATGCTCTTACCATTGCTGCCCCACTCACCTCTTAAGATACCTGTAACCAGTCCCTTGTTACCGCCGGACCATGTACATCCCCAACGGGTATATGCCATCATGACACCGTTCGCATCACCGTACTCAAATGGAGCCTGGAATGCCTTTAAGTAGATCTCACGAGCTGCCTGCTCGCCAAGCCATACACCAAGACCGATACGATCCTGCTCACAGTCGTTCAATGCAAAGTGCTTCATTACAACGTCAACGCCCTTAGCCTGAATTTCTGCCACTTCATACTGGCTGATCTTTCCAGAAAGATAACCATCCTCACTGTAATACTCGAAGTTACGTCCACCGTAAGGTGTTCTATGAATATTGTTACCTGGTCCATACAGACATGCAATGTCTGCCTCTAAACAGTTATTTCCAATTACCTTACCAACTTCAGCTGCCAGATCTACGTTAAAGGTCGCTGCCATAACGTCCTCAGATGTAAATGCTGTTGCCTCTAACTGTGTTGCATCAGAGCCAAGCAGTGATGCGGTCAGACCCTGTGGTCCATTTTCTTCTCGTGTACCAGGAGCCTCAACAGACTTTACTGGCATGGTCCAGTGGAAGGAATCACCGATCAAGCTTACCATCTCATCGAAGGTCAACTGATCTAATAATGCATCCCAAGCAGGATCGTCATAATCAAGTCCTACCATGTCCACAAGCTTCATTCCATGATCCTGTCCCAAAGCTGGCATCATGACTGACTCATAGTCTGCAGGATCATACTGAACATCCTGAAGGTCAGCAATCAACTGATCGTTTAATGCAAGCTGTGTGATCTGAGTCGGGAAAGTACCTGCCCAATCATTTCTTGTCAGATATGTAACATTCTGTCCACCGTTTCCAGAGTACAGATTGATATCTGCCTCAGAAAGCTGGTTCGTAATCTCTGTTCCATTTAAGGATGTTGCGTAAGTGGTTGCATCAAATGCCTCATTATTCCACATATATGAAAGCTCTGCATTTCCGTCAACATCCATACGTCCATCTGTATTCTCTACCGTGTAACCCTTTGCAGCCAATGTGTTATTTACTGCATTGTGTGCATCTGTTGCTACGGTCAGATAATAATCTCCATCATCTAAGATGTAAGTTCCTGCTCCATATGCATCATAGGAAGCTAAGTCTCTCTTGTCTACATATACAGTAACAGTCTCAGAAGCACCCGGTGCTAAGATATCTGTCTTTGCAAATCCACAAAGTGCTACGGAAGCCTTTTCCACACCATTCTCGATATCGTATGCTGTGTATGGAGACTGGGAATATACCTGTACAGTCTCTTTTCCAGAATAGGTATCACCTGTATTGGTCACAGTTACGGTCACCTCAAACTGATCTGTGGACTCATTGTAATTTACAGCCATATCGCTGTACTCAAAATCTGTGTAGCTTAAACCATATCCGAATGGGAACGCTACATCATCCCCATATGCATAGGAACCTGCATTTCCTGTTCCCATAACATAGTCTTCGTAACGTGTCTCATAATACTTGTATCCTACATAGATACCTTCCTGATAGATCATGTAAGATGATGCATTTTCAGGAATGATTCCCTCTGCATAGCCCTCGTACTGGGTAGGAATGAAGTTCGCCATTGCTGGAGAAGAATAGTTGTCATAGCAATATGTATCAACAAGGCTACCGGATGGATTGACATTGCCAACTAAAATGTCTGCCACTGCGTTGATACCAGAGATACCTACATCACCGATCCAAAGACATGCATCTACGCTGTACTCGTTATCCTTTAAGAAATCCACCTGTAATGTATTGGCAGAGTTGATCAATACGACGATTTTCTTAATCGTTCCAGCCTCTTTTAATTCTGCCAGATTTGCTAACATCGCTCTCTCATTTTCATCCAATGCAAGGTAGTTCGTCTCCTGGAATTCAAGGTCAGCACCCTCACCACCAACGCGGGAGAATACCACGATTGCTGCATCACCATAATTCGCAACAGAGCTTAATACGTCCTCTGGATACACATCCCATGGAATCTCGCCAACTCTTGCGTTGCTTGTGTAATCTCCATCAAATCTTGCATACTGCTTTGCTTCCTCTGTATTGTAGAAATCCCAAAGAGTAGCATTTACTTCCATTCCAGAATTCTCTAATGCATCCTTTAGTGTATTTGCTGTGGACGCATCGATATTACCAGAACCTGTACCACCATAAACGATGTTTACAGAGGAGCCGGAGAAGCAGCTAACTTTAGCACCTTCGTCTAACGGAAGTGCATTATTCTCATTCATAAGAAGTGCAGCTCCCTCTGCTTCCACTGTCTCACACAATGCGAGACCATATTCTATCATTTCCTCTGCTGAATTAAAATCAGACTGGAAATACTGTGCATGCTCATCTGCATTTTCTAAAGTCCAGAAGGTTCCACCAACGAATGCTGCAACCGTGTTATCGAACATCGATAAGAGAATCGTTGCTGGAATCATGATGATTGCAACCACTGCACTCAAGATGTTCAGTCCCTTCCATGGTCTGATTGCTTTTCTTCTTGCCTTATTGTAGGCTTTCTTACGTTCTTTAAATTCTTTTTTCTTCTCGTCCATAATTGCCTCCCTTATTAAATATCTTAATTACGGGTATAACACGGCAGCCTCGCTGTTATACCCAGTTTTGGCTCTTCCCCTTTTTCACCTTATACTCTGGTCTTGGCTTGTCGGTCTTGTAGACCACCGCTGCATCGGTAAGCTCACCTGCTCTTACTTCCAGATGGTTCTCCGCCTCCAAGGTCACCTTGAAGTGGAATGCGTGTTCACCGCGCTTCGTCTCCACCAGCTTACCATTGTTATAAAGTGATACCTCCATCTGATTGGAGTATACCGTCACATTTGACACCTTCTCGCTGCGGTACTCATACCGCTTTCCACAGAGGTGTACGAAAGGTTCGTCACTCCACCATGCCTTATAAATATAGAAGCTGTCCTTCTTGATTCTACGATCAAAGGTAATCAATCCCTTATGGTTCATGCCCGGCTCACCGCCCTGATTTCTGGCATCCGCCGCGAAATCGAACATGTTCCACACGTAGGTGGACCACAGGAACGGATGTCGCTTAAAGCACTCCAGCATATACTCATGGTACTTTGCCTGATACTCCTCCGTGTGATCGCCACGCTTTGGCTTTGCACTGTGAAGATTAGGCATTCCCTCTGCTCCATACTCAGAATATCCAAGGCACCGCTTCGGATACTTGAAGTGGTAGAACTTCATGAACCAGTCATTTAAGAAAAGTCCCGGTACATACCAGCCCAGATATAAGTTCCACGCCACGATATCCGATATCTTTGTCACTGGATGGAACGGCGTACACATCGCATAACATGCCAGTGTAGTCGGTCTGGTCGGGTCTAATTCCTTGACGAACTTCTGCAATTCATGGTGATTATCCAGCATATCTGCCCGATGCTTGCCGGAAATTGTAATCTCATTGGAAAGTCCCCAAGTAACGATACATGGGTGATTGTAATTCTGTACGATCAGCTCCCGCATCTGAAAAAAGGTATTGGCTCTTCCCTGTGGCATATGGGCTGAAATGTATGGAATCTCTGCCCACACCACCATTCCATATTTATCACATAAATCATAAAAATATTGATTGTGCTGATAATGCGCCAGTCGAATCGTATTGGCGCCGACCTCCCGAATCAGCTCCATATCCTGTTCCATCTGCTCATAGGAGATAGCATTTCCGATGCCCTTCCAGTCCTGATGTCTGGATACGCCCCGCAACGGATAGGACTCTCCATTTAAGAAAAATCCCTTGTCTGGATCGACCGAAAAGGTACGGATACCACAGTTGCATGTAATCTCATCCACCGCCTCGCCGTTCTTATTCAGAAACGCCTCTAATGTATACAGATATGGATCTTTGACTCCCTTCCAGAGATGTGCTTCTGGCACTTTTAAAACAACCTCACAGATATCTTCCGCAGTCTGTCCGCCTTCCGTATCACATCTTTGTGGCTTTGTCGTCTCGCCCTTCGCCTCTGTTACCACATTGCCATCGGCATCCAGCAGTCTAAATAAAACCTCCGTCCCATCCTTGCACTCCACATTGGTGTAAGCTGTGACTTTAACGATTCCTGTCTTTCCCTCCACCTCTGTGGTGACCTTGATACCCGATCCTCCATAATAATCCAGGTCAAAATGCTCCTTTGGTACGATCAAATACTCTACATCCCGATAAATACCACCATAAAATGTAAAATCTGCTTTCTGTGGATACACTCTGTCATTGACACTATTGTCGACCTCTACCCGCAGTGTATTTTCCTCCTGTAACAGATCGGTGACATCCACCCGGAAGGTAGAATATCCATTGTCATGGGTACACATTTCCTTATCATTAAAAATGATCCGGGCACTGGCATTCACTCCATGGAATTGCAGATACACCCGCTCATTTTCACCAAACTGTGGCTTCTTTACCGTCTTTTCATAGACACAGGTTCCGCGGTAATAATCATTACCACCATCCTGTCCATCCACCGCATTCCATGTGTGAGGCAGATCCACCGGGCGCCTTTTCCCTGACTGATTGGTGAACATCCAGTCTTCCATCAGTCTCTCTGTCTTTCTCATACTGCCCTGTCCTCCTCTCTAAAAATAAAGCTTCTGTGAATCAAAAAGAACTTTGTAGAATTTATACTAAAAATCTACAAAGTTCTATGACTTTTTTCAATAGTTTATACATAAGTGGTCATAAAAATCACCTAAGTGGACATCATTTTGACAAATACTTATGCCTTTGGGGCTGGTATCGGTATCAATATTTTAAGAGAAAAGCAACCATCCTCCTCGCTGACCGTCAAATAACCATCATACTTCTTGACCAGATAGCGCATGCTTCGCAGACCAAATCCATGAAAACGATCGTCTCCCTTGGTGCTGACCGGAAGCTCCTCCTCATAGGTCAGATTTCCCTTGATCGGATTCACAATGTTCATGACCAGAAAATTCTGCTGTCTGTAAATGAGCACATCGATCTGTCGCTTCTCCTGATGCTTGAACTTCTCCACCGCCTCGATGGCATTGTCCAATGCATTTCCCAGAATCGCATAGAGATCCACCGTATTGATAAAATCCATCTGGCTGCCATCCGCCACGCAGGACACCACAATTCCCCTGTCCTTGCAATACAGACTCTTTTCTGTGAGAATGGTATCTAGTACTTCATTTCCCGTCTTTACGATCGCCTCATAAATATGAATCGAATCCTCCATCTCTGCAAGATATTGCTCCATATCTTCCTTGCTGGCATTGCGGATTGCCCGGATCTGATGCTTTAAATCATGACACTTCTGATTAATCAGCGCAATGTTTTCCTTTGCCAGCTCATACTGTTCCTGCTCCTTTTTCCAAAGCAGGTTCATCACCGCCAGTTCCTGACGCATGACACTTTTCTTAAAAAGTTCATTTTGCAGATACAAGATAAACGCAAGCATAATCTGGGACAGATAAAGCACCTGCCACTCACCCTCACGGGGATCTAATTCCAGATTTTCCGGACTAAGCCCGATGATCTCAAAGGTGGCAAACATCAACAGTGCAGATATCAACTGCCTAGGTCCGATCTTCTTAGCGCCACCCTCCGGCATCCACCTGGCAATGGTATATGCCATAATAATATGCCCAAGAGCAAATACGATGATACTTCCCACCAGATTCCGATATGCATCCTCTGCAAAAAATCCATCTCCCACAGCCCGGATTCCTGTCCACAGCTCGTACAATAGCTGCCATGACATGAACGCCCAGATAGAATCATAAATAGCAATGGACCATGAGGTATCCCAGCAAATATAGTGGAATGCAATCAACACCAGAAATCCTAAGATCCGATACAATAACCGAATTCCCATCCATCCACTTAGTGGCAACAGATTTACAACTGCTCCAAGCACCAGATATACAATGCCACACAAAAGAGTTCTCCTGCCAAAATACTCCCTCTGCTCTCTCGTATGGGCATATACGATACCACAGTTCCACAGAGCAATGCCAAAACACCAATCATACATCTGCTCTATCACGGCGCACCTCCCACATATTCTGTCAATGCTTTTAAGAATGCAGTGCGGTTACGTCTGCTGATCTCAAGCTCATGTCCTCCCACGATCGCAATATTATTGCGCACCTCTGAGACATGCATCAGGTTCACGATATACCAATGGTTGCATTTGACAAAGGGATACGGCGCAAGCATCTGCTCCACACTAGACATAGTGCCCCGCATCACATACTCTCCCTCATCCGTATGATAATGGAGCATACGATTCTGTACCTCCACATAATAGATCTGATGAATTCCGAACTTCTTGACACCATCGGAAAGTCCGATCAGAATCTGCTGCTGCTCCTTCTGCTTTGCCCGCTTTATCGCTCTGGTGAACTTCATGGAAAAGGTGTAGTAATTAATCGGCTTCATCACAAAGTCCAGTGCTCCCACCTCATACCCTCTGATAGCATAGGTCGCCATGTTGGTAATGAACATCAACACCACATTCGAATCCATCTTCCGAATCTGCTCCGCCGCATCCATTCCATTGACCTCTGGCATCTCGATATCCAGTAAGATAATGTCATATAAGGGCTGATAATCCTTAAGTATCTCCGCCCCATCACAAAATACGGATACCTTTATCGGCACATCATTTTCTTTTTGATATTGTTTTAGAAAATCCTGTAACTGTGTGGCAAACTCTGCCTCATCCTCTACAATTGCAACGTGATACATGCAAATCTCCCCTATTACTTACTCTGTCGTAATTGCATCCAGACACTTTACTCTTCTCCTAGCAAAATCTGTCTATCTATAAAATATTGTACCAAATGAGCGGACATTTTTCTATCAAATTCCTTGCTCCAAAAGAATGAAATGGCACTTCTCTTTTTCCATATCTTTACATTCCCGCATTCTTCCTTTAATATAAATATGTATATACACACTAAGAGGAAAGAGGTAATCAAATGGAAAGAAGAGTCGGTACCGTTTCAAGAGGTATTCGTTGTCCAATCATCCGTGAAGGAGACAATCTTGTTGATATCGCAGTGGAAAGTGTATTAGAAGCTGCTGCAAGCGAGGGATTTGAACTTAGAGACCGTGACGTTATTGCATTGACAGAGTCCATCGTTGCACGTGCACAGGGCAATTACGCTTCTGTTGAGGATATCGCCGCCGATGTAAAGGCTAAGTTAGGTGGAGAGACCGTAGGTGTCATCTTCCCAATCCTGTCCCGTAACCGCTTTGCCATCAACTTAAAGGGCATTGCCATGGGATGTAAGAAGGTCGTACTTATGTTAAGCTACCCAAGTGATGAGGTAGGTAACGCATTGTTGACCTATGACCAGCTCGACGAAGCAGGCATCAACCCTTATTCTGATGTCTTATCTTTAGAGAAATATCGTGAGTTATTTGGCGAGAACAAGCATGAGTTCACAGGCGTTGACTATGTAGACTATTACGCAAGCATCATCAAGGATGCAGGTGCAGAGGTCGAGATCGTATTTGCAAATCAGGCAAAGACTATCCTCGATTATACAGACTGCGTCATCAACTGTGATATCCACACCAGAGTACGTACCAAGCGCATCTTAAAGCAGGCCGGCGCTAAGGTCGTATGTGGATTAGATGACATCTTAAATGCTCCAGTAAATGGAAGTGGCTACAATACAAAGTATGGTCTACTTGGTTCTAACAAGTCCACCGAGGACAAGATCAAGTTATTCCCTAATGAGTGCAAGGATCTTGTATTAGATATTCAGGCTGCTATCTTAGAGAAGACTGGAAAGCACGTAGAGGTCATGGTATACGGTGACGGTGCATTCAAGGACCCACAGGGTAAGATCTGGGAGTTAGCTGATCCAGTTGTATCCCCAGCCTTTACAGATGGTCTCATCGGTACACCAAACGAGTTGAAGTTAAAGTATCTTGCAGATAATGACTTCGCAAATTTAAGTGGTGCCGAGCTTAAGGAAGCAATCTCCAACAGTATCAAGTCCAAGCAGGACAACTTAGTTGGCAACATGGCTTCTCAGGGAACCACACCTAGACAGCTCACAGACTTAATCGGTTCCTTATGTGACCTTACCTCAGGTTCTGGCGATAAGGGAACACCAGTCATCCTGATTCAGGGATATTTTGACAACTTTACAACAAACTAATAAAAGTGCCAGCTTAGCTGGCACTTTTTTCTATTCAGCCTCTCTATCGTATTCCAGAATATCTCCCGGCTGACACTCAAGCACATCACAAATTGCTTCTAAGGTCGAAAATCGTATCGCACTGATCTTACCTGTCTTTATTTTGGAAAGATTTACATTCGATACTCCAACCTTGTCTGACAGTTCATTTAGACTCATCTTTCGATCCGCCATCACGCGGTCCAAACGTAATATAATTTTTCCCATATTCTACCACCTCTCACAGTCTATTTATAATGTCTCGTCTGATTCTCTCTGAAGAACTGCTCCATATTTGAAAATATATACCAGAGCAAAAATCAGGACAATGATCAATACCATGTTCAGATCAAGACCTACGCTCAGCTCCATCTTTCCAGTAAAGCAGCCCTGAGCTACCATCTCAGTAATAGAGGAGAAGAATGCCCATGGAATCAGTGCAATCGCAAGATTCTGCATTTTCTTTGTCACAGTCTCCTCAAAAGGTGATGCACAGTAACGGAATGCTTTGCAAAGTGCGCCCACAAAATATAAAGTAATCAAAGTTAAAACAAGATCTACGGTAGCAGTAAGCATTAACCATACCAAGCTGTGCAGACTTAAGGTAAAATCATCTGCGGCGGTCTCGACCTGAAAACCTTCCTCTGTAACGGTCATACTCTCTACATAATACTCAGCACCATTCATATCAAAAGAGCTAGATGCACCAGCCTCTTCCAGTGCCTCCTGATCCATGACAAAAGTTTCTATCTCTTCATCAGCAGGAATACCCATGGATGTCACATCCATATCTATCTTTGCTTTACCAGATACTGTTATCTGCATGAACTCCTCCGGTAATACTGCAAACCCGATTGTTGTCGCCAGACAAAGTACTAAACCTAAGATCACAAAGATTTTAGCAACCAGAGTGATGATACCTCCAACTTCTCCCATTTTGTTGATTTTTGAAATCGCATTTTCCTTCATAACATTTTCCTCAACTTTCTTAAAATAATTTAATTAGGTTTTCATTAAATATTTAATGTTTATCGTTAAATGTATTATATGGCAGAAAAACACGATTGTCAATAACTTTTTAATGTTTAGCATTAATTTTTTATTTTTCTACATTTTCTCTTAAAATCCCACAGGATTAATCGACCTTTTTTTCGTTCTTTTCGTTCTTTTTCCACAAATCCATGATACTTTTTGTAATGATTCTACAAAAGATACACACGTGAATTTAGTCATGGCTACATACTCAAATCTTAACCAAATAAGTCAGGAGGATTTATTATGACAAAAACATTAGACAACAGTGTAAATCAGTATCTCGCTAACGTAGGTGTATCTTATATCAAGCTCCACAACCTTCATTGGAACGTGACCGGCAAGCAGTTCAAAGCTGTCCATGAATATCTGGAGTCCCTATATGATGCTACTGCTGATGTATTAGATGAACTCGCCGAATTTTTAAAAATGAATGGCGAATTTCCTTTGGCAAGCATGAAGGACTATCTCGATGCAGCATCCATAGCAGAACTTGAAAGCAAGGAGATCTCCGTAGAGGACACCTTACAGATTGTTCTTGCAGACTTGGAAACCTTACGCGCAAATGCGTTAAAGCTTCGCAGACTCGCCGATGAAGAGTCCCTCTATACACTCGCAGTCATCCTTGATGACCATCTTGCAAACTATTCGAAAAACATCTGGTTCATTCAGGCTATGCTGAAGTAATTTTTTAATCTACCTTTATTAAGTAGAAAGGAGCAGCACTTTATGTCTATTATTAATAAAGAAATATCCGATTTTTCTGTACAGGCGTATCATGAAGGTTCATTTAAAACAATCACCAAAGCAGATGTCTTAGGAAAATGGAGTGTCTTTTTCTTCTATCCGGCAGATTTTTCTTCCTTATGCCCGACGGAGCTGGAAGATCTAGCCGACAACTATGACACCTTTGCGGCTATTGGCTGTGAAATCTATTCCATATCCACAAGCACACATTATGTGCACAAGGCATGGCACGAGACTTCTGAGAGCATTGGAAAAATTAATTATCCTATGCTCGCCGACCCGAATCACGCTTTATCGAGGGACTTTGACGTCCTCATCGAGGCAAGCGGCATGGCAGAACGCGGCACTTTTATCATCAATCCAGAGGGAAAAATCGCAAGTTACGAAATTTCCCCTGGACATGTAGGGCGGAATGCGGATGAACTTCTACGAAAAGTACAGGCATGCCAATTTGTGTATGAGCATGGCGACCAAGTATGCCCTGCCAAATGGAAGCCGGACGAAGAAACCCTAAAACCTAGTTTAGATCTTGCGGGGCAGCTGTAATGGGCACCCCAGAAAATTTCAGCACAGATAAATTGTATGACGTTATTGTGGTCGGCGGTGGTCCTGCGGGACTTACCGCCGCCATATATCTTGCACGTGCCAGATATCGTGTGCTGGTAATCGAACAAGAAACCTTTGGCGGCAATATCACCATCACATCCGAGGTCGTTAATTATCCCGGCATTCGGAAAACCAGCGGTACAGAGCTGACAAAGGCGATGAAGGATCAGGCAGAAGGTTTTGGTGCAGAATTTCTTTTAGCCAAGGTAACAAAGCTTGTTATGGATGGCGATGTCAAAACAGTATACCTTGAGGATGACACGCTCTACTGTCTCGGCATATTACTTGCCACAGGCTCCCAGCCGCGCATGGTGGGATTCAAAGGTGAAAAAGAATTCAAAGGACACGGCGTTGCATACTGTGCGACCTGCGATGGCGAATTCTTCACAGGAAAAGAGATCTTCGTGGTTGGCGGCGGTTTTGCCGCAGCCGAAGAAAGTGTTTTCCTCACCAAATTTGCAACACATGTCACTATTCTGATCAAGGATAACGACTTTTCCTGCGCCACCTCTGTTGCAGAGCAGGCTAAAAATCATGAAAAAATAACCGTGCTGACTAACACCGTTGTGGAAGAAGTCTCAGGAGACAATGTCCCGAATTATATCCGCTATAAGAACACTTCCACCAACCAAATCACGGAATATCGCTCCGCCAAAGATGACTTTTTTGGCGTATTCGTCTTCGCGGGATATGAGCCTGCGAACACCCTCGTCAAGGGGCTTGTGCAGTTAAATGAACAGGGAAATATCGTCACTGACTGTAACCAGAAAACCAATGTACCTGGACTATACGCGGCAGGGGATGTATGTACCAAACCGTTGCGTCAGATTGTCACTGCGGTAGGAGACGGTGCTCTTGCAGCCACAGAACTCGAAAAATATGTTGCCGCAATGCAGCGTTCCACGGGACTTCTTCCAATTTGCCCGGTCATCAAGCATAGTGCAAATATGTCAGCTGCTTTGGCAGCGTCGACCACCCAAAACGTTTCTGATACAGCAGAAACCGAGCGGCGTTCCTCCAGTTACTTCACCCCTGATATGCAGGCGCAGTTAGAAAATATTTTTGAACGAATGGCAGCCTCGGTGGTATTGAAGCTTTATCTGGACGGCAGCCCTCTTTCTGCGGAATTGGAGGACTATATCACTTCACTTGCGGGCTTAACGGACAAATTATCTGTGGTAACTGAGCGTGCTACAACACCTTATGTCAGAATCTGCCTTGCAGATGGCACAAAAACCGGACTTGCCTTTCACGGTGTTCCCGGCGGACATGAATTTACATCCTTTATTCTTGGCATATACAATGTCTCCGGTCCGGGGCAACCATTGGATGCCGCCTTAACGGATGAAATCAAAGCCATTCATACTCCGGTAGATATTAAGATACTTGTATCGCTCTCCTGCACCATGTGTCCTGAAACGGTTCTCTCCGCGCAGCATATTGCCGCTTTAAATTCCAATGTGACTGCCGAGGCCTACGATCTAAAGCATTTTCAGGTATTAAAAGAGCAGTACAATGTCATGAGTGTCCCTTGCATCATTATAAATGACAGCAAAGTTTCTTTTGGCAAAAAGAATATAAAGCAAATGCTTGAACTCATAAAAGAAAACTAGCTTATCTTGTTAATGCAACAAGGTCTTTCCTATGAAGAATTAAAAAACGCAGCTGACGATGCCAGTTGCGTTTTTATAATTATCCTATTTTCATCACTACCTTAACCTCGCCAAGTCAGACACAATTCCGCGCATCTGTTCCTTTGAAGTCACATTTCTTGCCGCCACTAACACCTGCTGCTTTTCCCCATCCGTCATATTTGAGAAATGCTCCATCGCCTTCTCATTCATGGATAGCTGGAACGCCAGCCCCATTGGCATATCTCTGTTATTTTCCATCAGAACCACCCCCATAATTTGCCAATCCAATAGATCAGCCCCACGACCCAGCTACTAAAAATTCCATACAGTATGACTGGTCCTGCAATGGTAAATATCTTGCATCCAATTCCAAAGACCTGTCCCTCCTTCTGGTACTCGATCGCCGGAGCCGCCACACCATTGGCAAATCCCGTGATGGGAACCAGTGCACCGGCACCGCCCCAGTTCGCAATGGAAGGATAAATATTAAATCCAGTGAGAACCACGGACAACAGAATCAATATCAGACTGCACCAACTTCCAGCGGTCTCTTGATCCAGACCATAACCACTGGCTGTATTTAGAATGAACTGCCCGATGCAGCAGATGATTCCACCTGTCACAAATGCCTTTGCCATGTTCCACCACAAATTATGGGTAGGAGTTACTTTCTTCACATAATCATTATATTTTTGCTGTTCCCGTTGCTTCTTCTCGTCCATCTTTGCCTCTCTCTGTATGCAACTTCATACAGCTTGCAGTTTACTGCCACACATTAGCATCAAGAAGGAATCGTCACTGTCCACAGATACTTTTCCTCTTTTCCCCATAACAGGAGTTCCTTCATCTGCTCGTCATACTCCTCCGTAGGTCGATAATCCGTTAACATCTGAAAAAGATACTCTTCCTTTTCATCCTTTGCTGCAAGCTGTGGTATCTGCTCTGTCAACAATGTAAATAGCTCCTCCGGCTTTATCTCATCAGATATTTCTACACCTGACACCTTTGATACCAGCCCTGCTGCATAGTAGAACTCATAGTTTCCTGTAAGTACAGATTTTTGCGTATTGCATTTTATAATAACACTCTGACGTGCAATGGATGTGACCATGGGATTTTCCTCGCTTTCTTTTCTAACTCTCTTCTGTCTGATCTAGACAGATAATCGTACTTCTCCCATTTTAGTCTCTCCCTAAGGAACCGTCAAGCCACGCCAAAAGTAAAACAGTGAACCTGCACATTTTCCCAACGCCATAAAAAGCATCGCCCATGACAATCCCTCTTTGAGATGCATCCGGCGAAAGGTAATCGGAAATGTATCCAATATTTCCGCCAATGCCACCGCGATACAGCCCACAAAGATTCCTGCCGATGTTCCAAACACACATAAAAAGATTGGTCCAAGAGGAAGCTTGATCTGGTCAAATATCGATATCACATTTCCAAAGATACCTCCCAGTATCACCGCATTCTCAAAATGCATTGTCTCCGCCGCCCGGTTGCACTTTCCAATCATCCGGGGAATGACTCCTATGACAATCAAAAAGGCAAAGGTTCCTGCCGCCACCGTAAGTCCCGCCGCAAGTCCCAGAAATCCCATAAAAACATGCCTAATTAACATCTATGCTGTGTCCCTTTCTCTCCGCATTCTTGATAAAAGCTGTGTCGATATCCATCTCATACTTGCGCACCTCCACCTGCATCGGAGTTGGGTCTGGGGTAATTTTCTTCTTGCCCACATGGTTAAAGAAAACCGTGATTCCAATTGCCAGACCGATGCTATAACATATTTCAAGCTCTGTGATTCCACTTGCGGATGTCCCCATGACCTGTTCATATATTTTTTTGAACACCTCCGTGACACCCACATCATTGTTGAAGGTCATGATGGCAAAGGCGGCTCCAAAAAAGATAATGATGTACAGCACCACTGTCTTAGAAACATCAATCCACTTTGGCTTTTTGGGATTTGGAGCATATTCAATAATAAAATCCTTCTCCCCCTCGTTAGTCACGTCCACATTAGGATATTCCTCATGAATCAACTGAATGATCTTTAATATAGAAAATACCTTCATTTGATTTTTCTGTTTCTTGACATTCATGGCATCTTCAAAGGTGTAGATCTTTTTCTGCTTCAGTTGACGCACAATAGCAGGGTCCGCACATTCCATCTTGGCGATATCCGACAGCTTTACATGGCGATCTGTCACCACCACATTCTGATCGATCTTCAAGTACAAGGTCTCACTTTTTACGCCCATAGTTCATCCTCGTCCTCGCTCACCATTTCATTCTGTACGAGAGTTCCATCCGTAGGCACCTCATTTGTTTTTCCCATTTTCATATAGATAAGCACGCCGCAGATCAATGCAACCGCAATGACACCCACCAGACATGCTCTGTATTTCTTACAATTCATACCGAATCTCCCTTCTGTTTTTCTTTCTTCTGGCATTTTCGGTATTATTATTTCTATTTCAACAAATATTATGTATCAGATTGCATTTTGTAAAGAAACATGTTACGTTTGGGTTAGAATGATTTGTTCGGAAAGGTTGGATTGTCAGATGGCAGTAACAAAGGAAATCCTCGCACTTGCCGTTGAGACCGGTGACGCTCTGCTTCGAAATGGCGCAGAGGTCTATCGCGTCGAGGATACGGTCATGCATATTCTCGAAGCCTATGAGATAGAAAATTATGATGTGTATGTTTTATCAAATGGAATATTTGCCAGTGCCAACGAGGACAAGGAGGATGCTTGCAGTATGATCCGCCATGTTCCCTTGGGAGCCACCCATCTTGGCCGTGTCGCTGCATTGAATCAGCTTTCCAGAGAGATCTGCACGCAGGAATGCTCCTTACAGGATGCA
The DNA here is from genome assembly GCA_964491235.1 of uncultured Roseburia sp. GTDB lineage: Bacteria > Bacillota > Clostridia > Lachnospirales > Lachnospiraceae > Roseburia. The sequence goes on from CAZBFN010000002.1 coordinate 156,686, forward strand.
TGGGTTCGTCTGGAAGAATGTAAGTCCATTCCATACAGCAGACAAAGTGTCCGGATCTTTTTCTGTGGTCTGGGCTGTGGCTGTTTTGGTTATCTGTATGGCGGTACCCCGTTAGATAGTGTACTTGCATTTTTTGTTGGAATGCTATTACAGCTATTCTTGGATGTACTAAAGCGTCACAAGAATTCCAAGTTCATCACCAATATTTTAGGAAGTGCCTTTGTAACACTTCTAGCGTTAATCATAGTTGCACTGGGAGCACCGATTCACTATGACAAGGTCATCATCGGTGCCATCATGCCGTTGGTTCCGGGAATCGCCCTTACCACGTCCATCCGTGATTTCTTTAATGGGGATTATCTCTCCGGTGCCATTCATATGATCGATGCCATACTGACTGCTTTTTGTATCGCAGTTGGCGTTGGCGGTGTGATCACCATATATCGTGTTGCGTTAGGAGGTGCCCTGCTGGTATGATTCTACAATTTATATTATGTACCTTTGCCACACTTTCCTTCGCAGTACTCTTTGGTGCACCTAAGAAGGAACTGGTATTTTGTGGACTGACAGGAGCTACCGGCTGGCTGGTATATCTTATCTGCCTTGAACTGAATAGCAGCACCACCATTGCCAATCTAATTGCCACCATCGCCCTGACTGTCATATCAAGAACGATTGCAGCCATGCGCAAAAACCCAGTGACGGTCTACTTGATTTCCGGCATCTTCCCACTGGTTCCGGGAGCCGGAATCTACTATACCTCTTATTACTTTATTATGAACGAGTCATCCGAATGCCTCAGTGCAGGAGCCAATACTATAAAGGTCGCCGGTGCTATCGTGCTGGGCATTATCTTTGGATTCGCATTACCACAGAGCTGGTTCAACGCCCTTGGAAAAAACAGGCACAGACATTAATGTGCCTGTGCCTCTATCCGCGCTGCCAGCTCTTCTAAATACTCCCAACGCTCCATCTTCTCTTCTAATTCTGTCTCTGTCTGTTCCTTTTCCTGCATCAGTTCTCCCAGTTTAACTGAGTTCGTGGCATTCGCTGCCATATCTGCATCTAGCTGTTCTAGCTTTGTCTCCAATGCGGCAATATCGTCCTCGATGGTCTCATATTCCCGCTGCTCTTTATAGCTGAACTTCAGCTTCTTCTCGCTCTTCCATGTGGACATTGCATCTGGCTTTTCCTGCGTATCTGCTGTGGTTTCACCCGCTGTCGCCCCAGCACTGCTGCCCGCGGCGCTCTGCTTTCTGGAATTAGTTCCACCTGCCATGCCACCTGTCATAGAATCTCCCGGTGTTCTTCCCTCCTCCGCAAGTCGGTTAACATAATCTGTATATCCACCCTCGTATTGACGGATACTTCCATCCCCTTCAAAGGCAAAAACACGGCGCACGATGCGGTCGAGGAAATATCGATCATGGGACACCACGATAACAATACCCTCATAGTTATCAAGATAATCCTCCAGAATCGCCAAGGTTCTGGTGTCCAGATCATTGGTCGGCTCGTCTAAGATCAATACATTCGGTGCTTCCATCAGCACGCGCAATAGATTTAATCGTCGTTTCTCACCACCAGACAGCTTTCCAATCGGACTGTACTGCTGTGAGGACGGGAACAGGAAACGCTCCAACATATTGGATGCAGATACTAACCCATCGGTGGTTCTCACATACTCTGCGGTGTTCTTAATATAGTCAATGACACGCTCATCCGGGTCCATATACGCCACACCCGCATTCTTGTCCGTCTCGATTTCCTGAGAATAATATCCCAATTTGATAGTCTGTCCAATGGTAACTGTACCACTGTCTGGCTCCACTCTGCCAGCAATCATCTTCATCAACGTGGTCTTACCGCTTCCATTGGCTCCCACAAATCCGACCCGGTCTCCCTTTAAAAAGATGTAAGAGAAGTCATCAATCAGAACCTTATCCTCATATCGTTTCGAAATATGCTCCAGCTCCACCGTGGTTCTTCCCATTCTTGCGTAGACCGAACTCATCTCCACCTTGCCATCGGTCTGGGGTGCGCTCTGATTCTTAAGCTCCTCATAGCGCTGTAATCTGCCCTTCTGCTTCGTCGTTCTGGCTCTGGCTCCTCGCTTGACCCACTCCAATTCCTTTCTAAGAATGGACTGTCGCTTCCGTTCACTTGCCACAGCACTATCCTCACGCTCCGCCTTTCGCTCCAGATAACCGGAGTAATTAGTGTCATAACTATATATCTCGCCCTTGTCCACTTCCACGATACGATTACATACGCTGTCCAGAAAATATCTGTCATGGGTAATCATCACCAATGCCCCACGCCACTTCTTCAGATAATCCTCCAGCCAGTCCGCCATGGTAGAATCCAGATGGTTGGTCGGCTCGTCCAATATCAGCACGTCGCAAGATATCAAAAGAGCTGCCACCAGTGCCAGCCTTTTTCTCTGTCCACCAGAAAGCTCCCCTGTCTTCTGCTCAAAATCAAAGATTCCAAGTCGTGTCATCATGCTCTTGGCATCGCTCTCCAATCCCCAGTGTTCTTCCATGGGTATTCCTGCATGATTTCCGTCATTCTTGCTATCCCCTGCCGTGCTTCCAACAAAATTCTGAACACATTGGGCAAGCACACTGTCAATGACTGACATTTCAGGATCAAAGACTGGATTTTGTGGTAAATAACGTACCACCACATGATTCGCCTTGGTAACTGTGCCTTCCTCCGGCTCCTCCAATCCAGCAATCATTTTTAACAGGGTAGACTTACCAGTTCCGTTAATACCGATAACTCCGACCTTTTCACCTTCCTGCAGATAAAAGGAAGCTTTATCAAAAAGCTTCCTCTCTGTATATGATTTCGTTATGTTTTCTACGTTGATGATATTCAAAACAAATCCTCCATATTACTATTGAACCTGCGAATATAGCGCAGGCACTCCTTTTGTGGCAGTGGCTTGCCATAATAATATCCCTGAATATATTCCACGCCCAGACGCTCCATCTGCTCGCTCTGCTCCTTGGTCTCAATTCCCTCTACGACCAGCGGAATGCCAAGCTCATGCATGGTCTTTATCTCATTCTCCAGCACTACCTTAGCTGTCTCATTATTAAAGTATGCCGTGACGATCTCCTTGTCGATCTTGACCTCCTTAAACGGGAACTGTATAAGGTAAGAACAGTTAGAGTTACCACTTCCGTAATCATCCATGGCAAAGTTGATACCCAACTCTCCCAACTCTTTCATATGCTTCTTTAATCGTTCCGGTGCACTGATTGCGATGCGTTCCGTCAATTCCAACGTAATCATGGATGGTGGGATATGATACCGCTCTAACACTGGTATGATGATCTCAGACAAATTCTGCCTCAAACATTGTACCATAGATACGTTGATCTGTATCGTCCGAATTCCAAGGGACTCATTGGAGAGTACATGCTTTGACAAGAACTTGCAACACTCCTCTAGCGTCTGTTCCCCGATATGTATGATATTTCCATCGCGTTCAGCCAGTGAGACAAACTCATCCGGCGGTATAAATCCTAGCTCCTCATCCTGTAACCGCACCAATGCTTCCAGAGACACGATACACTTTTCCTCCAAGGAATAGATCGGCTGATAGTATATCTCAAAGGACTTCTCACGGATTGCTCGAACTAGCGCCATCTCCACCTTACTTCTGCGGCGATACTGCTCCATAAGTGCTGTATTCGACTCTATCACAGCCTCATTACCAGACTCTGTCGCCTGTTCTAGCAGGAACTGACGCATACCCAGATATTCCGGTATTGTCTGAAAATCCTCTGGATAATGCTGCACTACCATATCCATGTCCAGCATGATATGATTCTGCAAGATCACCCAGTCCTGAGAAAACCTCTCCTCAATCGACCCTCTAATGATATCCGCCTGTTCCGATGTCTCCGCCAGCACGGTAAAGGTATCTGTGGAGGTACGGAACACATGGAACTTGCCACATAACCGATAGAGATAAGTTCCGATATCCTGTAATAATAGTTCACTGTTATCAATTCCAAGCACGCCATGGATATGATGGAACTGACGCAGATGAATCGTAATCAGCGTCATCCTGCTCCTGTGACTAAGTATGTTCTTCATCTGTGACAGGAAAGCCCTCTCATTGCCCACCTTCGTCACCGGATCTAACATCTCACTTGGATTCTGCATCTCCAGATATAGCATCAGAAGTACCACAGCATTTCCCACACTGGTCAACAATACTCCACGCACCTGATATTGCAGTACGATCATGCCAATTGCCACTGTGGTATACATGCTGATGATAATCTTCGTCCGAAAGCTTACTACTCTGTATCTGCGCACCACCAGAGCCATATTCAGCACGAAATAATAAACGATATAAACATATCCAAAACCTGTTCCAAATCCCTGATAATATACACCATCCACAAAATAATAAAAAAATCCAATCACTGGCGTCAATATCAGACCTACAAGAAATATCCCAAATGACACTGCACCAAGTACTCCCACAAGCTTCCTTGCCCTTCCCTTGAATTCACAGATCACCAGAAAATAACGGAACAGCAAGTAGGAGGACAGCCCCTCCAACAAGAAAAAAGCAAACGCCAAAATCTCGTTCACAATCTGTGGAACGAGATCGGCGTTTGCTAATCCAATGCATGATAAAATATTAACAAAGCACTCGGCTGTGCATGACAAAAGAAGCATTCCAAAGACCTTCGTCTTATCCACTGGAAACTGACGAATGAATATAAAATGCAACAAAATGATCATCATGATAAGTAGCGAAGCTATCTCAAAATCATAATTGTACTGCACTAAGTCTCTTCCTCCTGCGCTGCCTTAGCCTCCAATATCGCCTCATTCAACTGGAGCATCTTCGCATCCAGCATGGACACAATACCGGAACACTCTCTTAAGTCCCTACTGATATAATCCGGAGCATTACCCTCGAACTTATAATAAATCTTGTGCTCTAAGCTTGCCCAGAAGTCCATCGCCATCGTACGAATCTGTATCTCTACCTTCGTATCGATAGTACGGTCTGATAAGAAAATAGGTACTGTCACAAGCATATGATAGCTCTTATATCCACTATCCTTCGGATGCTTAATATAGTCCTTCACAGAAATGACAGTCAGATCGTTCTGCTTACCGATCATCTCCGCTAATCTATAAATATCCGATGTAAAAGAACAGACAATACGAATACCTGCAATGTCATTGATATAATTCACCATATTATCGATAGATGAATCATATCCATAACGCTTCAACTTCTTCACAATACTCTCTGGTGCCTTGATTCTTGACTTGATATACTCGATCGGGTTATATCGATGCACCTGTTGAAACTCATCGTTAAGTATCTCGACCTTCGTCCTAACTTCCTTCAATGCTGAATTGTATAAAAAGATAATCGTGTTCCAACTATCAACACCCTCACCAATTGTAAAATCCCCCAAGGTGACTGACTTATCCATATGCTTCCTCCAAAATAAAATCCCCATACACAGAAATCATACTACTAATCTACATCATGTCTCTATGTAATATCAGTATAGCACATTTTCCTATGTTATGGGGAAACATTTACAACATTTCATTCTTTTTTTATAACTTTTTTGCCGGATTCGACAATAAATAACCCCGTATCAGTCTTCCTCGATGACCTGCATCTCCAGAAAATCAAACTCGATACTCTCGATAAAGCTATCCTGCGTAAAGCGTGTCTTGGCATGACGCTTGAACTCAGCCACATTAGATTCCAGCCAGATCGGCTTTCCCAGATCGAACTCGTAGCATACTTCATCTAAGGCATTAAATATCTTATGGGTTCTTGTCTCCGCTGATTCATCCGTAATCGTTGTATCCTTTAACAGATGGTTATCCTGTATCATCTTAAACCAGATTCGCATCCTATCCCTCTCCTTGTTACTGATTCCGTCGCTGACGGTTCGTCTCATACATAAGAAGTGCCGCTGATACAGCAGCATTTAATGATTCTACTTCCCCCTCCATCGGAATACGGATATAAGTGTCTGCAAGTCCCGCTATCTCATCAGAAAGTCCATTCCCCTCGTTGCCAATCAAAAAAGCGGTTCCCTTACAGTAAGAAGGTTCATCATACTGCATCGTTCCCTTTAAGTGGGCTGCATATACATTCACACCATATTGCTCCCGCAACGCTGTAATCGTATCTCCTAAATCGGAAGTGACATAATACGGCATCCGATATATGCTTCCCATGGTAGAGCGGATCGTCTTGGGATTAAACAGATCCACCGTAGTCTGATTCATGATAACTCCAGTGATTCCTGCACCTTCACCAGTACGAAGCATGGTACCAAGGTTACCCGGATCTTGTATGCTCTCTAATACAAGTAGGTGGGTATCTTCCCCACGAAGTACATCGCAAAGCTCATATTGGGGAATCTTCACCAGACACAGAATTCCCTGTGGTGTCTGGGTATCAGAAATACTTTTGAACACAGAGTCAGCCACTACCTCATAATCCTTACCTGCCAATATCTCCATGGCATCCGGTTCTGTCAAAAAGCTTTCTGAGACGTATACCTTTACCAACAAATCTGATGGTGCTTCCTTGCACATCTTCTTGCCTTCGACCACAAAGATTCCCTGCTCCCTACGGGCTTTTGCCTTCTTCATCAGCATGGTAATATTCTTCATCTGCTGGTTACTGCTACTTGTAATCATCTGCTACCTACTCCTACCGAAATCAAACTAAGTACTTATTATCGAATAGAATTTTCCTATTTGATAACAAAACTCCACGAATCGATAAAATCCGTGGAGTCTTATAATTCACTCGCTTATGTCTGCTATTAATTATATAGACAGATTTCTGCTGATCTGGAACTGATACTCTGGAATGTTCTTCTCCATAGCAAGTGCCTCATCAATGTCGAAGTCTACGAAATCGCCATGGCGATATCCAACGACACGATTGCTCTTACCCTCGCAGAGAAGGTCAACAGCCATAGCACCCATAGTAGATGCGTATACACGATCCTTACAGGTTGGATTTCCACCACGCTGCATATGTCCTAAAATAGTAGCACGGGTCTCAACACCAGTAGCTGCTTCAATACGCTTAGCCATACTTGCAGAATGTCCGATACCCTCTGCATTTACAATGATGTGATGCTTCTTTCCACGCTTACGATTCTCAATGATATGATTAACGATCTTCTGCTCATCATAATCATAACGCTCTGGCAATAAGATATCCTCAGCACCATTTGCGATACCGCACCATAATGCGATATATCCTGCTCCACGTCCCATTACCTCGATGATACTACATCTCTCATGGGAAGTAGATGTATCACGTACCTTATCAATGGCTTCCATTGCAGTGTTAACTGCTGTATCGAATCCAATTGTGTACTCTGTACATGCAATGTCAAGGTCGATGGTTCCAGGAATACCAACTGTATTAATTCCAAGTCCTGCTAACTTCTGAGCACCCTTGAAAGAACCGTCACCACCGATTACGATGATACCGTCGATACCGTGCTTCTTACAGATCTCAGCACCCTTCTGCTGTCCCTCAGCAGTTGTAAACTCCTTACAACGTGCAGTCTGTAAAATTGTACCACCGCGCTGGATGATATCAGACACATCTTTTCCTTCCATGTCTGCAATCTCTTCCTGAAGAAGACCAGCATAACCTCTCTGGATACCCTTGACCTTTTTTCCCTTTGCGATTGCTTCACGTACAACTGCACGGATTGCAGCGTTCATTCCTGGAGCATCGCCACCGCTGGTAAGTACACCAATTGTGTTAATCTCTTTTGCCATTGATAAGTTCCCTCCTAAAATAAAATCCCATTTATCAGCGAAGAGCGTATAACCGCCCGCTTTTCCTAATCTCTCTTATTTTAATCTGTTTATGCTTTCTTTTCAATGCTCTTTTCTACAACTTTTACATTATTTTTGCCCAAAAAGTTAGTTAAATTGTTGACAATCTCGTCATTGACGCGGATATTGTGGTTACTCGGCAGTCTCTTCATCGCTTTTATGGCAGAAATATAGATCACAATCTCATCTTTTCCGTCAGAATCACGAAGCATTGCATACAGATCCTGTTCCTTCTCTTCAAAGGTCTCCTTGGTCTCAAACTGGAGCCACAATTCCCGTTTGGTATCGTCAAAAGAATAGATGCTCTCACAGATAAGCTTTCCATTCTTATCCTCCTCCACATTGGCATGGCCTTTGACAAAGACCTTCTCATCCTCATTGAGCAAATGATGGAACTTTTCATATTCTCTTGGGAATACGATAATCTCCACCGTTCCAAAAAGATCCTCCACCGTAATAAATGCCATGGTCTTATTATTCTTGGTGTACTTGATGGTCTTTTCGGTAATCATGCCACCCACTATGACCTTCTGATCATCCTTGACCTTGACCTCGTTTGACTCTTCATCCAATAGAAAATCTGAGGTCACTGCTGAGATATTCTTCCGCCACTTTATCTCATACTCCTCCAGTGGATGACCACTTAAGTAGATGCCAAGCACTTCCTTTTCAAAGCCCAGCTTGATCTCTTTGCTATATTCATCCACCGCTGGATATTGAATCTCAAACGCCTTCTTGTCCTCGTCTGAGACCAGATCGAACAGACTCATCTGACCAGCCATGGTCTTTTTCTTCTCCTGTGTCTGATTATCCATCAGCACGTTATATATCAACATCATCTGCTGACGATTTCCGTCTAGCCCATCACAGGCGCCCGCCTTAATGAGATTCTCCACAGTACGCTTGTTGACCTCACGGCTCGCCACACGCTCGATAAAGCTCTGCAAGGTCGTATACTTACCGTTGTTCTGACGCTCCTCGATAATCAGATCTACCACAGGACGGCCGATGCTCTTGATGGCATACAGACCATAGCGGATACCCTCTCTTGTCGCTGCAAAACGTCCATCACCTTCATTGATGTCCGGCGGCAATACCTTAATTCCCATCTGACGGCAGGTATAGATATACTCTGCTACCTTTCGCGGATTATCGATCACGGAGGTCATCAGCGCCGCCATGAACTCTACCGGATAGTAATACTTCAGATATGCCGTCTGGTAGGATACCACCGCGTAGGCTGCCGCATGGGATTTGTTGAAGGCATACTTTGCAAAGTCTACCATGGAATCGTAGATTTTATTGGCAGCCTGCTCACTGATGCCGTTTGCAATACATCCCTTAATGCCCTGCTCCTCATTGCCATAGACAAAGTTCTGACGCTCTGCATCGATGACATATTGCTTCTTCTTACTCATGGCACGGCGGATATTATCTGCCTGTCCCATGGTATATCCTGCCAGATTCTGCACGATCTGCATGACCTGCTCCTGATATACGATACAGCCATAGGTCGGTTCTAGGATAGGCTCAAGCTCCTTGCACTCATAGGAAATACTTTCTGGCTCATTCTTACCCTTGATGTACTTTGGAATAAAGTCCATAGGGCCTGGACGGTACAGGGAAATTCCCGCAATAACATCCTCTAAGCTCTGTGGCTTTAGCTCCTTCATGAAGTTCTTCATGCCCGCACTTTCTAGCTGGAAAATACCGTCGCACTTTCCAGTTCCGATGGAGTCTAATACCTTCTTGTCATCATAATCAATGTTATCCACATCAATCTGAATTCCGTGGTTCTTTTCCACAAGATCCACCGCGTCCTTGATAACGGTCAAGGTACGCAGTCCAAGGAAGTCCATCTTAAGAAGTCCAAGCTCCTCAATGGTAGTCATGACGAACTGCGTCGTGATCGTACCGTCGGAGGCTCTGGATAATGGCACATACTCATCCATCGCCTGCTGGGAGATCACGACACCCGCTGCATGCATGGAGGTATGACGCGGCAATCCCTCTAAGCGCTTAGACATGTCAATCAAAGTACGCACAGTCTCATCCGACTCGTACATTGCACGAAGCTCTGGATTCATGACAAGCGCCTTCTCTATGGTAATATTCAACTCATTTGGAATATTCTTGGCAATAGTATCACAGAAATTATATGGCAGATCCATCACACGTCCCACATCACGGATCACGCCTCGCGCCGCCAACGTACCAAATGTCACGATCTGAGTCACACAATCCTTACCATACTTATCCACCACATAATCGATGACCTCGCTTCTACGCTCATAGCAGAAGTCAATATCGATATCTGGCATGGTAACTCGTTCTGGGTTCAAGAAACGCTCAAACAGCAGACTATAACGAATTGGATCGATATTGGTGATACCTGTGGTATAGGACACAAGGCTTCCTGCCGCGCTTCCTCGTCCCGGTCCTACCGGGATTCCATGGGTTCTGGCATAGTTGATAAAATCCCATACAATCAGGAAATAGTCCACGTATCCCATCTTCTGAATGACACCCAGCTCATAATCAAGCTGTGGCAAAAGTTCCTGATGCTTATCTGGATAACGGCGTACCAATCCCTCATGGCACAACTTATTCAGATATGTCCATGAATCATATCCCTCTGGCACATCAAAATGTGGCAGCTTCGTCACTCCGAACTCAATCTCCACATGACACCGATCTGCAATCTTCTGGGTATTTTCTAACGCCTGCAACGCATATGGAAACAGAGCCTTCATCTCATCCTCAGACTTTACATAATACTGACCGCCCTCGTAACGCATACGGTTCTCGTCTGAGAGCTTCTTACCCGTCTGCAGGCACAGCAAAACATCGTGAGCCTCCCAATCCTCCGCATTGGTATAATGAACATCGTTCGTGGCAACCAGCTCAATACCAAGCTCCTGACTCATACGCAGCAACTGTGTATTGACGGTCTTCTGATCTGGGATTCCATGATCCTGCAACTCAAGGAAAAAGTTACCCTTGCCAAAACACTTCTCAAGGCGCAATGCAACTTCCTTGGCTTCCTCGTAAAGCCCACGCACCAGGTAACGCTGTACCTCACCTGCCAGACATGCACTGAGGGCGATAATTCCCTCATGGTACTGCTCTAAAATCTCCATATCTACACGAGGCTTATAATAATAACCCTCCACAAATCCCTTAGACACAATCTTCATCAGATTCTGGTATCCTGTGTTATTCTCTGCCAGAAGCACAAGATGGTAATATCTATCCTCACCGTGAGATGCTTCTCTGTCAAATCTGGAATTCGGAGCAACATAGACCTCGCAACCTAGGATCGGATTGATGCCTGCCGCATTTGCTGCCTTATAAAAATCAATGACACCAAACATGACACCATGGTCGGTGATTGCAGCCGCATTCATGCCCAGCTCCTTCACTCTGTTTACATATTCTTTTATCTTATTTGAACCGTCCAAAAGACTGTACTCTGTATGGACGTGTAAATGTGCAAATGACATTACTTTCTCCCTATATTTTCTTCGGCACAATTTAATAGTTATCCGTACTTCGGATTTCACTCATCTATCATAACACATTGTTTTTTATTCATCCATGGAAAACTTCAAAAAGAACTGTCGCACGAAGTTTCTTTCTGTGCATAATTTTCATTATGCGCAGAAACAATACCTTAGTGCGACAGTTCCTTTATCTGCCAGATTTTTTCCTACTCCTCGTCGCCGTCTTCTTCATCCGTCCACAAGTCCTCGTAAAACTGTTCTTTTTCCACACTTTCTCTGATTTCTTTATCCCAGTTTTCTTCGTCCCAATTCAAAGCAGTACCACATCGGAAGCAATAATTTGCATCCGAACTATACTTATTCTCCACATTACATACCGGACATCTTCCCCACATTGCAAGCGTAAATGAGTTGGTGTTCAAGCGAATCACTTTCGGCGCTTCACCACGTTCCGCAGCAAGCTTTGCTGACATGCGCTTTCCCCAATAATAATCTGCCAGAAACGTCTCGATACATTCTTCGCAGCTATGTGTCAGGTCATTGCCCGCCATCGAATCCACTTCCACAAAACAGCCGTACTCATTCCGCAACTCAAAAATATTGCAGAATCTGCATCCTTCCTTGGCGCTTGGTCCAAAATACATGGATTCCAACATTCTTGCTATCGGATACGGACTGGTACGGACAATCCCACGCGCCTCATTTAATGCCCGGGTCCTGTTCGCACGGACTTCGTTCCATTCAGCATCATTTTCACGCTGATAACGGCGAATCGTCTCCTGACTTTTCTTCTCCCTGTGCTCTAATAACCGTATCTGTCTTTTTAAGACCACAGGATTGTCCGACTCGTTAAGAATATTCTCTTTTTCCTCCTGCGTCATAAGCGCAATATTCCGCTCTGCCAACTTCTCCTGCACTTCATTCAATTGGCGTTTTCCTGCATTTTTTGCGTTCTGTATCTCTTCAATCGACAGATACGCCACATCTGTCAATGTCTCGCAACCGAGCCTTTTTAACATATTGTATGCGCGCACGGAAAAATCCAATTCATCAAGCTCCGTGTTATAGAACTCCTCAAATTCCTTATCCGGTATGTCGAAATAGTTCATCTGCCCCTCCTCGTCTTAAAATCACTTTCTTCCCCTATTTGTAAAGAAGTCTACTCTCTGCATCCATAATTTCTCCGGTTGCCTGCAGCACCTTCAATTTCTCTGTGACATAGACCGCGCCCTCTGCGATTGCACAATCGTCTATATCCGCCAGCTTGTAACAATCCTCCATAATCATCCCGCGCAGGCGCGTGGACATATTTCTTGCAATCGCCTGACGCGTGCCCTGCTTCATACCTACCAGTACAGGCACCAGATAATTGTTATCAACCTCCCGCAGCAACCGCTGAATTTCTCTGTCCGTCATATAAGAAAGCTCTCTTTCTAGCCAATCAAGTGCTTCTCTTATCTCCAAAGCCTCACTTCGTGAGAAATCTGTCTCAAAATAGACTTTTGCAGCTTCATCCTGCTTTTTCTGCTTCTGTGCCTCATAATTCCGGCAGACTTCGATACACTTTTCCCGTATCTTCACCGGAAGCATACTGCCTGCAATCAACTGCACACTATATGGATTTACATCTTCCTGCACTAATAGTGCGCCCCGGATACCGATATATGCCGCCGTCGCCGCATAACCCTCCGGCTGGATGATCCAATAATAATTGGAAAGTATCTCTGCCACACACTCCGGGCTGCTACCATCTACAATCAGTTCTGCCGCCTCATGGAGAATCGCCTCTGCCTCATTCTCCAGATCTAAGTGCAACGCCTCCTCTTCCACTGCCAGCAAACCATAGGTACGCGCAGCCTTTGCAAAGCTCATGACATAATAGATCATGCGTCCTAACAGTTCGATGTCCGCGTCCGTCGGTGTCACCTGCTTTTGTCTGGCAATCGCATCATGACGTATCTCATTTAAGTATCCATTCCAGATATCCTTCTTGTCGTTCCTGCTATATACCATTTCTTCCTTCAACTCCTTCTCACTGTTCCTTGCCACTCTTCGGCACTTTTACTGCACTTTTGTGAAGGTTCCAAGCTCTTCGCTGTATCCGTCTCCGACAAACTGTGTGTGGTTCACGTCATTATCTGTCATTTTAAAACAATACTCCCTAGACTCCGGTAGACAGATTCGAAATCCTCCCTCTGCATCCTTATACAAATGTCCATACTCCGTCTCGCCACCATTCGGTGTCCAATACACACTTCCGATCTCATCCACCAGATTTTCACTGTCCTGATAAATATCAATCACAAATTCATCTCCGCTTTCATTCCGAAATGTTCCTGTCAACTTCTGCAATTCCTCAAAATCCGTAAACCGATATCCGATAAACGCAAGCTGCTGCGCCGGATTATAGATTCCATAGCACCGTAAATCATTTTCCGGACTTATGTCACCATAATTTGTCCATGAAATAAAGTTCTCTGGAAGATTTTCACGCATCGCCCCCGGCAGATACACCAGCAGTTCACCCGCATCCGCAAGTTCTGAAGCCCCACAGGTCACATAGCGTGTACCATTCTCATAATATTCCTGCCCCGCTTCTCTTTCCAGCTCGATATATTCCACTGTCATAGAGTATGTGTATTCATTTACCATCTGAGGCTCTGTAAACTTTCCAGTATAATTGCTGATATATACCGTACCATTCGGGTAACCTTCCCCAGTATAACCTAAATCCGAATCATGATACTGTCCGGTAAAGGTTCCGTCATCATTCAAATACAGCTCTGTCGCCCAGCCACCGGCACCGCTTGAATACACAAAATAATCCGGCAACTCCGCAAAAACGCTGGATACTGCTTCTTCCTGCACCTCTGCTTCCTGTCCATCTCCTTCTGTCTCTTCCTGCACTTCTAGTTCCTGTCCGTCTGCTCTTGCCTCTTCCTCAATAACTGCGTCCCATCCTTCCTCATCTGCCTGTGCATTTTCCTCTGACCAAGCTATTCTTCCTCGCTCCTCCGATACATCTGAGCCACAACCTGTCAGTAATAATCCTCCCAAAAGAACTGCCACTAATATTTTTTTCATGATATTTCTCCCTTCCTTTGTTCTATACGCAAATTATATCAGCCATTAAAATTATTTCTGGCAGTCAAAGTTTCATTCAAAAGGAAGCTCTTCCTCGGCAGCTTTTTTGGGATAATGTACACGTCCTGCGATACGCTTTCCAATCTCTTCGTAATATGTGTGCACCTCTTCTCTGACTAAATCCATGTTGTCTAACATAAATTCTTCCTCCGGTGTATAACAAACGACCTGCATAAAATTCTGGCTTTTCTCATCGCATTCTGGCATTTTAACTTCTTCCCTGTCTGCATTCAAAAGGCTTCGTATCTCTCCAGTCTCTATCACGATTTCAAAAAATATCCGGATCGACTCATCGCCCCGCCACATTTCCACCTCAAATATGCCCGCATCCTTTTCTTCCAGACTGACATGCACACGCTCTGCCTCATAACGTCTCTTCTCCATGTCCTCCATCTGCTGCGCTGCAAGATAAACTGCATCTTCATAATCAAACCCCATTTTTATTTCCTCCCTCTTTCTTATAATAATTTTATCTGCTTTCCTAATCCTGTGTGAAGCTGACTAAATACCATTCACCATCAATCAATCCCAGAAGCACATACATGCTCTCTTCCATCGGCTCACCATTGGCAGTATAGGAAACGGTAAGGTCCAGCGCCTTCGCTGATCGAAGCTTTATAGCAACACCGGTCTCTTCCTCCAAAAGCTCCTCATAGTGGTCTAACTGCACTCCCACCATGTCAAGTTCCTCATTAATCTCCCATGTGACAGAACCTTCATCTGCTGTCATGCCCTCAAGTTCCGTATATACTTCCTGCATTCTTGCCTCGAAAGCCGCCTCATCTCCATCAAAGTTCTCATCGATCATCTCCTGCACGATTGCCTCCGGCATCAATGATACAAATTTTTCCACGTCGGTATCTACATATACCGCATCCATTAATTCCTCTACCACTTCCATGTACTCATCATTCGGTGCCACATCAAACTTTGATGCAACCAGATTGATAATGCTCTTTACGCCCAGAAAAAGCACTACAATCACCACCAATGCTATTATAATTTTAAGTGCCGGATTTTTCTTCTTCTTTGAATAATCACTCACATGAAGACCACAGCTGACACAACATCCCGTTTTCTGATCAATTTTCGCTCCACATCTTTTACAATATTCCATATCTGTATTTTCCTTTCTATCTCTTCTCTTAGTAATATCTTCGGTAATATGGCCCCGAAGCCTGCCGATTCATCGCATCTGTCTGCCGATTTATTGCCGCTGCGTGCTGGTATTCTGCATCTGCCTGTCGGTTTGCGGCAGCTGCCGCCGCCAGTGATGCCGCCACATTAGCTGCTGCAAGCTGATTTGCTCTGTCCAGTTTCTTTTCTACACGCTTTCTGTGTGCATCTTCCTCATATAAATTTATCGCAGCTCCAAGAGTTTCTGCTCTGCCTTGTTCCAAAGCTTTTCCCATAAAAAACAATGCATTTTTATCATATTTGTAGTCTTCCGGGAGCAGGTAGGAAATTTGTGAATACGCTGCCCCTGCCTTTGCCAATTTCGCCTGCACATTCTGTTCTTCCACCCAGACATGGCTGTTGTATTCCTTGTTGCGCTCCAATCTATCGGCATTTTCCCGATTCTTTTTCACAATTCGTTTATTTGCCAGCACTTGCGCCAATGCAGGTATCAAAATTATGATGACATACTGCAATGCTTTTACAAGAAAAATGGACATATCTGCAGATAGCCCGAAAAAATCAAACAATATCACTGCTAAACTGTTAAAGGAATTCCCGATTCCCATCACTATTACTGCACCTGCAATCAACAAAAGGATTTTTATACCAATAGGCTTTATTCCATGCCAAAGTTTCTTGTATCCACCCTCTGTCGGCCGATACTTCGCCTTCACGCTCTCAAGTTCCCTACTAATATCCTCGATCCTCTGTATGATGTTACTTGCACTATACAGCACATCTGCAATTTCCCTTCTCGACATTGAATCTAACGTTTGCATTGTATCCATTTTTTTCTCCTTTGTTATAAGTTAGATAAACATTCTCTTATTGACCGTAATACCAGTACTTTTGTCCTAATATCCCTCCTCTCATTATACTCAATATCTTGACTAGGGTCAACAATCGCATCTTGGATTCATTTTTCCTGACATAGTCTGTTCTCCTTTTCGCCAACTGCTTTTTTGCTGTTCTAATTCATACTTTGATTGTAGCAAGTGTAAAAAAAGTTTTTGGCAAGCAAAGTTTCCTCTCCTCCTGCCTGAGATACTTATTACAACAAAAAAATAGCTAAGACACTTTAGTTTTCGTGTCTTAGCCATTTTTCATCTGGCACATATGCTATTTACAAAAACGATATAGCTTGCAAAATCACCGATACGCTTGCGGTTACACGGATGCTCTGCTTCATCCCCTAAAACCTCACGCCAAGCTGCTTTCTTTTCCTGCATCTTCAAATAGCGGGCAAGCTTATTAAACTTCACAATCATGGAATCGTGGCAGGCAGTGCGGCTTGCATCCTTGTCCATCTTTTCCTCTCTGCTCCAGACGCACCATGCAGCGCGAAATGTGCTATACTTGTTCGCTGCTACGATTAATTCCTCGTACAGTTCCAACGCATCCTCGTCGTTCCCGATTTCGTCAAGCATTTCCTCATGAAGCTTTCCCATCTCCTCAATGGAAAGGCTCTTTTCCATCGGTGTGTATTCTTCGTAAGTAAAATATTTCATAATCATGCACCTCACTTAATAAATATATATCCATTATACAAAAAAGAATAAGCTTTTTGGCAGGTAAAGTTTCCTCTTATCTGTCAGATTCTTTCCACGCCCGAATTGCTTCCAACCGCGCCTTTACTTCCGCCTCTGCCCCCTGCTCCGTCGGACAATAATATCTGCGATCCGCAAGAGCATCCGGCAGACACTGCATCTTAGTCAGCTTATTCTCATAATTATGGGCATACTCATATCCCTTACCATAATCAAGCTCCGCCATCAGCTTCGTCGGTGCGTTGCGAATCTGAAGCGGAACAGGCTCTGTCCGTCCATTTCTAATGTCCCGCTTGGTCTCCTCACACGCCTCATAAAGGGCATTGGATTTCGGTGCCATGGCAAGATAAGTCACCGCATGAGTCAGATTCACGTCACATTCAGGCATACCGTTAAAATGACACGCCTGATAGGCTGCCACCGCCACCTGTAATGCCTGACTATCTGCCATGCCAATATCCTCACTGGCAAAACGAACCAAACGTCTTGCAATATAAAGCGGATTTTCACCGCCCTCTAGCATCCGCTGCATCCAATAAATCGCCGCATCCGGATCTGAATTACGCATAGACTTATGCAATGCTGATATCAGATTATAATGCTCCTCACCATTCTTATCATAGAGAAGAGACTTTCTATTAATACACTGTTCCATCCCCTTATCCGTCACAGTAATGGAACCATCTGCGCCAATATCGCCATTCAGCACCACCATCTCTAAGGTGTTGAGCGCCATTCTGGCATCTCCGTCTGCCACCTTAGCAATGGCTGTAATCTGCTCCCGATTGATATGAACGATCTGATTTCCGAATCCTGCCGGAGCCTCTATGGCATGCTCTAGGAGACGCACCAGATCCTTCTCTTCCAGCGCCTTGAGTACGAATACCTTACATCGGGACAAAAGAGCCGCATTTACTTCAAAAGACGGATTCTCTGTGGTGGCTCCAATCAGTAAAATACTTCCCTTCTCCACAAAAGGTAAAAATGCATCCTGCTGTGCCTTATTAAATCTATGAATCTCATCCACGAATAGCACGGTACGGACTCCCATCTTCCTGCTGTTCTCCGCCTGATTCATGACTTCCTTAATCTCCTTGATACCGCTGGTGACAGCACTGAAATTGATAAAATCAGCCTTTGTAGCTCCTGCGATAATTCCCGCCAAAGTCGTCTTTCCAACTCCCGGCGGCCCCCAAAATATCATGGAAGATATCTGATCCCTCTCAATGAGCTGACGCAACATCTTCCCCTGTCCTAACAAATGCTCCTGCCCTACAAAGTCCGTAAGTGTCTCCGGGCGAAGTCTGCTCGCCAGCGGTGCGCTCATATTCATGCTTCTATCATCAAATAAGGACATCTGCTCCACGATCTGTCCCTCCTTCTCCTGTCTCGATATTCTTATATTATATCAAACATATGTTCTGGCATCAAGAATAAAATGCGCACACAAAAAAGAAATGCCATGGGACATCAATTGATATCGCTATGACATTTCTTTTTCGTAGCTGTCTTTTGCAGCCTTTTTCTTATTATTTTATTGCTTCACAGATGCGGTCAACTTATCTCCATCCACATCAATCAGAATTGTATCTCCTGCATGTACCTCGTCTGCCAGTATCAGCTTTGCAGAAAGTGTCTCCACATGCTTTTGCAAGAAACGCTTCAATGGTCTCGCACCATATACTGGATCATAGCCGTGGTCAACAATATACTGACTAGCTGCTTTTGTAAGCTCCACTGTCACTTCTCGGTCCACCAGACGCTTGTTCAGATCCTTCATCAGCAATGTAATGATGTTACCGATGTTATCCTTTGTCAGCGGCTTGAACATGATAATCTCGTCCAGACGATTCAAGAACTCTGGTCTGAAATTGCCCCGAAGCTCATTCATGACTGCCTCTTCGCACGCCGGATTAATGTCACCATTTTCCTCAATTCCTTCCAGCAAATGAGCAGAACCAAGGTTTGACGTCATAATAATAATCGTATTCTTAAAGTCTACGGTACGTCCCTGAGAATCTGTAATACGTCCATCATCCAGCACCTGTAACAACACATTAAATACATCTGGATGTGCCTTTTCTACCTCGTCAAAAAGTACAACAGAATATGGCTTTCTGCGGACTGCCTCCGTAAGCTGTCCACCCTCATCATAACCCACATATCCTGGAGGTGCTCCAATCAGTCTGGAGACAGAATACTTCTCCATATATTCACTCATATCAAGCCGTACCATGTTGGACTCATCGTCAAACAGACTTGCAGCCAAAGCCTTTGCCAGCTCCGTCTTACCGACACCAGTTGGTCCCAAGAATAAGAAAGAACCGATTGGCTTGCTTGGGTCCTTGATCCCCGCCTTGGAACGGATGATAGCCTCTGTCACCTTGGTGACACCCTCATCCTGTCCAATGACACGCTTATGCAGTTCGTCATCCAAATGAAGCGTCTTATTCCGCTCACTCTCTGTCAGTTTTGCAACTGGAATACCTGTCCATCGGGAGATAATTCTTGCGATTTCCTCCTCACTGACATTCTCGTGTACCAGTGACAGATCGCGCTTTTTCACTTCCTCTTCCTCAATTTCAAGCTGCTTCTCTAGCTGTGGCAGCTTACCGTACTGTAACTCTGCTGCTTTTTCCAGATCATAATTCTGCTGCGCCATCTTGATCTCATTCTTGATGGACTCCATCTCCTCACGCAGTTTCTGTACCTTTTCCACAGATGACTTTTCATTTTCCCACTGCGCCTTTTTCGAATTGAACTCATCACGCAGCTCTGCCAATTCTTTCTGTAAATTAGCAAGTCGATCCTGACTAAGTCGGTCGGTCTCTTTTTTCAGAGCAGTCTCCTCAATTTCCATCTGCATGACATGACGGTTCAGCTCATCCAACTCTGTTGGCATGGAATCCAGCTCTGTCTTGATCAATGCACACGCCTCGTCCACAAGGTCGATTGCCTTATCTGGCAGGAAACGATCGGAGATGTAGCGGTTAGAAAGTACTGCTGCTGATACCAGCGCAGAGTCCGTGATCTTGACGCCATGGAATACCTCGTAGCGCTCCTTTAAGCCTCGCAAAATGGAAATCGTATCCTCCACCGTCGGCTCATCCACCATGACTGGCTGGAAACGACGCTCCAAAGCCGCATCCTTCTCAATGTATTCACGGTACTCATCCAGCGTAGTCGCACCGATACAGTGAAGCTCACCACGGGCAAGCATTGGCTTTAACAACTGTCCAGCGTCCATGGCACCGTCTGTCTTTCCAGCACCTACGATGGTGTGAAGTTCATCAATAAACAGGATGATCTGCCCATCAGAGCTCTTGACCTCATCCAAAACTGCTTTCAGTCGCTCCTCAAACTCGCCACGGTACTTTGCACCAGCAATCAATGCACCCATATCCAGTGCAAACAATCGCTTATCCTTAAGTCCCTCTGGCACATCGCCCTTTACGATTCGCTGGGCAAGTCCCTCTACCACCGCCGTTTTACCAACGCCCGGCTCACCGATCAGCACTGGATTATTTTTGGTCTTTCTAGATAAAATACGAACCACATTTCGAATCTCATCATCACGGCCAATCACAGGATCAAGCTTCTGATTTCTCGCTCTCTCCACCATATCGTAGCCGTATTTTTCCAGTGTATCATAGGTTGCCTCCGGGTTATCAGAGGTCACTCTCTGATTGCCTCGAACTGTGGACAATGCCTGAAGGAATCGTTCTCTGGTAATACCATATTCCTTAAAGATCTCCTGCATTGCCTTATTCGGGTATTTTATTAATGTCAAAAACAGATGCTCCACAGAGACATACTCGTCTCCCATCTGCTTTGCTTCATCCTCTGCGTGAATCAACACTTTATTCAGGTTCTGTCCCACATAGACCTGACCGCCGGATACTTTTACACGGGCAGCCAAATGCCGCTTAGCGTTATCCACGAAGTGTTCCTTCTGTATCTCCATCTTTTCGATTAATTTCGGAATCAGACCGTCCTGCTGACGAAGAAGTGCCACCAGAAGATGCTCCTGTTCAATCTCCTGATTGCCGTATTCGTAGGCAAGCTTTTCACAATCGTTAATGGCTTCCACAGATTTTTGCGTAAATTTCTGAATGTTCATAGCGTTACCTCTCTTTTCTGTGCCTATTTCCTCGTTACAATTTGTGTTATAGCACTATTTGTTAGCACTGTCAAGAGGTGAGTGCTAAAGCTTTTTGACAATTTCATTTTTTCTACAATAAGATATATTTTAATTATTAATTAAGAACAAAGGAGCATTTATTATGAACGATTTGCAGACACTGACAAAAAATTACTTGGCATATTGCCAACAACAAAAAAGATTAGACACAAAGACACTAAAAGCATACCGCATTGATCTAACCCAATTCCATAATCACATCTCTTCTACCAGCATCTCCGAAATTACCTCTGATATACTAGAAAATTTTATTGCCTCACTTCATCAAAACTACAAACCCAAAACTGTAAAAAGGAAAATTGCTTCGCTTAAAGCCTTTTTCCACTATCTCGAATATAAAGAACTAATTGATTCAAATCCTTTTAATAAGGTACACGTAAAATTCCGCGAACCCGTCATTTTACCTAAGACCGTTCCACTCCACACCATTGAAATTCTCTTATCCACCATCTACAAACAGCTTTCAACTGCCAAAACAACTTATCAACGAAGAAACGCACTGAGAGATGCCGCTGTCATCGAGCTGCTTTTTGCTACTGGCATGCGTATTTCAGAACTCTGCTCTTTGAAAATAGATGCTGTAAATTTATATGACGGGACTATTTTAATTTATGGGAAAGGTTCTAAAGAAAGAAGAATTCAAATCGGAAATGACGATGTCATTGACATTTTAGTGAAATATAAAACTGATTTTCACGCTGAAATTCATAGTTGCAGACATTTCTTCGTAAATCAAAATGGTAATTCACTATCAGATCAATCCGTCCGCCGGATGATAAATAAGTACACTTCTCTTGCAGCGATAGAGTTGCATATCACCCCTCATATGTTCCGGCATACCTTTGCCACCAGTCTCTTGGAAGCCGATGTTGATATTCGCTATATTCAGGAAATGCTAGGACACAGTTCCATTAATATTACGGAAATTTATACCCATGTTGCAATGGCAAAGCAAAGGGATATTCTTACGACAAAACATCCGAGGAAGGACTTGCATGTGTGATTTGTATAATCTTCAACTTATATAGTCTTAATATTACTTATAAAAACCCATTTGATATTACCTTTATTTGATGGATAATCTTGTATTATCTGTCAATAGTATATTATATATCCATGAATTATGGTGTATATAATACAAGTAGTCCGAATTGAAAATAGAAGCTAATTTAATTGTATTTGAGCACTGAATGCTATTAAAAGAAAGGTATTCTATGGAAAGTAAATTGTTTATATGTTTTGCGGCGGAAGATAGATATAGAATTGCAGAACCTATTGTATATCATCTTAAAAATTATGGTGTAAATATATGGTATGATAGATATTCATTAGTCATGGGAGATAATAGAATAGAAAAAAATCTTATTGATGGTGCTTCCAAATGTAACTATGCTATTGCAATTGTAAGTGAATTTACAGTCGCCTCTCCATGTACAATGGAAGAATTATCTATCATAAAAAAGAGATATTACGCAGGAGATGTTTTTGTTTTTCCTGTTTTATATGAAATATCTCCAGATAATCTTCCGGCAGACCTTTTATGGATAAAAGAACTTATTTTTAAGGAAGCTAACCGAACTTCTGGTACATATGAAATATGCAATCACATAACCTGTAAAATAACTAGTGATATTCTAAGCAAATATGAATATCAAAACATCCAAAATGTTATTGATTATTTATCAGATATAGTACCTTTAGTTACATATAGAATACTCAAAAGTTATCAGGAAATTGATGCAACAAACCTTAATAGTAAAGTTGCATTGCTTTATTCTGCATACATTACTATTAAGGTTTTAATGAAGCCATCAGAAAATGTATTGCTGAATATGATTTCTTGTATTTTTGAGCGTCTATTTTCTGAAACAAAACTTAATCTTGCTATTGATTATCGTGAACTGTGGTTATTAGAAAATTCCATATGTTTATTGATCAATTTGTATACGGACTATTGCATTGAGTCTAAGATCTGAATAACAGCACGTGAAATTACATCCACTTTTTGTTCAGAAGTTAATAAATTAATATATTTTTCTAAATAAGGAAATTCCGTTATATTATTTTTAAGATTTTTCCATATTTCTTCAGATATCAAATTCGGATAAGCGATGGGAATGACATTTTTATGTTGCATAATAGCAATTTGAAATTCTTCCCATACTCCACTAGTTTTATCCGCGGAGTTACAATCTTGTTCTCCAAATACAAATATGGCAGTTCCACATTGTTCTATTACTTTTTCGCGTAATCTTTTCTTTTCAATTTCAGCACCTTCTTTATTTCCGACAAACGGCTTAACGATAAGATGCTTTTCAATATTCTTAATTCCTTGTTTCGCGAGATATTCATTTGCATATCCAATAAGATGTGTTCCAAATCTTCGTCCAATGCCATTCACAATTCGATAATCGTTATCAAGAAGTTCTTTTGTAAGACTTTGCGATAAGCTATGTGAAAACTCTGTTATTTGAGGATCAAAAGAACTAAATGCACCTGAAATAAATACTTTTTTACGCCTAATACACTGATTGAGTTCTGCTAAAACAATCGGTATTTCGCTATACTCATCCACTAAGAGAATGCGAATATGATAACGTCGTTCAATATCATCTATAAAGTATTTAAAATATGGATTGTTTTTGTTATTTTTTATAATTGCATAATGATAAGTCGCCGATTCACCTAAATATCTATTTATCTCACTTAAACAATCCAAGACTAAATGATCCGTGAAACTATAGCCAATAAAAAGAAATGTACTTGATATAAGTTCTCTCTTAAAAAACATCATCATAACTTGATGGCTATCGTTATATTTTTCGAAATCGCTTTGTGTTGCAACAATATTTTCTAGATTAGTAATATCTCCATTCATTTTAAAGATATTTATTCTTTTATTAATATCAATGTTCGAAAAATCAGCGTCACGAAAAACTTTATTTGCTAAGATGTCCCGCTGTTGATAATTCAACTCTATTGCATTATCAAAATTTGTTGTCCAAACATTAGTAAATCCCACTTGTATTAACTCTTCTAATAACGGACTTTTATAGCTATTTCTGTTTATTCGTTCATTTATTCTCTTTCTAAGTTCTGGTGCTCCAAAATTATTTGAATAATATTGTGCTAAACGATAATAATCAGTTGCTTCATCTATAGGGGTTCCAAGCTCTTTTGCAAGTGGGGCAAATAAATCTGCCCATGTCGGATATCCTGCATCACATGAACCGCCTGCTCCTAAGAACAAAGAAATGCGTTCGTCCAATGCATGTTGTGAAAATTGTTTTAGAAAATGTGTTTTCTCTATTGGCATTCTATCAATCTCCCTTACAAATCATTCTTAAAGATTATTATTTGTGACAGATAATACAAGATTATCCATCACAAATTATACCATATATTCAGCAGAATGTCATCTACATTTTTAATACGAACTTCTGTTGTCTAACCATTATCTGTATAATTCTATCTACTACTTTTACACTCTCTTTATTCTTCGATAAACTTCCAGTCCATTCCCATATAACAAATATTGACTACCACATCCCACTTGTGTTATATTTATATTAACAAAAATAGAATCACCCAGTTTATATTTGTTAGGAGATGAGGATATGTTATATGACTATCTAGTAGAAAATTATGAACCCAACGAGCCAATCTTTTTAATCGATATTAATCTGCCCAATATAAATAATAACCACCTGCGACAACTATTCAAATCGCTTTGTGACTCAGATATGATAAAAAGATATGATACGGGGATTTACTATATCCCTACAACTTCCCGCTTAAAAGGCGAATGTTCTCTTCCTCCTGAAGTTGTAGCGCGCTATAAGTACATTACCCGTAACGGCAATATAGGTGGTTACTATTCTGGCTACACCTTCGCCAATCAGCTAGGCATTACCACACAAGTTCCATATGCCATGGAGATTGTATCCAATAATTCTGGCGGCAAATATCGAGAAGTTACGCTGAAGAATCAACGTCTCATTTTACGCAAGCCAAAATTCGAAGTTACTAAGGATAATTATTTGATTTTACAATTTCTTGATTTACTAAAAGATATAGACATATATGCGGATGATATGAATGAGAGTTGTAGACAAACCTTGATTTCTTACATGCAAAAGACTAACATTACCAAATCCAAAATTGATAAATATATCTCCGTTTATCCAGATAAAATCTATAAATTCATTTATGAAATGGGGTTATATGATGTACTTACACAACGAGCATAATTTATTCACAGAAGTTATTTACTCTGCCGCATCTGTACTAGGACTTCCAGTCCCTGTTATAGAAAAGGATTACTATGTAACTATGATTTTGAAACTCTTGTCCGAAAGAGCACCAGATTGTGTATTCAAGGGTGGAACCTCTTTATCCAAATGTTACCATGTTATTGAGCGATTCTCAGAGGACATTGACATCACATTTAGCAATGCACTTACACAAGGACAGCGTCACAAATTAAAAAACGAAATCATTGTAAGTATCCGTGATGACTTAAATCTTCCTATCCATAACTGGAATCAAACTCACAGTCGCCGAGACTATAACTGCTATACATTCTCCTATGAACCTTTAAATGGCTTTATACCTCACACACTTGTACAAGGTGTAAAATTAGAAGTATCTTTATCTTCTACCGCATTTCCTACGGTTCGTATGAATGTAGATAGCTATATATATCAATTTTTATCAAAGGAAAATCTGGTAATTGCTCAAGAATATGATCTTATTCCTTTTCCAATGACAATCCAAAGTTTAGAACGCACACTAGCCGACAAAGTATTTGCTCTCTGCGACTACTATCTTGAAGGAAAAATCAAACGTCATTCCAGACACATTTATGATATTTATATGCTACTTCCATTAGTTCCACAGACAGATACTTTTAAAGAGCTTGTACATGAGATTCGTTTACATCGCTCTAGGATGCGCATTTGCCCATCTGCAATGCAAGGGCAAAACATACCCCAATTATTGACTTCTATTCTTGAAAAAGAAGTCTACAAAGATGATTATGCAACAATTACCACCTATTTTCAAAAGGAACCTGTTCCTTACGATGAAGCAATCACTGCATTACAGGCACTTTCCTCTAATGGCATGTTCGAAGATGCAGAATTTGAATCATCTCCAACTTTTTAGTAAAAATTAGAGATGATTCAAAATATCTTTATATCACACTCCTTACACCGCCCAGAACATGTACAGCTCCCAATAAAGAATATTCACCACCGTCACGACCAGACTACATATAACTGCAAGATTATACACCTTCCGCACCTTACTACTCGGCACCTTTCTCATTTTTCCAACTCCATAAATCGCCAACGCCACCATCACAATTGCAAACACTCCACAAAGCGCGAACATCCATGTATAGCTGCTGCTAAGATCATATTCGGAAATCTTTACCATTACTGCCAACAGCAAAATGACCGGCACAATCTGTAATCCACAGGATATTCCACTCCATGTTCCCAGTACATAACCCACTCGCTCTTTTCGACAGATCCGATTTATCACATATCGAATTCCTTTTACCAAAAGGCTAATCAGTGAGAAAAGTGTTGCGACGACCCACAAAATAAAAAGTGCCATCTCACCAATGAACACATGGGTCGGAACTGCCACATAATCGGAATAGCTATATGACACCTTCTCTACACCATTCTCCATATTATATACCCAGAATTCGTCCATATCCTCTTCCCCCGATGCAAAGGACAGACTAAAAAACTTCATCGGGCCTTTTCGAATGGTTCGTGCTGGTCGGTAAGTTCCATCTGGAAGCTCTCTTTCCTCTGAAAAATACTGTTCACTTTCGAACTTACCAAAAATCAGTTCCATCATATCTTCATTATAGATAGATTCCTGCGACTGGTTTGTCATGACCACAACACCCACACCAGATTCTGGTTCTATCAACAGATAAGACGAACAACCGGCAGTATTTCCACCATGTCCGATTGCTTTTTCCCCATATGGAACCACCCAGAATCCATGACAATTAGCCGGAATATCCGTATCTCCAAAATAACTCGTTGGAGAGAAAAGTTCCTTCCATGTTTCCGTCGAATCAAACAATGCATCTTCCTGCTTTAGAAGCGCCTGGGCAAAAGTTAGGAAATCTTCCATCGTAGACGTACAGGAGCCCGCTGGATACAAGGTAATATAATAAAAACAATCCTCAATCAATTCTCCATCTATGGTATAACATTCCAATTCACTCCGCTGCTCCTGCACCCAAGTGTTATCACTAAGATTCACCGCAATTGCGGTATGCTCCATTCCCAATGGTTCAAAGATATTCTGATGCACATAGTCCGCAAAGCTCATTCCACTGACGCACTCAACAATATACGCCGCCAATGCCACGCCCCAATTAGAATACGCCGTAACGGTTCCCGGCTCATATATTTGTTCTGGTTCATGGGCAAGCAATGCCGCAGAAAGCGTCGGAAGATTTGTTCCATCCTTTACAAATAAATCCGAATATACCTCCTGAAATCCAGCCGTGTGGTTCATCAAATGAGTCATCGTGACTGGTGTGTCATAGTTCAGATTATTTAAAAATCCCTCCGGCAAATACGCTCTGATATCGCAATCTAACTGAAGTTCTCCCTGCTCCCATAACTGCATGACGCTGACCCACACCAAAAGCTTTGTTGCAGACCCCCACTCAAAAACGGTATCCGCATCCACTGACAACTCATTTTCTTTATCTGCGTATCCAAAATAATTTTGATAGATTACCCGCTCTCGGTCAAATATGGAGATTGCCATACCAACTGTGGTGTCCGCATGCTCCTCCACATAAGCTTCGACTTCACTTCCAATCTCATTATATGTGATACCGGAAGCAAGCTTCTGCTCCGCTGCCGCAACAGGAGTTCCTGCCATAAAAAGCATCACACATGCTAAAGCTACCGCTACTATATTCCTACTTTTTCTCATTTGTATTATTTTTTCCCTTTCTGTCACATACTGTTCCACTCACAATAAGTACACTTCCAATTAAAATAGAGAGAATTAAAACCGTCAGAAAGATATTTGCATTCAGCACCTCCAAATCGGCCGTTACAAATCCCATGCTCAGATTGGCATTAAAAATAGATCCCGACTCACTTTTCACCCCAGATAATGCTCCGACCACATCATTGGCAAATGCAGTAAATACTCCCGATGCGATCACAATCACTCCTGCCTTGGTACATACATGGGTTTTCATATAACGAACCACCAGAAATACGATCCACACAAATAGCAAGCAATAGGTGGTCGTCACTAATCCAAGTCCCCAATAGACTCTGCCTCCATGAACAAAAATTCCACACACTACGATCAATGCATACAGCCAAAGGGTATCCCACAGAACAACGAAAAGTCCCTTTTTATTGGAAAGTGCCGCAGGTAAAGGCAACTGACTTACCATAACTGGCATAAAAAATACCGACAATCCAAATACACAAGCGGTAGCTGCAACGAAAAACCAGTTGCCTCCTGTATAGATACAGGTAACCAACAGCAGCAATATCAAGGACACAGTAAAGCTTCCTATCGTCCAAGCAGCTTTTCTCTCTTCTACGACCAAAGGAACTACTATAATAGATGCCACCACCAGCAATGATGCTAACACAATGAAGAACCAATCCAAGGTATGCCCGATTGCAAGATTGCAGATCAAGCATACGATCACCGGTACTAAAAGCACACAGGCAGTAGCAATGCCTACCGTAAATGCCTTTTTTCGCTCCTTTTTCTCATGAGTTCGAAGCACTTGATTCTTTTCGTATGCTAATTTCTCATCTACATCATAATTCATTAATTGATTGGCAGTACTTCTGCATTTATCGCACTCCTGCAAATGCTCCTCCACCATTTTTTTACTGGATGCACTGCATACATCGTCTTGATACAAAGGCAGTAGATCCTGCACAATATCACAATCATATCTCATATCACTCATAATGACCTCCTAACATAATCACCTATCACACACCATTTTTTCTTGAATTTTTAAGCGCGCCCGGTGATAGGTTACTCGCGCCCATGTCTCTGTTTTTCCAAAAATCTGCCCTATCTTGGCAAATGACAACTCGCCAAATACTCTAAGACTGAACACTTCTTTATATGGTTCCTCTAATTTATGTAGAATTTGGTGAATCTGTAACGTGGTAGCCTCATCCTCTACCAACCGCTCTATACTTTCATCTGATGGCATTTCCTCATTCAGTTCCTGAAATCTCGACTGCTTTCGAAAAACATCCATGCAGAGATTCTTGGCAATCGCACAAAGCCACGTAAGTTCACTGGATTTCCCACTGTATCGATTTTCTGTTTTCAACGCTTTAAAAAATACTTCCTGAGTAATCTCTTCTGCCTGGCCTGCGCTTTTCACAATCGTCATCACATAAGAGAACACCTCCATGTAATACGTCTGGTACAGCTTTTCAAAATCCACTTTTGTATACACGAGTCCTTCACCCCCTTTCATATGTTAGACGTACTTATCTATGTTTCGTTACAAATTTTTTTATTAATTTTATCTTTTATAATCCTATATGTCAAAAGTCCCGCAGACCTTGAACCATCAAGGCCTGCGAGACTCTCTCTTCTTATCTCTCTTCTATTTGTCAAACAATCATTACAACGCTTTTCGATATAATTCCTGAATCTCCTCCAGAGTAAATGTACGCGGATGATTTGCGATGCTTGCTGCTGATACCTTAAAGCAGTTCTCGCTCATCCAAGGGATATCCTCCTCTGTAATGCCCTGCTCAGAAAGTGTCACATTAAGGTCGATATCACCAAGTAGCTTGCGAAGAACCGCCACGCAATCTGAGCTTGTCCCGCCACTTAAGCACTCTGCAATTTTAGCATATTTTTCTGGTGCTGCGGATATACTTGCCTCTGTGATTGCTGGTGTGAGGGCTGCAAGTCCTCTACCATGAACGATATCCTTCAATCCGCTTGCCGGATGCTCCATACCATGTGGTAATGCTACTCCTGCGGAGTGGATTACCATTCCACCAATGGTACTTGCCCAAGTTACCGCATCCCATGCCTCTGGTTCTTTGGTTCCCTGATAGGTCGCTACCAGATACTTTCCGATCAATTCCATTGCTTCGATACACATCATCTCGGTCATTGGCTGGGCAATCTTAGATAGATATGCCTCCATGGAATGACAAAGGGCATCAAATCCAACCGAAGCTAAAATATGCTTTGGCATGGTCTGCATCAGCTCAGAATCAATGATGGATGCCTTTGCAATGATCGCGTTGGTACGAAGTGACTTCTTATCTCCGCTTTCTGGGTTGGTGAGTACTGCAAATCCATTTCCCTCGCTTCCAGTTCCGCAGGTGGTAGGAATCAAAATCAAAGGTAATGCCTCTGTTCCTGTTTTCCGGTTAAAAATATAGTCATTGATGTCACCATCATTCTTACTTAAAAAGGCAATTGCCTTGGCACAGTCCATAATACTGCCGCCACCAAGTCCTACGATCACGTCACAGCCTTCCTGCGCGGCTAGCGCCGCCCCTTCCTCTGCTGTGGTAGTCAATGGATTCTGACTTACTTTATCAAAAACTGCCACACCTAAGCCTGCTGCTTCCAATGCTGCTGTCACTTTATCTAACAGACCAGACTTCTTTGTGCTATTCTTTCCAGTTACGATCAACGCTTTTTTTCCATAAGCAGAAGTAATCTCTCCTACCTCTGTTACCCGTCCTCTTCCAAAGACAAGATTCACTGGCAAATTGTAATTAAATTTCATGTCTATGCCTCCATTACAATGACTCCACTGTTGCTTTGATGATATCGAATGCCTTATCGCAATCCTCCTTGGATACGATCAGTGGTGGCACCATACGAATGATGTTTGTTCCAATGGCAGTAATCAAAAGCTTTCTATCAAAACATCCGTGCTTTACATCCACACCGCTGATACCATCCTCAAACTCTACACCAATAAATAATCCCTGATGTCTTACTTCCTTTACATGTGGCAGTGTTGCCAACTTCGCACAGAAGTAGTCACCCATCTCTCTTGCACTTCCAGCCAGATCACGGTCAAGAAGCTCTGTCACCTCAGCCAATGCAGCTGCACAGCATACTGGATGACCACCGAAAGTCGTTCCGTGAGAGCCCATGGTGAATGCCTTTGCCACTTCCTCTGTGGCACAGATCGCACCGATTGGCATTCCACCACCCAGTGCCTTTGCCATGGATACAATATCCGGCTTAATACCATAATTCATATAGCTCATGACCGCACCAGTTCTACACCATCCAGTCTGTACCTCATCTAACAATAACAGAATTCCCTTCTCATCACAAAGCTTTCTTAAGCCTACGAGAAATTCCTTGGTTGCAGGATGTACACCACCCTCGCCCTGTACAGGCTCCACCATGATACCGATGGTATTCTCATTTACTGCTGCCTCAAAGGAAGCCAAGTTGTTGTACTCCGCATAGGTAAATCCTGGTGTCATATCACCGAATCCAATCTGACAGGCATTGTCTGGCTGACCTGTGGCACTCATGGCACCAAAGGTTCTACCGTGGAAAGACATCTTCGCTGTCACGATATTGTATTTGTGTGGACCATACTTCTCTACGCCATATTTTCTTGCCATCTTGATCATTGCTTCGTTGGCTTCTGCGCCAGAGTTCTGATAAAAGATCTTATCCATACCGATGGCGGTGCAGACTTTTTCTGCCAGAAGTGCCTGTGGTATGGTGTATGGATAGTTAAAGGTCTGCATCAGATCTCCGCACTGGTCTTTAACTGCTGCCACGATTTTCTCATTACAGTTACCAGCACTATTTACGGCGATACCTGCGTAAAAATCCAAGTATGCAGTTCCATCTGTGCTATACATATACATATCCTTTGCTGTCTCTGCCACAAAATCAAAACGCTCATAGGTCTCGATCATATATTTTTTTGCTTTCTCTTTGATTTCCTCTGCTGTGCATCCTGTATCCTTTAACTTCATAATTCTATTCCTTCTTTCCTAGATTAGTCCTTTGATTTTCAAATATTCCTTAATAACCTTTACACAATTATCAACCCCCACCTTTTCACTGTTCAGGGTCAAATCGTAATTGACTGGATTCGTCCAGTAATTGCCATGGGTATAATACTTGTAGTAGTCGGCACGATATTTATCCGTATGTTCTATGGTGGCATTTGCGGTTTCCTCGGTCACGCCCATATGCTCCATGGTACGCTTGATACAAAAATCTCTTGGAGCCTCAATGTAAATGCTCACGACATTATCTCTGCCTCTAAGCACCCAGTCCGCGCATTTTCCTACGATGACACAGGATTCCGTGTCTGCCAGATTCTCTATGATCTTCTTCTGATATTCAAATAAGGTATCATCCGATACGAACTTTTCATTTCTTGAAATATATTGTCTGGATCTTGGAAGTCCCTTTAAAAAGCTGGAAAATCCTCCGTTGGTACGCACCTTTTCATTGACCTCTTCAAAAAGCTTCTCATCGAGACCACTCAATTGTGATGCAAGGGTCAAGATACGATTCTCATAGCAATGAACCCCAAGTTCCTTTGCCAGTTTGGATGCGATTTCCTTTCCTCCCGTACCAAATCCTCTTGCAAATGTGATTACATAATTACCCATTCTTTCTCATCCCTTTCTGCAACCTGCGCATTTTAACCTGCCATGAATCTACTTAAGAATTCTCTCGTTCTTGGATTCTTTGGATTGGTAAACAGACGCTCTGGCGCATCATCCTCTGCGATGTAGCCCTTATCCATGAAAATGGTTCTCGTTGACACATCTCTGGCAAATCCCATCTCATGAGTCACAATAATCATAGTCAATCCTGTCTTTGCCAATTCCTTCATAACATTTAGTACCTCACCCACCATCTCAGGGTCTAAGGCACTGGTCGGCTCATCAAATAACAGAACCTCTGGATTCATGCACAGCGCTCTTGCGATAGCGACACGCTGCTTTTGTCCACCGGAAAGCTGTGCTGGATATGCATTGATATATGGTGCCATACCAACTTCCTTTAAGTGTGTGATAGCCCGGTCAAATGCCTCCTGCTTTGAAATATGCAACACCTTTCTAGTTCCTGCCATACAATTTTCCAAGACTGTCATATTGTTGAACAGGTTGAAGGACTGGAATACCATGCCTACCTTAGAACGGTACTCATTTACTTCCTTCTGCACATCATGCAATTCTTTTCCATGATAGAGGATTTTTCCTGTACTCTGATGCTCCAGACGGTTAATGCAACGGAGCAATGTGGATTTACCGGAGCCAGAAGAACCAACAATGCAGATGACCTCTCCCTTTTCTACTGCGAAATCTATTTTTCGTAAGACCTCATGGTCACCAAAGGATTTGCTTAAATTTTCTATGCTAATGATTTTCTCTCCCATATCGGTTCCCTCCTACTGATTATCCATATATTCTACTGCAAGCACGTAGTCTGACTTCATGGACATCTTCTTTTCAATCCATAAGAAGATACGGTTGAATGCAAAACAGAATACAAAGTAGATGACTGCAATAATCAGGTATGACTCAAAATATTTGTAGTAATTTCCACCCACTGTCTTTGCTGTCATGAACAACTCGGATACACCGATTACGTTCAATACAGAAGTCATCTTAAGGTTTGTCAAAAAGGTATTTGCCATCTCAGGAATGATGTTCTTAAATGCCTGTGGAAGAACTACGGTGAACATCGCCAGTAGCGGTGACATTCCAAGTGCCAGTGCGCCTTCCTTCTGTCCCGGATCAATGGATTTGATACCAGCACGAACAGTTTCTGCCATGTAAGCTCCTGTATTTAATACAGTTACCAAAATACCTGCTGTCACTGCTCCAATCTCAATGTCAGACTGTCTGAGACCGAAGTAGATAATCATGGCTTGAACCATCATAGGCGTATCACGAAATATCTCTACATATACCACGGAGGTCACTTTGAGGATCTTCGCCAGTATTTTCTTAATAATGTTGTCTTCCTGATTGATCTGAATATCCTGAATAATTCCAATCACGTATCCTAATAGGAATCCGATAATGGTTCCAAGCACTGCTACATACAATGTCACCCAGGTTCCCTGCCAGAACATCGATGCATATTTCTGTGCTAAAAACACCATCCATTCTAACGCATTGGCCGGATCTGCTGTCGCCAGTATTCCAAACATATCTATCCCCTCCTCATCAACTTAACTTAGTTTGCTGCAGGCTGTACTGAGATTGCCTCATCCATCATCTCATCCATTTTTTCTTTGTCATCCCAGCCAATACTATCCATTGCTGCCTGAATCTTATCTCTAAGTTCTGTATCATCCTTTCTAGTTGCAATACATACATTTGCAAAGCCGTCTGGATCCTGAATGCCGTCCTCTGCATCCAGCTCTAACATAACAAGATCATCATTCGTCATCATTGCTGATACTGTGGTAGGCTTATCGATCATCGTCACATCTGCCACGCCATTGCTGATTGCCATAAAGCACTCGGAAGTAGTTGCATAATTTGCCTCAAGCTGTGCATCTGGAATCTGGTCTAGCATGTTCACCCATGCAGTTCCAAGCTGTGTTGTGACCTTCACATTCTGTCCTGCAAAATCAGAAAGCTTGGTGTAGTTCTCATACTCGCTGCCCTTCTTTACTGTCAAAACAGTATCTCTATAATAGTATGGGGAAGTAAATGCGTAAGACTGTGCTCTCTGCTCTGTCCATCCCATACCAGCGATGATACAATCATACTGACCAGAATCCATTGCCAATCCGATGGAATCCCATTCTACCTTGTGGATCTCTAAGTCCCAGCCAAGCTCATCAGCGATCATCTTTGCCATCATGACATCGTAGCCATATGCATAATAGTCTGTACCGTAAATCTGAACTGCTGTATCACCGTTTGCCACCTCTGGTGTTTCCTGTGTCCAGTTAAATGGAGCGTAGGCACATTCCATACCAACTCGTAAAACTCCTTTATCTGAATCACTCTCTGTTGTTGTCTCTGCGGTGCCACTGCTCTCGACTCCGCTCTCCTCACTGCTACCACATCCTGCAATCATTCCAACTGCCATTGTTGCCACCATTATCATACTTAAAATTCTTCTCTTCATAATCCGATCCTCACTTTCCTGGAAACAAAAAAGGCGCCTACTTATTACTAAGTAAACGCCTTTGTCTACACAAGAGTCTCACGCATAGCGTGCAGCTCGTTATTGCTTCCATCTATTTATTTGATGAGCCCATCATACTCCGTGTGCATTATATTGTCAATCACTTTTTAACAAAAAATAATTCTTTATTACTTTCGCCCTAATTTTGATGCAATTTTCGCATATTTTTTTATGCAATAGGAAATTGCATCCTATTGCATAAAAAGCACTTCGTGCACAGATGCGCAGCTATCGCGCGCGGAACAAAAGCTGCGCTATGTCAGAAATTGGAACGCGAGAGTGCGTGAAGCGCACTTTTGTTCCTCCGCCGTACATGTTGTGCACTATATCGCACACATACTATGCAGTATAGGAGAATATGCTTACGAACTTCAACAGTTCGCTTCCACTGTTATGGTATTCATGATCCTTATCCGAATCAAAGCGGATGGCATCCTTCTCGGTCACCAGATAGCTCTCTCCCCCTACCCGCAAAGTCAGCTCCCCTGTCTCTATGATGACATACTCCTTGGTATTTTCACCGTGGGCTCCGCTCTTATAAGTAGCTCCTGCCTCGATTTCAATCACATATAATTCAAAGTTCCGCTGCTTCTCATATGGAAAATAGGTATATACACGATATTCCCCCTCGACCTCCTTGGTCGGAATCAGCCACTCGCCACATATTGGATATACACTTTCTCCCGGTGTCTCCACCAGATCTGCCAGCTCTACCCGAAGTCCACTTACAATCTTACCGAGGGTGCCAATCGTCGGATTCGCCTCTCCTCGCTCGATCTGACCTAGCATACTCTTACTAACTCCAGTTTGCTCTGCCACCACATCTAAGCTGTATCCCCTTGCCAGTCGAATCTTTTTTAAATTTGCCGCAATATTCTGATTCAAGTAATCCATATTATGTCCTCCGCTGTGTCGCCCACAGCTATTTTCTTATTTATCAGCAAGAATACTCTCCAGATCCAGTCCATAACGCCCTGCAATATCCTTGGCATAGCTCAAGCCATCCGGTGTCGTTCTAGATATCTTATAGCTTCTGGTTCCGCTTTCCTTATTTTCCATCAGTGCCACGAGATTATCGATCCTGCCCTTATTTCCCGGATAAGAATTGTAGGTCTCCACCTGCTGTGGCAGATCATGAATATGCGTGACATAAATGCCACAACATC
The DNA here is from genome assembly GCA_964491235.1 of uncultured Roseburia sp. GTDB lineage: Bacteria > Bacillota > Clostridia > Lachnospirales > Lachnospiraceae > Roseburia. Next base: position 193,527 of record CAZBFN010000002.1, read on the forward strand.
CGATGACACCGATTCCCGTCAAGACTTCTGATGCAATATAGCCAGCCTCCAATCCACTGGTACTAGAAAAGGATTCATCCATCAGCAGCATATCCGTTTCCGTCAGCTTCTTCATGATATCTCCCAGTCTTGCACACTCGCTCTCCAGTCGTCCCTTTCCATAATTATCTTCGTCCGAATCTGGAAAATGGGTATAAATTCCCGAAACAGGACTCATGTATGCCTGCTCTGCTGGCACATATAGTCCTAGCTGAAATAGTGCCTGTGCCATTCCCACAGAATATGCAAAAATCGATTTACCACCATGATTCGGTCCTGTCACCAGATAGAATCTGCCCTTTTCATCAAAGGAAAAGGAGTTGGACACGATCATCTTTTCCACAGATTGAATCGCCAACATTGGATTGTACACCTGCTCTAACTCGCACTTCTTCGCCTCCATCGGAGCTACTTTCGGCTTGCACATGGCAAAGCCCTTTTCCCTCATGGACAGGATGAAGCCCACACCGGCAGTCAGAAAACGAATATCATCCAGCAATGATAGGAACAATGCTGTATTCTCACAATAATAATTCTGAGTCAAAGGCTCAAAATCCCGCAGCGACTTAGAAAAAATCGTGTATAGCGCATAGTTCATGGAATAGTTCATTGCCTTAAGCTCTTCTCCATGTAACCCTCTGGTAAGGGGATATAGTGGCGACATAAGCACCTTATCGTCCAACTGTCCCTTTTTTATCAGTCGATCTATTACCGTTCCTGCACGGAAAGGTTGCTCGTTGATAGATAGAATTCCAGCTTCCTTTGGACGTAGATTTTGATCTAAGTTCACCCCAATGGTAACACTCTTAATATGTCCAAAATTACGTTCCATCTTGGATAACTCTGTGCTCAGGCTCTGAAACTCACTGCTCTGTGTAATGCCGTCAATCTGCTCCTTAAAATTCTTCATTCCTTCGGAAGAAAAACTGCAAGTCGCAAATGCATCTGCAAATAAATTCACGATTTCCAGATACATCTCCAGAAAACGAACAGAACTTAATGCAGAGTCCACGGTAAAGTCACTGCTCAAGACCCGACGCAGATCATAAATATTATAAATGAGGGGCAATGAATCGCAAAAAACCTTGTACAGCTTAGGATTCTCCACCAGATCCTCCACGATATCTAACCGATACCTCAGCACCTTTTCATCCGTTGTAAAAAAGTTCTCTAACGCCAAATCTGAAAATCCACGGTAACTTTCCTTGATCAGCACGACCATACTGTCAATCTTCAAAGATTGAATAAATTTAAAATCCTTCATTGGCACTTCTTTGGTTCTATCATAGTCTGGTGGATATAATAAATGAAAATTATTCTGCATTTCCTTCTCCCTTTAGCAATTCACTTCCTGCCTCATAATCCAATTCATCATATGCCTCTTTTGCACGGTCTAGTAACTGACCTTCCTCCTCTGTCAGAACTGCACGCTCCAAGGCATAGATATTCTTTTCTATCTTGTTAATCTGATAACTATCAAACCCCTCCTTCAACCGGGCAAAGAGGATATCCACTTCCTGTCCTTTTCCCATCTTCAGTTCCTCCTGGGCAGGAATGCGAGAAAGATCTTGCTCTACTTCTAATACACTGTCAGCTAATTCCTGTTGAAAAGCTTCCATATGTGACTGAATAAAGCTTTCATTTTGTGTCTTTGCAGCCATCTCCAGAATCTCTGCCGACTCACTTAGATCTATTTTTCCAATCTGACGGCTTACTCCCTTGATACCATGTACCTTGATCCGGAATAATTCCAAATCGTCCTTGGCGTATGCCGGAAGCTCTTTTACCAGCGGCTTCATTTCCTGTACAAACGCCTCTAGGGTACGCCGATATCCCGCTTTGCTGCCATCCATGCTGGCAATTGCAGGTTCTATCTCCTCTGGATCCGGAGTGCACCGATACTCTACCGGCAGATAATCCTCCAATATCTTCTGCAATTTTCCAATTTCCACTGGCTTAGCCAAGCATGTCGAAAAACCATAATTTACATACTTGCCCCTCATATCATCCACTGAGTTTGCTGTCATCAAAACAAGCGTTGTATCGCAACATTTGTGGATCAATTCTGCCGCCTCATTGCCCGTCAACTCCGGCATTATCTGATCCAAGAAAATCAGCTGATACTTCTGCTTTTGCGCCGCTTCCACCGCTTCTCTTCCGTTCTCAACAAAATCAACTTCAAACTTCCACGGCATCGTAAGCTCTCTAAATATTTCCTGATTGATTCTCATGTCATCAGCCAGAAGAACCTTCGCCTCTGGATATACATAATTCGGAGTTACACTGTGCTGCAACACCGCTGTCTGCCACAGCAAGGATTCTCCTGTCAGTGAAAAGGCTGGGCACACCTCCGAGCCCACATAGTCCTGATAAAAAGTTGCTGTAATCGTAGATCCTGACACACCATCACTGGATGCTGTAACGGAGCCACCCATCAGCTCTGTCAACTGTCTTACAATACATAATCCCAAGCCAGTGCCTTCCTTATTCTGCTCTGCTGAATAGGTAACATACTCTTCAAATATCTGGTCTATCTGTTCCCTGCTCATTCCCAGACCAGTGTCTGTCACGCTACAACACAAACATACCTTGTGCATTCCCTCTACTTTGTTGCAGCTAATCTCACAGTGTATCTCACCTTCCTTTGTGAACTTCACCGCGTTAGAAAGGAGATTCAGTATAATCTCTCTTACCCGTATCTCATCTCCCATCAACTGTCTTGGATGCTCATCCAGCACATCAACGGAAAACTCTATCGGTCGTGACTGTATATTGATGACGCAATCATGCGCCAATTCTTCTATGATGCTATCCAGATTATAATAATTTCTGGCAAGCTCCATCTTTCCTGCTTCTAGTTTGGAATATTCCAAAATGGCATCCACCTGTGTCAGCAGCATATTCCCAGCACTTTTGATATGATAGATCAATGACCTGTTCTGCCCAGATATCTCACTTTTTGCCACAAGAATATCACAGATTCCAATCACTGCATGCAATGGACTTCTTAGGTCATGACTCATTGTTGCAAGGAAACGGCTCTTTGCTGCGGTCTGTGTCTCCGCTGCATCCTTAAGACTTGCCATCAGCATAGTCTCATTCTTCTGTGCCGTAATGTCTATAATGGAAAGACTATATCCTCTTAACCGTTCATGAAAATACACAGCATTGAGCTGACATTTATAATGGCGACCATCCAATTCAATATTGCGGCTCTTATCTAACTGCTTTGCCATCTCTCGAATATCGCTTTGATAAAGCTCCGGTCTTGACTTCTTGGTCGTGATATTCAGTTGATTAGGGAATAAATATTTCGCCGCCTGATTGGCTCCCAGATAATAGTAGTCTGCATCAAAGAAAATAACTGGGATGTCTGAAGTCTCATATTGATGCTCCTGCAATATGTACAGTGGGTTAATGATCTGCTCTGTCACAGTCAAATAATATACAATCCCACAAGTGCACACTAAAGAAAGTGGAACTAAAATATTACCCACAATAAGTCCCAGCTTCTCCGCAAAGATAGCCACCGCCGGCAAAAGAAATGCCACATAAATAAGATTTGCCACATGATGTGTTCGCTTGGTAGTACAAGACTTAATATAAGTATACGTACCCGATATAATAATGATTATAAGATACCACAACAGAATCAAAAAAAAGCTTTTATTATATAATTCTGGATCATCATATCGTGCCAATACAACAATATTCATGATCATCATGGATACATATAATGCGTTGGTCAACGCTGTATTGGGCTTTGCATGCATTAGATCAAATATATAAAATACAAGCAAATAAAGGACTTGCAATAACAACAAGTCCTCCAGCAATGAAAATACTTTCGTCGCATGGGTGATGCATAAAACGATTTCATAAAAATTGTACACACCAATTAATCCCAACATCAACGGCAAAAGTCGATGTGTACGGGAATAAGTTCCCATTGTAGCATACTTCTGCAAGACGTATATAGTTATCGCTAAGCATGCAATCTGAAAGCCTAAAATCATTCAACCTCACTCCGTCCGGTTAAAATTCTCTTAATCTCTGACTTGATATAGACTGGCTTGTACGGTCTTACAATATATCCGGCAGCGTTCATATCACGGCACATCATGACCGTCTCACGGTCACAAAGAGCTGTAACGAACAGAATCGGGACTTCCCTATTCGTCATCTCCTGAATTCTTTTCGCTGCCTCGATTCCGTCCATATCTGGCATATCGATATCCATCAATACCAGATCCGGATACTCATTCTTCTCCAGATACATCAGTGCCTGTGATCCAGACTTTATCAATATCACATCATACAAATGCTCCAAAATCCCACGTAGCATTTGTAGATTGGTCTTCATATCATCCACCACCATAATGCGATAACGCTTCAGTGGCTTAATCATCTCACTGCGTTCCTGCTCCTGAATCTCTGGTGTACTCTGCTTTTCGTCTCCTGCATTCTTAAGAGTCAGATGCATATTCTCGCTCGCCAACAAATCCAACAGTGATCCATCCATAAGTCGCACGATTGGTCTTAAATTGTGCATTCCAGCATTCTCGTAAATAATTCCATATCTACCATCGGATAAGATGACCTCTGTTCCCTTTGGATGCAACGGCACATAGTGCATCAATGTCTCTACTACCGTCTTATCGAACATGATACCACATCCACCCATCAGATACTCCGTCGCCTCATATGGAGAATATGGATCCTTATACGGACGCTTAGATACCAGCGCATCGTAGACATCTGCCACGTGCAAGATCTTCGTGAACAATGTCTGCTCTGATCCCTCAAGTCCCTGTGGATAACCAGTTCCATCCACGTTCTCATGATGGAACAGCACCGCAGTCTTGACATGGGCAGAGATGTCCCATCTCTCACTGATCAGCTCATAGGACAATGTGGCATGTGACTTCATGATCTGATACTCTTCCTGTGTCAATCGTCCCGGCTTATTTAATATCTCTGGTGGAATTTGTAACTTACCCAGATCATGGAGCAACGCAGCAGTCACCAAATGTGTCAGATCCACTTCATCCATACCCATTCCCATTCCAATCACGCAGGAAACCACTGCCACATTGACAGAATGTGCATAGGTATAGTCATCATAGCTTCGCAGATCCGTCAGATCCAAAGAGACCATTCCACGCTCTAATATCTCCTCCACCATCTGCTTAGCGATCTTCTTGCAGCCATCAATATTGCTCTCACGGACACACACGAGTCCTTCGGATCGAAGCTGAGGCGTGATCACACTCTCGACCTCAATTCCCTCTGCCAACTCGTCCTCGACATAAACACCGTCAAATCCGTAATCTTCTAGCATCTGAATATAGTAATCGGTAAGTCCGCAGCTACTACCAACTAAAGTCCTTCCAAAGGAGTCATACAAATCATATGCCAAACGCATTCCTGGCATGGCATTCTTCAATAATACATATCTCATAAATGTCCTCCATAATTCAAATATATCAAGTCGGAGAACGGAAATCAATATAACATTTAGCAGTTTTTACTTTTTTCTTACCATAATTTTACTATTCTGTAAGCAGGTTCTGCATGCTCTGCAAACTAATTACTAACGTGGATGCATTATGTAACAATGCCGAGGTCGTCGGAGCAATAATTCCTGCGACTCCCAAAGCAATCAATGTTGTGTTAATTCCTACGATACCTCGATAATTTTTATGAATTCTTTTCATTAATCCATTGCTGATTGCTTTTAACGTAACAATTTCAAACAAATTATCTGCACCGATTGTGATATCTGCAATTTCTCTGGCAATCTGTGCACCATCACTGATCGCAATTCCTACGTCCGCTGCAGAGAGCGCAGGTGAATCATTGATACCATCCCCAATCATGATTACCTTTCGTCCCTTTGCTTTCTCCTTCTCTACAAAACGTGCCTTATCCTCCGGTAATACCTCCGAATAATATTCATCCACACCGATCTTTTTTGCAATCACGCTGGCTGTGCGCTCGCTATCCCCCGTCATCATGACAACCTTTTGGATACCTGCCAGTTTTAAGGAATTGATCACTGCCTCCGCCTCTTCTCGCAACGGATCTTCAATACAAATGACCCCAGCCAAACGATTTTCAATGGCAAGGTATAAATGGGAATATTCCGATGGAAGATTTTCAAACTGTATCTGCATTCCCTCCGGTATCGTACATTTTTCATCCTCAAACACAAAATGGTAACTTCCAATGACCGCCTTTTTCCCCTCAATCGTGGTAGAGATACCATGGGCTACGATATATTCCACCTTAGAATGATGTTCTTCATGGATCAAATTTCTCTCTGCCGCGGCATCTACCACCGCCTTTGCCATGGAATGTGGAAAATGCTCCTCCATGCAAGCCGCAATCCGCAACAGTTCATCCGGCTCTTCCCCATTAAAAGAAATGACCTCTGCCACTGTCGGCTGTGCCTTCGTCAATGTACCCGTCTTATCAAAAACAATGGTATCTGCTTCCGCGATCATTTCTAAATATTTCCCGCCTTTTACGGTCATATTATATAGACTTGCCTCTCTAATGGCAGAAAGTACAGAAATCGGCATTGCCAGCTTTAATGCGCAGGAAAAGTCCACCATCAAAACGGAAAGTGCCTTTGTCACATTACGGGTGAGCAACCATGTAAGCCCAGTTCCAGCCAACGTATATGGCACTAGACGGTCTGCTAAATGCTCTGCCTGTCCTTCAATGGATGATTTGAGCTTCTCGGATTCTTCAATCATTGTAACAATCTTGTCAAACCTGCCAGAGCCACTGATTTCCTGTACCCTGATAAGAAGTTCTCCTTCTTCTACCACAGTTCCTGCATATACGAATCCATCTCTGATTTTTCGTACTGGCAAAGATTCCCCTGTCATGGATGCCTGATTGACCATGCCTTCTCCCTCTACGACGACTCCGTCAAAAGGAATCACATTTCCCATATGCACTACGACCAGATCCCCCTTGCGAATCTCGTTTGCAGATACTAATACATCTCTACCCTCACAGCGCATCCATACCCTTTCGATATTAAGAGACATGCTTCTAGCAAGGTCGTCTACTGACTTCTTATGCGTCCACTCCTCCAATATCTCTCCGATTCCAAGAAGAAACATAACAGAACCAGCCGTACTAAAATCTCTGCGAAGCAAGGATACTCCGATTGCAGTTGCATCCAGTACCGGAACTTCCAGTTTTCCCTGTGCTAACGTCTTGGCTCCCTGCCAGATATAGCGTACTGCCTTTGCGGTAATAAGAACAGTTCTAATCGGATATGGAAGGAACAACTGATTTCCAAACCGACAAACTACCTTCATCACCAGCTTCTCCCAATACTCATTATTGAGCTTACGACCAGAATTCTGTAAGAATACCTCTGGAACTTCCGCTTTTTCATATTTAAAATTCATAAACAGCTCAATGACGTCTTCACGGTTTCCAATATAACTAACGGCAACATCGCCCGTCCGCTCATATACCTTGGCAGAAGTAATGCATTTCTGATTACTCAGGTAATACTGCAGTATATCTGCCTCCTGACAAGTCATTCTCTTCTGCTGGATATGTAAACGCATTCTGCCCTTTATCTCATGCTTTATAACAAATCTCATGCTTTTCCTTCTTTCCCCAATTTTTACACGCACACAAAAATCTGTATGATTCACAAAAGGGGCTTGTCCATTGCTGACAGCCCCCTTGTTACCTCTATTCAGTTACATCCTCTTTTTCAGATCCTTCTTCTTCTCCAACTACCTCTTCCGCCGCGGCTCTCTCCTCATTGATCTGCTGTGCCTCTGCATATATATCTTCCGCGTTCTCCTGAATCGTTGTTGCAGTCTTCATCACACATTCCTTCGCACGAAGCACCGCTGCCGTACAGTTCGTATATACCTTTTTCGCATCCTTACTGGATAAAAGCTTAATACCTGCGGTTCCAAATAATACTCCTGCCGCAAAAATTCCGGTCTTCTTTGCGTCAATTTTACTAAAAAATCCTGCCATCTTATGTACCTCCCGATCCTACTTATTTATTATATCTATTATACCGTTATCCATATTCCATTTCTATCACAATTGTCTTATCGATAAATTTTATCAGTACGCGGGATTTCCTTAATATTTAGGCGATGTTCCAGCCCTCCGCACTCTCACGAATTTTAATAAAATTCTGGTATCGTCCCGGCTGTTTTATCAGTTCTTCATGCGTTCCACACTGTACCACCTTTCCATCATCAATGACTAAGATCTGATCCGCATTTTCAATTGTGGCAAGACGATGGGCAATCGTGATAATCGTCTTACCCTGGGTCAGTTCAGAAATCGCCTGCTGAATCAAGTGCTCATTCTCAGGATCAATACTAGCAGTTGCCTCATCTAAAATAATAACTGGCGCATCCTTTAAGATTGCCCGAGCAATAGAAATTCTCTGCTTTTCTCCACCAGACAAGCTGTCTCCGCCCTCTCCAATCACCGTATCATAGCCCTGAGGTAACGCCATAATAAATTCATGACAGCATGCCTTTTTTGCCGCCTCTATCATCTCCTGTTCTGTAACTCCTTCTTTTCCAAAACAGATATTATTACGAATTGTATCATGAAACAGATATACATTCTGAAATACCATAGAAATATTCGACAGCAAGCTATCACAGGTGAACGCTCGCACATCCTGTCCGCCCATCGTAATTTTTCCACCGTTCACATCATAAAAGCGAGCCAACAAACTGCAGATCGTAGTCTTACCAGAACCGGAAGGTCCCACAATGGCAGTCGATGTATTTTCAGGAATCTGAAAGCTCACCTTCTTTAAAATCTGTCTGGAATCATATCCAAAATCCACATTTTCAAAAACAATATCATGGTTCTCCAGTTTGATATCTTTTCCATCCTGATCAATAAAATTTTCCGCTTTTAGCGCATCCAGCTGATCCATGGCATTATCAATCACTCCCAGCACATGTGCACTGTCACTGATCGGCTCCAATGAACCAAAGATGCTAAAAGAGAAAAATACAAAGGTCAGCATCATCGGAAATTCCATCTGTCCTACAAATGCTAGATAGCAGGCTGCCGCTGCCAAGGCTATGGACGCCACCTTCAATGCAAGAAGATGTAAGCAATTTGCCGGTATGTAACCCCATTCTATCTTAAGGCGTATTTCTCTGTTGTCTTTACACGCCTGTTCCATGGATGCCATAGATGCCCCGCTCTGTCCAAAGGATTTTACTACTGGAAGCCCTCTGGCATACTCAATGACTGCACTGGTCAGATCCTTTTCTGCCTGGGATGCCACAGGAGCATTTTGTTTGCTGTATTTTGAAACAACACATAAAAACAAGAAGGACACCACCGCACCTAGTACTGCAATCAACGCCACCTTAGGATTGACCGCTAAGAGGAACAAGAAAATGCATATAAAATTCAGATAGCCACCCACAAAATTGTCTATCATACGGATTCCCATACTCTCAAGTGTCTGCAATCCTGTGGTGATGGAGTTCAAAATATTTCCTGTATTCATCTGTTGAAAATATCCCAGAGATACCCGCTTCATGGCATCTCCAATCGCGATTCGATCCCGCGCTACCAGCTCATAGCTAATGGTTTCTTGAAATCTTGCCCGCAAATAGTCAAACAGAAATCGAAGCAATACAAAAAATGCGATGCCTGCCGCACTTATCCAAATCCACTTTGAATCAAAGGTCGCAGTACCTCTGGCATCATCAATCAGCATTCCAACGGTATACGCCGCTACCATAACTGGAAATGCTGCGAACCAATGAGAAAAGAATGTAAAGATAAATCCCACAAATAATTTCCCCTTTAATTCTCCACACCAGTCAATAATTCGCTTTACTGTCTTAAACATTTGAAGAAACCTCCTTTTTTGATGCAGATACCGCCCAATTCTTGGCACCAATGTGAGCCTGCCACATCTGTCTATACAAAGTACAATTCTCCAACAGTTCCTCCTGCTTGCCCTGTGCCATGATACTGCCATCCTTAAGAACGAAAATGCGATCCGCGTTCTTGATTGTAGAAAGTCTATGAGCAATAACAAGAAGTGTCTTACCCTTTGTCAATTCCGCAATGCTCCGTTGAATCTTATCCTCATTCTCTGGGTCTGTAAATGCGGTCGCCTCGTCCAAAATTACAATCGGTGCATTTTTAAGCATCATGCGGGCAATGGCAATTCGCTGCTTCTCACCACCGGAAAGTCTCTTTCCCGCTTCCCCTGCCGGAGTCTGATACCCCTGTGGCAGTTTTAAGATAAACTCTTCGCACTGTGCCGCCCTTGCAGCCTCGTATACTTCTTCGTCCGAAGCTTTGGGATTGCCCAGACGAATATTTTCCATAATTGAGCATCGGAATAAAAAGGTGTCCTGCGTCACAAAGCTGACCATATCCGCCAACTGAGCTAGTGGCATATTGCGAATATCCACGCCACCAATCTCAATTGCACCATCTGTCACATCCCAGAATCTTGCAAGAAGCTTTGCCACAGTGGACTTTCCTCCACCAGAAGGCCCCACCAACGCAGTAAAGCTGCCCTGAGGCAGGTTCATATCAATACCATGCAATACTTCCTTTCCCGTATCCTTAGAATAGGAAAAACGGACACCTCTCATACTCACATCATATCCAGATACTTTTGCTCGCTCAGACGGTTCTGACAATGTTGGCATGTTTAAATAATCCCGAAGGGTATCCACGGTATAATTCATCTGTCTAATTCCCTCTGAAAAAACCTCTAACTTCGCCAATGATACCACCATGGACATAGAAAGCATGACCGCAAGTGCCACCTCTGCCACAGTTATCTTTCCTGCCATTCCCAGCCAAAGACCTACTGGAAGCACGCCCAGCAGCGTAGACGGAAACAATGCAAACGCCAGCTTCATCGTCACCCATGTGGAAGACATCCATTCAATTACGAATCTTCTATAATCCTCAATAGCTTTTCGATATTTTTCATAGGACGTACCTGCTCTACCGAACGCCTTGATTACTTCGATTCCCTCTATGTACTCTACAATATTGCTATTCATCCTTGCATTGGAGGTATTGTACTTTTCCATATTCTTACCACTGATCTTAAAGGTGAGCATCATACATACAAGGGATAATGGTACGGTTATCAGCGAAGCTAATGCCACCCTCCAGTCAATCGCTATCAATGCCACGATACTTACGACGGGAAGTACGATGTGTCCTGCTCCCTCCGGAACCATATGCGCTAACGGTGGCTCTATGTCCTCAATCTTATCCACCATCACCATCTTTATCTCACCAATGCTATGAGATGTGACCTCTCCCAATGGCGCATGTAGGAACCGATCCGTCACCTGAAGCCTTAACTGTTCTAATATATGATATGCCACATGATGACTTAGTCCCGTAGACAAACCAAAGAACAACACCTTAACAACATATGCCACCAATCCTATTCCACTCCAACCTAGAATCATCTGCATATCAACCATTTCTGCAATAAAAGCATCAATAATTCTGTAAAAACAATAATATGGGACAATCCCCGATACTATACTAATAACAGACAATACAATCGAACCTATCAGCTTCCCTCTATTTCCCTTGGTATAGCCGAGAAGGCACGAAAAGCTGCTCTGCTCCTTTCTGCTTTCATCCATACTTCAAAAACTCCTTTCATAAAAAATCTCGTGCCAAATTGGCACGAGACAAATCATAAAATATTTCAGTTCTATTTTCCGCTCCGGTCTGGCATGTCAGTCCCAAATCGACAAATATTAATTCCGTCTCATCAAGCCTCGGTATTCTGTGGGAGAACATCCCATGACTCTACGAAATGCAATTGCAAACTTACTTGGACTATCATATCCTACCCGTCCAGCAATTTCCGCCACACCGACCGACCTCTCTGTCTTTAATATGACTGCTGCCTGATTCATTCGATATTGTAATAGCCAGTTTCCAATCGTCGTACCAAAAACAGACTTAAAACACCGCTTCATCTGTGTCTGTGTAATATCAAAGCGCGCCGCTAACTCTTCCTGCGTGTAATTCTCATCCATATGATTCTGGATAAATTCACAGACCGCCTTAGTTTTCTCCACCTGACTCTTGTAAAAGTATGGCTTTTCCTCCGAATCCGCTGGCAGCTCCAGTGCATCCAGATACAAGAGCAATTCCAAAATCTTAAGCTTATAATAGGGACGTTTGATTCGTTCTGGCACTGCATACAACTCTCCAAAAATATGTTCAATTGAACAGGCATTATGTATCACCATCGGATAAATGCCTTCACAATATTTTTCCTGTAATGCACTCAGATCCACAGGAAAATCCTTTATCTCTTCTGGAATAGATCGGCTGGCTATATCCATATCAATGTTTATCATCGCTCCATGATAATGAGATAACGGAAAATCAAAGCGTCTCTCATGGGATAATCGACGATCTATCTTCAAGTCGCCCACTCCCACATAGGAATAGGTATGACTGCCAGAAAGATATTCCATACGCCCCTCCCTGCAATGATCAATGCATAGCATATTCCTATCCGGTTGAAACGTAGAATCATAATACTGCATATGAAAATCATTATATGCAAGATATACGCCCGGAAACACCTCGTACATAGTAATGGTTCCCTCTCCCGTCTCATTGCGGAACTGATATACGCTGCAACCATCATTTTCTACCAGACAATCCATATCTCCCAAATCCAAACCCGTCATCCGTCCTCCTATATCTTTAGCACTCTGTCACAAGCATCCTTCATAAATTCTCTATCATGGGAAACTACCAGTACGATATGTCCCTTTTCTGCCAGTAATCGTATTACATTTTTTACCCGTTGCATCTGCCTGAAATCCAGACCGCTGGTAGGCTCATCAAAAATTAGAACCTGCTTCTTAGATAGTAATGCCGTCACAACTGCCAGACGCTGTTTCTGTCCACCAGAAAGGGACATTGGATGTCTTTCCTTGAACCGCAGCAAATCAAACTGTTCTAACGCTTCCGTAATCTTAGCTTCATCCACCATTCCAGTCTCATCTGCACCGATAGCCTGCTCACACTCATTCCACACACTGTCATAAAACAACTGATGATTTACGTCCTGCATAACAAGAAAGCTCATCTTTTGTCTTGCTTTCCCGCTAAGTTTCTTTCCATCTAACAGAATTTCACCTTCACATTCCTTTAAGATGCCACACAGACAACGCATCAAGGTCGTTTTTCCCGCTCCATTATCCCCGGTAATTGCAAGTACCTCCCCCGGAACTACTTGAAAGGAAAGATTCTCTAACACCGGTTCCTTCTTTTTATAACCACAGGAAAGTCCTTTTATCACAAGTCCCTTTTCATCCTCATTCGTCCTTGATGCCGGAAGCTGTACCTTAGTCTCCGCCAACGCTCTTAAGCCCATTTCTCTACGTCTTTCATCAGAAAGCTTCCAGAACTCCTCTCCCGTAAACTGCTCTAGGATTCTTCCTCTTTTAAAATAAATAGCCCTATCGATCAAGTCCTTCAGAAAATAGAGGCGATGCTCCGCAATGACGACGGTTTTTCCCTGTGCCTTTAAAATCCCGATTTGTTCCCTCAATCGCTCGATTCCCTGCCTGTCCAGATTGGCAGTAGGTTCATCCAACACATAAATGTCTGGATTCATAGCATAGACGCTGGCAAATGCCACCGTCTGCTTCTCCCCGCCCGACAAAGAAAAAATATTTCGATGCATGAGCTTTTCTATATTAAGATTGCTCACAGTCTCTTCCAGTCTCTTCTCTATCTCTTCTGGTGGAATTCCTTCATTTTCTAGACCAAATGCAAGTTCACTGTCTGTATCCATGTTAAAAAACTGACTCTTAGGATTCTGAAACACAGATCCAATATACTTTGCCAGCTCATATAATTCTGTCTTATCTACCGCTAGGTCAGCAGCGCTCACCCTTCCCTCTGTGATGCTTTCCGTTGTAAAGTGAGGAATCAGACCGTTAATCAATTTTGTAACGGTGGTCTTTCCGCAACCACTTTCTCCACATAGCAGAACACATTCTCCTCTGCGGACTGATATATCAACATTGGTAAGAGTTTTTTCTTTATCCGTGTATCCAAAAGATACCTGTTCTATCTGTATCATTTATGTATCTCCTACTTCTGAAATGCCGCTATTACAAAAACAATAGAAACGATTAAAATCCCCCAATCTGGTACCCTCATACGCAGTTTCACCAGACTGGTCTTTTTAACAGGATTTTCAATTCCGCGAGTCACTGCCGCAGCAGACAGTTCCTCTGCCGTTTCCGTCGCTGACATCATAAGCGGTACGATCAGCGCTTCTACTTTTTCCATACCCCTCACATTCCGAAGTCGCATCGCATCCCTAATATGTCCCGTTTTCTCCTTGATAGCAGGAAAATATCGCAAGGTAACAGAAATAGGGATAATCAATTTTTGAGGCACGTGCAGCAGACGCATTCCCGCAACAAATTCACGCAATGATAATGTACCAATCATAAGACTTCCTACCATCAGGCACGGCAACATCTTTCTTGCATAATTGGCAAAAATAGAAAAGCATGAAATGATAAATTCCGGTGCAGCAGGCAGCAGATACCACTGAAATAGAATAATCCCACCAAATGTAAGTGCCCACTTAATTCCAGATTTGACCTGCCCACAAAAGGCAGTCCACAAGACCAGAGTCGCAATCCACGCCACTTCCACCTGTATACTTCTCTGTGTAAAGGCAATGATATTTGCAAATACTAGCAACCCTAGTCCTGCTCTCGGATCCATCACATAGCCACTTTTTTTCTCTTGCATGTTATACAATCCCTGCCTTCTGGAAATGCTTCTTGAACATCTTCTTTGTAATAAGGGAACCAATCACAGCTCCTATAATCGGTGCCACGAATAAGACGATCAGCATTCCAGTAGAAGAAACTGCCTCTAAGGTAGTCACATAGCTTTCAGACATTCCCTGCTCTGTAATCTGTGCAAAGAACTGATCCCTCATAAGCCATATTGGCAATGGTGACCCTGTCATTCCCAATGAGAAGCATACAAAAGCGACTGTATTGCCCCAGTAATTCTGATATCCACTGAGTCCACGCGCTAATTCTCCACTAATGCATGCAATCAAAAATGTTACTAAAATCACAATCGTAAACTGTCCTGTTGCAAAGTAAATCAGCCCTGTGATGATTCCCATCAGTAAAACAGAACCAAACTTCTGTACCTTGTTGCACATCAGCATAAATGGAATACCAGAACATAACGCAATAAACCCAGGCATCAAGATCCATAACAATGGATGAAATCCTCCCATCAGCATAAATGCAAAATTAATTACAAAATAGATTGCTGAAAAGATACCAATTGTAATCAGATCCCTTCCCTGTAATACCTTTTCATTTTTAGATTGACTCATTTCTTTTTCCTCCTATGGTTAGCCTTTTCTAACTTTCAAAGGTTAGCATAGGAGTTTTCTTTTGTCTGTCCCGATTCGTCATCTTTGTCCCAATTCGTCACCTTTTCTCTACTTTTACTGCTCTAACCTCCATCTAGATATTATTCTCTGTTCTTTAATACCTCCGCTGGAATCATTTTCTTCAAATGTACCATCAGAAGCCAGTTGATAATAAAATAAAATACCAGAATTCCCCCATAGATACCAGCATACATCTGCCACTCGAAGGTCAGATTGATACCACAGGCTATATTAGCTACCATCATCGGATACATGGCATCCATCAACCACTTTGATAACGGAAGACAAATAGCCGCACCTAACGCTACCGTATAGAAATTACCATTCAGATAAAGCTTTCTGATCTCCTTTGGCCGGTATCCAAATATTTTCATAAGAGAGATTCCAAAGGCAGAACGATCGATCATGACCTTCATCATTAAGTACATGACAACAACAAATATCAAGGAAGATACCACACTCATCATAGTTACCAGTGGCATCATCATATCAGAAAATATACTGGAGCTTTTTTCAATATCAGCCTTTGTAGTAACGGCATATAATCTTCCTGAATCGATTTCTAATTCATGATCAGCAAATACTACATTATAGTAATCATCCGTCTGCCCAAAAAGCTCCCTCATGCTGTCGATATCCATAAACACGTAGAATCCTGTTGAAAACTGTACGATTTCCTGCACCGTAAAGGCATAGTCCAGTTCTTCCTCCTCGTCAGTCAGAATCACCTTATCTCCCTCTGACAAATCATATTTCTGTGCCATGGCAGAAGATATAACCACGTTGCTTTTTCCTTCCTCTGGTGTTGCCAAAAAGTATGGGTTATCCTCATCAATTCCCAATATCGTAACATCTAAATTGTATCCCAGTATCTCTTTTTTTAGTGTCTCGGCATAGCATGCTTCGCCACCTTCCGGCACTTCTTCCTCTGGATACTTATAGGTATACATATATTCATATCTGGTATCTTCCTGATTCTCGACCCTGATATGTTCACACAGCACATAACAGTTAATACCTATCATCAGAATCAACAAAGACACGAACATTCCAAACCATACTGTAAAACTGGTTCTCAACTCTTTTAACATTTGGCGAATACGAAATCTGTTTATAAATCCCAGATTGCCTAAATTAATGTCACGTTCTTTCCGCTTCTTCTGCTCTCCTCTAATCAGCCTTAACGCAGGCTGGTTCAAGCGCTTTCGAATGACAAAGTAATTTACGAGCGCAGCTACTACTGGTGGCATAATAATGCCATATACCAACAGATACGGCTCATAAATCGCCTCTAGTACCGGCATGGAAAAGTAATCATAGCAATCTCCCATCTGAATATCAATTCCCCATCTGCTATATCCCAGTGTCGTTCCTATAAGACCTCCCAGAAAAGTAACTATCATCGGCAGCATCAGATAATGTCTAATCAACTCTTTTCTCTTGACACCAAGGGCGTATAATGCACCAATAATACTGGCTTCTTTGTCAATGCTGTGCACCACAAACACGGAGATTACATAGGTTATGAGAACCATGATGATCACTCCTGCCAGTAGTCCGACCTCTTTATTGACAATCTGGTCATTCGCCGAAGCTCCCGCTCTTGGATTATCCTCCACTGGCAAGAACTGAATTAGATTACTGATCTCTATGTCAAAGTACTCTTCTATTAACTCATCCGTGGCATCCTGTAACTCCAGCATTCCGTCATACAACTCGGCTGCTCCATCACTCAGTTCTACGCTTCCATCATACAATTCCACGCTTCCGTCATACAGTTCCTTGCTTCCATCGTATAACTCCAAACTTCCATCGTACAGCTCCTTACTTCCGTTCGCCAGTCCCACACTTCCGTTATAAAGTTCTACGCTTCCGCTATATAATTCTCCGCTTCCGCCATACAATTCCAGACTTCCATTATAAAGGGCATCCGTTCCATAGTAGAGCTGAACACTTCCGTTCGACAGCTCCATACTTCCACTATAAAGAGGTGCTACTCCAGCAGAAAGCATCGGATTATCTGCGACATAACCTGCTACTTCCTGCATTCCGTCACTCAACGCCTTTGCTCCGTCGATGAGCGCCATAGTTCCATTGCGCAGTTCTAATGCTCCACCACTTAGCGACGCAGCTCCGTTCGCCAGTTCGCCAGTTCCATCACTCAGTGTCTTAGCTCCGTTACTCAGTTCTAATGCACCGTCGCTCAGTTCTCCCGCACCATTACTCAGTTCTAATGCGCCATCACTCAGTTCTAATGCACCGTCACTTAATTCTAAGGCTCCGTCACTCAGCTCGGCTGCACCTTTGCTCAACTCTCTAGAGCCATCCACCAGTTCTTCTACTCCCTCTTCTAAGTCCTCTTTTGCTCCAAAGTTCTCTTCCCAATACTCCCTAAAGTAGACATCATCCACATCTTCGATGGAGAGTTCTAAGTCCTGCAACTGCTCCTTTAATTCTGCATCGCTAAGAATTCCGTTCAGCCGATACGCATAGATATATTCCTCCGACTTTACGCTCTCACCACTTGCCTTTAAGTCTTCATAAGCCTCCGATGTCATAAATGCGACTCCAAAGCTTTTACTGTCCACACTGCTGTCTGACATATTTTTTAGTGGAGCATCATAATCTGGAACACTTCCGATTCCCACCACCTGATAGCTTCTATCTGCAATCACAATTTCAGTTCCTACTGTGATGCCATTCTCTTCACAATAACGCTTTTCCAGCGCAACTTCCTCTGCCATCTGGGGCATCTGCCCCTCATTCAATTCCATAAGATTGATTGCTTCTCTATTCTTATATATTCGAAGGGTACTCTCATCCTCTTGCAAGAAATCCAGATAGAACATTGGCTCTAAGGTAACTCCCTGCCCCTCGATCAGTTCCACTTCTTTTGCTGTCAGAGGAACAAATACCTGGAATTCTCCATCCTCTAAGCAATTTGCTTCGGCACGCTGCTCGCCGCCTATGATAATCGTATCCGCCGCACCAACAAGACTGACGATGATATACATTCCAAGAATAATCAAAAAGCCCAGTGCCAGATATCGTAATAAATTATCCTTCAAGTCACGCAACACACGTTTTCTAAGTATTTTCTGCATGCTATTACCTAATCCTTTCCTTGCTCCGATTCCTATAAATCTTCCAGCTCAGCCGCCGGCACTCTAGTCTCATTTTCGTATTCCTTTTTGATCTGTCCATCCTTGATGATAATGACCTTATGTACCATATTCTTGATGGAATTATTATGAGTCACGATCAACATGGTCGTACCGTACCTACGATTAATTTCCTCCAATAAAATCAAAATATCTCTGGATGTCTTAGAGTCCAGCGCTCCTGTCGGCTCATCACATAAGAGCAGCTTCGGATTCTTGATCAGAGCTCTCGCAATGGCACACCGCTGCTGCTGTCCACCAGAAAGCTGAGATGGGAATTTATTCTGGTGCTCTGTCAGTCCCAATGTTTCTAATAACTCCTCCATATCAAGAGGCTGCTTGGTCAGATATTCGCAGACCTGAATATTCTCCCTTACCGTAAGATTAGGAACTAGATTATAGAACTGAAAAATAAAGCCAAGATTCTCTCTCCGATAGTCGGATAACTTATCCTGCTTCATACCAAAAATCTCCGTTCCATCCACCTGAATCGAACCAGAATCCAAGGTGTCTAGGCCACCGATACAATTTAAAAATGTGGATTTTCCGGAACCACTGGTTCCCTGAATGACACACATCTGTCCCTGTTCCACTCCAGTAGTGATTCCTTTTAATACCTCAACATAGCTTCCGCTCTCACCGTAACTCTTTTTCATATTCTTTACTTCTAAATACATAACACTTCCTCCTCGCGGTTATTGATATATTTTCTCAACAGCATAACACTGTTATGTTGTTGGTATTTTTATAGCTATGCCTCCGACCTGTTTGCAAGCCTTGGCATAGCCTAGTTTCTATTTTTTCCTGTTTGATTCCTCTGTCATAGCATCCTTGGCAATTTCCTGTAAGCTCTTCCCGCCTCCAATCGCACCGAACCAGCCTGTAATCAGATACTTTACAGTGACCTCTATATAGCGAAGTGCCTCCTCCTCCGACTCTACATGCGTCAACAGATGTACAAAGCTATCAATTTGCATATGAGATACCCAGTGAACAATATAATCCTCTATCCGAGGTGCATGAATCATATTTGCAAATTGATCTGCGACCACCCTGTAATGCCGCTCTGTAATACTTACAAATTGATCTACACATGCTTCATATCGGGAACCCTGCGCTTTTGTCAAAAGAAGCAAGAACTCATCATAATACTGATACATATAATGAATGGCTCCTCTAGCTGTCTCCATGTCATCGCTATTATCCAGCATTCCATCCGCACTTTCTAGGTTTCCTATTTCCAGCGAATAATGTGCCTTCATAAGCTCATACAGACCATGCAACGGCTCCTCCACAAGGGATGCAAACAAATCTTCCTTATCCTGAAAGAAAAAGTAAAGTGCGCCTGTGGTCACTCCCGCATTTTTACAAATGTTACGCAGGGATGCCTGCATATATCCTTTTTCCAAAAATTCTGCCTTGGCACTGGCTAATAGCTTTGCCCGTGTCTCTCTATCGTTCTTCAAGTCAAATCCCCCATATCTTCTGTTATCTCTTGCATATAGATACCATGCCTTAACATAACACCGTTATCTGATAACACTGTTATGTTACTTCATTTATCTCTTTTTGTCAATCCTGCAAATCTTTTTCTTTATTGATGAATTGTATCAATTACTCCCGTTGACTTTTTCCTATTACTGCACTATGATTATGGCACGCAGTTAGTTCTAACTAACTTTCTTTTATATAAGGAGGCAATATGAGTCACGAAACCTTTGAATTAATACAGCGTTTAGATAAATCAGATATCGGTACACAGCTAGCATTACAGTGTGCTCCATTGATTTCTGGAATTAAGATTTCCAACCTGCTGATCATTCCCCCATCCGGTGTCTGTCAGCTTGATCATATACTGCGAGGCAGCATGTTGTCCTACTACATTCTTGCCGAAAGCGACGAGAAGGCAGTGCTTCTGCTTTTTCACAGACGCAGTCTAGAAGAGTATCTGCTATTGCCAGATAACCTGACACTGTTAAAGGAGATGGGCTATCAGCGTTTTGGGCTATATGATATTCTTCCGGTATTTTCAATGCGGTATCAGAATTATCTAGCTGTACGATCAGACTTTCCTCATGAGATGGGTGTCCTCTTAGGATATCCAATCGAAGATGTACGAGGCTTCATCGATCACAATGGGAAGAATTTTATCTTCTCTGGATACTGGAAGGTCTACGGGAATCCGGCATTAAAAATGCAATTGTTCCGATCCTATGAGCGTGCAAAACACACCTTGGTTCAGCTAATCTCAGAGGGTGCTCATATTTCGGACCTCATTCACTTTTATCATCATAAACAAGTGCTGTCAGAGGCAGCAGGTTAGGAGGATTTTTCATGGATAAGATTTATGTTGTGTACTGGTCACAGTCTGGAAATACACAGGCTATGGCAGAGGCAGTTGGTCAGGGCATCAAGGATGCTGGAAAGGATGCAGTCGTTGTTGATGTATCCACCGCTTCATTGGATGATTTAAAGAGCGCAAAGGCATTTGCTCTTGGTTGCCCGGCAATGGGTGCAGAGGTGTTAGAAGAAGCAGAGATGGATCCTTTTGTCAGCGACGTGGAGAACTTTTGCGCAGGTAAGACCATTGCCCTGTTCGGTTCTTACGGTTGGGGCGACGGACAGTGGATGCGTGACTGGGTAGATCGCATGAATGCAGCTGGCGCAAATGTATTAAATGGCGAAGGTACGATCTGCCATGAGGCTCCAGATGCAGATGGACTTGCAGACTGCGCCGCTCTTGGCAAGCAGCTTGCAGCTGTATAATTTTAGTTAACTTCCTTTTATAAAATACCTATAAAAAAAGTAACATGGGGAAATCCTCATGTTACTTTTTCTTTTCTATTCTTCAGCTTTTATTCCACAGACAGCACTTTATAATCCTGATCCTCTACGGTCTTCTTTAACGCATCGTTAGAGATCTCTGCGCTCAACTTCACTACCGCAGTTCCATTTTCGTGGCTGACAACAGCCTCTGTTACCTCTGGCAGAGCCTCTAAGCACTTCTTCACTCTTGCCTCACAGTGTCCACACATCATACCTTCGATCTTCATTGTCTTTTCCATTGTCCTATTCTCCTTTTCTTCTTTTTTCTCTATATTGCATAAGGACTCTTTGTCCTCTGTTGCCAATGAGTTCTTTCTCTTCTTATCACGGCTGGCATCATGAACTTTGAGTAGATTTAAACGAAGTGCATTTGTCACCACACAAAAACTGGATAAGCTCATAGCTGCCGCACCAAACATTGGATTAAGCTGCCATCCAAAGAGTGGTATCCACACGCCTGCTGCAAGCGGAATTCCAATTACATTATAGAAAAATGCCCAAAACAGATTCTGGTGAATATTTCTTAACGTTGCACGGCTTAATCGGATCGCCGCAGAGACATCTGTGAGTCTGCTCTTCATCAGCACCACATCCGCCGCATCAATGGCGATATCTGTACCCGCTCCGATGGCGATTCCAATGTCTGCCCTAGTGAGGGCTGGTGCATCGTTGATTCCATCTCCTACCATAGCGACCTTGCCCTTTTTCTGGAGTTCACGGATCACCTGCTCCTTACCCTCCGGCAATACTCCCGCGATCACTTCGTCCACACCTGCCTCAGCTCCAATCGCCCGCGCAGTCCGCTCGTTATCCCCAGTCAGCATGACCACATGGATTCCCATATTCTGAAGTTCCTTTACTGCCTTAGGACTGTCCTCCTTGATTACATCTGCAACCGCTATGGTTCCAAGGAATTTATCACCCTTTGCAAAAAATAACAGTGTCTTGCCCTGCTCTGCCAATTCCTCAGCCTGTTTTTTTATCCTATCATTCACAGTAGTCTTGCTGCTGATAAAACTCAGATTTCCACCACTTAAAATATTGCCCTCGTATGCAGCCGTAAGTCCATTGCCCGGCAATGCAATAAAATCTGTTACCTCTCCAGACTCCTCAACAAAATCCTTCGCATATACAAGGATCGCCTTTGCCAGCGGATGCTCACTCTTTTTCTCCAACAGATTCGCATAGAAAAGTAATTCCTCCTCTGCCACACCCTCTGCCGGAAGGACATCTGTCACCTTCGGTTCTCCGCTTGTGATCGTTCCCGTCTTATCCAATGCAACGATCTGCATCTTGCCCGCTTCCTCCAAGGCCACTGCGGTCTTAAACATAATACCATTCTTGGCACCCATGCCGTTGCCCACCATGATTGCCACTGGGGTTGCAAGTCCAAGTGCGCATGGACAGCTGATTACTAACACCGATATTCCTCTTGCCAACGCAAATCCTATGCTCTCACCGATAAACAGCCATACGACAACAGTAATCACTGCTATGGTAATCACCGTCGGTACAAATACACCAGATACCTTATCTGCCACCTTGGCAATCGGTGCCTTTGTCGCCGCTGCATCACTTACCATCTGAATGATCTGGGAAAGCGTGGTATCCTCTCCCACCCTCGTCGCCTCACATTTCAAGAAACCAGACTGGTTCACCGTTGCCGCAGATACTTCATCCCCAGCCGCCTTATCCACAGGAATACTCTCACCGGTAAGCGCCGCCTCATTGACAGCACTGCTGCCCTCCACAACGATTCCATCCACCGGAATATTCTCTCCCGGACGCACCACGAAAATATCACCCTTTTTCACCTGTGCGATCGCTACTTCCTGCTCGATACCATCCACAAGGATCGTTGCTGTCTTAGGTGCCAGCTTCATAAGGCTTTTTAGCGCATCCGTTGTCTTTCCCTTGGAGCGGGCTTCCAACATCTTTCCAACGGTAATCAAGGTCAATATCATCGCCGCCGACTCAAAGTAGAACTCATGCATATAGCTCATGACTCCAGCCATATCACCCTTTACCTGAGCATCCGTCATCATAAAAAGTGCATAGGTACTGTAAACGAATGCCGCACCTGCGCCAAGTGCCACAAGGGTGTCCATATTCGGCGCACGATGCCACAAACTCTTAAATCCACTGATAAAAAACTTCTGATTAATGACCATAATGATAATGGTAAGCAGCATCTGAAAAAGTCCCATTGCCACATGATTTTCTGCAAAAAATGTAGGCAACGACCATCCCCACATCATATGCCCCATAGAAAAATACATCAGCACAATTAAAAATCCAAGGGATGAAAATAATCGCTTCTTAAGAACTGGCGTCTCCCGGTCTGCTAACATGTCTTCTCCTGCCCCAAGGCTTCCAACACTGCCACCGCCTGACGCTCCTGCTCCCATACTTCCAGCACCGCCTGACATTCCGACTCCTGACGTTCCTGCTCCAGCCATGCTGCTACGCTTTGGCATTGCACCATAACCAGCATTTTCAACTGCCTTTACGATATCCTCCGCTGACGCACTGCCTTCCACTCCCATGGAATTGGTCAACAGGCTCACGGAACAGGATTCCACTCCCGGCACTTTACTTACTGCCTTTTCCACGCGAGCACTACATGCAGCACAGCTCATGCCTGTTACTGTATATTGTTCCATACGATTCCACTTCCTCTCTTATTCTATTCTCCCATATTACTTCATTAATTTCTGTAACGTGGTCACCAACTCATCTACCGTTTCTTCCTTGCCATCTCGGATATCCTGCGTCACACAGGTCTTGATGTGATTTGCCAACAGTACCTTATTAAAGCTGTTTAGCGCAGCATTCACTGCTGCCACCTGCGTCAATATATCGGTGCAGTAGGCATCCTTTTCCACCATGCCCTTAATCCCACGAATCTGCCCCTCTATCCGATTCAATCTATGGATCAGATCCTTATATTCCTTCTCTGATCTCTCCTTCGTCTTGTGACAGGCACAGGTTTCCGTTTCCGGACACACCTCTCTTTTATCTTCACCCATATCCATTGTCCGCCTTTCTGTATCTGTATATGCGCTGTTATCTACGCAGGATATACCCCTTTATTATATACCCCCACGGGGTATGTTGCAAGTAAAACTAAGAGGCGCCCGATGAACGAACGCCTCTTATATGAACATTATGCTATACTGCATGCCTTCTCCAAAATCTCACTCAACGCATTGCCACTGCTGGTATGGCTTCTGACCACATCTGCATTGCATCGCTCCGCTTCCGCCACCGCACAACGCACCATCTTATGTGACACGGTGTTGGTAAATAAAATAATCAGATCCGGCGATCCTATCTGATTTGCCAGCTTCGCAGGCATCTGGGTAAACACCTTCGCCTTACAGTTATACTCCTTACAGATCTTCTTATACTGACTGACCATTCTGTCATGTCCACCTACAATTACAACACTCATATTTTCCTCTCATCCCGCCACTGTTTTGCAGCTTATTTTATATGTATCATTCCCTGTTTTCTCTTTAGTTAGTCTTCTCTAACTGCTTTCTTATAGTACAGGATTTGACATATCTAGTCAAGACGGTTAGTTGAGAGATTTCCTCATTTATTGAGTTATATTTGTGATGTATTCCTGTGCTTCCTTCTCACTGATTTCGAAGCGTTTCTGTAACTTCTCACAAATACGCTCCAATGGAACGTTTTCTTCTATATTATCCAGAATCATAGCCCGTATTCCCTGTTCTATCCCCTGTTCTATTCCCGCTCCATATGCAGATGCCATATCATGCTCATACTTCTCCTGGGCTTCGCATTGCATTCGAATCCGCTCATCCGCATTAAGCTTTTGTATCGTAGTTACGGCCTCGTTTAAGATACTCTTTTCCTCTGCCAACATGCTTATCTCCTCCCAGCTCGTTGCCCGAAAAAGCTGTGCCCAATAATATAAATCAGACTTCTTCTCTTCTTCGGATGCACCTTCTATCTGAGTTAAGTTTAACACACGCATTACAAATTTACTATTGTAAAATCGATGTGTTTTAATATTCATAAGCTGATACTCCGAATAAAATTCTTTTTCCTCCGGAAATGGTGAAAAGTCCAAAATTCCAATATGTATCGTAGGTTTCAGATCTGTATACTTGACTCCCTTCTTTAAATCATCAAATGCCCTGCAAAGATAAAGCAATGAGCGATCTGGCCAGTCTTTATAATCAGTGGTCTGCAATTCAATATTCAAGCGCTCACTGTTATTCAGCAAAATTTTCACATCTAATACGCATGTTTTTTCATCCATCTCCTCCCCCAATATAATTGGATTCTCAATTCGACATTCCTTTAGCGTCTCCTCTTTCAAATCCAGCAATGCACACACTAGTCCTCGCAATACTCTTTCATTGCTCTGTAAATAAGGATTTTGTGTTTTCTCCAACCAATGTGTCGCAGATTACACAAACTGCTCTTATACTTACCAAAAGAAGCGGCATGTTCTCAAAAACACACCGCTTCTTTCTTCCAAAACACTATTTTACTGCGCCTTCAACGCTCTCATCGAGTTAAGAATCGCCAGCACCGCAACTCCCACATCTGCGAATACACCGCCCCACATGTTTGTCATATGGAACGCTGCCAAAATCATAATCAATATCTTCACCCCAAGGGCAAACACGATATTCTGTCGCACAATTGCAAGGGTCTTTCTGGAAATTCTTACCACCGATGCAATCTTTCGCACATCATCATCCATCAGCACCACGTCCGCTGCTTCAATTGCAGCATCCGAGCCCATGCTTCCCATTGCAAAGCCGATATCTGCACGGGTCAGTACAGGCGCATCATTGATGCCGTCACCCACAAATGCAAGCTTTTCCTTTTCACCCTGCGCTGCAAGTAACTCTTCCACCTTGGCTACCTTATCCCCTGGCAAAAGCTCCGCGTGCACTTCATCCATTCCAAGCTCTTTTGCCACATGCTCTGCTGCTTCTTTTCTGTCTCCAGTCAACATCACACACTTCTTCACGCCGACTTTCTTCATAGCTGCAATGGCTTCCTTGGCTCCTTCTTTGACCGTGTCTGAAATTACGATACTTCCTGCAAAAGCTCCCTCACATGCCACATAAACGATAGTACCTGCACTGGTACAAGCTTCATGACCAATGCCCTTTTCCTTCATCAGCTTTTCATTTCCGACAAGTACTTCTCTTCCATCAATTAATACACGAATTCCATGACCTGCGATTTCCTCTGCTCCAGAAATACGGTTCATATCGATGTCTTTTCCATAGGCTTCACGGATGGATCCCGCAATCGGATGGTTCGAATATCCCTCTGCCAATGCTGCGAGCTCCAACAATTCGGCTTTCTCGCCCTGCTTCGGTAAAATCTCTGTCACCTTGAACTCACCCTTAGTCAGTGTTCCAGTCTTGTCAAAAACAATTGTGGTCATCTCTGCAACAGCTTCCAGATAATTACTTCCCTTTACCAGCACTCCCTGCTTAGACGCTGCACCGATTCCACCGAAAAATCCTAATGGCACAGAAATTACCAAGGCACATGGACAGGAAATAACCAGAAATGTACAAGCACTCTCAATCCATTCACGCCATTCGCCACCTAATACAAGGGGTGGCACAATCGCCAAAACTACCGCAGCAATCGTCACTACCGGGGTGTAATACTTTGCAAATCGTGTGATAAAATTCTCCACCTTCGCCTTCTTGCTGCTGGCATTCTCTACAAGCTCAAGAATCTTCGCCACAGTAGAATCATCAAATTCCTTGGTGGTTCTCACCTTCAATGTACCACTGCCATTGACACATCCGCTGATAACTGCATCACCAGCTTTTGCTTTTCTCGGAACAGACTCACCAGTAAGAGCAGCCGTATCGATCAGAGATTCGCCCTCAACTACTTCTCCATCCAGCGGGATTCTCTCACCCGGCTTTATCACAATAATACTTCCCACTTCCACATCATCCGGGTCCACCTGAGTCAGCACGCCATCCTCTTCTATGTTGGCATACTCAGGACAGATATCCATCATATCAGAAATCGACTGTCTGGACTTGCCCACCGCATAGCTCTGGAACAGCTCGCCCACCTGATAGAACAGCATAACCGCTACCGCCTCAGAATACTCTTGAACACCAAAGGCTCCAAAGGTCGCTATCATCATAAGAAAATTCTCATCAAATACCTGACCGTGACGGATATTTCGCGCTGCTTTATAGACAATGTCATATCCGATAATCAGATAAGGAATCAAATACACAAAAAATAAAACGATACCACCTTCATATGCCGCTAGCACTCCTACATGCTCGCAGATGAACAACGGTACAAAAAGGACAAAGGAAATGAGGATACGAGCTAACATTTTTTTCTGTTTTGTTGTCATAACTTTGTTCTCCTACTTTTCTTTTCAATAAACACATAAGCATTTATTCATATGTTGTTCAAAACAAAGTGCCAGCGCAACTGGCACTTTTTCTATTACTTATTTACATCAAAATCTTGCAGTCTGGCTCTACCTTAGCACATACTGCTACGACTTCCTTCATGATCTCATCAAATCTCTCGTCATCAGCATCCACCATCATCTTCTGAGTCATAAAGCTGACATTTGCATCATTGACACCCGGAATCTTCTTGATACCTTCCTCCATCTTTGCTGCGCAATTCGCACAATCTAAATCCTCTAACTTAAACTTCTTCTTCATAACACTATCTCCTTCCTATTCTTCAATATGCTCTCTTCCCTGTGCAATAATGGTTCTCACGTGACCATCTGCCAGAGAATAAAATACGGACTTTCCTTCTCTCCTGCTCTTGACCAACTTCGCCTGCTTTAAAATACGAAGCTGATGGGAGATTGCAGGCTGTGTCATATGAAGTGCCTCTGCAATATCACACACACATACCTCTGCCTCAAATAATACATATAAAATACGGATTCTCGTAGAATCTCCGAACACTTTAAAAAGCTCTGCCAGATCGTATAACTCTTCCTCCTCTGGCATATGCTCTGTCACTGCCTGGATCAAATCCTCATGTAGCTCTGTGCTCTCACAACATTCCAACTCACATTTAGCCAATTAACCACCCACTTTCTTCATAAACATATGAACAATTGTTTATATGTTTATAATATTACCATAATATGCATTTGTCAATATATAATTCCCTGTCACTACTATATTTTCTTGTCATATTATAAAAGAAAAAGGAGATTTTCCTATGCCAGATAACTTCGACCGCCGCAGATGCGACAACTGCCCTCCATGCCGCTGTGAGCACGAACGTAGAGAAGATAGACGTGACGACCGCAGAGAAGATAGACGTGACGACCGCAGAGACTGGCGTGATGACCGCAGAGAAGATAGACGTGACGACCGCAGAGAAGATAGACGTGATGACCGCAGAGACTGGCGTGATGACCGTAACGATTGGCGCAATGATCGTAACGATTGGCGCGACCGCTAGTAGCGTTTATATATAAATAAAATATAATTTTCTTTTTGCACAAAAAACGGGCAGCTTTCGCTGCCCGCTATACCTTAATTCTTCTTTCCTTCTGCCTTTGCCATGAACTTCTCGTTATCGATGATAAATCTCTCATGCATTCCTTCACCGATTACTCCTGCTGCATCATATGCCTTTACTTCAAAGACCAGACGCTTTCTGTCCACCTCCACAAGCTTTGTCTCGCAGGTCACATCCATACCAACTGGTGTTGCGGACAGATGTTTTACATTGATAAGGGTACCAACTGTTCCCTGTCCCTCTTCCAACTCACCTGCCACACTGACTGACGCCGTATTTTCCATCAGTGCGATCATAGCAGGTGTCGCATATACTGGGAGCATACCGCTGCCCATTACCTTCGCTGTCTTATCCTCAGTCACTGTAATTGTCTGCTTTCCTGTAATTCCTACTTCCATGTCATCCTCCTAATCACTTCCTCCACAGAGATACATTCCGCGTACCTTCTCGGCCAGATAAATTCATTATAATATTTATAGCTCTCTTCTGCCACCATAAAATCATTGTCCACCGTTGTATTAGCTCCTGCTGGAACGATCATGTGAAAACCATGTTCAAACCCACATTTTACGGTAGCATCAATACAATAATCTGTCTGAAGCCCCGTTACTATAATCTCTTTTTCACCTTTATACTTCAGATATTCCAATAATCCCGTCCCCCTAAAAGGACTGTTGACTTTCTTATCAAAAATCTGTTCCCCTTCCACAGGTTTAAAGCCTTCATAAATCTCAAAGCCTTCTGTCCCCTTAATCAGGTCTCCATTCTCCCCATCATCATGGCGAATATATATCACTTCAATCTGCTGTTCTCTGGCTTTGCCAATTAAAGTTTTTACATTTGATACGAACATATCAAAATTGTATAACTTCTCAGTTGTTATTAATTTCTGTGTATCAACGACCAATAATACCATTTCAAACTCCTCTTCCTTTATCTTCCTGTGCTCTCATCCACCTGCCAGAACCTTCATAATTGCTGCACTGACCTTCTCTGCATACTGCTCTGGTGTCTCTTCCATGCCCGCATTGATCCAGCGAAAAAGCAAATTAATAAAGCCTCCAACAGAATAATCCGCAAAATATCCCATCTCTTCGCTCTGCCGCAACTGCTCATCCGCAACACGCCGACTAATCACCTCGGTGGACGCTTTGCTGATTCCATAATACAACATATGATCCATTCCTGCCTTATGTAATTTCAACAATTTTTCCTTCTGCCGATACCAAAAAGAAAAATAGTCCATGGCAATCTGCTGCAAATCATATCGTTCCAGTGCTCCATGGGAATTTTGATATTCATTGCAAAGCTGGCTAAAATAATGCTCAATGATATCTTCCTTGTTTTCATATAGCCGATAAAAGGTTCGTCTCGCCACATCCGCCCGTCCAACAATTTCAGAAACCGAAATCTGGGAATATTCCTTTTCCTCCAGCAATTCAAAAAACGCCGTCTCTATCATCTGTCTCGACTGCTCTTTTTGTCTTAAATGACCATTCATATTCACATCTCCTTATATATGGCACAAATCCGTCATTTTGTAGCACTTTCCTGAATCTATTGATTTTGCTTTACCATCAGTATACTATAAAAACAGAAATGTCACAATCGTGCCACTTTCATAAAATCAAAAGGAGAGTTTTCATTCATGAGTAAAACACTTGTAATATTTGAATCCAAATATGGTTCCACCAAGCGCTATGCCGAGTGGATCGCAGATGCCCTTTCCTGCCCTCTGCTAGAAAGAAAATCCGTTCACACCTCTGACTTGGAAGCCGCTGATACCATTATCTATGGCGGCGGTCTTTATGCAGGTGGCGTCAGTGGAATCAAACTGCTAATCCAAAATTGGAATCTGCTTTCTAACAAAAAGGTCATTCTATTTACCTGTGGCATCGCAGATCCTGCCGTTCCAGCAAACACCGCACATATCCGTGAAGCCTTATCCCAATCGCTTTCTCCAGAAATCCTGACCAAGATACAGCTTTTCCATCTTCGCGGAGGAATCAATTATTCGAAATTAAATTTCATTCACAAATCTATGATGGCAATGCTCCGTAAAATGCTGCTAAAGAAAAATGAATCCGACCTAAATTCTGAGGATAAGCAATTATTGGAGACCTACGGAAAAGCAGTTGACTTTACCGACCGCGAAAGCATTCAGCCTTTGGTGGATTTTGTGTTATCTCACTAATAAAATTCTTTTACATAAGTCCAAAAATAGCGGGCAGCCTACGCTGCCCGCTATTTCCATGCTTTCTATTCACAGGACTTCGCAATCACGCTCCGTACCCGCTGCCCCTCTAAGTAGCCGCAGGCCTTAAGTCCACTCTGAATAATCTGATTCCATTTCGTACTGGAAAGCTCAATTACCGTATCATCCTCAAGCTCGATCGTACAGGCATGCTCACACTCACAACACTCTGCACAATTGATCCGGTACATATTTTTTCGGCTGATCGCGCCGATTTCCTCCAAGGTATTCACCATCCGGTATACCGTTGCGGTTCCAATTTTCTCGTCCTTCTTTGATGCCTTGTAATAAATCTCCTTGCAGCAGGAACAGTCCTCCTCCAATATGATGTCAAGGAGCATGAGACGCTGCTTGGTAACACGGCATCCGCGTTCCTTCAACCGCTGGATAATATTATCCTTCTGCATCTTAGTTCGTTGATATCTTCTATCCTGTTCCATTATTTACAGCATCCTCCGCAATGTTTACAATCGCCGCCACACTGAATTGACTTACCATTTTTTACATCACGTACCATGCTACGCACGATCAAGCACACAACTGCAATTAATCCCATTCCAACGACAAATGTTCCCATATGCTGCCTCCTACTTCTTATCTTGCTCCCGCTACACTCTTCATGTCTACCTTTAAAGTCTTACTCTCCTTGTAAGGACGGAATAACAGATAAATAAATGCTACTACGAATACGATTGCTACCACAGTTCCTACACCAAAAGCTCCTGTGGTGAACCATGTACCCAACTGATAAATACACAGTGATACGATGTATGCCAAGATGGTCTGATATCCGATTGCAAACCAGAACCACTTTGTATTGTTCATCTCACGCTTGATTGCTCCCATTGCTGCAAAGCAAGGTGCACATAATAAATTAAATACTAAGAATGAGTAAGCTGCAACGCCAGTCATAGTGGATGCCAGCACGCTCCAGATCTCTGCTCCATCCTCTGCGACCTCTGCAAATCCAAAGAGGATACCAAAGGTAGCTACCACGTTCTCCTTTGCGATTAATCCGGTAACAGCAGCCACTGCCATCTTCCAATCGCCCCATCCAAGAGGTGCAAAGATTGGTGCAAACACACTACCGATCGCTGCTAAGATACTGCTGTCAAGCTGCTCTGCCTCAAGCATCATGAACTTGCCATCAACCCAGCCAAAGCCCTGTAAGAACCAGAGAACAATAGTGGATAATAAAATGATAGTTCCAGCCTTCTTGATGAAAGACCAGCCACGCTCCCACATGCTTCTAAGTACATTTCCAACTGTTGGCATATGATATGCAGGTAACTCCATAACGAATGGTGCAGGATCACCTGCGAACATCTTAGTTTTCTTTAAGATAATACCGGAGCAAATGATTGCTGCGATACCTACAAAATAAGCACTCCATGATACCCATCCCGCATTATCAAAGAATGCACCTGCGATCAATGCGATAATTGGTAACTTCGCTCCACATGGAACAAAAGTTGTTGTCATGATAGTCATCTTACGATCTCTATCATTCTCAATGGTTCTAGATGCCATGATTCCAGGAACACCACAACCACTTCCGATTAACATCGGGATAAATGACTTTCCAGAAAGACCGAACTTACGGAAAATACGATCCATGATAAAGGCTACTCGTGCCATATATCCACATGCCTCTAAGAAAGCAAGGAAAATAAATAATACCAACATCTGTGGCACGAATCCAAGAACCGCACCAACACCACCAACGATACCATCAGCGATCAGACTTGTCAGCCAGTCAGCACAACCAATTGCCTCTAATCCACCTGCCACACCTGGAACGATCCACTCACCAAATAAGGTGTCGTTTGTCCAGCCAGTCAGCCAATCACCAACGGTCGTAACAGAAATATAATAAACTGCCCACATAACCAATGCAAAAATTGGAAGTGCCAAGAAACGGTTAGTCACAATACGGTCAATCTTATCGGATACAGTAAGCTTCTCTCCCTTAGCTGACTTTGTCACACAAGCTCCAATGATAGAAGAAATGTATACATAACGTTCATTTGTGATGATACTCTCTGTGTCATCATCAAAAGAATCCTCTAATGCCTGAATCTCAGCAGATACATCTGGTACACTCTTCATCTGATCCGCGATCTTATCGTCCTTCTCCAAAAGCTTGATAGCGAAGAATCTCTTCTGCTCCTCTGCCACGCTTGTTCCAAGCTTTCCTTCCACTGTTGCAATGACATCCTCTACTTCATTTGCAAACTGATGTGCCAGCGTTACCTTAGTCTGCTTCTGTGCCAATGCCACTGCCTTCTCAGCCGCCTTCTGGATACCAGTTCCCTTAAGGGCGGAAATCTCCACGACCTCACAGCCTAACTTCTGGCTCAGCTTATCAATATGTATCTTATCTCCACTCTTCTCCACGATATCCATCATGTTGACTGCCATGATGACTGGAATACCAAGCTCCATGATCTGTGTAGACAGATACAGGTTACGCTCAATGTTCGTACCATCTACGATATTGATGATCGCATCTGGCTTCTCGCTGATCAGATAATTTCTGGCTACCACTTCCTCTAAAGTATATGGTGATAAGGAATAGATACCCGGTAAGTCAATGATGGTAACATCCTTATGATTCTTTAACTTACCTTCCTTCTTCTCCACTGTAACACCTGGCCAGTTACCAACGAACTGATTGGAACCAGTCAGTGCATTAAATAATGTTGTCTTTCCGCAGTTTGGATTACCTGCGAGTGCAATTTTGACTGCCATTTACTACTCCTCTTTTCTCTGCTATGATTTGTTATTTATAATCACTTCTAACTAATCCTCTTGCATGCAATTAGTTTCTACTAACCCATGTACAAAAAAATTACTCTACTTCAATCATCTCCGCATCTGCCTTACGAAGGGATAACTCATATCCTCTGACAGTTACCTCGATTGGATCTCCAAGAGGTGCCACTTTTCTTACATATACCTCCACACCTTTGGTAATTCCCATGTCCATGATTCTACGCTTTACTGGTCCATCACCAGTCAGCTTCTTGACTGTGACATTCTGCCCACAGGCAATTTCCTTTAATGTTTTCATAATGTACTCCTTTATTCATTTCTATATATTAAACCATGATACGGTTTGCCATATCTCTTCCTATCGCAACTCTGGAATCCTTTACATTTACGATCATATTCCCACCTATCTGGGAAACAACTGTCACCGTACCACCTGTTACAAAACCAAGATTCTCTAAAAATCTTCTGGTCTCTTCTTTTCCTCCAACCTTCTTGATTACGTTTGGTTCTCCCTCTTTCACCATGGATAACGGCATCATTCATTCCTCCTCGCTCTAGTTGATAATGATTTTCATTTCTTTACATTGGTTAGTATATTCTAACGCCAGTTAGTTGTCAATAACCATTTCCAATAATTTCCATCCATTTTTTATTTTTGTTTGTTCCGACAAAAAAAGTCACAAGACCCTCCATCGTCTTGTGACTTTTTCTATCTTTATTATACCCTTATAGTTCTATACTTCCTCGTCCACTTTGATTCCCTTCAAGTCAGCTTCCAACAAATTCATACTGCTCTTGATTTCATCCAGACTCTGCCCCACATCCTTGGAAACATCACTGCCCTTGGCAATGTCCACCATCTCGGTCACCTCCAAATCCGGTGCCTCACTCTGACGCTCTATCGCCTTGGCTCTCTCCACTGCTTCCTTGGTTCCTTCTATCAGGGCTTCCTGCACAGCACGTTTGAGCTTTATCTCGTCTAGTTGCTCTTCCTTCTCTTCCTGCTCCTCGGCTGTCTTCTTGGCCTTTTCCTCGTTCTCTTCCATCGTCTCGTCCACGTGATCCTTCGCTTCCTGCACCAGCATACCAATAATCTCCTCATTGGCAGCCTCCATAACGGCCTCAGCCGCTTCCTGTGCTTCCAGCATCGGATTCGACTTCAGACGCTCCTGACGGATACGATAGAGATCTGACGTATCATCCTGCATTCTTCTATTAGCATCCGCAATCTGAAGCTTATAATCACCTGCCCTATCATTTAGCGCAAGCGCCCGCTCCTGATATTCGGTCAATGGCTTCTGATGCAGCTCTGCCAACCGCTCAAGTTCCTCTTTGGTAGGTGCATCGTGGGATACACCCTTTTTATAATCCTGCTCCTTCTCAAGAAGCTCCAAGTCCTTCTGTTCCTGAGAATCTACGTCCACGTCATACAGTTCTCTTAAGACTTCCTTATCATCATTTACATCTGCAAGGGACTCTGTGGCTTCCTTACGAAGGGCTTCCATCTCGGCATAGTGTTCTCTTCTTGCCTGCATCGCATCATCCACGGAAGTATCATTCTCCCATGCATTCTTCACGATATTCCATGCCTTCTCCTGAGCTTCCTTGCGTTTCTGTGCAACCGGATCATTTGCAATACTCAAGTCCCCACCGAAAATACTTTTCTTGTGGTTCTGTGCCCCCAACTGCTCCTTTTCTCGTCCCGATATATCTGCAACATTTCCTGCATCAAATGCTTTGATTGATAGATTCATACCTCATTCCTCCCCCAGATATCAAGTATTCTCCATTACTTATATCGGTCATTTGTAGAAAATTTTTACAACATTTTCCCCCGCAACTGCTGCAAAATTCTCTTTTCCGATCGGCTGACCTGCACCTGACTCATACCAAGCACTGCCGCCACCTCACTCTGGGTCTTATTTTCAAAATAACGCAATTCGATTAATTTACGCTCCTGTTCACTTAACAACTGAAGCAACTGTTCAATCACGATCTGGTTCAGCACTGCCTCTTTCTCTGGTTCCTCACCTGTTCCATATCCACTGCTTCTTCCGCTGATCTGGTCGATCATCAAAAGCTCGTCCCCATCTCTCTCATATACCGGTTGATAGATGGATTCCACCTCCTTGTTTGCCTCCAATGCCAGCACGATATCCTCCCGATTCAGCCCGGTAGCCTCTGCCAGTTCCAGCATACTTGGCTCCCGTCCAAGCTTTGTCACCAGACTCTCTCTCGCTCTACTGATCCGATAACCATTTTCCTTCAATGTCCTGCTGACCTTCACCATGCCATCATCCCGCAAAAAGCGGCGTATTTCCCCTGTTATCATAGGTACCGCATAAGTGGAAAATGCCAGATTTAGCGACACATCAAATTTATCGATTGCCTTCATAAGTCCGATACATCCGATTTGAAAAATCTCTTCTCTGTCGTGTCCTCTGTTTTCAAATCTTCTCGCCACTGCCCGTACCAAGCCTAGATTCTCAGCAACTAGCTGATCTCTCGCCCTCTTATCCCCTCCGTGTGCCTGTACCACCAATTCGGCAAAACGCTCCATATGTATTAACCTTCCTGCACACCGATTTTTTTTCGCATCCACACACTTGTCCCTTTTCCTAACTCAGAGACCACTCGCACCTCATCCATAAATGCCTCCATGAACGCAAATCCCATGCCTGAGCGCTCCAGCTCTGGCTTCGTCGTATAGAAGGGTTCCATCGCCTTCGCCACATCTGCAATTCCCTTTCCCGTATCCGTCACTGTGACCTCCACGCAATTCCCTTCCATCCGGCACAGCACCTCCACCTTCTCCTCCGGGTCATCATACCCATGAATAATCGCGTTGGTAACTGCCTCGGATACCGCAGTCTTGATATCTGCCACCTCATCTAACGTCGGGTTCAATTCCGTGACAAATGCTGCCACTGCAATTCTTGCAAATCCCTCATTCACTGATCGTGCATCGAAGCTCAACTTCATCTCATTTTTACTCTGCATCATAGCTCTTCCATCCCTTTCTGACGATATTCCTGCTCTGGCAGCTTAATCTGCACCAATTCATGCAGACCAGAAACCATAAAAATCTTTTTCAGACGTCCATTTAGATTCTGTGCCAAGACCTCTCCTCCGTAATATCCCATATTCCGGCATCTTCCTATGATGACTCCAATGCCAGAACTGTCCATGAATTCTGTGTTTGAAAAATCAAAAATCAAGCGCCTTACATGGTATATCTCAATCATGAGATCTGCTTCCATTTTTAGCTGATTCGCCTCATGGTGATCCAGCTCCTTTGGCACATACACCATCAGGCAATTCTCCTTTAGTTCACAGTACTTGTCCATATTTTCCCTCCTGTGATATTTATAAATGTAACAAGATATTTTCTATGATAAAAAAAGACGCCTCTGGAATCCGAGCCGGATTCCATCGACGTCTTTTGTATGCAATATTCAATTCTCGCAGTTATTTTGGGCAACTACTCTTCAATATCCAGATAATTCTGCGCAGTGGCCGCCCGCTCGGTTCCCGGATACAGGTCTACCACCTTCTGATAATAGATCTTGGCAGTTGCAAGATCATCATTTCTACGGTAGGACTGTGCCAGATAGTACAGGGCATTACCGTCATCATAGGTCTCGTTCATCTCGATTACCTTCTCAAGATTAGCGATCGCCTCCTCATACTCCTGCGCTGCATAGGCTTCTGTTCCAGCCGTATAGAGTGTGCTGACATAATCTGCATTCACATCCGTGTTAATCTGATCGTATATAGCCTTGGATGCCTCTTCCAGATACTCTGGATTGACATTTCCTAACGCATTTCCTGCCTTCTCAATATCTTCCTCGATATAAGCCACATAAGCCTGCAACAACTGCTCATAGCTGTTGATACGGCTTTCATAACCCTCCTCGTTGCTCTTAGCATCCGTAATCTGGGTCGTCATATCCTCAATCTGTGCCTCCAACGCACTGATCGTCTGATTCTTGGAGGATATGGTATTATTCGCTTCTAATACCTCTGCCTTTGCATCATTCTGGATATCCCGCTTCACGCCCGGCACCACTAAAAAGCAGGTAATTGCCACACCGATAGCTATTCCGATTACCATATTGATAATCGTACCAAATGCAGAATTATCCTTCAGATAGCGTGGCTGTATAATGGTCTCGTTACCACTCTGATAAGACACCAGTTCCTCATTCTTCTGCTTCTTATTTGGATTGCTCTCCCGCAATCCCATATTCGCTTCCTTAAGATACCGCAAAGTCGTGGTATTATTGGCATCAATCTTTCCAGCATTTCGCAAAGACTTCTTCGCCAGATCATACTTCTGCTCCTGTATATACAAAAGTGCCAGCAATTGATGTCCTCTCACCAGCTTAGGATTTAAGGAAAGTACCTTCTTAAGCTGAATAATTGCCAAATCTCTACTATCCTGCTTACAGTATAATAATGCCTGATTATACTTCTTGATCGTCTGATTAATCGTATCTAAACGCCCCTGATTATTCTGGATCTCTTCCAGATAACGGCTGGCGATATTCTCCTTCGGCTGATAATTCTTACTGATGACCCACTCTGTCAGTGCCGCCACCACTTCTCCCATCTCAAAATATATAAGTCCTAATAAGTTCCGCGCATCAATATTTAACTTATTAAAACGCAAACTGACCTTAAGGCTGTCTATCGCGCCGGACAGATCCCGGACTCCTGCCTTCTCTAAAGCGTCATTATAATATGCATTGGACGCCATGATAATCTTCTTAAATATTCTCACATTGGTTCCGCAATTTGGGCAGATATTCTCCCCACCCAGCTTCGCTCCGCAATTAAAACATTCCATTAAAATCTCACCTCATGAATTTGATATCTGCACTATATGCCATGCTTCATTTCCTGCATCATTTCTTGCAATACGTCTGTCATATCAGTCAATTCATGATTATATATCGCCTGCTCTGCTTCCTCAACTTCCAGACTTGGCTTAAAATTCTTCAATTCTTCCTCAAAATTAATCATAAAAACTCCTATCTATATCACGCAACACCCATATATCACTGTTTTGCGCACAAAAAATCACCACTATATTATTTCCTTTTACATTATAATATAGTGGCGACAATAATCAAGTAAATTTATATTAAGTTTTTCGGTGGCCATCATAAAATATCTGCTTATCGCAGGAATTCTTCCTATTCGACACCGTGATAGCAAGGTCTTGTAGCAATCTTATCCGGCATCTTGAAGAACTCTATGCTCTTTCCAATATTCTTAAGTGTGAATCTCATCTCATCGATGTTGATAACTACACCAGGATATACTTCCTTGATGACGGATACGCATGCACCATGTGCTCCCTCTGCAAGAGCCTGAAGCTTCTTGGCTTCCGCTTCGTCACTTGCCAGAATCGCTGCATCCTTAATCTTAGCACGAAGTAATGCTGTTCTTCTCGGATCCTTCGAGTAATCTGCTCCACGCTCTCGCTGAAGCACTTCAAACTGGTGCAGACCATCTTCTATCTTAGTAATCTCTTCTCTGGTCGCTTCAATCTTCTTCTCAAGCACATGGAGACGACTGTACACATCAATTCCTGCTCCAACAAAAATCTCTGTCTTCTTCTCTACGTCGTTACCAAGCGTAGACACTACAACACCACGAATCGCATGTATTTTACCACCAATGATGCTTCCTCGTGAACCGTTCAGCAGCACTTGGCCCTGACAAGTCACATCACAATCCATAAGTACATCTGCGGTAAGATTTCCCTCACACTCAATGCGAGTGAACTCAAAGAACTTCGCAGTAATATTTGCCTTTGTCTTAACAGAAGCCTTGTTGCCACCCAGCATTCCGCCTCGCAGGATGATATCCTTGCCCGCTTCAAGTGTACATGCCTCCACGATACCATCGATTGTGATAGAACCAGTAGCTCGGATTACCAGACCGCTCTCCACATTACCATGAATCACGATATCTCCACGGAAATCAATATTACCTCCCGCAATCTCTGCATTGCCATATACCTCATGAATTGGCAGAACTACGATTCTGTCATTCTGCCTCTCAATCTTACCGTCCATGGTCGCCGTATAAGTCACATTATCACTCATACGCTCAATGCCTTTGCCCTTAATTGGCATCTGCTCCCTGCCATGCTTTGCAAGAATCGGCTTACCCTTGACTGTCACACCATCCTTGCCCTGTATTGCTGGATGGTAGACTGCAATGACCTGTCCTTCCACCACTCCCTCAATGGAGTGTACGGACCAGTAATCAACAGAACCGTCCGGAAGCACCTTCGGCTTATGATCTAAATCGGCATTAAAATTATAGTCATAATAACCATCCTGACCATCCTCTGCCACAGTTCCCTTGGCAATCATAATCTCAGTATTATATATCCTGCTGGCAATCATGTCCTCAAGGCGTTCCCTCATCACACCCGTAGTGATACCCTTCTGTTGTAACTCCTGATTCACCAGACCGATTGCATATTCTTCCCCCTGCCCTGGTTCTGGAAGAAACATATAGGCTTCCATCTCATCATATGTAACACGAATCATTGGTTTTTGTTCTGTTAATTTTGCCATAAGCTATAGCTCCCCATCTATGTGTCAAAATAGTTCCAACTACGTCCTTTTCCTTCTACCTTCTATTATATTAGCCCCACGACACTTTTTCAAGCAAAAAAGAATCTCGTTTATGAGATTCTCTTATTACATAAAAGAGGGCGCCACCAAAGCTATGGTAGTGCCCTCTTTGTCCTTTACTCTTATGCGTTCATCTGTGCAAGACGCTCCTCTACCTGAGCCATCATCTGCTCGTAGCCAGCCATCTTATCCTTTTCTTCCTGAACCTTCTCAGCCGGTGCTTTGCTTAAGAATCTCTCGTTTGAGAGCATTCCCTTAGAACGCGCAAGCTCCTTGCTAAGACGCTCTTTTTCCTTTAACAGACGCTCCTTTTCCTTCTCGAAGTCTACCAGATCCTCAAGTGGAAGATAAAGCGTTGCTCCCGGAATCACAACAGATACTGCATCCTCTCCGATGCCGCTCTTGTCAGCCTGTACTGCAACCTCGCTAGCACCTGCCAGATTCTGATAGGATTCCTGATTGATTGCAAACGTATCACGTAACTTCTCATCCTCAGATACGATGAATACCTTTGCCTTCTTTGAAGGCGGAACATTCATCTCTGTACGAACATTACGGATTCCCTTTACCAAATCCTTGCAGTGCTCAAGCATCTCTTCCTCTGCTGCAAAGTTCCACTCAGCCTTGTACTCAGGCCATTTTGCCAACATGATCGTATCCTCTTGTGGATGCAATGTACAGAAGATTTCCTCTGTGATAAATGGCATAAATGGATGAAGCAGCTTAAGTGCCTCTGTTAATACTGTCTTTAATGTCCAGAATGCTGCATTTGCAGATACTGGGTCATTTTCCTTATTGTAGGTACGAACCTTGGTGATCTCGATGTACCAGTCACAGAACTCATCCCAGATAAAGTCATATACCTTCTGTACTGCGATACCCATCTCGTACTTATCCATATTCTCTGTTACATCTTTCGCAAGTGTATTTACCTTAGATAAGATCCACTTGTCCGCTGGCTTTAACTCATCCATGGATGGAGTCTTAATCTCTGCTCCCTCCAGATTCATCATGATAAATCTGGATGCATTCCATACCTTATTTGCAAAGTTTCTGGACGCCTCAACTCTCTCCCAGTAGAAACGCATATCATTACCAGGTGCATTTCCTGTGATCAAAGTCAGACGAAGCGCATCTGCGCCGTACTTATCAATCACCTCAAGTGGATCGATACCATTACCCAGAGACTTACTCATCTTACGTCCCTCAGAGTCACGAACCAGACCGTGGAATAATACGGTGTGGAATGGTGCCTTGCCCATCTGCTCGTAACCAGAGAAAATCATACGGATTACCCAGAAGAAGATGATATCGTAACCTGTTACTAATACATCTGTTGGGAAGAAGTAATCTAAGTCCTCTGTCTTTTCTGGCCAACCCAAAGTAGAGAATGGCCAAAGAGCGGATGAGAACCAGGTATCCAATGTATCTGGGTCCTGCTCCATATGGTCACAACCACACTTTGGACACTTATCTGGTGCAGTCTTTGCCACTACCATCTCACCACAATCTGGGCAGTAGTATGCAGGAATTCTATGTCCCCACCAGAGCTGACGGCTAATACACCAGTCACGGATGTTATCTGTCCAGTTGAAGTATGTCTTCTCCATACGCTTTGGAAGAAGCTGGATCTCTCCATTCTTAACTGCCTCAACTGCTGGCTTGATCAACTCATCCATCTTTACGAACCACTGCTGCTTTACCATAGGCTCTACGGTAGTACCACAACGATCATGTGTACCTACATTGTGGGAATGTGGCTCTGTCTCAACTAAAAGTCCCATCTCTTCGAGATCTTTTAACATAGCCTTACGGCACTCATAGCGATCCATTCCCTCATACTTACCAGCATAACGATTCATGGTAGCATCATCGTTAATAACAGTAATCTCTTCTAAGTTATGGCGCTTTCCAACCTCAAAGTCATTCGGGTCATGTGCAGGTGTAATCTTAACACATCCTGTTCCGAACTCCTTATCTACATAAGCATCTGCGATAACAGGAATCTCACGGTCAGTCAGTGGAAGCTTTAACATCTTTCCTACGATATCCTTATAGCGCTCATCCTCTGGATTTACTGCTACTGCAGTATCACCGAATAGGGTCTCCGGTCTAGTGGTTGCGATCTCAACGAATCTTCCCTCTTCTCCAACTACCGGATAGTTGATATGCCAGAAAAATCCTGCCTGCTCCTCATGCTCTACCTCAGCATCAGAGATAGAAGTCTTACATACTGGACACCAGTTTACGATACGGCTGCCCTTGTAGATCATACCTTTCTCATATAACTTTACGAATACCTCAAGAACCGCATCGGAGCATCCCTTATCCATGGTAAAACG
Source organism: uncultured Roseburia sp. (assembly GCA_964491235.1). GTDB lineage: Bacteria > Bacillota > Clostridia > Lachnospirales > Lachnospiraceae > Roseburia. Next base: position 236,615 of record CAZBFN010000002.1, read on the forward strand.
CTCTCTCTCCCAATCTGCGGAAGAACCGATCTTCTTCAACTGATTTACGATACGGTTACCGTACTCATCCTTCCACTCCCAGCACTTCTCGAGGAAGCCTTCACGTCCCAGATCACGCTTATCGATTCCCTGAGCCTTCAGGTTCTCGATAACCTTTACCTCTGTTGCGATAGAAGCATGGTCTGTACCAGGCTGCCACAGTGCATTGTATCCCTGCATTCTCTTATAACGAATCAGGATATCCTGCATCGTATTGTCCAGCGCGTGTCCCATGTGAAGCTGTCCTGTGATATTTGGTGGAGGCATCACAATGGTAAATGGCTTTTTGCTGCGATCTACTTCTGTATGGAAGTAGCCATTATCCTCCCACTTTTTGTAGAGACGATCCTCTATGCCCTTTGGGTCATAGGTCTTTGCAAGCTCTTTGTTATTGCAATTCTGACACATAGTTTACTCTCCTTTTCTTTGCTTTATATTATTGTTGAACGCATCATCAGGCTTTTTATTTCATGCCATGCATGAAATAACAAAGTGTGCGCTTGTCGCACACTTTCGCGCCCGAGCGGTGTCGCTTGCGATTTTCTTCCTCTCCGCGAGGTGCGCATCCCGCACGGAGTGCTTTTTATTCTCTAGGAAATTGTAACTTTGGCGCATTAACGTAACAAGGTCTTTCCTAGAGAATAAAAAAGCCCCTTGCATCCATCAGGATGCAAAGGGCGATCTAATCGCGGTACCACCTTTGTTCATCAGTTCATAACTGACCTTGGTCCGATCGGCAATATATATCTCCTGCTTAATCGGCGGTTCATTAACGGGAACCACTCGTGAATACTTACTGCAACAAAGCCTCTCATTGATACTGGCATTATCGCTTTCTCAGCATCCCGGTTCAAAAGCTACCTTCCACATACCTGTTCCCAAGAAATCTTACAGCCAATGGATCTCTCTCTCTGCGGGGAGTCTATGTGTACTCCTCTTTCTCATCACCTTTATTTATTAGTATTTATCATACTTACCGAATCTTATTTTGTCAAGAGGGATTTTCTGATTATAATTCCTCTTCCACCATGCTCTTCTCACGGTTAAATGCATCATAGATACAAGGCACAACAACCAACGTCAGAAGCGTACCATATACCAGACCACCTTCTGTTACGATCGCCATCGGCTGCATCATCTCAGAACCGTCTCCCATACCAAATGCCATCGTGGACATAGAGAGAATCGTCGTAAGGGCAGTCATAAGAATTGGACGTAATCTAGTCTTGCCAGATTCAATAATTGCCTCTTTTTTGCTCATGCCCTCTTTTCTGAGCTGGTTGATATAATCAACCATTACGATACCATTATTTACAATGATTCCAGCCAACATGACAAATCCAATCATTGCGATGACACTGATCTCATTGCCTGTAAAGAACAACGCAAAAAGTCCTCCAGTGAAGGCAAGCGGAATCGTGAACATAATGATAAATGGCGACAGGAATGACTGGAACTGTGCCACCATGATCAGATAGATAAATACCACCGCAAGAAGCAGCATCAGATAAAGCTGTTCCATGGCATCATCAATCATTTCGTCCTCACCTGTCATGGTAATCGCATAGCCTTCCGGCAATTCCACCTTCTTTAGCTTTTCCTCTAAGGAATTACTTACCAGAGACACATTATGCTCCGCATCCAGACTTGCTGATACGCTGATATAGCGGTTCTGGGCATCACGGTTGATTACGCTCAAGCTATTTCCTTCCTCAAAGGTAGCTATTTCCCGAAGATATATCTCTTCCTCATTGCCCTCTCTATCCGTATATGTAAAGCTCAGATTCTTAATATCTTCCAGCGTGACCTCTGACTGTTCGTCTGTCTGCACATATACCTCATAATCCTTCAGATCTGTGGATATCGTCGTTGGTGATGTGGCTGACGCCATCTTCGCATATACCAACTGATATACCTGAGCCGTAGTCATACCATACTCTGCCGCCTTATCCTTGTCCACACTGACAGTGAAGGATGGTGTGGTATTGTCAAGACCATCATTCACTTCGACCACGCCTTCTTCCGCTTCCACGATAGCTGCAACTTCTGCCGCCAGCTCCTGAAGCTTATCAATATCACTTCCGCTGATCTGAACGGTAATTCCACTTCCAAACATAGAACTCATGTCCGATGCTGAGGAATCTGTGGTCACCTCGCAATCCATATCCTTCGTCAATTCTTCAATTTGGGATATGATCGTTGCGGATGGCACATCCGCCTCCTCATCCAAAAGTAGATACATGGTGACACTGTCACCGCCACTTCCACTCATAGAGGACATCGTTCCACCACCAACCATGGCACCGATGGTATCAATCCCTTCGATTCCCGACAGTTTTTCTACTACCTCATCCGATATCGTAGTCAACTCCTCAAAGTTAAGTTCCTCGTCCTTCTTTGCCTCCACTGTCACGGTCAACTGGTCTGTCTCCATGTCCATATCCATAAAAGAAAATCCTCTGGAATATGCCGCCACAGCACTAATTACAAGCAATAGAACAACTGCAATAAATACAATCGGCTTGAACTGAAGCGATTTCTCCAAAAGCTTTCCATATCCGTCCTGAATCTTTTCAAAGAAATCATGTTTGACCTCTTTGGTATTCTTAAGCACACCTGCTGCCATCATCGGCACGAAGGTCAACGCCACCACAAGGCTGGCTGTCAAAGTAAATGCGATAGTAAGTGCGATATCCACGAACAACTGTCTCGTGATTCCCTCTGTAAAAATGATCGGAGCAAATACACAGACGGTGGTCAAGGTCGATGCAATAATCGCACCTGTCACCTGACTTGCGCCTTCCACTGCTGCCTTACGGATGGAATATCCCTCATTCCGCAGACGGTAAATATTCTCAATTACCACAATGGAGTTATCCACCAACATACCAATACCAAGCGCCAATCCCGACAAGGAAATAATATTCAGCGAAATATTAGAAAAGTACATCAACACAATTGCAAAAATGACACTGAGTGGAATAGAACATGCAATTACCATAGTTGGCTTCATATCCTTTAAAAATACCATCAATACGATAATAGCCAGAATCGCACCAAATATCATGTTCTGCAACACAGATTCCACGATAATATCAATGTATACGCCCTGATTCATCAGGACTGTCATACGCAGTCCCTCATTTTCCTTTTCCAAGGCATCAAACTTATCCAACACACGGTCTGTGACTTCTCCTGTGGAATAGCCAGTCTGCTTCTCAATGGAAAGCATGATTGCCGGATTTCCATTCACCTTGGAATAGGATTCTCCAGAATTGTCCACCATCTCCACCTCTGCCACATCGCATAGACGAATCGGTTCTAATCCGTCCAATCCCAGATCCAGAAGCACCACATTTTCCAGTTCTTCCATCGACTCCAACTTATCGCCGATACGCACCATATACTGGTCGTCTTTCTCTCCCACATATCCTGCTGGCATGGAAAAGTTCTGTGCCACCAGAAGATTTCCCAGCATATCCACCGTAAGAATCTGATTCAAATCTGCCGACTGCTCTGCTTCCTCCCTCGCTACATCCAACTGTTGCTGTCCTAACGCCAATTGCCCCTCTGCATCTGCCAGCTGTGCTGCCGCCTCGCTCATCTCCAGAATTCCCGTAATCTGGCTCTCGTTAATCTGCATTGCCGCCTCATCCAAAGCCGTCTTGCCCTCAGCCACCTGCGGCAGTGCCGCCTGCATCGTTGCAATTCCTGTGTTGATCTGTGCTAGCATTACAGTCATATCCGATATTGCCTGCGGAATGTCATTCAATGTCTGCAATTGAATTCCCATTCCCTGCAACTGTGCTCCCTGCTCCGCAACCGCACCATTGATACCAGCCATCTGCTGAAGCAGCGCATCCAACTGCGCATCCTGTCCTGTTCCCTGCATTCCCTGCATGATCTCTATCTGCTGTTGAATTGCAATGCCCTCATTATATGCCAATTGTAATGCTGGTATCGCCCTCTCCAGCAACGCTTTCATCTGGGTCATCATATTCAGATTCGTCCGAAGCTCTGACTCTCCCACATAAGCCTGCAACTTTCCATTTTCTACTTCATTCTGGGCACTACTAAGCTGGGATGCCAATTGATTCCTACCGCTATCCAACTTATCCTTCCCACTCTCGATCTCCGCCGACGCATCGTCGAGTTCTTCCTGTGCCTCCTCAAATTGCTCATCGATTTTCTCAAGAATGTCCTCATTCAACGCATCGATCTTATCCTGATTCATCGTGACCTGAATAGATTCTTCCAAGATTCCAGTCGTAGATACGGAAGCAACACCTTCTACACTTTCCAACGCTGGAACCAGTTCATTTTCCACATAGGAAGACACCTCGGACTGATTCATTCCCTCCACATCAGCAGATGCAGTAAGAACCGCTATCATATCTGGGTCAAGCTGCATGATCATAGGGTTTCCCACGCTGTCTGACCAGCTACCCTCCAACTGATCTAACTTCTGCTGCATCTCGATCAAAACAGAATCCATATTGGCATTCTGTTCATACTCCAGAATAACCATGGAATAATTATCATAAGAGACAGAACTTATACTCTTAATATTGGAAGTGGTCGCCATCGCCGCCTCTATCGGCGCTGTCACATCCATCTCCACCTCTTCTGGACTAGCTCCCATATCTGTGGTTATTACCAACGCATATGGCAAGCTCATATCCGGCAGTAGATCTGTGGTCATTCTGGTAAAGGACACAATGCCTAGCACTATCACCAATATCACGCCCACAATTACCGTGTATGGTTTCTTTACACTGAACTTCGCAATCAATGTCTTATCCTCCGTTTCTCTCTATTCGACTTTTATACACTAAGGTACAATAGAATGTATTTTTTTATTGCATAAAAAAGAGATACTGCCATGCAGCATCTCTCTTGTTATTCTATACGTCTTCGCCGTCCTCGTCATCCGCAATTGCTGCCGCTGCTCCCGACACAGAAGAAACTACCGCAATCACAGTAACAATCACTACCAACAACAGTAGCAATCCTAAAAATATCAATAATCCGCCCTCTGTCATATACTCATCTCCTCACGCTTATTTCCTATAAGTATAGCACATCCTACTTTTATTGAAAAGTATTTTCCCCATGCAAAGCAGAAGCTATGCACCTAATTTTTCAAAAAATTGCTGGAAGAACTCTTCTCTGCTACAAGGGCGTCCAAACAGAAATCCCTGTATATAATCCGGAGCCGCCATCTTAGCCTTGGCAAGCTCTGCCTCCGTCTCAATACCCTCCATGCACACATACAATCCAAGGCTGTGAGACATCTCCACGATATGATTCAGTAGCTGATATTCATACTCCTGTCCCAGTGCCTTCATCATAAAGCTTCGGTCTATCTTGATGTAGGCAGGCTTAAGATCGCTGAGGCAATGCAGATTAGAATAGCCTGTTCCAAAGTCATCTAGCGCCAACAAAACGCCGTAATCCTTAAGTCCGTTCCACACCTTATTAAAGTGGGAATTCCCCTCCAAATAGCCACTCTCTGTCAACTCTATACATACGCTGGAAGGTTCCACCCCATATTCATCTACAATGCTCACAATATCGTTAAGCACCTGACTCTTTAACATCTGCACATAGGAAAGGTTCACATTCACCTTGAAATTCGGCTGGTACTTCTGCCATTCCTTGCAAGCATCCAGTGCCTGTCTTAGCACCCATCTACCCACAGGTATGATAAGTCCAGATTCCTCCAGAAGCGGAATGAACTCACCCGGAGATATCATCTGACCTTCCTTCGTCCGAAATCGAAGTAATGTCTCGGCCCCGGAAAGCGTTCCATCTTCTGCATCTACCAATGGCTGGAAATATGCTTCAAAGCCCTTGAAATTATGCTTCACCGCATGATGTAATAACCGTAACAGATGTCGCCTTTTGGTATAAGTATCATAATCTTCCTGCTCAAATATATAAAAGCTGTTCTTTCCACGGCGCTTTGCTTCGCTTAGCGCATACTCAGACAGCTTCATAGCACTGTCGAAGGAGTTATCCATCTTATCATTCGTCAAAATTCCACCGGAGATGGTATATACTGCCTTATACTGGTTCTCCTCCACAAAGGAAGCTAGCTGCATTCGAATCTCACGATACAGCTTCTTAGCATCCTGCTCGGTTCCACCCAAGAAATCCACCACCGCGAACTCATCTGCCACCAAGCGGAACAAATACTGTCCCGGCAAGATACACTTCTCGATATACTCCGCAGTCTTGCGCAGAATAAAGTCACCGTACTCAATTCCATGATTCTCATTGATATCCTTAAAATCATCAATGCCAATCCTAAGCAGGAATCCGTCTGGAAGTTCACCCGCAAACTTCTCATAGCATACCTTCATGCTGGACTCTCCCAACAATCCGCTGACATTATCTGCCTTCTGCTTTTCTCCAATCTCGTTGATACAGCCCACTAAAAAATGTGGTGTACCATCTTCATCCTTTAAGACTCTTCCGCGGCAGTTGATCCAGATAGGATTCTTTTCCCGATCCAGCCAGCGATAATGCATATTATGAACGACCCGCGCTCCACTGGACAGTTCTTCTAATTCCTTCACCAACACGTCTACATCCTCTGGATATACGAACTTCTTATGCTCTTCTAAAACATCCGTAAAACAATCTGACGGAAGCATAAAACGATCCATTGCGCTAGGTGAAATCTGATAATAGTCTCTCTTAAAATCACATACATATAAATAATCATCCATGCAAGGTGCAAATAATCTAACTATTTCCCCAAGCTGGTCTGCTGTCATTTTTTCGATTTCAGTTTTCATGCTGACACCTCCAGAAACTTTAAGCCACTATATTATAGTACTTAATTCCTAATCAAATGTCAATCAATTTCCATTTTTTCAGACAATAGAATATACAATTAGGCGCCCTCTTATATCAGAAAAATATCAAAAAAATCAGAAAAAGAGATGCCACAGGAAACTGGCATCTCTTCCTTATAACTCTCTATTTTCTTTATCCCTTGACGCTTCCCAGCGCAACACCCTGCACAATATGCTTTGACAGGATTAAATATACAATGATGACTGGGAATATGGAAAAGGCAATCATAACATATACCTGACCCATATCGAACTTCAACCAATCCGCTGCACGAAGCTGTGCAATCAGAATCGGAAGTGTCTTTATCTTATCATCATGTAGAATCAGTGCCGGTGTAAAGTAATTGTTCCAGCTACTTACAAAGGTGAATATCGCCTGTACTGCGATCGCCGGCTTCATCAGCGGTAATACAATGGAATTGAAGGTACGGAACTCTCCTGATCCATCAATTCGCGCTGCTTCTATCAATGATAATGGAAGCGAGCTCTCCATATACTGCTTCATATAGAAGAATGTTACCGGTGCCGCAATCGCTGGTACGATCAGCGGAACGAAAGTATTCTCCAATTTCATCTTAGACACCAACTGTACAAAACCAAGCGCTGTCACCTGTGTCGGAATCATCATGACCATAAGGATAAATGGATAAATGAATCTTTTCAGCTTAAATTCATATGCATGGATCGCATAGGCTGTCATGGTAGAAAAATATACACAAAGCGCTGCACTGCAAGTGGATACGATCAAGCTGTTGACCAGTCCTGACCACACTGGCAATGTTCCCACCTGCAAATTCTTCCAGTTCTCCAGCAAATTTCCCTTAGGTACAGCGGAAAATCCGGATTGCAAATCACTGTGAGATCTGGTGGCATTGATGAACAATACATAGAACCAGAACAGACACAAAAATGCTATAAGGATCAGTGCGATATATGCAATCGTTCTTCTGGCATGGATTCCCATTCCTGCTTTTAATTCCTGATTATCTTTCTTTGCCATATCACTCACCCCTTTCTCTTATCGTTGCCAGTGACCTTAAATACAATCAGGCTGAGAATACCCGTGATAATAAATAGGACGACTGACAATGCACCTGCCATGCCGTAATTCTTACTGTACAAGTGCTTATTCAAGAACATGATGAGCGTCATGGTAGAACGCATCGGATCTCCTGTTCCGTTTGTCAAAATCTGTGGCACATCAAAGAGCTGAAGACCACCAATCAAGGAAGTAATCATAACATATACCAGAATTGGTCGAAGCAACGGTAATGTAATCTTGAAAAATACCTGCGTAGAAGTAGCCCCATCTACCTCTGCTGCCTCGAACAAAGAGGTGTCAATCCCCATCATACCTGCCATCAGAAGAATCGTTGTATTACCGAACCACATAAGGCAGTTCATAAATGCGATCAATCCTCTTGCACTTCCCGTATTGGAAAGGAACTTGTACGGTGCATCGATAAATCCAATCTGCATCAACATTGAATTAATTGGGCCTCCATCTGAAAACAAAGTAAAGAACAGCATGGAAAACGCGGATGCCATGATTAGATTTGGCAGATAGATGACTGTCTTAAAAAATCTCGTTCCCTTTAACTTCAGACGCACATCAGAAAACCATGCGCCCAACAACAGAGATAACAGTATCTGCGGTACAAAACACATGATCCACATTACCATTGTATTCTTGGCATAAATCCAGATATCACCCTCTGAAAATAACTTTTTATAATTTGCAAGTCCAACAAAGTTTGGTCCGATCTGTGTTAGTCCGGACATATAGTTTTCAAAAAAGCTATTATAAATGGTCGTTGCCAACGGCACTAACTGGAATACCACGTATACCAGAATAAACGGCATTAAAAATATGTAGCCCCATTTGTTGTACCTGACTGCTTTTTTATTACTCTTCATAGCATTGCCCCCTGTTTTGTTCCAGATTTTGGCATAAAATGAGCCATGCCCGCCTTCCATATGGCGCGGCAGGCATGGCTGCTGTTACTCATTTTATTAATATGTCAATTCTGGATGCTTCTCCACTACTGCGGTATAGAATAAGTCTAACGCCTCTTCTAATGTCGCATTGCCCTCATAGTAGTTCTTCATTGCATTCTGGAATTCCTCGTTACAAGCCTGATCGTATGCTGACAGATTGCTAAGATCGATCTTCTCTGCACCTGCGCAGTACATAGACAGTGGATTCTGTCCGCCTAATACCTGGCTCTGATAGCTAGCATCTGCTGCCATTGCTTCCATTGCTGGCTTGTTGTTTACAAAGTCGTCATCATCCACAACGATCTCTGTCATGATCTCTTCGTTTGTTGTAAGCTGAAGCATGATGTCCTTAACAAGGCTTGCATTGTCTGTTCCAGTTGCTGCACAGATCCATGTACCGCCCCAGTAGAATCCCTGTGGTCCTTCTGTTGCTCCCCAGCCACCTGTATTTGCAAGGCTGCCTTCAGAGTCTGCTGCCATACTGAAGTTTACGAACCAAGCAGGTCCAAAGTAGCAGAATACCTTTCCTTCTGGATAGAAGCCCTTGCTCCAGTCATCACTCCACAGTTCGTATGTGTTTGTCTGTCCTGCATCTACCATTTCCTTGGAGTCATTTACCCAGTTCATAAGGTTCTCATCGATGTTGATCTTACCATCAACGACCCACTGAGAGCTAACGTTGTTGGAGTATACACGATAAGTATCGTTTACAGAAGATACCATAGAGTATCCAGCCTCCTGCATCTTCGCTGCTGTCTCACCAAAAGTCTCCCAGTCAGCTACTGCCTTCTGAACCTCAGCAGGATCATCGGTTCCAAGCACCTCGATTGCTGCCTCACGGTTATAGAATAATGCACCTGGGCATCCCTGCCATGATACGCCCTTTAATACGCCGTTGGAATCTGTAACGATATCCTTGGTGTACTGATACTGATTTGCAAGATCTGCATCTGAGATTCCCAAATCTGCAAGCGCCATTGATGGCTTTGATACAGACCGGGATTCTTTCCTCGGTGCATATGGCGAGAATTCCGCACCAGAGGTTGTTGTAACCGGAACCTCTAAGAATTCCATGGCAAGCGGCTGGGCACCAGTTGGTTCCCACCACTTGAAGGTATCCCTCGCTCCGGGCGAGTCCAAGACCTTCGTATTTATGCTTGCTTATATCGAGAATCCAGTAGAGGAAAAATGGGTCGGACGCCCAGAGGAGGGTGTGATTAACCGCGCACCTGCCGAAGCTCTGATGAAGAAATATGATACAGCAGAAAAGGCTGACGCTGCACTGGCTGCATTAAAAGCCTATTGGGATGAATTACTCTCCCACTTTACCGTATCCTCTTCCGAAGAAAAGTTAGACCGCATGGTCAATGTATGGCATCAGTATCAGTGTATGGTCACTTTTAACATGAGCCGATCCGCTTCTTATTTTGAGTCCGGTATCGGCCGTGGTATGGGATTCCGTGATTCTTGTCAGGATCTTCTCGGTTTCGTACATCTGATTCCAGATCGTGCAAGGGAGCGTATTCTTGATATCGCAGCCACCCAGTTCGAGGATGGAAGCGCCTATCATCAGTACCAGCCATTGACTAAGAAGGGTAACTCCGATATCGGAAGTGGCTTCAACGATGATCCACTGTGGCTGATTGCCGGAACTGCTGCTTACATCAAGGAGACTGGTGACTACACTATTTTAGATGAGATGACACCTTACGACAGTGATCCTTCCAAGGCTACTGACTTTATGGAGCACTTAAGACGCTCCTTCCACTATACTATGGATCACCTCGGTCCTCACGGTCTGCCATTGATCGGTCGTGCCGACTGGAATGACTGTCTGAACTTAAACTGCTTCTCCACCGAGCCAGGAGAATCCTTCCAGACCTTCGGATCTTCCGAGGGACCAAATGCAGAGTCTGTATTTATTGCCGGAATGTTCGTCCGCTACGGTAAGGATTATGTAGAAATCTGCCGTCACAGAAGATTAGAGGAAGAAGCACAGCTTGCAGAAAAGGCTATCGCTGATATGGAAAAGACTGTATTAGAAGCAGGTTGGGATGGAGAATGGTTCTTACGTGCATATGATCACTACAAGAACAAGATCGGTTCTAACGAATGTGAAGAAGGTAAGATCTTTATCGAGCCACAGGGCTTCTGTGTTATGGCTGAAATCGGCTTAGAAGAAGGAAACTGCTTAAAGGCTATGGAGTCCGTAGAAAAGTATCTGGACACCAAGTACGGTATCGTGCTTTTACAGCCAGCCTACCACAGATATCACGTAGAACTGGGCGAGATTTCCTCCTATCCACCAGGATACAAGGAGAATGCAGGTATCTTCTGCCACAACAATCCATGGATCTCCATTGCCGAGACCGTAGTAGGACGTGGCAACCGTGCTTGGCAGGTATATACCAGAACTTGTCCAGCTTATATCGAGGATATCAGTGAGATTCACCGTACTGAGCCTTATGTATACTCACAGATGATTGCCGGAAAGGATGCCAAGAACTTTGGTGAGGCAAAGAATAGCTGGCTAACCGGAACCGCAGCTTGGACTTTCCTTGATGTATCACAGTTCATCTTAGGAATTCGTCCAGACTATGACGGATTGGTCGTAGATCCATGTATTCCTGATACATTAGATGGATTTACTGCAAAAAGAGACTTCCGTGGCGTGACCTATCATATCACCGTAAAGAATACGAACCACGTAGAGAACGGCGTTGCTTCCATGACCGTAGATGGAGTTGCCGTAGATACTAATATGGTTCCAATTGCGATGGCGGAAGGTAAGAGCGAACTGAATATCGAAGTTGTAATGGGATAATACAGAAGGGAGTGTCGCAAGGCACTCCCTTTTTCTGTGTGTAATTCTTATTATATGAAGTTGTTAAAGAATCGCATTTTCTTGGAAGCGGTCACTTCGGAGTCAGAGCGCAAAATTCGGATTCTCTAATGCTCTCGCTTCTGAAATTTGCGATGAGCAGTGTCTTTTGAAAATCAGAACAATCCTAGGCATATGTTCGCGCCTGCAAGAAGGCATTTTTGAGAACTTTCGTGTTTTGCTTTCTGCGGCGCGGACATATACCGTCGAATTGTCTGCTATTCAAAGAGACACTGCACCTAATTCCAGAAGCAAGAGCAAAGAGATTCTCAAATTTTGCTCCAAAGCCTCCGCAGTGTTCCGCTTCAAGGAAATGCAATTTTTTAAGTTCTCATAATAAGAATTACATACAGAAAAACAGGGGTGTCTTGCGACACCCCTGCTATATATTTCACAATTCATCTTCAATCTTTAGTTCGCACTTACAATTCCGTTCTCACAATCAAGTTCCACATATGCGCTGGACTTTAATACATCAAGTGCATTTTTCGCTCCGATCAATACTGGAATATCAAGGCTTAGTCCTGCGATAGCTGCATGACAGCTCTCACTGTTCGCTTCTACGATGAGTCCAGATGCAGCACGCATCTGCTCCATCATATGATTATTGGTATCAGCGGCTACGATAATGTCACCTTCCTTGAAGTTAGCAAGATCTTCATCGCTACGGCACACACAAAGATTTGCAGATACCTTCTTGCCAGTAATGCCTCTTCCCTTTACTAAGATATGACCTGCAACCTGTACCTTGATCAGGTTCGTAGTTCCAGATACACCCAGTGGTACGCCTGCAGTCAATACTACAACATCGCCCTTTTCAATCAGTCCAGCTGCCTCTGCAGTATCTACTGCATAATCGAACAGCTCCTCTGCCTTATTCATTTCCTTCAGCAAAAGAGGTCTTACGCCCCAAGATAATCCCAACTGACGATATATCTTCTCTGTCAAACATCCACCGATAATCGGGCTGATCGGACGATATTTAGAAATCATCCGAGCAGTACGTCCAGACTTACTTACGGTAATGATTGCCGCTGCATTCAAATCTCCTGCCATCGTACAAGTCGCATGAGAAATCGCATTGGTCACATCTGGATTACTCATGACCTCACGCTGCTTAAAGCGCTGCTCATAATTGATATCCTTCTCTGTACGGACAGCGATACGAACCATAGTCTTTAACGCTTCGATAGGATACATTCCCGCAGCGGTCTCTCCCGAAAGCATGATTGCACTAGTACCATCGTAGATGGCATTCGCTACGTCTGTTGCCTCTGCTCTGGTCGGTCTCGGATGCTTCATCATGGAATCCAACATCTGCGTCGCAGTAATAACTACCTTTCCTGCTCCACATACCTTCTTAATAATCATCTTCTGAATGACAGGTACATCCTCCAGTGGAATCTCGACACCCATGTCACCACGGGCTACCATAATACCGTCTGACACACGGATAATCTCATCGATATTCTGTACGCCCTGCATATTCTCGATCTTAGCGATAATCTTGATGCCTTCGCCACCCTTTTCCTCCAAGATCTTACGAATAGCAAGTACATCATCCGCGGTACGAACAAAGGATGCCGCGATAAAGTCATAATCATTCTCGATTCCAAAGACAATATCGCTGTAATCCTTCTCACTAATATATGGCATGCTCAATTCTACATTTGGTACGTTAACGCCCTTTTTATTGGATACCATACCACCATTCAATACGGTACATACAATATCCATCGGCTTCTTACCATCTGCACCAGCCTTAGCACCAGCCACTTCCTGTATCTTCTTTACTTCCAGTCCAATCAGACCGTCATCGATTAAAATTGCATCCCCAGCCTTGATATCCTCTGGCAGATCCTTATAAGTAATAGATACCCTGTTCGCGTCTCCTACGATCTCTTCTGTCGTCAATGTAAAGGTCTGGCCATTCACAAGTTCGACCTTTCCCTCTGCAAACTCCATCAAACGAATCTCAGGTCCCTTTGTATCCAAAAGTGCTGCCACTGGACGCTTCAATTCTTCCCGCAGCTTGCACAGCATCTTGAGTCTTCCCTGCTGCTCCTCATGTGACCCATGGGAAAAATTGAAACGTGCAACGTTCATCCCTTCCTCAATCAATCTTCTCAGTACTTTTTCATCATCCGTAGAAGGTCCCAACGTACATACAATTTTAGTCTTTCTCAACATACTTTCCTCGTCTCTCTTCTATTTCCAAATATTATTTCCTAAATAGCATTATCTCAAACAAGAAACCTACTTTGTAATCATAGTTCCCATGCCACCAGTTACATGCTCTGCATCCTTATTCAGCTTAGTAATCAATACAGAACGAATCGCAGAATCACCGATGAAGTCAATTGCAGCCTGAATCTTAGGCAGCATATCGCCCTCGCCGAACTGTCCCTGCTCCATATAACGCTTTGCCTCTGCAACTGTCATAGTGCTAAGCGGCTTCTCGTTCTCCGTGCCAAAATCAAGGCATACATTATCCACACTGGTCAAAATAACGAGCATATCTGCATCCAAAAGTTCTGCCAACTTTCCTGCTGCTAAGTCCTTCTCAATAACCGCACTCGCGCCCTTTAAGTTATTGTCCTGAGAAAGCACTGGAATACCACCGCCACCGCAGGCTACTACAATCTGATCTGCATCAGACAGCGCACGAATCGCATCAATCTCTACTATATCAACTGGCTTTGGAGCTGCAACGATACGACGGAAACCATCTGCTACCTTTACTACATGGTTGCCCTTCTTCTCCTCGATCTCAGCTTCCTCTTCTGTCATAACACGGCCAACCACCTTGCTTGGCTTATAGAATGCCTCGTCATACGGATCTACCACAACCTGTGTCAAAACTGTGGATACCGGCTTGTAGATACCCTTATTTAACAGTTCTGCACGAATCGCATTCTGTAAATCGTAACCTATGTATCCCTGACTCATAGCAGAGCAGACAGACATTGGTGTCGCTGTATATTCTGGATATAATCTGCAAAACTCGTTCATCGCTGTGTGAATCATACCGATCTGTGGTCCATTACTATGTGTAATGACTACCTGATAATCCTCACGAATAAAATCTGCCACTGCCTTTGCAGTACGTCTGGTTGCCTCTTTCTGCTCTGGCAACGTGGTTCCTAATGCTTCATGTCCAAGTGCAATTACAATTTTCTTCTTTTTCATATTCACTACCAAGCCTTTCTATCGTCTGAGATTCCTGCGCCAACATCGCATAACTTCCCCTTATATCATGACGTTTTTATATTGATTATTCTATCACGAACACCATAGCACTTGCAACGGTGTTCTTGTAAGGGATTCGTTAAAGTTTTGCAAAAGATCTCACAAAAAACACTACACAAAAAGGGACGTCACCACATGACGCCCCTTTGCTTCATTCACACTTATGCTTCTTCACTTTCTTCCTGCGGAAGTACCAACGAATCGATCAACTCCCATATCTCATCCCTGCCCTGCTTCGTCTCCGCAGAAAACGGAATGATCGTAGTTCCCGGCTGCACACCAAGTCCCTCACGAATCGCCTTCACCTGCTTCTGTGTCTGGCTCCGCTTGATTTTGTCCAACTTTGTCGCAATGATGATTGGCGCAAAGCCCTGATATACCATCCACTCATACATCATGCGGTCATTTGCAGATGGATCATGTCTGATGTCGATCAGTAGGAACACCGCCTTAAGCTTCTTGGAGGTATGTAGATAATTCTCAATCATCTTACCCCACTTTGCCTTGACTTCCTCCGATGCCTTGGCGTAGCCATATCCCGGCAGATCCACCAGATACATGGCATCGTTGATATTGTAAAAGTTGATGGTCTGTGTCTTTCCCGGCTGTGCAGAAGTACGTGCCAGTGACTTACGGTTCATCAGCGCATTGATCAACGATGACTTACCCACGTTAGACTTACCCGCAAATGCCACCTCATTATATGGATTGTCCGGTATCTTACTGGTGATACCGCAGACTGTTTCCAGATTTACATTTTTGATAACCATGTTTTACTCCTTTTTACTGTGTACCACAGGTCGGCACTGTACCTTGCTATTTTACAAAGGCGACATTAAGCACCTGCCCAATGTTCTCCACAAATACGATTTCTAAATCCTTCTTGATCTCTTCTGAAATCTCATCCACGTCCTTCTCATTCTTCTTCGGCACGCAGACAGTCTTAATACCCGCATTCTTTGCCGCAAGAATCTTTTCCTTAAGTCCGCCGATCGGAAGTACTCTACCTCTAAGGGTAATCTCTCCCGTCATTGCCACATCCGCACGCACTGGCGTCTTGGTAATGGCAGACAGCATCGCTGTGGTCATTGTGATTCCGGCAGATGGACCATCCTTTGGCACTGCACCCTCTGGGATATGAATATGAATGTCATTCTCTTTGAAAAATTCCTTCGGAATCTGATAATCCTCGCTGACAGATCGAATATAGCTGATACCTGCCTGAGCCGATTCCTTCATGACATCACCAAGCTGTCCGGTAAGCTGGAACTCACCCTTCCCCGGCATGATGTTGACCTCGATCTCCAAAGTATCTCCACCAACGCTTGTCCATGCCAGTCCTCGCACAATACCGATCTCGTCTGTATCGTTCTTCTTGTCAAAGCTATACTTCTCCTTGCCAAGATACTTTTCCAGATTCTCTCCTGTTACCGCTACCTCGCTCTTGTCTCCCTCATAGATCTCACGAGCTGCCTTGCGGGCGATTTCACCCAGCTTACGCTCCAATCCACGGACACCTGCTTCTCTGGTATAACCACTGATGATTTTCTGTAACGCCTCATCGCTGATGCTAAGCTGCCCTTCCTTCAATCCATTGCGAGTCGCCTGCTTTTCAAAAAGATGCTCCTTGGCAATGTGGAACTTCTCGTTCTCTGTATAACTGGTGACCTCAATCAGCTCCATACGATCTAAAAGCGGTCTCGGAATATCCTGCACGGAATTCGCCGTAGCAATAAAAAGTACCTCAGATAAGTCGATTGGAACCTCCACATAGTGATCGCGGAACTTATTATTCTGCTCCGAATCCAGTACCTCAAGCAGCGCAGAGGCGGTATCCCCCTTATAATCACTGCTCATCTTGTCAATCTCATCCAACAGCATCAATGGGTTCTTCACCCCTGCGCTGCGAAGTCCATTTACAATACGTCCCGGCATAGCGCCCACGTAAGTCTTTCTATGTCCTCGTATCTCCGCCTCATCACGGACACCGCCCAGACAAATACGGACATACTTCTTATCCAAAGCCTTTGCCACAGAACGGGCAATACTGGTCTTACCTGTTCCCGGCGGTCCCACCAGACAGATAATCGGGCTCTCACCCTTACTGGTCAAGTTGCGAACAGCAAGGAACTCTAGCATACGCTCCTTCACCTTTTCCAGACCATAATGGTCTTCATCTAAGATGCGCTCCGCATTCTTGATATCCTTATTATCCTTGGATGCCTTATTCCAAGGTAATTCCAAAAGAGTCTCGATATATCCGCGAGTCACTGCACTCTCAGAAGAATTGGCATTGATATTCTTGAAACGATCGACCTCTTTCTTGATGCGATCCTTCACTTCCTTGTCTGCCTTAAGCTTTGCCGCAGCAGCCATATAAGAATCTGCATCAGACTCAGTATTGTCCTCGCCAAGTTCCTCCCGGATCAGCTTCATCTGCTCCCGCAGAATATATTCCTTTTGGTTCTTGTCCACACGCTCTTTTATCTTCGTCTGGAACTCGTTCTTAATCGCCGTGATCTCGATCTCTTTTAACAGAAGCGCCATAAGAACCTCATATCGCTCTGTCAACGAAACTGCCTCGAGAATCTTCTGCTTCTCATCGTAAGAGACTGGCAGATTATTGGCGATCTGATCCATCAACTTCTCAAGATCAGTAATCGTATTCACCTGACGAAGCAACTCCTTGCCCGCCCGTGGATTTACCGTCTGATACTTGCTGTAAGTCTCCTGAATACTGCGAACCATAGCAGCCTTTGCTTCCTCCACCAGTCCCTCATCCACTTCCTCATCAAAACGGATGATCTCTGCCAGAAGATACTGCTCCATCTCCACGAAAGAACTCAATTCCGCTCTCTCGCTTCCCTCTACCAGAACACGCACGATATTATTTTGTAACTTTATGACCTGCTTAACTTCCGCGATGACACCAATTCGATACAGATCCTCCGTGTCAGGATCTTCCTGCTCCACATCACGCTGTGCCACCAGAAAAATCTTCTGCGCGTCCATCATAGCCTGTTCTACTGCCTTGATGGACTTCTCACGGCTGATATCAAAATGGGCAATCATTCCCGGTAAAATTACCATGCCGCGAAGTGCCACTGTCGGCATTTTTAAAATCATTGTATCCAATTTCAGCCTCTATTTTCTAAACTAAATTCTTAACTTGCCTCTAACTTCTTCAATTCCCTTGACTCGATGGAAAGCTTATCATCCACCAGTTCCTTGGTAATCTGACAGTTTGTAATACTCTCGTCAGAAGGAATATGGTACATCATATCCAGCGTTACCGCCTCCATGATGGCACGAAGTCCTCTCGCTCCAGTCTTACGCTCTAATGCCTTATCCGCAATCGCCTCTAACGCCTCACGATCAAAATCAAGCGCCACACCATCCAACTCAAACAGCTTCTGATACTGCTTAGTCAGGGCATTCTTTGGCTCCTGTAAAATACGAATCAACGCTTCACGATCTAACATATCCAAAGATACGGTTACCGGCACACGTCCGATAAACTCTGGAATGAGTCCGAACTTTACAAAATCCTGTGGAAGTGCATGCTTTAACACATCCCCGATATTGTACTCGTTCTTGGACTTGATATCTGCATTAAAACCGATTGCCTTCTGATCCAGTCGTGTCTCGATGATCTTCTCCAGACCATCAAATGCTCCACCGCAGATAAAGAGAATATTCGTCGTATCGATCTGAATCAACTCCTGCTGTGGATGCTTTCTTCCACCCTGTGGTGGAACAGATGCAACGGTTCCCTCTAATATCTTAAGCAAAGCCTGCTGCACGCCCTCACCGGAAACATCTCTGGTGATGGACACATTCTCAGACTTTTTGGAAATCTTATCGATCTCGTCGATGTAGATAATACCGTGCTGAGCACGCTCAATATTATAATCTGCTGCCTGAATGATCTTCAGCAAAATGTTCTCTACGTCCTCGCCAACATAACCTGCCTCAGTAAGTGTGGTGGCATCTGCAATCGCAAAAGGTACATTTAACACCCTTGCCAAAGTCTGTGCCAGCAATGTCTTACCAGAACCGGTCGGACCAAGCATCAGGATATTACTCTTCTGAAGTTCTACTCCCAGATCAGCTCCCGCCATGATTCTCTTATAGTGGTTATACACAGCAACAGACAATACCTTCTTTGCCTGTTCCTGTCCAATTACATATTCATCCAGAAAAGCCTTCATCTCTTCCGGCTTTAAAAGATTGATCTGCTCCTCCTCATCAAAGCCGCTTACGTCCTCGTCCTCAAGCTCCTCCTCGATGATCTCCGCGCAGATATCTACACATTCATCACAGATATATGCTCCGTTAGGTCCTGCAATCAGCTTACGCACCTGCTCCTGTGGCTTACCACAGAAGGAACAACGGAACTTATCATCACTTCTTCCTGCCATTCTAACTATTCTCCATGTTTTTCTTTACTACTCACTGCCCTTCGGTATCACGCCAAACAACTCGGACAATTCTTACTTATCGTCGCTGGTGGTCTTTCTTACGATGACCTCATCAATCAGGCCGTATTCCTTTGCCTCTTCTGCGGACATGTAATAGTCTCTCTCTGTATCTGCTGCAACAACCTCATATGGCTTACCCGTGTTTGCTGCCAGCATCTCATTTAACTTCTTCTTGGTCTTTAAGATGTTCTCTGCTGCGATCTGAATCTCTGTCGCCTGTCCCTTAGCTCCGCCGGATGGCTGGTGAATCATGACCTCTGCATTTGGAAGCGCATAACGCTTACCCTTTGCACCACCTGCTAAAAGGAATGCTCCCATGCTGGCTGCAAGTCCGATACAGATCGTAGATACATCACACTTGATATACTGCATGGTATCATAGATAGCCATACCTGCTGTCACCATTCCACCTGGGGAATTGATGTATAACTGAATATCCTTGTTAGGGTCCTCAGACTCTAAGAAAAGAAGCTGTGCCACTACAAGACTTGCTGTGGTCTCATTTACCTCTTCTCCAAGAAAAATAATTCTATCCTTCAACAAACGGGAATAAATATCGTAATTACGCTCTCCTCTGCTAGTCTGTTCAACGACGTAAGGTACTAAACTCATATTCTGTCCTCCATTTCCGCGCACCGGATTCAATCGCGGTACACTTGGTCATTCTTAATACTTTTTTAATAAATGTGTATAAGCTTAAACAGACCGGCTCATAAGAGCCAGTCTGTCTATTAGCATTCATGATCGACAGGGGATTACTCCTCTGTTCCCTCTTTCTCTTCTGCTTCTTTTTCTTTCTTAGTCTTAGCTTTCGCTCTTTCCTTAACGCTCTCCATGATAAGGTCTACTGCCTTTGTCACAGCGAGATCTCTCTTCATAGACTCCTTCTCAGCGTCGCCCATGTACTCCTTGAGCTTATCAGCTTCCATACCGTAAGTAGCAGCCATCTTCTCAACCTCTGCATCGATATCTGCATCGCTAACTTCGATGTTCTCTTCCTTAGCGATCTGCTCTAATACAAGGCTGCTCTTAATACGTGTCTCAGCCTCTGGACGAACCTGCTCCATTAACTTATCAACAGTTAATCCTGAGAACTGCATGTACTGCTCCATAGAAAGTCCACTCTGTGCGATTCTCTGTGCGAAGTCATTTACCATGTTCTCGCACTGTGTCTGAATCATAGCCTCTGGAATCTCCATGGTAGACTTGTCGATGATCTTCTGGATAGCTTCATCTTCCTTAGTACGCTTAGCCTCGTTCTCCTTCTGCTCTACAAGACGCTTCTTAACATCTTCCTTGTACTCAGCTAATGTATCGAACTCAGATACATCCTGTGCGAACTCGTCATCTAACTCTGGAAGCTCCTTAGCCTTGATCTCGTTGATCTTAACCTTGAATAATGCTGGCTTTCCAGCTAAGTCTGCTGCATGATACTGCTCTGGGAATGTAACGTTGACATCTACTTCGTCGCCTACATTCTTTCCTACTAACTGATCCTCGAAAGTATCAATGAAAGAGTGGGAACCGATCTCTAAGGAGTGGTTCTCTCCCTTGCCACCTTCAAATGCAACACCATCAACGAATCCCTCGAAGTCGATTACTGCTGTATCGCCCATTGCAACTGCTCTATCTGTTACAGAAACAGTTCTTGCGTTGTTATTTCTTTCCTTCTCTAATGCCTCAGCAACTTCCTCATCAGATACAGATGTATCGATCTTAGTTACCTGAACACCTAAATACTTACCAAGCTTAACCTCTGGTCTTACTGCAACCTCAGCAGTAAAGATGAAAGGCTTGCCAGACTCGATCTGAACAACATCGATAGTAGGTCTGGAAACGATGTCAACACCGCTCTCCTCTACTGCACTTGGATAGTTCTCCTGAATCAATGTGTTAGCAGCATCCTCATAAAATACAGATGCACCGTACATCTTCTCGATCATGTTTCTTGGTACTTTACCCTTACGGAAACCTGGAATACTGATCTTACCCTTTTCCTTAAGGTAAGCAGCCTGGATTGCTTTCTCTACTTCCTCAGCGCTAACTTCAATTGTAAGCTTCGCCATATTCTTCTCTAAATTTTCTACCTGTACACTCATTATAATGTTTTCCTCCTTATATATAAAATATCATGTACATTTTCCGTCTATTCGTACAGCGATTTGCATCTTCCGATATCAAACGAGCTATTCATCGCCATACCAGTCGCCTGCAGCCCCATTTTCAAGGGTTTCTGCCCGTATCGCGGAAAAAAGGGCGTACTACGACTATCACAGTCATTTTAGAATTATAACATAAGCTTTTAGAAAATACTAGCTTTTTTTCTCGGAAACCGTAAAAAATAAAGGCTTTAACGCATTTTATTCTATTGCACCAGCTTGGTCTCCACTAATTTTTCACCCTCGTAGCGCAATTTCAAGGAAAAGAAGCCCGCATCCTCCCGCAAAAGGCGCAAAAATACCTTGTCGCCCTCCCAGATTTTTAGGTTCTCGATCTCACTTTTGGACACCCATACAAGTTCACCTTCATCGCAGTCTGCCATATCCCGACTCGTCAGCTCTCCCTCATATCCAGTTGCCGTAAAAAGGTGCATGTACTCCGTTCCCCACTCATCGGAAACAAAGGTAACGATTCCCCGAAAGCGATACTCCGTAAGGGTAAGCCCAGTCTCCTCATATACCTCCCGAAGCAGGCACTCCTCCGGCATCTCTCCCTGCTCGAACTTACCGCCTACACCGATCCACTTGTCATGGTTCTCATCGTTCTCTTTCTTTATCCGATGAAGCATCAGGTAGCTGTCATCCTTTTCTATATAACATAGAGTCGTAAGCTTCATATGAGTTCTTCCCTTCCTATAATAAGTTGGCACCCAAAAATATCTTTCCCAAAATACCTAAGAGAATCAATCCTCCAAAATAGATACCCGCAAGAAACGCGGCTATATCATTTAAGATCCACAATTTCTTCAAGCAACGAAGACTTTTCGGTTTTTGCGGATTTATGTATATTTCATATGCTTCTCCGATGTGGAAATTTTGCCCTCTTCTTCCTGCTATATTATCAATTGAGCTGTGTCTATATGATTGTCCTTGGTAATTATATTCAAAGACGCCATATTTGTATATTGTATTACGTCGTTTGATAGTTCTTACCTCCACAAAAATTCCTCTTACAGGAATGCAGCAAGCTTTTCTTTTTCTATAATTACCATATCCAACATAAATCAAAAAAGCTGCAAACCCTCCCGTGAGTATCATTAATATTATTTCGTTCATTTCTTGTAGCATTTTCTCCCCCTATTTACTTCGCATTTCTATGACCCACTTGATTTATAATGTCTTACGCCAAACTTCCAAAGGCACAATGCCGGAATCAAAAACAAGCAAGCCAGCAACGGCAGGAACACCAGATACAGATCTGTTCTATGTCCCAATATGTACAAAAGCGGATAATATTGAATCAATGCATATGGCACAACAAAGGTCGTAAACAACAGCATCTTTTCTCCATAAATTCCGATCGGGTACTTTCCAAATTCCCTAGCGCCATCCGTAAATACATTCATGACCTCTAAGCCATCCAACGTGAAAAAGCACAATGCCGCATAAATCAGAAATAACCCTGTAAACACCGTAGTGCCGCCCACTAACATAAATACCACTGTAAGGACTTTTTTGCAATCCCATATCACGTCGCTTTTTAGGATACCATACCCGAACATCACGATTGCCTGCAACATTCGTCCAAATCTCGTTAATTCAAACTTGCTGCCCAACACCTGAATGATCTCATTTTGCGGGCGTACTAATACTCTGTCGAATTCACCGCTTTTCACCATTCCGGGAAACATATCAAATCCTCGCGCAAACATCTCCGCAAGAGAAAATTCCATCAGAACAATGGAAAAACACAATAAAACCTCACTATATGTAAAGCCCTCCACTTTTGAAAAACGCTGAAACATAAAAAATATCCCCAAAAACACATTGAAGGACACCAGAAATTGTCCCACCGCAGTCAATAAAAATGAGGTCTTATACTGCATCATAGATCTGATATTAATCGATACATAATGCCGATACAAACGAATCAATTTCCTTATTTTTTCCATGCTATCTCAACCTCCTTGTACCGAAATTCGTCTTTCCGCAACTCTACACAGCAATTTTCCTGCCATAGTAATCACGATAAGCCAAAATACCTGTAACAATATCGCCTTTTCCATTTGTGCTTGATCCATGCTTCCGCTATAAATGCGAAGAGCTACGTTCTGCATGGACGCAAAAGGTAAAAGTTCCATCACTTTCTGTACCTTTTCTGGAAAGAATGGCAATGGGATGATTGCTCCTGCAAAAAACTCCACGGCTGAGACAAATAACATTCTAAGCCCTTGTGGCGATATGGAAAAAAAGGTCAACACATAGACCAACATGCAAAATGACACGGTTACCGCAAGCCCTAATGCCATAGTAATTACAAAAAGCACAAAATGATACAAGCTTGCTGGAGCCTCCATTCCATATGGTGCCGGCACAAATGCCGCTACCATTAAGATAGGAAAGCATCTTAAAACAGCCCGTGATAGTCTATTGGCAAGGCTTCTGGCAAACCACATATTATAGATACTGATTGGTCTGCATAGCTCATAAGCAATATTTCCATTGACGATGGAATCAAAAATCTCATTTTCCATCATCCACGCCGCAAAAAATGCTAAGAATGCTTGCTGTAACCATATGTAAGAGGTTGTTGCAGAAAGGCTCATTTGAAAGGCGGATGCATCTGCCTGATAAAATGCCCTAAATATCATGACTTCCATAAAGCCCCAGACAAACTGCGTTACAATACCTGCCAATGCTGCTAACCTGTACTGCAAGCCCATGGCAAACCGCAACCGGAAGAAAGATAAATATTTTTTCATATTCACGATCCTCCTATATATCATAGGTGCGGTACAGCTCAGCCACCGTCTCATCGATATTCGCATCGCCATTCTTGATATCTTCCAAGGTTCCATCAATCAAGATCTGCCCCTTGCCGATCAAGATAATTCGATTCGTCAATGCTTCTATGTCCTGCATATCATGTGTGGTCAAGATCACTGTCGTACCATGTGTTTTATTCTGTTTTAAAATGAACTCACGCACCGCCAGCTTTGATACCGCATCCAAGCCAATGGTCGGTTCATCCAAAAAGAGAATTCGTGGACTATGTAACAAAGATGCCGCTATTTCACACCGCATTCTCTGTCCCAAAGATAATTGACGGGCTGGTGAACGCAACAGCTCCTTTAAATTGAGCAGCTCTGTCAACTCTTCAAGGTTATTATGATATAGGGAATCTGAGATAGAATAGATATCTTTTAACAATTCAAAAGAATCTATGACCGGAACATCCCACCATAGCTGGGAACGCTGACCGAACACAACTCCAATTTCTCTTACATGCTCGATTCTGTTCTTGTAGGGTATTCGTCCATCCACAAGAACCGTTCCACTATCCGGTGTCAATATTCCACTTAGAATTTTAATGGTAGAGCTCTTTCCTGCTCCATTCGGACCGATGTAACCCACCATCTCTCCATCATTGATGGTAAAACTCACATCATTCAGAGCATGAATCACTTCATACTCCCGGTGAAAAAGTGCCCTGCAGGCCTCACCAAATCCTGCATTTCTTTTTGCAATCTTGTACGATTTGCATACATGTTCCATCGTAATCATTCTTGCTTCCTCCTGGTAGTTATATTTTCATATCTTGCCAAGTCGGTCTGGTCCTGCTGGATTTTGCCAGTCAGATACCGAAGGTAAAATATTCAGTTACCTCTCTTTCGAGAGAACTCAAATTATACCAAAAAACTACAATTTAATCAATCATATCCACTACATTATTGAGATATTTTTACACTTTTTCCGATGCAGAACTTCCACAGAGAAAATGTCAGCACGGCAAATGCAACGATACCGATTATATTTCCCACATTCCTATTCTGTAAAACAGGGATACAGTTCGGCAAAAATGCTCCCATGACATCTCCCATACTCTTACCTCCCGGAAGCTGAATAATAGCAAAGATAGCCAACAGAATCCCTACCATTCCCTCTCCCGCAATCAATCCAGAGCTGTAAAGAATCCCATTTTCCACTGCCACCTTCTGTTCATCGCCCTTTTTCAACTTCTCAACAAGCCATTTCACACCGCCGCCAATCATCATCGGTACACTTAAATGAATTGGCAAATACAGCCCAATCGCAAAGGGAAGCACTGGTATTCCTAAGATTTCAGCAATAATTGCAACAAATACACCGACACCCACCAATGTCCAAGGCAGATTGCCACCCATAACCCCTTCCACGATCAGCTTCATAAGAGTTGCCTGTGGCGCTGGAAGTTCAGCCGAACCATAGCCCCATGCAGCATCCAACAGATATAACACTCCGCCGATTGCTATGGAAGATGCCAGCACACCAATTAATTCTCCGATCTGCTGCTTTTTGGGAGTTGCCCCTAAGATATAGCCTGTCTTTAAATCCTGAGATGTATCGCCTGCGATTGCTGCGATAATACAGATCACTCCACCAATTGCTATGGCGGCTGTCATTCCTGCCCGTCCAACGGTTCCCGCTGCCTTTAGTATAAGAGACGCGACCAACAGTGTAGCAATCGTCATTCCCGATACTGGATTATTACTACTTCCTACCAGACCTACCATTCTGGATGACACAGTGGCAAAGAAGAATCCAAAAATAACAATGATAAATGCTCCAAACAAATTAATCGGAATGACTGGCACGAGCCAAATCGCAAGAACTAAAAGCACAATAGCAAGCATGATAAAGCGAATATCTAAGTCTTGGTTGGTACGTTCCTTCGTCATTTCCCCTTTTCCAAATCCCTTGAAGGCTTCTCCAAAAGTCGTGACAATAAGAGGCAGCGACTTAAGTAAACTAATAATGCCACCGCAAGCCACCGCTCCTGCACCAATGTACTTCACGTAATTAGACCAGATTGCAAAGGAACCTCCACTTGCATATAAGTCTGCCACACTGACCTGTGCAGGAAATAAGGTAATGTTCGCCCCAAAAAGTACAATTAACGGCATGAGTACGAACCATCCCAAGACACCACCTGCCAAGAGATAAGATGAGATCTTGGGACCACAAATATAGCCAACTCCTAATAATGCCGGCAATACATCCGCCCCAAAACCAGCACCTTTATATGCCGGAATCTCATAATGTACCTCACTTGGAAATGATTTTAACCCATCTGCAATAAACTTATATGCTGCTGCAATTCCAAGTCCTGCAAATACAACAGACGCTTTCGATCCACCTTCCTCACCTGCCACAAGAACCTCTGCGCAAGCCTTTCCCTCTGGATATGGAAGTGTTCTATGCTCCCGTACAATGAGTGCTTTCCTGAGCGGAACCATAAATAACACACCTAGGGCTCCACCGATAAATGTTACAATCGCAATTTCTACCAAGGAAGGGGATTCTGTCATCCACTCCTTTGCCCATAAGAAAAGGGCTGGCAACGTAAAGATTGCGCCAGCCGCTACGGATTCACCTGCAGAACCAATGGTCTGAGCCATATTATTTTCTAATATAGATTCCTTTTTTAAAATCTTGCGAATAATTCCCATGGAAACGACCGCTGCCGGAATGGATGCCGACACAGTCATGCCCACGCGTAGTCCCAGATATGCATTCGCCGCTCCAAATACCACCGCCAAGAAAATACCCAGAATAATGGATGTAGGTGTAAATTCCGACATTGACTTCTCTGCCGGAACAAATGGTTTAAACTCATTTTGATCGTTCATTTTTCTACCTCTTTATAAGTGATAGAATTGTTATAACCAAAAAGGAGGCAATATAATCTTTATGACCGAACATTTTTTGCCATCTTTTTAAGATAGGCATTCTTAAGCTCGTTCTCTTCCTTTAGCTTCTCATTCTTATCCTTGAGAAACTGCATATATTCTCTACACAATCTAACTCCACCGCGAACAGCAACATCCTCATGCTGCTCCATCTCTTCTAGCCATTGTAACAGTGATTTTTCACGGATATCGTTATATGTGTTATCTTCTTTTATGAACATGCGCCACTCCTCTTTTCCTATTCTCTCACAAAATATACTCTATGATTTTTTTCTTTGTGTCAATAAGTAAAAATGAAGATCTATTCCAAATATCGAAGACATATCGGACATTGATTCCATGCCAGGAGTAGATACTATCGATGCACAAGTCACTCCCGATATCTATGATATAGAACCGAATAAACGATATGAAAAGCAGACATTACCAAAACGAATGCGATATTATCACGGGCTGATTGATACCCAGTTGCTTACAACCAATGTCACGTATGATAACTTGCCTAATGTCGCTATTATTGTGATCCTTCCTTATGACCCCTTCGGTAAAAACCGCATGGTATATACGATTAAAAATCAATGCGAGGAAGACACCTCCATCCCATACGATGATGGTGCCAGAAAAATCTTTTTGTATACAAAAGGCGAAGAAGGAAACCCTAGTCAGAAATTAAAAGATATGCTAAGATACATAGAGAAGACAACTGACGAAAATGTAACAAATCAAGATATCGACACCATCCACCATTTTGTAAAAAGGGTAAAGCGTCGAAAGGAGGTTGGCATCAATTACATGAAATCTTGGGAATTAGAACGAATATATCGAGAAGAAGGGCGACAGGAAGGTCGTGAAGAAGGTCGGCAAGAAGGTCGGCAAGAAGGTCGTGAAGAATGCTTAGATCAAGGCGCTAAGGCACTTATCATAACTTGTCAGGATTTCCACCTCTCACGTGCTGACACTCTGTCAAAGGTAATGCAAAACTTTCAGTTAGAGCAGCACGCCGCCGAAGTATATATGCAGAAATACTGGCAGGAAGATAGCAACTAATAAAAGCACTCCGTGCGGGATGCGCACCTCGCGGAGAGGAAGAAAGTCGCAAGCGACACCGCTCGGGCGCGTAAGTGTGCGGTAAACGCACACTTTATTATATCTTCTAATGTTGCAACTCCATCGTATCTTGAGTCATGATCACAGTGCCAAGCACCATAATTGCAAGTGCCACATAAAATTGCAATGTTGGTCTTTCTCCCAAAAGTATCATGCTAAATGCCACTCCCAGAAATGGAGCTATCGAATAATAAGCACTTGTTTTCGCCGCTCCCAAATCCTTTTGTGCCATAATATAGAAATTAATGCTTAATCCATAGGATACAAAACCAAGCACTAACACCGCTGCTATCCATTTTACTGCTGGAATGCCTTCACCTAAAATCAAGGCAATGATCAGACTTCCAAGTCCAGAAAGGCATCCCTTGATAATCACAATTTCTTCCGAGCTCTTATTGCTAAGCATTTTGGTGCAATTATTCTCAAATCCCCAACAAACACATGCTCCTAGTACGAACAATGATCCTGCATTAAATTCAAGAGCCCCACTGCCCTCAAAGCTAAGAATCATGCTTGCAATCATTACCAACAAAATAGCAAACCATAATTTTTTTGAAATTACTTCCTTGAAAATAATCAATGCAATGAGTGATGTTGCCACAATTTCAAAATTATTTAGTAATGAAACATTGGCAGAGTTTGTTTTTGTAATTCCAATCATCAATAAAATTGGTGCAAAAATATCTAATATGACCATTGCAATGGTGTAAGGCAGTTCCTTTTTCGTTAATGGTTCTTTCTTATTGTCTTTCCCTAGCGACTTGCTTACTAGCTCATAGATCAGCATTCCAACGCCAGCACCCAGATATAGTAAGCCCGCCATCATTGTAGCATCCACATGCTCAAGCAAAATCTTTGATATCGGAACATTGATTGCATACAAAGCTGCCGCTAAAACAGCAAAAAGCGTAGCACTATTTTTTGTTTTCACAATAAACTCTATCCGTCCTTTCGTTATGTTTTAATGTAAAAAAGCAAAATAATGTTTCAAGAACAATTAAAATAATATAAGGTAATGAATTCCCCCTATTATCAACTGGATTTATGGCAAAGACATGAACAAATAAATTCCATGCAAAATGGTATATCATCGCAGAAAACAAATTGTCATTTGACCATTTAAGCAAATTACTATAAATATAACTCTCAACAATACAACCCATTAAAAACCATGCCGGCGGCACTTCCATTTCTCCAAACCAAAAATAATGGTAGTGCCACACACCCCAAATAACCCCAACAAACAATGGCGCCAAATACGATTGTTTCATTTGATTGCAAAGAAATGGATACAAATATCCTCTCCACCCAAGTTCTTCTGCAACTAACGCCCATAAAACAATAATCATTTGGGTAGTCGAAATACTACATAATACCAAATGTTCTTTTAATAAAAAGCAAGCCATTATCTTTGCCAAGAACATTGTACAACCCGCAATGACAACAGGAAGTATTACCGCCCACATCATCCCTTTAGTTCTAAAATTCTCATCAAAGAATCCTCTAACATCTCTATTCTTGGCTGTAATGATTATTGTAGCAATAGAAGGTGCTGCCGCTTCAATACCATATAACAAAAACTTCACGGTAGAATTTGGTATTAATATTTGCAGATAAACTGAGATTAAAGGAAGCAAAAAAGCAATACATAAGAAAGAAAGTACATCCCTATACTGTCGTTCTGACATATACTGTTTCTCTTTAAATTTAAACATTTCGCTCTCCTCTTATCCCATAACTTACAACTGTTTCGTAAAGCAAATAATTCTATTTGTCTCTGTAAATCCCATTTTCTTATGAAATTCAAAACTGCTGTCATTGGTCAATTCGCAATCACTGGCAAATTCCAAACAACCTTGTTCTTTCGCCCATTCCTCACATTGGGTCAATAACTCTTTGGCACAGCCTTGCTTTCTGTATTCTTCGTTTATAAAAATGCCATCCAAATATCCAACAGGGCTACTTTTTGTCCCTTCCACATAATCGTGACGTAATTGACATTGCGCAAAACCGACAGGCTGATTTTCTATTGCATATATAAAAATAGTACATTCTTTATTGGCAATTATCTCTTCAAACTCCATTCTAAGTTCTTCAAGAGAATGGTTCTTCCACATGATTATCGCCATACTAGCAACAGCCTGTGCATCTTCCTTTTGTGCTTTGTATATCATTTTGATTTCTCCACATCTTCTAAATTTTATCCAACGCTCTCCCTTATATATTTAAACTGTTCATTTAACATGTCGATTGCAATATCACCCTCGCTGTTGAAGGCAGTTGCCTCCACAGTAAAAGTATCGTTATAGTCAATTTTATGTATGAACTCAAAGAATCGCTTAAAATCAATATTTCCTTTCCCGACAGGAAGTGTACGAAGATTCTTCCAATCCATATATCCACCTGCATAATCATTAACATGATAATGGCAAATATGATTTTCTCTCCACAACCATTCATATTCTGTTTCATACAACAATTCCATTTGTTCATGAAATGCTGCCATTTTTGTATCAAACACAAAATAAATATCTGGATATTTCTCCCTGAGTTCACACCAATGCTTCATCGGATTCTCAAAATTGCAGACAACATTTTCTACCAGCAGATCGACTCCATATTTCTTTGCTATATTGTCTAACTGGAAATATGCCTGTAAATTGCTCTGAAAATTCCTATCTGAAGTCAATCCATCCCATAAATGAATCACCAATTTCTTAGCACCTATGCTTTGAGCGATATTGCAATTAATCTCAAATAGTTTATATGCCTCAATTAACTCCTCTTCTCCGCCCTTACTTATATTTTCACCTATATGCTTTTCACAATGCATAACCGGAATATAGAGATTCATTTCCTGCAATTTACTTACCAATGCATCCACTTCTTCATACCAGCTACTGTACATCATGAACTCATAACCGTCACACATAAGCTGCTTCGAAAGCGGCTCCAATAATCTATAATCTCTATTATTTGATTTTCCTAGTAATGCTCCCGTAGAGCATAATATTTCACACATAATCTAACTCCTATATAACTTCTTAATACGAATACTGCGCTTAATCGCAATCACTACAAACCAGATCAAAAAAGCCCCCAACAGTATGGTCTCAAATGCGATTTCCTTGAACTCCGTGTGCTGCAATGATTCCGCCACGCTCTTGGACGGTCGATTGGGATTTACATAGACATCTATCACATCGCCTTTCTCATACTGGATATATGTCACTTGGCACCCTTCATACGTCTCGTTCCCATAATCATATGTATATTGGGTACTTATGTAATCAGGCGATTTTTCCTCGATACGCTCTAAAGAGCTAATTACTGTACCTTCCACTAACTCTGTACAAAGTGATTCTTGAGACCACAGATACCCCAGAAAGACAGCAATTACTATAATCACAATGCTTGCCTTTATCGCAAAATTTCTTTGTTTTTTTAAGATTTCTATTTCACTCATTGCTATTCCCACCCTTGCATAATATGTCACTTGCTATTATGTCATTTGATAAATAAAAAAACAAGGGACTGAAAAAGCAAAAATCCGCGCACTATTGACACAAAAAAAAGCATTATAATATAATAAGCCGAATGTTTCGCTCTAAACGAGCCATTCAAGAGGGAATAAAAGGAGTACAATACGAAAATGCAACCAATTCACAAAAGCAAAAAACTAATCGGAATGCTCGTCATTTGTATGGTATTGACATGCTTTCCGACTGTCGAGCCCTTGGCTTCGACCATCAGCCCCGAGCAACAGTTCCGACAGCTCTATCTCAATTTGTTGGAAACAGGTGACACCAGTGTCCAGGATATCTCATCCTTAAATCTACCGTATATGACATGCTACAATATCATGGAAGATGTAAAGAAAAATGAAGGATTTGTAGCATATCAAAGCTATAACCAATACAATCTTATCCAAGTAGACGCAATGGAAACCAGAGATGATGTTCCATATTTATTGCAATTCCATATGACCCATGCAGATACCAATTTCCAACAGCGTTATCAAACGGTACAGAATCTGGTCTCTACAGTACGCGGGAATATTGATAGCAAAATGACCGACTTGGATAAATTGCTTTATTTTCACGAATATGTAGTAGCAAATATCTACTACAACAATACCAATACGGATAACGTACACTTAGGCGGCGCTACACTTACTCAAGGATATGGTGTGTGCGAGGGATATACATATGCCTTAATGCTTTTTCTTAGATCAGAAAATATTTCATGTGAAGAAGTCGCTGGTGGAGCACATTCTTGGCTGGCTGTAAAACTTGACGGCGAATGGTATCTTGTTGATCCAACTTGGGATGATACCCGTTCTGCCTCCTATGGAACTCATTATTTCTTCGTGCGAAATGATGATGAATTCTATAATACCTTAACAGCCAAACATGAAGTAGGACAACTTGGTAGCACAATCTTAGATCAGGTCTCGGGAACCATTTCAACCTCAACTAAATATACTGATTGGTATGTACATAACGTATGGGGTCAAATGTATTATTATGATGGTTACTGGTATTACACAATGAATAATTCCATCAGAAAAAATAATATCCAAGGAACCGATGAAAGTATTCTCTATGAGGGAACCAACCTGAGCATTACAGGAATAACAGGCAACATTTTAAATTTCTCCAGTAATGGAGAGGCGAAGCAGCTTGAGCTGATCCAGAGTATCACCCCAACCGATCCGACGACACCATCAGACCCTACTGATAGCGGCAACACTACAAATCCATCAAGCCCTACTGGCACTGGAAGTTCTTCCTCTAATAACGGTTCCACAAATCAGGGAAGTTCCGCTGTTACTGGTACTGTTACTAACCAGGGAAGTTCTTCTGTTACTGGTACTGTTACCAATCAAGGAAGTTCTTCTAATGGTTCTTCCAATGCTTCAGGCAGCACGAGTGGTTCTGGAAGCGCTACCACTTCAGCTGGCAAAACAGGTTCTGGAACTTCTACCACTTCAGCTGGCAAAACAGGTTCTGGAAACTCTGCCACATTAGCAAGTACCGCAGGCACCGGAACTTCTACCGTTTCAAATAGCACTGGAAGCTCTACTGTAAATGCCCACGCGGCTAACAGTAAAACTGCAACCGCCAAGAAAGGCAAAAAGAAAAAACACGACTTTTCAAATAACGATACTGATTCAACGGATCACAAAATGAAAGTCGACTAAATTTGAATTGCACAAACTAAGAGGGTGTACCTTAATGGTGCACCCTCTTTTCTATCTCTATACATCCAAATAATCTAACACATCAAGTGGTCTTTCCAACTGAAAAAAATCCTGCTTTCGCCCTGATGGCTGCATCGTTCCTTCCTGCAAATACCAAACAGCCTGAGCTGCCTTCATCCCAAGTCTTCTAGCCGTTTCCAATTCATAACTACCGCCATCTCCCACATATACGCATTCCTCTGCCTTCACCTCCAGACTATCCATGCATCTTCGAAAAATCTCCTCATCCGGCTTCTGAATTCCCTGTTCATAAGACAGATACGCCGCATCAAAGTATGAAAACAATTCACTCCTTCGTATCACATCCGTCTCCTCGGAAAAGCAATTACTTATCAATCCGACTAGAATCCCTTTTTCTTTTAATTGGGACAGCATTGGAATAATTTCTGTATGTAGATGTCTAAAACACTCTTCCTTGGTGGCAATGCGCTTTTCTACAATTTGCTTTAATAGCGCTTCGGAATAGCATTGATTCTCTCTTAGAATTCTTTCCACTATTTCATCAAATGTCACCTTTCCTATTGTGCGATCATGTTCCGTCGGACGCCAAAGAGACTGAAAACTCTCTTCTGAAATTCCTGCATCCGCCGCCATCTGTGCACCAAAATATAATGGGCTACGATAATGGGTAATCAATGTTTCAAACATGTCAAAAATTACTGCTCGGGTCATTATGCTTCTCTCCCATTCTATGCCGATTACTGCTTTGTAAATTCAGTTTCTGTCTTGTCCACTTCTAGTTCATCGATTGCCATTAATGCCGCCTTAGTTGCATGGATTTGAGTCGTATCAAATACTGGCAACTTAGTATCTTTCTGTTGAATCAATAATCCTATCTCTGTACATCCTAGAATCACACCTTGAGCCCCACGCTCTTCAAGATCAGTAATTATACCAAGATATTTCTTTTTGGACTCTTCTGATATGATTCCTAAACATAGTTCATTATATATAATATCGTTAACCGTTTCTACGCCCGCTTGATCTGGAATGACGACCTCAATCCCCGCCTCTATCAATTTACTTTTATAAAATTCTTGGGTCATCGTGTATTTGGTTCCAAGCAATCCCACCTTGGAAATGCCTTTTAATTTCAATTCATCTGCTGTCGCCTCGGCTATATGTATAATAGGTACGGATATTTTCTTCTGGATCTCAGGCGCTACTTTATGCATAGTATTGGTACAGATCACGATATAATCTGCCCCAGCCTTTTCAAGATTCATAGCTGCATCTGCTAGAACTTCTGCACTCTTTTCCCATTCTCCACTTGCCTGATATTTTTCTATTTCAGCAAAATCAACACTATAAAGAAGTACCTTGGCAGAATGCAATCCTCCAAGTTCACGTTTTATAGTCTCATTCACGATCTGATAATATGTTACTGTACTTTCCCAGCTCATTCCACCAATTAATCCTATTGTTTTCATCCTTTTTCTCCTCTCTTTAGGAATTTAAAATAATGATCGCCCAACGCTATAATTTTTGAGCGAGTATAATCGTCATAGCTAAAACGCATTTGCATATAAGTATATCATATCTTCAATTGCCTAACTATATTACTTCAAACTTTTCTATTCGAATCGGCACGAATTGCATTGGACATGGCGCGATATGTCGTTCAATAAATATGAATGAACTTCTATAATTGCATCACAATCAAATTTTGGAGGTGCAATTATTATGAATAAAGTGGCTTTGGTAACAGGTGCTTCAAGTGGAATCGGAATGTCTACTGCGAAGGAACTTGCTCAGTCTGGTTTTATCGTATATGCAGCAGCCAGACGTATTGACCGAATGGAGGAATTAACGGCTGGCGGAATCAGACCTGTCTCTTTAGACTTAACAAACGAAGAATCTATGATAAAATGTGTAGATAGGATCCTGAAAGAAACAGGACGTATTGATGTACTTGTCAACAATGCTGGATATGGTTCTTATGGTGCAATTGAAGATGTTCCGCTTGAAGAAGCCAAACGTCAATTTGATGTGAACGTATTTGGTATGGCAAGGTTGATTCAGCTTATAACACCAAGTATGAGAGAGCATCACTACGGAAAAATAGTAAATATATCTTCTATGGGTGGTAAAATCTGGACAAAATTTGGTGGCTGGTATCATGCAACCAAATTTGCAGTGGAGGGATTATCTGATTGCCTCAGAATGGAGCTCGCACCTTTTGGCATTGACGTAATTGTTGTCGAGCCCGGTGGAATCAAAACAGACTGGGGCTTTATTGCTGCAAACAATCTGAAAAAGACTTCTGCCGGTGGAGCTTATTCTGAACTGGCACAAAAAACTGCCGATGGAATGATAAAATATTATTCTGGCAATTTGACAGCCCCTAAAAAGATTGCAAAAGTCATTCGAAAAGCTGTGACTAAAAAAAGACCAAAAACACGTTATATAACTGGCTTTATGGCTAGGCCGCTGGTACTGACGCACAAAATTTTCGGTGACCGAGTATTCGACTGGGTAATTAGGAATTTTAGTTAGGAGTAAAAGATTTTCATGAAGCATTTTCCTCTAGATAAGAATTACGCAAACTTACTATGTACATACAACATTTCCATAGATGAGATACTACGAAAAGCAGATCTGCCCTTAGATTTGTTTAACCGTAATAATCCTTCTATAACCAGCTATGAATATTATCGCTTTATGAAAGCGGTTGACGATGTTGTTCCCAATAAGGAATTACCCATACAGCTAGCAACAGCAGAGCAAATCGAAACAATTTCGCCACCGATTTTTGCTGCTTATTGTAGTAAAAATGCCAGAGAATGCATCTATCGAATATCACAATATAAAGCATTGGCAGGAGCAATTGTTTTTCACGTAAGTGAGGAAACAGACAATATTACAGTTCATATTTGTGGCGAAGATAATATAGAGCTTCCAGAAATCATTGTTGGTATAGAAATGGTTCTACTTGTAAATCTTATACGCAAGGCGACAAAAGAGCATATTGTCCCACAAAATGTTTATATAAGAAAGCCTTTTGAGAATGTTAACTACGAAAATTTTTTAGACATCACAACAGAGGTTGGCGAATTTGATGCTATTGTTTTTTCTCAAAAGGATGTCGAAATTCCTTTTATCACAAGAAATGAATCCATGTGGGATTTTTTTGAACCAGAACTCAAAAAACGGCTTAGTGAAATGGATAGTGATGATAACGTTTCAGCAAAAGTCCGTAGTATTTTAGTGGAAATTCTACCTGGCGGAAAATCTTCAATCGAAGATGTATGTATCAAACTAGGAATCAGCAAACGAACTTTGCAACGCAAATTAAAGGAAGAAGGTACTACATTTCAAAAGCAATTAAATCATACCAGAGAATTGCTTGCAAAAAACTATCTGCAAAATACCCAATTATCTTCCGAAGATATCGCATATCTGTTGGGATATCAAGATTTGAACTCCTTTTTTAGAGCCTTTTCACTCTGGACCGGAACAACTGTTACAGAATATAAGAAATCCTTGGAACTATCCCATAATTAACAAAAAGGTACGATTTTCGTACCTTTTTATTTCATAGCCTTTCCATATCCTTATCGTTACTACTCTGTGATCTCTATTTGATTCCCTTCGATTCCAACAATACAGCTTTCGTAATAACCATCTCCTGTGGTTCTCGGTCCACTGACAACATGATATCCATCCTGTTTCAGCCTATCTGTCAACTCATCTACCGCTTCCTTACTCCCCAGACTAAACGCAATATGAATATAGCCTGTTCTCTCCAGTGGTTTTTCCATGTCTTTCATATTAGGTCTATTCATGATTTCCAATCTTGCACCATCTTCAAAGCTCAGGAAATATGACTGAAAATCTGTCGTTTTATTGTGATACTTATCCCCGACTTTCGCACCGAAATACTGGATAAAAAAGTCCTTTGTTTTCTCTAAATCATTTACATACATTGCCACATGTTCAATCTTCATACCTTATCCCAGCTCCTCTTTTTCTCTTGTTATGTTCGTAAGCCAGTTATATTTTCTATAATGAATATAAACTGGTATCATTTTTTCAAACTCATCCAAGCACATCACAAAATATACCGCTTCTACTGGCAGTTTAAAGACAAAGGCTGCAATCGCCATAAGTGGCACTGCGACTAGCCACATCGACAGGCAATCTATA
This sequence comes from uncultured Roseburia sp., assembly GCA_964491235.1. GTDB lineage: Bacteria > Bacillota > Clostridia > Lachnospirales > Lachnospiraceae > Roseburia. The sequence goes on from CAZBFN010000002.1 coordinate 274,530, forward strand.
ATCATACCTGTTTTGGCATCACCACCGCCACGGAAGCAGCCACATATCCAGCAGGTATTAAGTCCTTCGCCAAGCAGATGGTAGGACTGCATGATCAGCATAGCTCCCAGATATTTTATTGCAGTCTCAGTTAGTTTTCCTGCATAAAGGCTCATCACAAGAGGTCTGATGCCTATAATTATGCCTCCGCCGATCACACAGAAAAGAACCGTAATTCTCACCATACGTCTGGCATAAACCTTTGCAGCCTCAATGTTATTTTCGCCTAGAGTCTTTCCGACGATGACTGTTGTTGCATTTGCAAAGCCTCTCGTCGCAATAGCTCCAATATTGAGTGCCATATTAGCTACGGAATTGGCAACGACCGCATCACTTCCCAAATGTCCCAAAATGACCGAATACATAGAAAATGCAAGGCTCCAAGCCACGTCATTTATGAGGGACGGAATGCTTAATTTCATAAAATCGCCAAGCAGAATCCCTGCCTTTGCAAAAACGTATTTAATGCGGAACTTTATCGTATCATTGTACATAGAATGTATCACACAGATCACACATTCAACAAAACGCGCTGTCACCGTACCGATTGCAACACCAACCAATCCAAGCTTTGGCATGTTGAACAATCCAAAAATAAACGTAGCATTAAGAAGTACATTTACCGCCAGAGATACTATGTATGTAACGGTTGGAAGAACAACTCGCTCTACGCTTCGCTGGATCGACAGGTAGATTTGCGAAAATCCTAAGAATACATATGAAAAAGCAATAATTTTAAGGTAACGGATACCTTCCGTTATGATGGCTTCCTCATCTGTAAAAAGTCTCATGACCACATCTGGAAAGCAGAATGCCACCACAAAAAAGATTAATGAAAGCACCAGTGAAAATCTAACTGCAAGCCCCATCACACGTTCAATGGTGTCATAATCCTTTTTACCCCAGTATTGTGATGCCATAACACAGCCACCAGCAATCAGACCATTTAGTGTCATCCACAAGACAGTATATACCTGCCCCGCCAGCGATGAAGCAGCCATTGCATCCTGACTGACATAGCCAAGCATAACGGTATCTACGGTATTGACCAGTGTACTGATAAGATTTTGTATCATAATCGGCAGCGCTATGGTCGTAGCTATTTTAAGAAATTGTCTGCGATCTAAAATATTTTCAGAAACATTCCCCATGTTTTTCATTATCTTTCGTCCCCCTTCACCCCAAGAAAACCAAAGTTTTTCATCCTATAATTCAAAAAATTATACTAACACATCATTCAATTCCTCCATCATTATCTCTTGATTCATCAATGAATTTTCGCAATGTCCTTTTCCCTTGAAACATTTTATCCTTGCATTCGGATAATTCTTTGATATGTATTTCGCTGTCTTTCTTGCAAACATTTCATTCATTTTGGTTCCATGAAAGAAATAAACTTTTGTATTTGGTGTATCTATATTAGTTGGCAATTTATAATTTCCAACTTCCTCTATACAGTTTTTAATAGTTGTGTCTGACATATTATCCAACACATCTAAAAAGTCCTCTAAATTCTCTTCTGAAATAATTGTATTTACCGCTTGGGTAACAGTTTTTCTATCTCTTTGCTGAGTTTTATGCGTTATATTCAAATAAAAATTAACGAACATCTTCTTTACAAATTTGTTATACGAAACAAGTGGTGAACCATCAAAAATGACTTTTTCCATATGTAATCGCTTGTTCTGCCATATAGTTGCTGTTAAAACTCCTCCCATAGACATTCCATACATAGCATATAAGTTATCACCATACTGTGAAATATAGTAATCCTCTATCTCTTTTGCTATTTCTGAGAATGAAACAAATTCCTCTTTTTTTCTCGGATTATGCCCCGGCAAGATTGGAACTATAACATAAAAATCTTTTTTGTAACGCTCAATGTATTTATTCCACACTTGATATGGACTTTGAAAACCATGTATTAAAATAATTTTTTTATTATCCTTATTTCCAAATTCTAATATTTCCATAACCATTCTCCAACTATATCAAATTTATCTTACCACTTTCGACCTTTCCATTTCTCTAAACTATTCCTTCACCGGTGGTCTCCACGGTGCTGGTGATAAAAGTGTAGTCTTCCCTATATCTGGCAAAACATCATATATGGAGCATCCCATTTTTGACTCAAAATAGTCTTTGATTTCAAATGTTTTATTCCACCCCTCTATATATTTTTCCATGATTCCATATCTACGGGTCACATCTACAAACCGTTTTTCGATTATGACAAATCCATAATCTGTTGCCAACGAATCACACAATTGAATCAGCAAATCATAATCATCAATCTGACAATTTAGTATGTAATTTTTTATTTCAATTTCTTCTTTTGCTGTTGGTTCGTATTCAAACTCATCCTGCATCAATACATATGAATGTGTCATACAGATCTTGGCAGCCTCATCCCACCCTTTTTCCATACAAAATGCGTAGCCTTCATACACATGTTTCGGTATATTGACAATACCAACACGCCTACCTATATCATGTAATACGCCTATGATATACGCCTTGTCCTTATCTAGATTCGGAATTTTTTCTGCTATATTGCGTGCAGCTATTCCAACATTTAACGAATGTTTCACCCACGGTCCCGGATTCAGTTCTCCTGCAATTTGCAATTCCTTTTCTGCTTCCATTATAGATGGTAACATTACACTCTCCTCTACCAGATTAATTTTTTACTCTATCGAAAAGCAACTTATCCTACTTATTTTCATCATACTACCAATTTCCTTCGTCTTCATACAATCTGGCAACGTCATATAATGATAACCAGTCTACTCCATTGCCTTATCATCTATGTTTCCCTTGCAAGAAACTTACAATAAAAAGTTTGTTATAATCTCTTCTTAGCAATATTCTTGTAAACATTCTTTTTAAAATCATGTTTGGAATGAAAAAAATCCATCTCGGATTTTGTTAATATGCTTTTCTGTGCAATTGCTTCAACTGTACAAATTAAATCTGCTGCTTGTGACAATTTATACTGATTTGTTTCTATTTTTCTAAATTCCACATTGGAAAACATTGTATTAAAAACCGAAACCAAAATCTGTGCCAGTTCTATCTGCCCATAGTCATAGTAAACAATAATCGTGTCAAATGCAGAAAAATAATCATAATTTGCTCGCAATTTATTCGCAATCTCTTTTGTTAACTTATCTGTATATGCTATCTTGGACTTCTCCGCACACTCTCCCTGATTAATAATTGGACAAATATAATTTATATCCAACATACGGGTAAAGTGATATAAAGCATTAAAAAGAGCTTTTCTATCTTCTCGCAAATCATTCTTATAAACACCTTCACGCCTAATTAATGGACCGGTATGTATTGTATGTTCCGGATATCCCCAATTACTTACCTGTCTTTCCAAGGCGTTAATATTCTTCGAAATATCTATTTCTTGATTATGTAAAACCATCGCAACATAGTAGTTCGGCGATGATGGATTATATTGCCCAAAATCTCCAGATTCATCAACAAAAACACTTAGTACTTTATTCTTCATAAGCGCCCCTATTTTCTATACAAAAATGGCGGGGTAAATCCCCGCCAGCCGGTGGACCAGGACCTTACGGTCAGCCCAAATATAAATGCACTTCGTGCAACAGATCCATATCTGTATAAATATTATATGCCGTTTTTTTCAAAATATCAACTACTAAATTCTGAAAGTACACTATATTCTCTTAGACATGCACCATTCTTCAAAAAACTCATCCTGCTGCTTTGTATCAGGGAAAACATCTATTTCAGCATAATCCCAAATATGTACAATATCTTTCATCAGTGCCTGTTTTCCCATTTCAACGAGATAAACTTTATCTGTTGCTCCCAACATTCCAGATTGAATAGCATTGAGTCTTGAACCATTACATTTTATTCCATATCCCGAAACAAGAAGTTTGTCCCTAAACTCTTGATAAGCAGGCAAGTAATTATCATTTGCAGAAGTTATTTCTTGTTCATTGAGAATGGCACGAATAGTGATATGGTCGGACACCTCTGCTTCGTCCACTTCGACTTCCACCGACCGTTCATTTCTGGTATCCAATTCTAATAGGACGATTTCGTATATTTCCATTTCCTCACCTCCACAAATCAACGTTCTACTTCCTTTTCTTTCCTGCATATAACAATCGAAATCAAAATAATAATCACCCTACAAGCAAACAATACATACATGTTACAGCCGATCGATATTTGAGAAAGTGTATTAATCAAGGCATGTGTCATTACACATATCCACAAACTTTTTGTCTTATGATATAAGGCAGATAATATAAAACAATTTGTGAAAAGCCCCATCAAAAAGCCGATTGCCTGAATTTGATCCAAACTTCCCTCAATATAGAAATATAATAAATGCCATACGCCCCATGATATAAATGTAATAATAGTCGATAAAATGTAATTAAGCTTCTCCTCTAAAATAGGCTGAAAAGTATATCGCCATCCTATTTCTTCTATACCACCAAATAAAATTGCTTTAAGGAAAAGAATAATCGGCATGTACCAAGCACTGATTTGAAACGTTCCTCCAATTAGTACACAACAAAAATCTAACAGCAAAAATAGTACAACATATAAATAGCTTAAATATGATTGTCTCACGTTTACAAAATCAAGGAGTACTTGTCCAATTGGGATTTTCTTATACTTTGTAGCAACAATAAGTCCCCATAATGCGGAAGAAATTCCACCAATTCCAATAGCCAGCATTCCAAAAAATGTTGAATAATCTATCTGTATTTCAATACTTCGTAACAAAAACACCGCAATACAAGTAATGAGTATTTGTCCGATTGTTCCTGTTAAATATACATATAGTGCTTTATTTCTACTCATATTGATTTTCCATCCTAATGTCTTTTGTGGTTCTTCCTGTACTGTTTCACAATCCAGTAAACAACCATCATCACAATACATATATCAATTCCAAAGACCATAAGCGAAAGCGGCACATTGCCATCCTGCCATATTCCTATTCCGACCATAGCGATTACCCCTATAAGCGCCCCATATATTGCCAGAAATATGAGTAACGCCATTATTCTAATCGGCAATGCCACCTTTTTACTTGTGCCTAATTCGATTGTTCCCTCAATAACAATTTCTAATATGAATTCTATTATAAACTCCATTTGTGCCTCCATAAATTCAAAAAATTTACTTCATCGTCCAGTATCCATCATAAGCATACCCGTTATGCCCAACCAAGAAATGCTCCGACTTAACAAAGCCCGCTTTCTGAATTGCTTTTATTCTTTCTACTGCATATATTGGAGCCTTGGTAAGCACTCCATTACAACCTAGCAATTCGGATATATGTGGCATGGTGAGCGCTATTATGTCATACAGCATATCCTCTTTCTCATAATCACTTCTTACGTCCACTCTCAAAATTCCCATGTTGTTAAAAGCATCTTCAGAGACGCGCAAGCAAAGTTCTATTGTTCCAATTGCTGTTGATATCGTTTTATCTACAATCGCAAATCTAGCGAACCAGCCATTTTCATATGAAAAATCCCAAAACTCAAGGGCTTCCTGCATCCGCTCTTTCGTTGCATAATAAAAATTATCTCCGTTGCAATTATCACTATTAAAAAAAGGCAAAGCGTTCTTATCGCTATATACCGCTAATAGATCATCACAGTCTTCCTTTACGACCTTTCTTAATAAAAACCTATCATTTTCTAATACTGGACACTTCTCATAAATATTCATAATTTTCCCTCTACAATCTGTGATTTATTCTCTAATTCACTTCGTTATTTAGCACCTGTTCAAACCCAACTACTATCTTGGTGTTCTCTAAATAATATAAACAATATGTCTGCTCGGTCTCTGTTTTGCTCTTCGGATCAATCAGCAAAAAGAATTCCTCCCATCGACAACCATCTTCAAAGCACTCCAAACATGCATAAGGAATTTGCTGGGCATCCAGATAGTTGTGCATATAATCGCTTCCGCACCCCCACATCTGTGACTCTTCTTCCTTCTGTATATACATTGTCTTTTGCTCATACTGCCCCTGCACATAAGCCTTCAAATCTGCCCTTGCCAGTTGTGAGTCTTCATATTTATCCCGGAAAAAGAGACCTAGGAAAAGAAGCAAAATAAGCGCCATATAAAACATTCCCGGAGATTTCGTAACAGTTCCCTTATAGCTCTCATCAACGAACTTTTTCTTCAGGCAGACCATAAAAATCCCCAAAATAGTTATAAGAATTATCGCTACCAACCAAAACGCCCAATCATATCCTGCATAGAACAACGTTTTTTCGATAACATCCTTCTCTCCCAAGAAGAAATCGATCAATCGCGGATATACTCCCATAATGAGCTCCGCCACACCCAACAATACAACTACTCCTATACTATTCCATGGCAGCTCCCCTTGGTATCCATCCAAGACCTTGATATTACACATCAAATCTGCTTTTTTACCGGATTTCAAAGTGACTCTTATATAATCCGACACTGTTACAATCGTACCTCCACGTACATGTGAGGTGCTAGTGTTAACAGTTCTTTGCATGGACAGAATATCTTTTCTGGACAATACTTTTTTGGAAAACATACCATAATATATCAATACTTCTTCTGACTGCAGAATTTTTCCTGTCTTCTGGCAATTGCATGCAACATCCCGAATCACCATTTTCTGTTCAGACGTCAACCTGCACCAGCGTACAAGGTATATCCAGTAGGAAATCAACTGCACCAAAATCAAGACTCCACTTGTCAAAAGAGATAATGGCAACAATAAATAGTAAAAAATATCTGTTATTTCCCCATAGAACTTATGTGTTCCAGCAAAATACAACCACAGCTCTGTAACCAAAATCACTGGCAAAAATGATAAGAACCAATATGTAAATTTTTCTCTTCTAAAATAACATCCCAACAGCATAACTTATCAACCTGTTCTCTTATTGAAAATTCACCTCGTTTTTCACTAATTCCAATACCCTGTTTTCTCTCTCCAGCATACCTTTAAATGTCTGTGCTTCCTCTTTTTCTCTATGGTTTGCCTTCTCATTTGTCTCTATCGCATGCTCAGGAGCCACAAATTCTAATACAAACTGCTCTTCTGCCTCATAATCATCCAGTTCTTGCTCCTCTTGTATATCTTCGACTTCACACAGATAATAATAATTATCTTGAATAAATATGTCGTCTATTTTTCCTTTTTCAATCCTACAAACATAGCCAAATTCCTTGATGGAATCCACCTTAACAACCAGTCCACTTTCTTCCCGCACCTCACGGATCAAAGTATCCTCATAGGTCTCTCCTGACTCCATACCTCCACCCGGAAGCTTGTAATAATCGTATTTCAAGCTATGCATCATGGCTATGCAACCATCTTTTATTATAATTCCTCTAACAGATGGTCTCCTGCCAACCGTTCCATTCTTATCATAGTCTTTCTTATCAATTACGAATAGTTCTCTCATCATGAATCCCCTTCGACTTCCCCTAGTCATACCATCGAATCATATTTTGATGAATTAAAGTTCTACTTCATATCCAAATTCATGCAAAGTAAGCTCTTCATCAATTATTTCATCATAAATACCTTCCGCCTTTGTAAATCCATTCTTTTCATAAAGATGAATCGCAGGCTTATTTATATCTACCACAAAAAGTCGCAAGTAATCTGCCCCTTTCATTTTGGTAGTCTCTTTCATTTGTTCAAGCATATAACTACCGATTCCTTTGCGTGAATGCTTCACATTAACACCAAACCGATCTAGATATAATGCTTTTCCTTCGCTCTCTTTCCATTCTACCGCTTTCTCCCCCGAATTAGAATCACATAAAACAGCAGCAGCTACAATTTCATCATTTTCGATCAGCACATAGAGTCTGTTATTTCTTATATCCTCTTCAAAAAATTCACACGGGTAAATCTCATCCCATATTTCAATTTGCTTGCTATTCATATCCTTGATAATTTCTTTATATACATTTTTAATCTGCGGTAAATCTTGCAGATTCGCCAATCTAAACTCCATTTTCTCTCCCTAATTCCCCATATATTTTAAATAACAAATTACGCTTTCAGATTTTCTATATCCATAAAAGATGTCCTCTTCTAGTTCTCCTTATCGTAATAGCTCTTATCCATCTCTGTCACTACTTCAATTAATTCCTCTTCATCATAAAGAAATGGAGCCAAAAAGTCTCCCGCAATCTTTTTCTTCTCATCACAGGATGACTTACTCCAACGATCGCATCTCTTCATTCGAATTATTGCACGCTCTCTATAATCAGGTCTGTTTTTTAGCTGAAACCATTCTTTCCACTGCTCGGATTTATCACTTTTCATCAGCAAATCTCTAACCTGAATATACGTCTTCGCCACCAGCGGACTGCCAGACACCAATTCATTATCTGGATCTGTATTGAACTTTGCCTCCAGTAATGCTTTATGTAAACTAAGCAATTCATAGTAATCTAACTTCAAATTGAATTCTTCCATTGTCACACCACCAAATTCTTATACCTAACAAGGAATTGTCATCATAAATCGAAACAATTCCTCTTCTCCATCTTCTTTTAAAATATCAAGCGGAACACGATTATCAAATGCTGGCACAGGCAAATGGAACCACTCAATCAATTGCTGTCCTCCCGGATAAAGGGTTCGCGCGCCCATCGACCAGATCAGATCTGATACTCCGTCTATTTCCGATTTAACAAATGAACCTTCTGCTTTTAAGGTTCTTTCAAATTGGTTCATCACATTTTTTGTTGATTCCATACCATCCCCCCCAAAATGTTATCGAATTTTACTAATTATAACCTATTTTGTTTACACTTCTCCACTAATTTCCTTTTTATTTATCGAATTTGCAAATTCAATAACAAATAAAAAGGAGATTTTAAAATGGCAGATTATGACAACTCAAAGTACACTTATGCACAGGTTCTTGCTGGAACAGGCTATTATATGCAGGATAGCAAACTTCGTTACAGTGCAGGTGTGAAAACTATGCAGAGCAAGTTAAATACCGCAGGATACAATTGCGGTACCCCGGATGGCAAATTTGGTTCTGGAACAAATACCGCAGTAAGAAACTTCCAGAAGGCGAAAGGGCTTACTGTAGACGGAAAGGCAGGCAAAGGTACGCTCACTGCTTTAAACGCAGCATCTGGTAGTGGTACAAGTAGCGGTAACAGTTATACCTCGTTCAAACAGACGCATGGAGCTACAATTAAATCTTATGCTAGCACATATGAAATTGACCAAAATGTACTTGGCGGCTTCATTTTAGTTGAATCAAGTGGTTCTGGTTTTTCAAATGGAAAAGTAACCATCCGATTAGAGAACCATCACTTCCTCAAAGGCACAGCAGCTCAGTATAAGGGAACTTATTTTGACTATGGCTCACCTACATATAAAGGACATGTTTATAGAAAAAAAGCGAGTGATGATTGGATAAAGTGTCACCAGAATCAGACACAGGAAAATACTGCATTTTCTTTCGCAATTTCCTTAAACTCTACTAAGGCTTATGAAGCTACCAGCATGGGATTGGCACAAATCATGGGATTCAACTACAAAAGATGTGGTTATACTTCAGCCAAAAAAATGTATGATGGCTTTGCTGCTAGCGAGAAGGCTCAGTTAGAAGGATTCATTAAATTTATTGTTTCTGACTCCAATCTGTTAAAGGCTTGTCAGGACAAGGATTATCGTACTATGGCATCCCTCTATAACGGTTCTGGAAACGTAGATACTTACGCCCCTAAAATTGAAGCTGCTTATACCACCTATAAGAATGCGTAATTCTTTTACAAAGACTGTATGCTTCAATTAATACTTGTAGGTTCTCTAATTGCTTAGAGAACCTACATTTTATCTAATTCAGTATAAGTTCTTTTACATCTTCTGCTGTAACATCTTGTGGAAGATTTGTGTTAATCTCCTCACTAAGTTCTTTGTTATAACTAAATGCGTCGACTGCATCTTCATATATTCTAATTTCTGTATATGGAATCATCCCTTGCGGTCCTGCTCCTGAAATATATAAAGCCCCTATAACGATATCGTCCCTACTGTCTTCATTAATGTCTTCAAAAAATACAAAGGATACACCTTCACATAGACCCGATTCCCTGACATTATCTTGTGCAACATCTGGAAACTGATACAACACTTTTTTATCGTCAATTAAATAAAAAGATATATCAGTAAGCGGATCTATATCCTCGTCGAAATCTGGCATGCACGATACAAACGTAACTTTTCCCCAATCATTTAAGACAATTTCGAATGATTGCTCGTCAATCTTATTTTCATTGATTTTTTCTAGTAACTTCATCTCCTCCTGTGTTACACCCTCTTCACTGTCCACTACATTCGCATATTCACTTGACCTTTCTTCACCTGAATCAATCGCACTCCCTTCATTATCAACTCCTTGGCAGCCTGTCAAAAGAAACATACATAACCCCAAAAATAGTGGAAAAGAACTCATTCTTTTCATAATTATATTCCCTTCATGTTATTCTATATGTTATAAACAGTACGCTTGTAAGATTTCACAGTCAAGTATTTATTTCTATATTCCTTACTATCATTCACTTTATCGCAAAAAGTAGGATGAGAATCTCCATATTTCTTACTAATTCTCCTCAATAGAACCAAGATTAAATAATGATAATCTACTCCAGCATTTTTAATAGTTCATCGGCGTCCTTCTTTATAAGAGGTGCCATGCTTTCTTTATAGCGACTCAAATCAATACCCTTTACAGCTTCACATATTCTATCCGCTAACTCTGGTCTAAATAAAACCACCTCATGCAAAGCAGCAAGACATTGTCTGACCACAGTTGGTTTTGGTAAATGTGAATTCTATTGAGATGCTTGTCCTACATATATTGCAAACAACTGTAAAGGATGTATAGAAGAACACATAGAGGGAGATTGTTTTTCTCAAGATTGTGTCATAGAAAAGAAATTAGATTTATGGAAAAGAAAATCAAACACAAATCGCTAAATCCAAGTTGTGTGAAGGAGAGAGAAATATATGAAATTCTTTGATAAATTATTTGGATCAAAAAAGATGGTCAGCCGATTACATTGAATTTACATGAAGGTGGATTTGAATTGAATGGTCAAACTTTTTCATTTCCTGCAAGTGCATCTGAATTGATTAAAGTATTAGGAGAGCCACGTTGTGTTGAAATAGACTATACTGAACTTGTGAGAAAAGGACTTAGTAAAGATTATGGATTTGACGTTGATTCATTCCACCCAATGAGATATTACTGGGATAATTTTGGAATAGAAGCAAGTACATATGATCAGGAAAACCTTCACAATATAGTTATCTTTTTTGGAAAGTCCAAACATCCGTTACCACCGACGGAATGTGCTTTTTCCGGTACATTACATTTTGATGGGCAGCCGTGGCAGGAAATCGTCTTAAAAGAGGGATATGGCGGAGTGCATCGATTTGAAAATTCCATTGTTTCAATTAGTATTTATGGTAATAAAACAAAGGAAAAGAATGTGAAAGTTATGGAGTGGGGCTTAAAGACAAAGGCTAAAGACGAGCTTAAGCAAAGAATACGAAAGAATAATGGAGTGTCAGAAGAAGCGTAATATTTGTTATGCTAACATAAACCGTATCATACTTTTTTGCTATGTTGTTATAAGCATCCTTCACTTTACCTTCTACGATCCAAGGATAATCTATCTCATAATCAACACCTATTACGTCAAATCCTTTACAATTTTCCTTGTATTGTTCAGCTTCCAGATAACTTCCGCCTTTTCCGTGAACATATAAAATAGCCTTTTTCATTCTAATAATTCTCCGTCAAGTTTCCTTCTCTAGTCATTCACCTTTGCATAAATGTATGTATCTTTCCAAATAGGATTATCGTTCTCGTCTCTCCAGAAATACACATTTTTCTTTAAGTGTGCCTCTCTTTCAAAGCCTAAGGCTCCCAGTAGCTTCCATGAACCAAGGTTCTCTGGATCACATTCAGCAAATATTCTATGTATTCCATTTGAAAATGCTAACTCCATTAACTTCATACAGCTTTCCTTGGCGTATCCTTTGCCCCAGTAATCCTTATTAAATACATACCCAATCTCAAGTGATTCGAATTCTCTTTTCCCCAAATACACATTTCCTATCATTTTGTGGTTGCTCTTTAGCTCCACTGCAATCATTTCATCCGTTGAGATCCGCCATTCCAGATTTCCCTTCACTTCCTCCATATTCATTGGTTTGTAAGGTTCAAATTTAACCACATCTGGACTTGATAAATACTCATATAAATCCTGCAAATCGTTTTCCTTATATCTTCTTAAAATCACTCGTTCTGTTTCTGCTATTATAATGCTCTCTCTCATAAATATCTCCTCTTTTCACTCAAATACTATCTCTTCACGGAGTTCACAATCATATCAATAACTTTTTCTGCTGCATGTTCAAGATTGTTTTCTTCCCAACCTAACTCCCAGTCTCTTTCTCCGAGTACATCAGAGACTACATAAATGGCCGTGGCAGCACAATCCCTGTATTTTGCAATTGTAAAAAGACCTACGCCCTCCATCTCAACACACAGCGCGCCTTTTTCTCTGTGTTCGATGATTTGCCCCCAGGTTTCTCTGTATCCTGCATCGGTTGTCCAATGCTTGCCTCGTCTAAATTTGATTTCATTTTCTGTAAGCAATTCGCTCATTTCATCTGTCAGACTTTCGGTAGATTCAATGATTTCATAGTCAAAACCATATAATCTTGCCACCGCTGTGTCATTGTATGCCCCGTCTGTCAGAACAATATCCCCTGCACGCATATCCGTTTGTAAGCCACCGGCATAGCCAATATGTATCAGTTCTTTTACACCACCTGCGATCAAGTCTTCTGCTTGCGTTGCAATTGCTGGAGAACACATATGTCCCTTAATAAAACCTATATTCTCATTATCATCAAATACATAAAGCTTTCCGCCCAGTGGATATTTATATGTTCCACAATTTTTTGCAAGCATAGCATCATAAAGACTATCTGCAAGCAAATACACCCTTTGCGGCACATTCATTTTCTCAATATCAAATCCCTCATTTTTTAATTCAAGTGTAACTAATTTTTTCGGATCTGTTAATACATCATTTACGTTCATTTTGCTCCCCCTCTAGTTCCTTTTACTCCACCGTAAACGCAGTCCACTCGATATGACTATATTCCATTACTTCATCCGATTTTTTCATTCCAAGCTTTTCGTAAAATGGAAGCGCGTTATCATTTGCGACCAAATACACTGCAATGTCTTTCTCTCCCCCAGCAACCTCGTGCGCCTTTTTCATAAGTGATCTTCCAATTCCCTGACCCTCATACTCACGATCTACGCCCAGATCAGTCACGAAGAGCCAATATGAAAAGTCTGTGATTGCAAATAGCGCCCCAATTAACTTTCCTTCTTCATTTCTGGCAACCAGACTAATAGGAACATTTACCACTAATTTTTCGATACGTTCCTGAAATCTCTCTTTCGGATACTGAGAACCCAAATCAGTTCTTTTCAAAAATTCTATGTACTCACTTGCCGAAACTTTCTCCGGCTGAATCGTAATACCCATAACAAATCTCCTCCATAAATTTAATTTCCTACTGCTCAACCTCTCCCGTAACTTCGGATTACCTTACCACTCGTCACCTGCTTCAAAATTGGTATAGTACGCAACGAAATCGGCGATAATTTTCTCTCTTGGATTGACATAGTCACTTCCGACACCGTCATTTTCCAGACTTTCAATCCATTCGCCATCAATCATACAGCCAACATCCATATTGATTCCATACTTGGCTTTTTTCAGCAATGGAACATCCGATGAATTACCAATACAATATAAGTAGCCGCACAATACCCTGATGTATTCCGAACTTCCTGCTTGGTAATCCTCTATTTCTTTTTGTATTAGCTCAATTATTTCCTCTTTTGGAATTTGTTCAAAATCAAATCCATATTTCTTTATAAGTTGTTCTGCTCTTTGCTCATTTGTCATAGTAGAATCCCCTCTCCCTCAAATTTATCCCAACACCGCTATTACAAAGCCAATCACTGAAAATAAGTTGCAAAAACAATGAAAGCATATACTTATATAAAAATTCTTTTTCTTATATGCTACATATGCAACTGGTGCAAATGCTAATATGCGAAATACGTTATTGAACGGCAACCAAAAATGATAGATTGAAAATAGAATAGCTATCAATACCGGTGTAAACGAACTCTGTTTCTCATAGTGAGATGTTAAATATCCTCTAAAAAACAATTCTTCTGTTACAGGTCCAATTAACACATTAAAAACACCATAATATATACAGGTCAAGATCAGCACCGGTTCTGAATACGATTTCAAATATTCGTAATTTGTCCAATCAAATCCTACGGGCAAATGGTTCAGTACACTCGTTCTCACCTCTGCAAAAATCTGATTCTCAATTGGTGCCACAAATGCCGAAAGCAGCCCTGCTATTCCAAAAAATACTAATGCAATAATTAACACTTTCCATAAAGCAATCTTTTCCTGTCCGGCAAACGCACTTTTAAGTGAATATGTACCGTACTCTTTCTTACTTGCTGATAATATGATGCCTAACTCTATTGGCACCAAAATAATTGTTCCCAATATGCAAAATAGCAATAAATGCGGCATCTTGCAAACATGTCCCAGCACCAAATATGTAACACTTAAAACCAATGTAGGTATAAAAATTCTTAAACACAGTCCTTTTGTATCTATTCTATTCATCCAAATTGTACCTTTCCATTCCCCACCATCTTGGTAACAGTTCTTCTAAAGTAATCGCTTCGATAAACTGAATTTTTCATCTCTGTTCTGCAATCCTCTAATCATAATGATTGTTCTCCATAAAATTCAAAGTTATCTCTCGTTTAACTGATTTAATATTTTGATAGTATCATATCTTTCACCACAAACAGTACAAATCCAATCACAATTACTTTTCTTTGCCTTCTTGTGGAGAAAATTTAATTTTCCCTCGCACAACGGGCAAGGTTTTGGCGTTTCACTCCAAAGGCTTTTTAAGAAACTCACAGCTTCATCTCTACTATCCATTTTATATTTCATCAATATATCTTTTTCCATTGTGTCTCACCGCCAAACTTCAAATTTATAATTTTCTTTGCAGGTAAATCATATCTACCAACTGAATACCACATTCAAATATTGGATGATCATAATTATCTGTAAAGAAATTTTTTATGCGATGAGAACGAACAAAACCACATTTATCATAAAAAGGAATAGTCATCCGACTATCGCCTGTTCCGACTTGCAGAATAGAATATGTCCCTTTATACTTCATCATAATAAAATCAATTAAAGCTTTTCCATACCCTTTCCCTTGGCATTCTGGGGCGGTAGCGATATTCTTAATTTCAAGAACCCCATTTCCCTCATCGGTAACAACACATTCGCTTTTAATTCCATTATCATCAAGCACATACATCATTCCATTTTCAATGTATCTGTCAATCCTCGTATCCATCATCAATCATGATTCCGCTGACAAGATACTTTCGTATGATGGAAATAACATCTCCATCTTTAATTGTTCTTCCGATAATGGTCATTAACTTGTCATGATTTACTGTGTCAAAGAACTTTTCCAAATCAATATCTACAATCCAATCGTTACCTTCATTCATCATGTCCAGTGCTGTTAGGATTGCTTGCTGTGCACACCTATTCGGTCTAAATCCATAACTATGGTCATGGAACTGTTCCTCATAGATTGGTGTTAGCACCTGTGCAATGGCTTGTTGTACAAATCTGTCTGTTACTGTTGGTACTCCTAGGTTTCTGACACCGCCATCAGGCTTTGGTATCTCCACTCTTCGTACTGGTTGGGGTTTATACTTTCTTGTCCTCAACTGTTCCTTAATAGTTTCGCCGTTCTTTGCAAGATGTTCCTTGAGTTCTGTGTACTTCATTCCATCCACTCCCTCTGCACCTTTATTTCTTACGACTTGCAGACATGCTCCGTTGAGATTATCGTTTGATAGTATCTGCTCCATTAGACTACTTGTGTCTATGCGTTCTTTCCTTTCCGTCTCGCTTGATTTGACCACCTTTTACCCGATTGGTTACGGCAGATGTATGTCTTCTCTGCAATACGAGACTTACTCAAACTTATTGATTGTTCGCCCCTTTGCTCCATTTCCATTACAGAAACTTCTTCACTACTATGGGCTCTGCTGACTCCTCACAGTTCGTTGTTACTAGGCTAATAAAGCCTCTGTGAGACCTCCACGCTTAAGGTGCACGCTCTTTCCCTCCATATATCCGCCACATTTACTCTGCTACTACAAATGTGATAGTTATTAGACTTCGTTGCTTTGTGCCAACTTATCTCTCGTAGCCTAGCCTTATATGTGATTTATGTCCGTCGGACCAGAGGTTTGCTTACAGCTTCCTTCAGATTTCACCTCACGATGAACACCCTTGCTGTTCGGCTATACATTTCCCACTATCCGGGCATGTTCGGGACTTGCACCCGTTAGAGTGCGCCCATGGCGCGCAAACACAAAAAGGACTATCACGCAAAAGTGATAGTCCTCATTATACTATTCCTCAATACTGAAGCTACTCAATATCTTACTTAATTCACCTGCAACATTATTCAACACTTCTACACTATCCATTACATCTCCCATCATACCATTTTGTGCCATTGCCTCTTCTGATACTTCCTGTGTATTATTATTTACTTCATCTGCGATGTTTGATATTTTTTCAAGTGCGTCTTGTAATGATACTGTACCACTGGTTACTTCCTGCGTAATTGCTGCAACATTTGTCATCTCATCAGATACCTTTTCGATTTTCTTTTTAATATCAACAAAGCTTTCTTTTGCCTGATGAGCAAGCTCCATTCCTTCTTTTACAGAGTCATTACCTCTATCCATTAACTGAACAGATTCTACTATACTCTGTGATATATCATCAATAATTTTTTCTATTTCTTCTGCTGCATCTTTAGACTGATCTGCAAGTTTACCAACTTCATCTGCTACGACAGCAAAACCTTTACCTTGCTCACCTGCTCTTGCTGCCTCTATAGCCGCATTTAATGATAGTAAATTAGTCTGAGATGCAATATCTGCTATTAAATTAATTACATCACCGATATTGCTTGACATTCCTTCCAGTTCCTTAATCTTTTGATAGGTAGCTGAAACATTACTTTCAATTACGTCCATTTGGTTTACAACTATAGTAAGCTTTTCATCACCTTTAATAGCTTCATCCGCCGTCTCAGAAGCAACTTCTTTTACATTCATAATATTTCCGGCAATTTCTTCCATTCCCTGAGTGATTTCTTCTATCATTCTAGCATTTGTATGTGTTAATTCACTCTGACTTTGAGTACCTTGAACTGCTCTGCCCGCTTTTTCAGCTATATACACAGCTTTGTCATTGGTTCCTTCAGCTTTATCATTTAATGAATATGTAATCTTTGTAATCTCTTGTGAATTATTATTTGTTTCAAGTACCAAATCATGAATATTTTTCTTCATATTTTCCATAGAATTGGCAATCTTACCAATCTCATCTGTTCGCTTTAATAAGCTTTCTCTTACACGAACCGTAAGATTACCTGAACCCACTTCATTACAAAATGCGATTAATTCTGCAAATACTCTAAACAATATATTTATCAAAATAACCAATATAACGCATGAAATAATACAAATAGCTGCCACCATTGGAATAGACGCAGCTCTCATACTATCTACTACAACGTCTATCTTCGTATTGTATATACCAACATCCATAGAACCATAAAGTTCACCATTTACATAAATAGGATACATTATGTCATATGTCCATGCCTGTTGGACATCAGCCCAAAAAGAGCTTGTCATAACTTCGCCCTTTGTTGCTGCCGGTACTGAATATCCTGTATCATCAGAATAGTTTTTACCTATTTTCTGCGTATCACTGTGTGCAATTGCTGTAACTGTTTTATCTATAACTACTGCATAAGCAATATATTCATTTTTAGCAGTCATACTCTCTACAAATGCTTGAAGTTCCTCAACTGTTGCACCCTTTTCTATTAAAATTTCAGCCTGTGCCGCTATCTGTGAGTTCTCATTTATGAGCTGCTCTATCATAGCCTCTGAAATATTTTTTTTTGCAACATTAAAAGTTACAAGCAATACAAGCACAAATCCTACTAACATTATAAGTGCTGACGACAATGCAATTTTAATCTTTAGTGAAAACGCCTTCATATATACCACCTTTCTAATAATTTGCAATTATTCATTTCAATTATCAGTTATTTTAATTTTAACATTGATATTCATTTTTGTAAAGACTAAGCAAAGTGTCAGAAAAATTGTTTCATTTTCCGACACTTTACTTAGTCTCTACCATTATTAACCTTACCTTTTCTCTTCTTTACGCTAACCATGCCCTTCGCGCCCCTGACCGCTTTATTTGTAACGTTCACTTTTGCAATTCTAACAATCAGATTCGTACTTCATAGCTTTTAAGCTAAAGAACTTTGATTTTTTATCATTTTAACAGGATGTACCGGATTATAGTCTTGCCTTGTATACAAATCACCAAATTTCTAATGAATCCTCCGTATCAATCCATATCTGCATAGTTCCACGAGACACAGTCTGGCATATTCTAGTGGATTATCTATTGCAAGGGCATTTAAGGCACACTCTGAATTAGGAGCAGTCTTTAATCCTTCCCCTGCCTTTGCACAGTCAATCCGTAGAATATATCCGGCATAAGTGCATATATCAATGCTGTTGTGGTAAATGTTGTAATCTGCATATATTATGTTCATCCAATCAATCCCTTCTGAAAATGTATTATAAGCATTCCATCCAGTTCCAACTGCCCTTTTCATAATATGTTATAAGTTGTTACCTGATTTTCTTTCCCTTGTTTTTTCCCTTATGAGGGTTCGTAAACAAGGGTAGAACGATATATCACGATACAAGATGTGATGGAGAGGACACCTACGAAAAATTTAGTGTTTTCAAGGGTTTGACAAGATTTCTATAACAAAATATAACAGTTATTAAATCCCTTAAAATACCCCAAGTGAGAATTCAAAGTTTCTTCCCTTTCCCTAATCGTTCCATCCCCTAAATTCAGGACATCCCTCAACCACTTTTACAGCTTCCTCAAGGCTTTCATAATAGCCACCACTGGCATTTAAAGTGCCTTTCTGTAAAAAATCTTCAAACCAGATACAGTAGCAGTCCATCCTTCTATCTTCACATATTTCCATATCGTCTTCGTAGTCGCCTGTGCCCGGAAATATGTTACTGGAACAAATGAATACAGAGTATTCATTTGTTCCATAATTGCATATTCCTTGCTTCACGATCGTGTCTCTTATCTCTTCTATAAACATGCAAAACCTCTCCCAATTACCATAAGAATTTCCGCAATATACCGCAGCTTGATACCGTCATGTGCCTCAACTTATCGAAATCTCACATAAAAAATCCTGTTTTCTGGAATAAAACCACTGCTCGTCAGTGTCAGAATACTCTCCTGATTACCATACCAACATCCTGCGACTGGAATCATCCCCTGTTCAATAGCAATTTTGCTAAGATTTATGATGATACTTCTTCCGACACCTTTTCTTCTGTGTTGTGGAAGTACAAAATTGCCCACATCCACATTCTTCTGGTTATGTGCCAGCTTACCCATACCGCCATATCCCAATGTCTCACCGTCACTTACGATTTTGTAAAATTTAAAGCAGCCATCTTCAAAGCAGCCATCCCACTGATTCTCGGTAAGGCGGTTCATTGATTCGTACTCCGCCTGATCTACTTCTTTCATGCACTCCACTCCATACTCTGCTTCGCGCATCGGTTCTCCATAGACAAAATTAAATGCCTGCATATCAAAAAATGTTTTAAGTGCGTTCATCTTCTCAAATGCAAGCCCAACAAAATGTGCATCATTGCTTGCAACAAGAGCAGCTTCCAACTGGAAATCTACCATTATTTTGTCAAATATTTCCCTTGAAAATCGGCGTTTTGAAGGAATTACATAAAATCCCCTTAACATCTTTCCTTCATCCCATGAATTTCCTACGGAAAAGAATCCTGCTTTTTCATCATCACAAGTAATAAGATAAGGCTCCCCTTCAAACATCATGCCATTATGAAAGCCATCATTTTTGTAACCCAATTCTTCGAAATACGATTTGATGTAATCCTGCATTTCATCCCATTTCGTTTTGCTTACTTCTATCATAAAAATATTCTCCATATCTTTTAACTTTTCATTTCGCCATGCCGCAACTCGATTTAATCCACGAACTGACTCATATATAGCTTATAGTAAGCTCCCTTTTTCTCCATAAGCTCTGCTGGGCTTCCTTGCTCTAGGATGCCGCCTTGATCGATAACAAAGATGCGGTCTGCATTCTGAATGGTGGAGAGTCTATGAGCGATTACGAAGCTGGTTCTGCCAGACAGCAGCGCTTCGATACCTTTCTGTACCAATATCTCTGTATGGGTGTCGATACTGGAGGTCGCTTCGTCCAGAATCAGGATTTTCGGCATAGATACCATGGTTCTGGCAAATGCGATCAACTGGCGCTGTCCGATGGACAATCCTGCTCCCTGCTCCTTTAACTCTGTGTCGTAGCCCTTTTCCATCTTCATGATGAAGTCGTGGGCGTTGACTGCCTTGGCTGCTGCAATCATTTCTTCCTCTGTCGCATCCAGCTTTCCGTATAGGATATTTTCCCGGACGGTGCCGTGGAAGATAAAGTTATCCTGCGTCATGACACCCATCTGTCTTCTCAGACTGTGAATGGACACCTTGGTCAAGTCATATCCATCCACGGTAATCACACCATCCTCAATATCATAGAAACGGCTGATCAAGTTCACGATAGTGGTCTTTCCTGCTCCGGTCGGTCCTACCAATGCGATGGTCTCCCCCGGCTTTATGGTAAAGCTGACATCCTCCAACACCTTTGTCTCCGCTGGTGTTCCCTTGTCGTAAGTAAAACTTACATGAGAAAATGCTACCTCACCCTTTACATCTGGAAGCTCCACCACATCTTCTCCATCCACAATGTCTGCCTCAGTGTCTAAGATATCAAAAATACGCTCTGCTGCTGTCAGGTTCGTCACCAGATTGTTATAAAAATTACTCAGGTTCATGATCGGGTTCCAGAACATATTGATGTAAGTACCAAATGCTACTAAAAGTCCCACAGATACCTTTTCAAATCCCAGAAAACGCACGCCCACCAGATATAGCATCATAGCACCGATGCCCCAGCAAAAATCAATGACTGGTCCAAACATATCCGCATAGGTAACTGCATCCATAAAGGATTTCTGATGCTCATCTGTCAGATTTCCAAAAATTTCTTTTGTCTCCTTCTCTGCACCAAAGCTCTGTACCACGTTCATTCCGGCAATGTCCTCATGCACATAGGCATTTAAGTTCGAGGACTTTTTACGGTGAATCTGCCAACGCTTATGAGATGCGGTCTGCACGAACCAGATACCCACGATCATAAGTGGAATCGTACTGAGTGACGCCAGCGCCAATCTCCAATCCTTCACCAGCATGATAACAACAACTCCGACCACAGTAACAAATTCTGGAATCAAGGTCGTTACCACATTTACCAACACATCCTTTAGGGCATTAACATCCCCGATGATTCTCGCAAGAATCTTTCCAGTCGGTCTGCTGTCAAAAAAGGAAAATGACAAGGTCTGAATGTGTTCATACAAATCCTGACGAATACGAAGCAGAATCTTATTTGACACCACCGACATCACGTACATTCTGATTTTTACCATGACGATAAAAATAATATTTAAAATCAATGCGAATAGTCCTAATTTCATCAATCCGTTAAAATCAGACTTCGCAATATAATGATCGATTGCTTCCTCAATCAATAGAGGATTGACGAGTGATATGGCAACCGTTACACCCATGCATAAAAGCACGGCAAGCAGGATTCCTATATACTCTAGCAAATAGGAAAATAACCGCTTGAAGATTTTCTTTTTGTCGGTATTTTCCATGAATTCATCTTCTCTATATGAATTAACTGCCACGATAATTCTCCTTTCAAATTTTCACAGTTCCCTGCGCTACACAGGTGTTATAATACAGTCCCTTCTTTGCAAGCAGCTCCTCATGGGTACCGCGCTCTGCGATTTTTCCGCCCTCCAGATAGATGATCTCATCCGCATGACGTACCGCAGAGATACGGTGTGCAATAATGATTTTGGTTGTATCATCCAACTCCTTTAAGGTCTTCTGAATCTCATGCTCTGTCTCCATATCCAGTGCGGAGGTGGAATCGTCTAACACCAGTATCGGACTGTGCTTTGCTAACGCGCGGGCAATGCTGATACGCTGCTTTTGTCCACCGGAGAGTCCTACACCACGCTCACCTATAACAGTGTCATACTGTTCATCCATCTTCTCAATGAAGCTGCGGGCTTCCGCATGCTCTGCTGCCAGACGAACTTCCTCGATCGGCAGCTCCTTGCGCTGTCCCATCTTGATATTTTCCTCAATGGTATCTGAGAACAGGAACACATCCTGCAATACCACAGATACATTTTTACGAAGCTGATTCAGGCTAAGTTTGCGTACATCCACACCATCTACCTTTACCACTCCACCTGTCACATCATAAAAACGATGTAACAGATTGATGATGGATGATTTTCCAGAACCTGTCGCTCCCATAATTCCCAGTGTCTTTCCTGCTGGAACTCTAAAGTCAATACCGTCCAGAATCTTCTTCTCATCAATGGAAAAGGATACATTTTCAAAACAGATTTCACCCTCCACACGATCCAGACAAACTGGCGCTTCTGCATCCTTGATTTCCGGCTTCTGATCGTAGATCTTGCGAATCTTTTTATAGGACGCAATCGCAGAGGACACATCGTTAGTCAGCCATCCAATCATCTCCATTGGCCAAGTACAGTTTCTACTGTATTCCACAAATGCTACCAGCGCTCCTAGCGTCATATCGCCCTTCATCACTGAGATACCGCCCAGAACTGTTGTTGCAACTGGAAGTATCTTGCCCACGAACTGAAACAGCGGATAATACTTTACCAACACCTTGGACTGCTTAATGTTGAGTTCGTAGTAACGGCTATTGTGTGACAAGAACTTCTGTATCTCATGCTGCTCTCTGGCAAATGCCTTTACAGTACGCACACCTGCCAGATTCTCCTCCGCAACGGTGGTCAGCACTGCATTTTCCTCACTAATCTCCTCATAAATCTTACCAAGCTTCTGCTCCATGATAACGGCTACTACTCCGCAGAGAGCCATCGTTGTCAATGGAACAAACGCCAGCTTCCAATTCAAGGTAAACATGCAGTACAGCACCATGCTAACATGAATGACTACCTCGATCACCAGCATTCCCACAAATCCCATGGCATTCCAGATCTTATCCACATCATCCTTGACTCTCGCCATGAGTTCTCCCGTATTGGTATCCTGAAAATAACTCATGGACAAAGACTGGATATGATCAAAGAGATCCTTTCGTATCTCCGAACCAATCTTGGACGCCAATTTATCAAAGGTAAATTCCTTACAATATCCAAAAATACAACGACCAATACCGACGATGACAATTCCCACCAGAAGCTTTGTCAGCAGTGACATCTCTCCTCCCAGAATGACATCATCCACGATCTGCTCTGTGATCTTTGGATATACCATATCAAGTCCAGTTGCTATTACCATGGAAACTATCGCAAATAAGTATCCATACCAGTAGCGACCAACATATGTGTACAACTTCTTCAAATCTAACTCCTCCTTACCTTCTCCTCGATGTCTGATTCTTTAGACAAAAAAAGAACCCGTATTTTCACACGGACTCTTTACCTGCATTTTAGCGCAAAAAAATCCGTGGTAATTCATAGAACTACCACGGTATCTGTCTAAAGGAATCAATTCTGTCTACATGTGCTGTACCTTACCAAGTACAATCCTCATGCTAAAAAACAAAACCCACCGAGGTAATACTATGATTCATATTCATGTTCACGACGCTTCTTGTAATTCTAATCATAATTCTAATCATAATTTTTACCTCTCTTTCCTTATAATTTTAGATTACATATTGCCTTACAAAAATTAGTATACGCACATATTTTTCGAATTGTCAAGAAAATTCTCAAAATTTACCAACATAATATTTTTTCGCCTGTAAATAATAGTATTAGGACATACAGTAAACATTTTTGTACTCCTAAAATACACGAGGCAGCTTATCTGCCCGACAAAACTAACAGTAATGTATGGAGGTAATTCACATGAGCGGAACTAACAATTCAGGTTCTAACACAAATCAGATGGCGGTACCACAGGCTAAGGAAGCGATGAATCGTTTTAAGCAGGAAGTAGCAAGTGAGATCGGAGTACCTTTAAAAGAGGGTTACAACGGCGACTTAACTTCTGCACAGGCAGGAAGCATTGGTGGCGAGATGGTCAAGAAGATGATCATGAAGCAGGAAGAGCAGATGTCAGGCAAATAAATTTGCCACAAATAGCATTTGCCGCAAATAGTTTTTGCCGCAAGTTATTTTGCTAACACAAAAAACGTGCCATATCAACAGTTTGTTGATATGACACGCTTTTTTATTCCTATGCGCCCTTATGCTCTGTACACAAGTCCTTTTTTGATTTCTTCCACTGCTGCATCGTCCTTAAAGTAACGCACGATCTCAAGTGCAAATGGAATCGCTGTTCCCATTCCTCGGCTGGTGATGATGTTGCCATCTACCACTACCTCATCCACGCTGGTAGTTGCACCAGTCAGCTTCTCCTCAAAGCCCGGATGACATGTGGCATTCTTGCCCTTTAATAATCCTGCTGCGCCAAGTACGCTTGGTGCTGCACAGATAGCGCACACCAACTTACCTGCTGCTGCAAATTCCTTGATAGTCTGATTTACTGTCGCATCTACGCCAAGGTTCAAGGTTCCCGGCATTCCACCTGGCAACACGATACCGTCTAATTCTGCGTAATTCACCTCAGATGCAAGTACGTCGGTAAGGAAAGTAACATTGTGGGAGCTGGTCACTTCCTTCTTGCCTGTAATAGAGATCATCACGATCTCCATCTTTGCGCGGCGAACCACATCCACCACGGTAAGTCCCTCTATCTCTTCACATCCATCAGCCATAAAAATTCCAATTTTGCTCATGACATTATTCCTCCTGCCCATTTTTGTCTTACTCAATTATAAGAGCAGAGGGAATCTTCGTCAACCTAACTCTTCTCCTTAAATCATCCAAAAATTATCGGTACACACGATTTTTCTATACGTTTCAAAGCGGAACCATTTGTTGTGGAATTCAGAACGGCTCTTCTCTGTTGTATTGGCATATTCCACCAGAAATTGTTCTAGCGCCGCCTTATTGTGAATCTCTAATGCAAATCCTCTCTCATCTAAGATTGGAAGTCCGATAAATTCATAATCCGTCAACGAAATAATGTCTCGAACCTTTTTATCACGAATCAGGACTGCGGTTCCCGTTTCCACAGAAATAATGTCAAAATAGTCCGGGTATTTAAAACTATTTCCCTCCGTCAAGACCGAATCGCCTACATGATAGGTCTTATCGCCAGTGTCCACCTTGGACAGCATCGCATTTTCCAGATTGAAATAGAATTCCTCAAAGATATAGCCATACATCTTCAACTCATCCTTTTCAAAATAAGGCTTGTCGTCGGAGTCCTCGATGGTATTTAGCACACCGCAGGCAGAGGTCATATGGCTGACTCTGTCAATGAAAATCAGTTCTCCAAGGGTCTTATGCTTCTTGAACTCATCCAACACGATCTTCTCTGCCAACTCTACATGACAAAGGGCAATTTCATTTTTCTCAATATACTCAGCTTCAATCTGCTCCCCAGTATTCACGTCAATCTTATATTCTATGCTCTTGATTACGCCGGGAATCCGCTTCGTTCCCAGCTTCACCAGATATTCTTTTCCAAGAGTCAGCTTAGCATCATCCATCCATAGCAATGTCGCCGCAAAGCTTTTTGACACAGAGATGTTCTCGTTATCCGTGAGAACGCAGCCCCTGCTGACATCCACTTCTCTATCTAGCTGAATCGTAGCCGCCTGACCTGCCATAATCTCTTCTACCTCAGTGTTTCCGTTTAAAATGGACTTTACTGTTGCTGTCTCATTACTTGGCAAGGTCTTGATGCTCTGACCGACTTTGATGCAACCACTCTCGATCTGTCCCTGAAATCCTCTAAATTCATGGTTCGGACGGCACACTCGCTGCACTGGCATATAAAAGCCCATTTCGTCCTCCTCCGTCACATCTACATTCTCCAGATGCTCCAGTAAGGTCGAACCGGAATACCAAGGGGTATTTTCTGATTTCTTGGTGACGTTGTCGCCCTCGGTGGCACTGACTGGAATAATCGCCACATCGTATAGATTCAAGCTTTCCGATAATTCCTGTATCTCTTCTACGATTTCTTGAAAACGGTTCTCACTGTAATCCACCAGATCCATTTTATTGACTGCAAATACGAAATGCTTGATTCCCATCAGGGAGCAGATCCTGCTGTGTCTACGGGTCTGCACCAGAACACCCTGCTTGGCATCTACCAAAATAATGGCAAGCTGTGCAAAGGATGCTCCCACCGCCATATTTCTTGTGTACTCCTCATGTCCCGGTGTGTCCGCCACGATAAAGCTTCGCTTATCCGTGGTAAAATATCGATATGCCACATCGATGGTAATTCCCTGCTCCCTCTCTGCCATCAGACCATCCAGTAACAGGGAGTAATCAATTGCTCCCTCTCTGGAACCCACCTTGCTGTCTAACACTAGGGCTTCCTCCTGATCTGTATACAGAAGCTTAGAGTCGTAGAGAATATGCCCGATCAGCGTTGATTTTCCATCATCCACACTTCCGCAAGTTATAAATTTTAATAATCCACTCATTAGAAATATCCCTCTCTCTTTCTCTTTTCCATGCTGGCTGCACCGCCATCCTGATCGATGACGCGGCTGGTTCTCTCTGATTCTACCGAGCTTAAGGTCTCCTCAATAATTCCATCCAACGTGTCTGCCTCTGACAGCACACCGCCAGACAACGGATAACATCCTAGGGTACGGAAACGCACCTTTTTCATTTCTGGAACCTCTCCCGGATTTAACCGCATACGGTCGTCGTCCACCATGATAATGTTGCCATCCCGATAGACCACTGGTCGTTCTGCTGCAAAGTACAGTGGCACGATCGGGATATTTTCCCTCTGGATATACTGCCAGATATCTTTTTCTGTCCAGTTGGAAATCGGGAATACGCGAATGCTCTCGCCCTTATTGATCTCTGTGTTATATAGCTTCCACATCTCTGGTCTCTGATTTTTCGGGTCCCATGCGTGGGATTCGTTTCGGAAGGAAAAGATACGCTCCTTGGCACGGCTCTTTTCCTCATCCCTCCTGCCACCGCCAAATGCAGCGGTAAAACCATATTGATTCAATGCCTGTTTTAACGCCTGAGTCTTCATGATATCTGTATAGGCAGAGCCATGGTCAAAGGGATTGATGCCCTGCGCCACGCCCTCTTGATTGATATACTCTATCATTTCAATGCCAAGCTCCTTGGCTGTCTTATCCCGAAATTCGATCATCTCCCGGAACTTCCATGTGGTGTTGACATGTAAAAATGGAAATGGCGGCTTCTCTGGATAAAATGCTTTCATCGCCAGATGAAGCATTACCGAGCTATCTTTTCCTATCGAATATAGCATTACTGGCTTTTCGCATTCCGCTGCCACCTCGCGGATGATATATATTGCCTCTGCTTCTAGTTCATCCAAATGTGATAATCCACTCATATTGATTCTCCTTCTCTTAATACTGATTTGAATTTCTTCGATCTACATCAATGACCAATTCCCTGCCATCGCCCCTTGTGATATTCCAGTGAAGAATATCTCCTTCTGTGCGGACATTCATGACACTTCCCATACCACCGATATCTGCCCCCAGATAAAAATCAATCGCTCCCACCTTACATTCCTTCACACAGGAGGCACAGCCCCAGCAGTTTTTCGGATATGTTATCACTGCCTTTTTGTCTTCTATCTGAATCAGCGTGCCCGGACATACCTCCTGACACTTTTTACATCCTACACATTTATCCTTGTTAATTCGTATGCTCATAGACATCCCCCTTTACAATATCCCGGAAAAGGATTTCTATTTTTCCATTTTTCATCCTTGAATTTACATACTTATAAAATTCAGGTCTCGTCTCTGGATAATCCAGATTTTCATTAAAAGAATGCCATCTGGTCTCCTTGCGGCTTCTCAAGTGGGCAATCACCGCCTTGCAGACCAGTAAGCGCTCCTTTAATTCATACACAAAAAGCAATTCATGCATGTCTTTTGCTCCCACCTGCTCTGACAGCTCTATCAATTGATTGATTTTCTCTTCTGCCAAGGATAGCTGCTTCTCATTGAACTGGTAATGACAAGAGATTCCTCCCGCATATTCATCCATGACTTTTTGCATTGCTTCCTCAAGCTCTTCCACAGAAAACAGTTCATTTTCTGTGGCACAGGTTCTATCGTAGCCATTTATGATTTGGTAAGCCTGTGCTTCAAGCACCTCCTCTTCAAGCTGCAAATCTGACTTGCGCTCCATCCCATTTTCCAGAATGGCAAGCGCCGCGATCTTGCCCTCCGCCAGTGCTCCGGTCACATATTTCTGTGGGCATCCTCCTGCCACATCTCCTGCCGCATACAGCCCCTGCACGGTAGTCTGACGATTGGTGTCCACCCAATATCCGCTGGCAGTATGACCGCCTACAATGTAGGGCTCAGTGCCCTGTATCTCCACATCCTGCTCACTCGGCAGCTTCCCACTCTCAATCCACTTTAGGGTCTGGCTCGGCGCCATGTTCAGATATGCCTTAAGAAGTTCCTCGTCCTGCTCCTTGGTAATCCCTGTCGTCTTTAAGTAACACGGACCATTTCCTAGCTGATTTTCCTTCACCGTTCCATAGACCCGCTCGCTGGTAGTCAGACCGTACTTTTCTTCATAGATCATGCCCTTGGCATTGACCTGCTTTGCCCCAACGCCCTGAGCGATGGTTCCAGTGGGTGCTATGGTGTCCTTACACCGAAGTGCAATAAACCGCATTTCAAATGTGGTCATCTCTGCCCCAGCACGAAGTCCCATGGCATATCCTGCTCCGGTATTAAAAGGTGGATACCACATCTTATGTCTGGAAAATCCCGGATTATTCGGCTTATATAATCCCGATGCCCCTCCAGTGGCGACCAGTACCGCATCTGCCAAAATCACATATGCTATATTCTCCACAATGGAAAAACCAACAGCCCCATACACCCGGTTATCTGCTACCAAAAGGTCAGTGATATTGACATAATTTAAGACCTCAATATTCTCTTCCTTTGTCACCGCATTTGCCAGAATAGGCTTAAAGTTCTCTCCGTTTATCTTGATGTTACGGTTTCCTCTTGCCACATAGTCACCATTTTCATCCTTTAGGATAACTAACCCCATACGCTCCATATCTGCCGTCACTTCATTAAAAGTGTTCGCCGCCGTCAAAAGGAGATCGTTTCGGACGATTCCTGCTGCATCCTTCGTAGCATAATCCACGTAATCCTGCGGTGTCCTTCCCTTTACAATATAGGCATTGATGGCGTTTACCCCGGCAGCAAGACAGCCGCTGCGCTTGATATTTGCCTTCTCTGCAATCAAAACTGATTTATCAGAATTCCGGCTGATGGTCAGCGCTGCATAACAACCCGCTGTTCCACCACCGATAATCAGGACATTCGTCTCTATTTTCTTAATCTGCAATTTGACCACTTCTCCCCTTCCATTTTTATCCATATTATACCTATTAACATACCATGTCAATATGTTATTCGTTTTTTATTTCTTTTTGAAACATTAAAAGAACAAAAGTGCGCATCGATAGTGTCAAGATTTTTTCGCAAATTCAATTTTTGCCGTCAGGTAGCCGGTAGT
>CAZBFN010000003.1:0-94026 GCA_964491235.1 uncultured Roseburia sp.
CCCATGTATTTGCAAGACCGCCGTAAATCTCAGAACCCGGATATACGAATCCTCTTGACTTCGCCAGTGCTACGATTTTTTCCATTGACTTTTCCATAAATAATATCCTCGCCTTCTTTATATTATAACACCCTGCATTTGCAGTTGCCTTTTATCTATTTGTATACAATAAAGGTATAGACCTCAGTCTCAAAAGCTCCATCCTCTACTACTTCTGCCTGTGATGTCTCAACATAAGTGCTCTCGGTGTTCTCTTCTACCTGCTCTGTTGCGGACGCCTCAGCCGCCACTTCCTCTGTGGCACCATTCTCAAGATAATAGCCCTCACGGATAGATACGCTGTCTGCACCAGTCAGCTTAACATTCTCACAGGACACATAGCAGATCTCGCCCTCTATCTTCACATCTGTGTTGGCGCGAATGACAACTACCTTCAAATCCTCCTGAGAATAAATCTCCTGCTTTGTGGCAATTCCTACGACTCTGCCATCTTCTACCTTTGCAAAATCTCCATCAAAAACATATCCCGCTGCCAAAGCTGATACAATATCGCCCTGATACAGTTCAATACCATTGAAATTGGTATAATCTGTTGCGGTCTTGTACTTCATGTTAAGCTTTGCCACACCATTTTCAACAGTAAGGCTATTCACCTTTACCGAACCACTGCCATGCTCACTGGTATACTGGCTGACCACCTCATCTACATACGCTTCCAGCTCTTCGCTGTCATAGTAGTCCTGATCCATCGCCTCCACATCCAGCGAATATACAGTTCCCTTCTTGTCTACATATACCACACTGTCCTCTCCCTCAAGGGTCGTTCCACAGCCAGACAGCAATCCGACGCACAGCAACATGGCCAGAACAGTGCTCACAAATTTCTTCATACTCAAAGTCTCCATTCTATCTGAAAAAAATATCTCTGATATTATACTATTTTAGAAATGCGATTTCAAGGCAAAATCATTATCTTCACAAGTCTTTCCATGGAAATTGCTCCGCCTCATCCAATATCTTCAAAGATTTAAAGCTATGCCCTACATATACATGCATATACTCGTGCATGATTTTCTGCAATTCCAGAAGCACTTGATCGCTGACAGAAAAGGTATAGAGCTTTTCAATACTTGATGAAATCACATACTGCAAAGTATACATGGTGGACTCTTCTATCCGAATGGCATCTGGCACTTCCTTGCGGCATTCCTCGCACAGCGCCCCGCCTCGCCTTACAGAAAAATAGGTGATTTGTTCCTTCCCGCCACACTTTAAGCAGGAAAACACATTGGGCGCCTCACCATTGATCGCCAATGCCTTTAATTCAAAAATTGCCCGCACCAGTCTGTTATCGTATGCTGGACTTTCCAACGCCCGAAGAGACTGATACAGTAGCTTTAGCATCTCCCGCTCATCATTATTTTCCTGACAATAATAATCTGCAAATTCCAAAAAATAGAACCCATAATATGTAACATCAAAATCCATCGTCAGTTCTCTGAAATAATTGCATATGGTGGCTCTTGCCATCGTATAGGAACTTCTTCCCTCAAATACTTCAAATTCGCCAAAAGAAAAAGGATTCGTCGCAGCTAGAAGCTGGCTGTTAGGTCGCCTAGCTCCTCTGGCAAAAGCTGTGATCTTACCTCTTTCCTTGGTCAAAAGTGTTATTCTTTTGTCATATTCGCCAATCGGCATTGCATTTAAGACCATTCCGGTCACGGTGGTATTCTGTCCCATCCGGTCTCTCTTCCCGCGGAATTTCCATTGCAGTATCCTGCATCCCATCCGCCTCTACATTTTTAGAACGTAGATAATCACTTACTTTTCCTGATACAACAAAATCCTTCCAGGCTTCATCCATCGGCACATCCTCCTGCTTATCCGCCCGCCATCTTTGGCTTGGCTTTCTAAGATTAGGGTCTCCGATGAACCTGTCTTTATACCAGAAAAAAATTGGTAGTTAGATTTCATCCTTGTTGTAGCCGAAGTTCTTGATCAAGAAATCACTGTCTCTCCAGTCCTTCTTGACCTTCACCCACAGCTTCAAGTTAACCTTTGCGTCCAAGAGACGCTCAATCTCATAACGGGCATTGGAGCCAATCTTTTTTAACATTGCTCCACCTTTTCCGATGATGATACCCTTGTGGGAGTCTCGCTCGCAGACTATTGTCGCATCAATATCGATGATATTCTGTCCCTTGCGCTCCTTCATACGGTCGATGTACACCGCAATTCCGTGTGGAATCTCATCGTCCAGCGCATGAAGTGCCTTTTCACGGACGATTTCTGCCACAATGGCGCGCTCTGGCTGATCTGTTACCGTTTCCTCATCATAGAACATCGGTCCATATGGCAGATACTTAAAAATCATATCCACCACAGTATCCAAATTCTGCTCTCTTAAAGCAGACGCCGGCACGATCTCCGCAAAATCATATACCTTGCGGTAAGTATCGATGAACTCCAGAATCTTGTCACGCTCTACGGTATCCACCTTGTTGATCACGAGGATGACTGGTGTCTTAGTTCTCTGTAACTGTTTGATGATGTGCTGCTCTCCCGCACCAATGAAATTGGATGGCTCCACCAGCCACAGGATTACATCCACTTCACTTAAGGTATGTTCTGCCACATTTACCATATACTCACCAAGCTTATTCTTTGCCTGATGAATACCCGGTGTATCCAAAAACACGATCTGACCACGCTCCATATCTGTGTATACCGTCTGGATACGATTTCTGGTGGTCTGTGGCTTGTTGGATGTAATTGCTATTTTCTGACCAATCAGGTGATTCATCAAGGTAGACTTTCCAACATTCGGACGACCAATGATCGTCACGAAGCCGGACTTAAAACTTTTGTTCATGTTATCACTTTAACCTTTCTATTTTTTCAAACAATGTATCTTCATTCTTAATAGTATCCTCATTTCCAATGACACAAAGGTTACCATCACAAAGCACGGAAGCAATCAATCCCTCCAAAGCCTTGATATCCTTTGCAGTGGCACCGATGACCTGATCCCGCTCCTTCTGAAGATCTTCATAGGTCAGCTCCTGTAAATAAGCAGTCATAGATCTGGCTCCCTTTGCACTTGGATTCATTGGGGTATCCATATCGCTGATTGTTCCAATGATATACTTCGTCATCTCATGCTCATCCGCATCGAACTTTGCCAGATACTCTGGTATCTTGTCGTAGACCTCATTGGTCGCCGACAGGTTCGGATCACGGTATGACACAAAATAGGTATCACCATTTCGCATATAGCCATTCATACAGCCATAGGCACCACCCTTGACACGAACATTGATCCACAGATAATCATAACCCATGATGACCTTTAATATCTTAAGGGCTCCATGGTACTCGTAACCGTGTGCCACATAATTTCCGGAACGAGCCACATACTGCACCTGAGAAGCGTCCATAAAGCCTTCATTCTTCTTCTCAAAGCACATGTCTGGAAGTTCTCTCTTCTTTCCCGGCTCCTTTGGCACATACAACTGATCCTTTAACTGAGCCACTGCCTGCTCCACTGCCGCATAATGCTTCTGCTCACAGGTAATGCTGACCATCAAACGCTCGGCAGTAAAGATACGACTTACCAATTCCTCCAGCTTTGCAATCAGCTCGCCCTTCTTCTCCTCAAAATGTTCCTCATAATCTGCAATCACACGGAAACAACCGATTCCGCCTGTGGCATCCTGATAGTAAGCAGCTCTGGAAAAATAGGACATCGCACGGGTGGAAGCCACCGAATGTCCCGCAGAGCTAAGTCCCACCTGAAGTCTGGAGCAAAGCTGTGCAATGATTTCATACAATCTCTTTTCATCAGAAATCTTGGATGTCATTAAAATCTCACGGATCATATGCATAGCATCTGGCAGCTTATCTGCCAATACCTTGGTCTTTACCTCATACTTAACTTCCAGCGAATCCTTATTCTTTACATTCGGATAGATACCGATACTGCTTCCGATACCACCAGTATGAAGATTGATCTCGTTCGCAAGCTCGGCATAGCTATAACTTTCTGTATCTACATAACCCAGTACTGCCTTTAAGATACCCACATAAGGCAGTTCCTCTGGCTTGATATCCTTGATGTCGAACATCAGCGTCAGATAATCAATGCCGTTGGCATACATCTCATGAAGAACGATTTCTGTATCTCCCTTCATAATGCTCTGATTGATAAGAGGTGCCGCGTCCTTTTTCAGATCTCCCCTTGTCAGCATCGGAATCTTTTCCAGATTTTCCTTCGCGGAAGGCTCCTCCTGATATTCCCGCAGGTGCTTAGTATCTGCAATCAGCTTTTCAATCTCATCATCCGACAAACTTGCCTTGTAATCTGCCAGTTTCTGTGCCAACTTTTCCTCATTTTTCGCATTCAGTCCCTGCTCTGGCACTGCAATCACGATGGATGCATGAGGATTATCCAAAAGATACTCCTCTACCAACTTTTCAAAATAATCTGTATTCACCTGTTCCTTTAAGAACTGGTATGTCTCCAATGCTTCCAGATGCATGAACGGCTGCATATCATCATGAAGCCAGCTATCCAGACACTGAATTCCGTATAAAAGTCCCTTCGGGAACTGCCCAAAATCCGCCTCACGGAAACGGAACTCCGAACTATTAATTCCTGCCAGCAACGCCTTTTTATCAATGCCCTTTTCCACCTGTTCCTTTAATACGTTACGAATGGTGGACAGGAAACGCTCCTTCTCTGACAGATTCGTATTCTTTGCAATAATAGAGAATGTAGGCTGCAAGGTGCTATTGTCATATCCACCCACAATGTCCTTACCGATTCCTGCATCAATAAGCGCCTGCTTTAACGGTGCTCCCGGCACACTAAGAAGCGCATAATCCAACACATCAAATGCCTGATATAGCTTCTTATCAAGCACGGTGCCGATTACCATATTGTAGGACAGGTAGGTATTGTCCTCCTCAGACTCCTCCGATGCGATTGGATATGCCTTTACAATCTCCCTTGCCTCCGCAAATGGCTGTTGCATCTTAATGGTAGAATCCAGTTCGATTTCTTCATACTTGCTTAAATACGCTTCATCCATCCACTGCAACTTCTCTGCGATATCCATATCTCCATAGAGATAGATATAGGAATTACATGGATGATAATACTTTCTATGGAAGTCCAGATACTGCTCATAGGTCAGATTCGGAATACACTCTGGGTCTCCACCGGACTCATTGCCATAGGAAGTATCCGGGAACAGAGAATTCAGTATCTCCCGCTGCATCACATCATCAGGAGAAGAAAATGCTCCCTTCATCTCATTGTATACGACACCGTTGATGGTAACTGGGGCATCCTTATCCTCCAGCTCATAATGCCAGCCTTCCTGCTTAAAAATCTCTTCATATTTATAAATATTCGGATGGAACACCGCATCCATATAGACTCCCATCAGATTCTGGAAATCTGCATTGTTACAGCTTGCCACCGGATAAATGGTCTTCTCTGGATAGGTAATCGCATTCAAAAATGTATTCAGCGATCCCTTCACCAGCTCCACGAATGGGTCCTTCACCGGATACTTTTCAGAACCGCAGAGTACCGTATGCTCAATAATATGTGGCACACCAGTGGAATCCTCCGGCGGTGTACGGAATCCAATATAGAATACCTTATTCTCATCATCGTTGGAGATGACAGTAACTCGCGCCCCACTCTTCTTATGGCGCAGGATGTATCCCTTAGAATTAATGTCCAAAAGTTCCTTCTCCCCAACTAATTCATATGCCTTTAATTCTGATAATTTCATGAAATATGTTCCTTCCTCCTGATGCCACATCACTAAAATGGCATCTTATCATCAAACTGCCTTATATTATAACAGCTTTTCCCATTCTGCAAAAGAGTAATCTAAATCTTATTGTCAATCACCAAAAAAGAGGATGTCCCACGAAAAAAAATCGTGGACATCCTCTTCGGTTACTCTTATTAGATATATTCCCAATGAATTAAGCGATGCGTGTTACATTCGCAGCCTGAGGTCCCTTAGCCCCCTCTGTTACCTCGAACTCAACCTGCTCACCATCTTTTAACTCTTTGAATCCATCCATGTTCAGTGCGGAGAAATGTACGAATACATCATTACCCTCTGCATCTGAAATAAATCCATAACCCTTTTTGGCGTTAAACCACTTTACAGTTCCCTGCTGCATAACTTTTAAAAACCTCCTAAATACAGATATAACCATTCTGCAGTGCCTCCTCAGCATCTGCATTGCCTAACACGTCAAATTTAGCATATATTACCTTTTCTGTCAAGTTTTTTTGTCTCTAGTTGTTAAATTTGCACATTATTAGTCTTGTTTCATGGTTTTTCGCTGTCCGACAGCAAGTGTCTGACAGCTCTCTGAACCGTAAACATTATCATTCTTGATCTGCACATCAATCTGCTGGTAAGGAATGGAAATCTCCGCCTCATCTAAGGCATACTTGATATTTTCCATCAAACGCCATCTCACAGGCCAGTAATCCTCCGCCTTCACCCAGACACGAATTCCCATATCCACAGAGGATGCCCCAAGCTCATTTACAAAGACCAGCACATCCTCCTCCGGCAACCTGGCCGGTTCTTCTACTGCCAGTTGATACAGCACTTCCTTCGCCTTGCGGATATCTGCCTCATAGGCAATCCCGACCACAAGATCTACGCGGCGCTTATCCATGTTGGTAACATTGGTAAGACTGCTGTTAGATAAGGTTCCATTTGGAATGACGATCACCTTATTATCTACCGTCAGAAGCTTGGTATAAAAAATAGATATCTCTGATACTGTTCCTTCATTCTTGTTGGAATCCTCTATAATATAGTCCCCCACACGGAATGGCTTTAATAAAAGTATCAGCACGCCACCTGCAAAATTCGAAAGACTTCCCTGTAATGCAAGACCAATCGCAACACCGGCAGAACTAAGCACTGCCACTGCTGAGGTCGTCGCAATTCCAAAAAGCCCCATGATAATAAAAATCAATAGGACATATAGTGCATACTTAATCAGCGGTATCACAAATTGCTTAACGCCTTCGTCTGTTCCCGTCTTTTCCATAGAACGGCGTACCATCTTGGTGACTAGCTTAATCAGCTTTGCTCCGATTGCATAAACAAGGATTGCAATTATCACCTGAAAGGCAAAGTTGAGCAGGTCCGGCACTAATCCCTCTAACCAGGTACGAATCAGCCCCGGATTCTCCGCCATCTCCTGAAGCCCCTCCGAAGCGCTATTCAATGCCTCCACGGTCTCCGTGGTATCTGGAAATGTATCTGTCTGTGTTGTAAGCAGTATACCTGCTTTCTGGTACATTGCAACCATCATATTATACCGCCTTTCATCCCTATTTTGCACGGTTCATTACTGTTGAAATATCCTATGAAATCCCATGTTAAATCTCGTGTATAAACAATCCGCTACGAAGCTTCGGCTCAAACCATGTAGATTTTGGTGGCATCAGCAAGTCAGCATCTGCCACTGCAAATAACTCTCCGATAGAGGTCGGATACATAGCAAATGCCACTGCACAATCCTTCTCACAACGGCGAACCAATTCCTCCATTCCGCGGATTCCACCAACAAAATCAATACGTCCATCTGTCTTAGGATCACCAATGCCAAGCACTGGATGCAAAAGCTTATCCTGCAAGATAGAAACATCCAGATCTGCCACTGGATCTGACGGATTGCGATCCTCTGCCTTGATACGGCAAGAGAACCAGTGTCCCTCCATATACATAGAGAAGCTTCCTCTCTCCTGTGGTCTCTTTTCTGACTGCTCTGTAATCTCTGTCACATCGAATCGCTTCTCCACTTCATGATAGAAGTCCTTGAAGGAATATCCATTCAAATCCTTTACCACACGGTTATAATCCATAATCATAAGTTCTTCATCTGGGAACAGAACAGACAGGAAATAATTGAACTCTTCCTCTCCTGTATAACCCGGATGTGCTTCTCTTCTCTTTAATCCGACCTTTACTGCGGATGCCGCTCTGTGATGTCCATCAGCAATATAGATACTGTCAATTCCAGCGAACGCCTGCTCAAGCTGTGCAATCGCCTCATCCTCGCGGATCACGAATACGCGATGTCTGATTCCGTCCTCGGATACAAAGTCATACTCTGCCTCCTGCTCCTTGGTACTTGCCACGACCTTATTGATAACTGCGTTAGCACGATACGCCAAGAAAATCGGACCAGTCTGTGCATTACAGGTATCCACGTGGCGAATACGGTCTACTTCTTTCTCAGCTCTGGTATTCTCGTGCTTCTTAATCACGTTATTTAAATAATCATCAATGGAAGCACATGCCACGATTCCTGTCTGCACTCTTCCATTCATGGTGAGTTCATAGATATAATAACACTTTTTCTCTTCTTTTATGAAACTTCCATTTTCTACAGCTTCCCACAGCATATCATGGGCTTTTGCATATACCCTGTCATCATAAGTATCCACAGAAATCGGGAACTGTGTCTCTGCTCTGTCAATTCTAAGAAAGGATTCTGGATTCCCCTCTACTACCTTTGTTGCCTCTTCCCTGTTATAAACATCATAAGGGAGGGCAGCAATGGCTGCTGCCTTCCCTTTTTCTGGTCTGATGCTTATAAATGGTCTAATATCTGCCATTTTCTCTGCACCTCATTATTATTTTACTTTGCGGACTCTTAATACTCCGTCTGTGTTTCTAAGCTTCTCAAGTACTTCCTCTGTCACTGGCGCATCCACGTCGAACAATGCATAAGCATAGTCACCCTTGGACTTATTTGCCATTCCATCGATGTTGATACCAGCATCGCCTAAGATAGTTGTCAAATGGCTCAACATACCGCTGGCATTCTTATGAAGAATACCGATTCTTCCTGCTGTCATACATGCTGCCATGCTACAATCTGGGAAATTAACAGAATGTACGATATTACCATTCTCTAAGTAATCACGAATCTCGCGAACTGCCATGATTGCACAGTTATCCTCAGACTCTGCTGTGGAAGCTCCAAGGTGTGGTGTTACGATACACCCCTTCGCTCCAACTGTGGTAGGATTTGGAAAGTCAGATACATACTTCTTGATCTTACCAGCTGCCAAAGCATCTACCATAGCCTCTTCGTCTACAAGAAGGTCTCTTGCGAAGTTGAGTACGATTGCAGTTGGCTTCATCATTGCGATTGCATCTGCGTTAATCATCTTCTTAGTAGAATCAAGAAGTGGTACATGAATGGTAATGTAATCACACTCACGATAGATATCTTCTACATTGCTGATGTGCTTAACACTTCTGGATAAGCTCCATGCTGCGTTTACGGAGATATATGGATCATATCCGTATACTTCCATTCCCATATGTGTTGCTGCATTTGCTACTAATACACCGATAGCTCCAAGACCGATGACACCTAACTTCTTACCAGAAATCTCAGTACCAGCGAAGTTCTTCTTCTGCTTCTCTGCTGTCTTAGCAATATTCTCATCGTTCTGGTTCTCTAAACACCAGTCGATACCACCTACGATATCACGGGATGCATAGAGCATTCCTGCAAATACTAACTCCTTAACACCGTTTGCGTTTGCACCTGGTGTGTTGAACACTACGATACCCTGCTCTGCACATTTATCAAGAGGGATATTGTTAACACCTGCACCAGCTCTTGCTACTGCTACAAGAGAATCTGGAAGCTCAAGGTCATGCATAGCTGCACTTCTAACCAGAACTGCCTCCGCATCCTTCATATCCTCTACCTTCTGATAATCATCGGAAAACAGATCCAGACCAACCGATGCGATTGGATTTAAACAATGATACTTGTACATTATGCATTCTCCTCCTCAAACTTCTTCATAAACTCAACTAACTTCTCTACGCCTTCCTTTGGCATTGCATTGTAGATAGATGCACGCATACCACCAACAGAACGATGTCCCTTTAAGTTTACAAATCCAGCAGCTGTTGCCTCTTTTACGAACTTAGCATCCAGCTCCTCATCTCCTGTTACAAATGGTACATTCATAAGAGAACGATCCTTAGGCTCAACAGTTCCCTTGAACATCTTGCTCTGGTCTAAGAAATCATAAAGGATCTTAGCCTTCTCTTCGTTGCGCTCCTTCATAACAGAGAGACCGCCCATCTTCTTTAACCACTTGAATACCTTACCACAGATATAGATACCGTAGCATGGTGGTGTATTATATAAAGAATCATTGTCTGCCTGAGTCTTATACTTAAGCATGGTAGGTGTTCCTGGAAGTACATCCTCTGTGATCAGATCCTCACGGATAATTGCAATTACCACACCTGCAGGTCCGATATTCTTCTGAACACCACCGTAGATCACGCCGTACTTGCTTACATCAACTGGCTCAGATAAGAAGCAGGAAGATACGTCAGATACTAAAATATGTCCCTTTGTATTTGGAAGCTCCTTGAACTTAGTTCCGTAAATGGTGTTGTTCTCACAGATGTATACATAATCTACATCCTCTGGAATATCTAAGTCTGAACAATCTGGAATATAAGAGAATGTCTTATCCTCAGAAGAAGCTAACTTAATTGCCTCACCATACATCTGTGCTTCCTGATAAGCCTTCTTAGCCCACTGACCAGTTACGATATAACCAGCCTTCTTATTCTTCATCAGGTTCATAGGAACCGCTGCGAACTGCTGTGATGCACCACCCTGTAAGAATAATACTTTATAGTTATCTGGAATATTCATCAGGTCTCTTAAATCCTGCTCTGCTTCCTTGATAATTGTGTCGTATACTTTAGAACGATGGCTCATCTCCATAACGGACATGCCGCTTCCCTTGTAATCCATCATCTCATCTGCTGCTTCTCTTAACACTTCCTCTGGCAGCACTGCTGGTCCTGCTGAAAAATTGTAAACTCTGCTCATTTTCTTAATTCCTTTCCTTTCTCATCTTCTGACAACAGCGTACCCCGCTGCTGTAACTCCCAATTTATCCCCAACACAAATATACACTAACTTACTTCTGTGCCAGATCCTCTGCTGTGAATGCAGTACTGATTGCTGCACCCGGCGCAACCATCGGCCACACCTTATCATCACAATTGATGATACAATCAATTACTACTGGCTTCTTCGCTGCCAATGCCCTAGCAAATACATCGGCAAATTCCTCACGGCTTGTAGCTCGGTATGCTTCTGCACCCATAGCCTCAGCCAATTTCACAAAATCCACACCATCATCTAAGACAGTTGCAGAATAGCGTTGCTCGTAGAACAGATCCTGCCACTGGCGTACCATTCCAAGTACATGATTATTGATGATTACCTCGATCATCGGAAGATTCTGTCTCGCTGCTGTGGCAATCTCATTCATATTCATACGGAAACATCCGTCTCCTGCAATATTGATGACCTGCTTATCTGGATTAGCGACCTGCGCTCCAATGGCTGCGCCAAGTCCATATCCCATGGTTCCAAGTCCGCCAGAGGATAAAAATGTACGTGGGTTCTTGTACTTATAGTACTGGGCTGCCCACATCTGATGCTGTCCTACCTCAGTAACGATCACCGCATCTCCCTTGGTCTGACGATAAATCTCCTCTATCACATATGGACCGCTTAAGCCTGCATCTGCATATTTAAGCGGATATTTTACTTTGTAGTCCATCACATGTGTGATCCATTCATTGTGATTCATCTGGTCAAGCTTACCATTCACACGTGCCAAAACTTCCTTTAAGTCTCCAATGACACAGGCATCCACACGGATGTTCTTATTAATCTCAGCCGCATCCACGTCAAACTGTAATATCTTTGCCTGCTTTGCGAACTTCTGAGCATTACCTAACACACGGTCAGAGAAACGTACTCCAAGTGAAATCAACAGATCACACTCACTGACTCCAAGATTGGAGGTCTTAGTTCCGTGCATTCCTAACATTCCAGTGTATAGATCATTGGTTCCATCAAAGGCACCCTTACCCATCAGCGTATCACAGACTGGAGCATCTACTTTTTTAACGAACTCCATCAGTTCTTCGCTGGCTTCGGAAATAACAGCTCCACCACCCACGAAAATGTATGGTTTCTTCGCTGATTTAATCATTTTAACAGCCTTATCGATATCCGCTTCACAGATTGTCTCTGTCACTCTCGGTATCGGCTCTGGCTTTATCGCTTTATATTCTGTCTTTGCTGCGGTAATATCCTTCGGGATATCCACCAGCACTGGACCCGGTCTGCCCTTCTGTGCAATCTTGAAAGCTCTGCGGATAGTGTCTGCCAGCTTTGTTACATCCTTTACAATAAAGTTATGCTTGGTAATCGGTGTTGTGATACCAGCAATATCAATCTCCTGAAAACTATCCTTACCTAAAAGTGGTACCGTCACGTTACATGTGATTGCCACCATAGGCACAGAATCCATATAGGCAGTGGCGATTCCTGTTACCAGATTGGTCGCTCCCGGTCCGGAAGTCGCAAAACATACTCCGACCTTTCCTGTACTTCTTGCATAACCATCTGCCGCATGGGATGCTCCCTGCTCATGGGAAGTCAATATGTGCTTGATCTCGCCCTGATGCTTATACAATTCATCATATACATTTAAGATGGCACCGCCCGGATATCCAAACACCGTATCCACGCCCTGTTCCTTCAGGCATTCGATGACGATCTGCGCACCTGTCAACTGCATGCTACTGTTCCTCTCTTTCCTGCATTCCTTACTCAGTTGGAAGCTGTAAGATAGCTCCTCGGTTACCTGAGGTTACTAAGGATGCATATCTCTTTAAGTATCCTGTTGTTACCTTTGGCTCTCTTGGCTGCCATTTTGCTTTTCTTGCAGCCATCTCCTCATCAGATACTGCAACATCCAATGTCATCTCTGGGATATTGATCTTAATGATGTCTCCCTCTTCTACCAATGCAATTGGACCACCTACTGCTGCTTCTGGTGATACATGACCGATGGAAGCACCACGGCTTGCACCTGAGAAACGTCCGTCTGTAATCAATGCTACGGAAGAACCTAAGCCCATACCAGCGATAGCGGATGTAGGATTTAACATCTCACGCATACCAGGACCTCCCTTTGGTCCCTCGTAACGGATAACTACCACATCACCAGCTACGATCTTGCCACCCTTGATGGCTTCGATTGCATCTTCCTCACAGTCGAATACTCTTGCTGGTCCCTCATGAACCATCATCTCATCGCAAACTGCGGAACGCTTTACGACGCTACCGTCTGGAGCAAGGTTACCCTTTAATACTGCAAGACCACCTGTCTTACTATATGGATTATCCACAGGTCTGATTACCTCTGGATTCTTATTCACTGCATTTGCGATATTCTCGCCCACTGTCTTACCTGTAACGGTCATACAGTCTGTATGTAATAATCCGATGTCTGCTAACTCCTTCATTACCGCATAGACACCACCTGCCTCATTTAAGTCCTCCATATAAGTAGGACCTGCTGGTGCAAGGTGACACAGGTTAGGAGTCTTCTCACTGATTGGATTTGCAAATGCGATATCAAAGTCAAAACCGACCTCATGAGCAATTGCTGGAAGGTGTAACATACTATTGGTGGAGCATCCTAATGCCATATCTACGGTAAGGGCATTTAAGATTGCCTCCTTTGTCATGATATCTCTTGGGCGGATATTCTTGTTGTACATATCCATAACAGCCATACCTGCATGCTTAGCAAGCTTAATTCTCTCAGAATATACGGCTGGAATCGTACCATTTCCACCAAGTCCCATACCAAGTGCCTCAGTCAGACAGTTCATGGAGTTCGCTGTGTACATACCAGAGCAGGAACCACAGGTAGGGCAAGCCTTTGCCTCGTATTCCTTTACGTCATCCTCTGACATAGTTCCAGCTGCGTAAGAACCTACTGCTTCAAACATGGAAGAAAGACTGGTCTTATGTCCCTTTACATGACCTGCAAGCATTGGACCACCGGATACAAATACAGTCGGCACGTTAATACGTGCAGCTGCCATCAACAGTCCCGGTACGTTCTTGTCACAGTTTGGCACCATAACAAGGGCATCAAACTGATGTGCAAGCGCCATACACTCAGTGGAATCTGCAATCAGATCACGAGTAACCAGAGAATACTTCATACCAATGTGTCCCATGGCAATACCATCACATACTGCGATAGCTGGGAATACTACTGGCACACCACCTGCCTCTGCAACACCAAGCTTAACAGCGTTTACAATCTTATCTAAGTTCATATGACCCGGCACGATCTCATTGTATGAGCTTACGATACCGACCATAGGCTTCTTCATCTCTTCCTCAGTGAATCCAAGTGCATTAAAAAGACTTCTATGAGGAGCCTGCTGCATCCCCTTTTTTACGTTATCACTCTTCATATCTCTATCCTTCCTTCTATCAGATAACATTCATCCGATTCATTATAATCTCTCACAGATCAGATCGCCCATCTTAGCAGTACCGACCTGCTCTACCTCTGCTCTCTTTGACTCTTCCTGAGGCATAATGTC
Source organism: uncultured Roseburia sp. (assembly GCA_964491235.1). Taxonomy (GTDB): domain Bacteria; phylum Bacillota; class Clostridia; order Lachnospirales; family Lachnospiraceae; genus Roseburia. The sequence continues at coordinate 14,541 of CAZBFN010000003.1, forward strand.
GATGGTTCTATATCCATCCTTAAGCACCTGCTTTACTGCTGCTTCAATCGCATCTGCCTCTTTGTCCAGATCAAAGCTGTAACGAAGCATCATCGCTGCACTTAAAATAGTAGCAATCGGATTGGCAATTCCCTTTCCTGCAATGTCTGGTGCAGAACCGCCACTTGGCTCATAAAGTCCGAACTTTGTATCATTTAAGCTGGCGCTGGATAACATACCGATGGAACCAGTCACCATACTTGCTTCATCAGAAAGGATATCTCCAAACATATTCTCTGTTAAGATTACATCGAACTGCTTTGGATCCTTTACTAACTGCATTGCACAGTTATCAACTAACATATGCTCGTAGGTCACTTCTGGATAATCCGCTGCCACTTCCTCTACGATCTTACGCCATAATCTGGAGGAATCCAGCACGTTTGCCTTATCTACGCTGGTCACCTTCTTGCGGCGCTTCATGGCAATATCAAATCCACGCTTTGCAATTCTACGAATTTCTTCTTCATTATATGTAAGTGTGTCTGTCGCTGTCATGACACCATTCACACTCTCTGTCTTTCTAGCTCCGAAGTAAAGTCCTCCGGTCAACTCACGCATGATCATCATATCGAAACCATCTCCGATGATATCATCACGAAGTGGACAAGCTTCCTTTAACTCTTCATATAAATATGCAGGTCTAAGATTAGCAAAAAGATTTAAAGACTTACGAAGCTTAAGAAGTCCCGCCTCTGGTCTCTTCTCTGGTGGAAGCTTATACCATGGTGATGTGGAAGTATTACCACCAATAGATCCCATCAACACTGCATCGGATGCCTTTGCTTCTGCGATTGCCTCATCTGTAAGTGGCTCTCCTGTCGCATCGATGGAACAGCCTCCCATAAGAATCTCTTCATAATCAAATGTATGACCGAACTTAGCTCCGACTGCATCTAATACCTTTCTAGCCTCTGCTACGACCTCCGGTCCAATTCCATCACCGGCAATCACGCCTACCTTATATGACATAATCTAATCCCTCTCTTTTTCTGGTTGTCCTTCGTATTCTACCGCCTGCCGCCTGAACCTTAACTCGCCGATTCACGCTTTAGTACGTTACAATTGGATAATATATAGATTCTATAATAATGTATCTTTGGAAACATTGCAACCACTGAATCTATTTTTATTTTTCATGACTACTATAAGTTTGACTCATAATTCTCATTATTTATCCAAAAAAAGAACTTACTCAACAAACATGAGTAAGCTCTCTTTTCTTAATTTGAAGATCCTTCAATCTCAATAATATATGCAATCTTTCCTGAATAATAAGGCACGATTGATAGAAGATCGTCCGGCGTATCATTCCACACCCATTGATTCAATGAACTCGAATAGAACATCTCCACATAACGCTCGTCTATTTCATTTTCATTATCATAATAAGTAGGTTCTCCTGTCAACCAATGTGAACTTCCATTCAAAGAACCTCCCACACTATTTCCATCCTTGTCGATCCAATAGTATTCATATGAAGATCCTTTTCTCATGGCACCGATCCAAAAGATCTTATCCCCATGTCCCTGCTCCTGAATCAACTGCATAACAAGATCCCATTCTTCCTGTGAATCGATATTTACCAAGTATCCATTCTCCACATTTCTTGCCTGATTATAGGCTTCTGTCCAAGCCACATCAGCAACTACGATCTGGTATGTATGTGGCACATCTACTTCTGAAGTTGCCTCCTCAGCTGCCACTGTATCCGAATCTACCGCAGTTTCCGTAGCTGCTACATCATTTTGATCTGCATGCTCTGTATCCTGGACATCTTCATCCTCATCCTCGTCTTCGTCCTCATCCTCATCGTCTTCGTCTTCATCTTCATCTATATCACGATTCTGTCTTTCTTCCACTTCCCACCGTGCATTTGATTCATTTGGGCTCTGTGAAAAGTAATAGACTACCAATGCAACAACGATACCGAGTAATATAAGAATCACACAAAACAAAGCGATTATGAGGCCTTTTCCAGACTTTTTCTTTTCTTGTGGCTGCACCTTAGGCGCAGCCTGCTCTTTCTTAGGTGCCGGCACAGCATCTATATTCTGTGAAAATGGAGCATCACCTGATACTTGAGTTCCACATTTCACACAGAATTTTGCTCCCTCTTTTATTTCCTGCCCACATTTTCTACAAAACATCCGTGTCTCCTCTTTTCATTTGCATATTTTACAGAATTGTTCCATTTTCTCCCATACACTGGAACTGTTCAACATTTCTCTCAATTCGTCTATCTTCATCCTTACCACGATATACATAAAGAGAATCATTCTTGATATAAACAATTCGATCTTCTGATATATACATAAAGTTTGAAATAGAATTTAGTTTGATTTCATCTCCATTTCGACGATACACTCTAATATCAGACTCATCATAACTTTGATCCTTGATAGCCACATAATTTCCATCATCATACAAGGTTACCGCTGTATAAACATTGCTCATGATCTTTTCAGACTTGCCATTGCTATACTGATAAAGTGATCCATAGTACTGGCTATCAACGTCCTTGTAATAATAGTAGACATCATCTACCCAGCTTCCGCCAAGTGCATCTTCTGCGATCTCTGTTTCAAACTCAAGCGCTTTTCCTGTCAGAGAATACTGGTTCAATGTTCTTTCTCCAGCCTCATACATTTCCAGAACAACAGACTTACCATTCGGTGATATATCCATGCCAGAAATCTCTGCTTCCACATCTAAGCTAGTCTCTTTCTCACCTACGGTGCAGTAATATACTCTTTCTCTATCTGTATCTGAGCTCCACATTGCCTCTTCTATCTGCCAGCTCACATCAGACGCACTATATATCTCATCAATTGACACATTGATTGACACTTCGCTTTCCTTCTCGTAAATGGTCAGCTGATTCTTGGCATTCGCCCATACACTATCGCGCATAACCCCTTCTGCAATCAGGACTGGCTCTTTTCCATCTTTCCAGAAATAGAGATCATACATAGTAATTTCAATTTTTTCATTCTGAAGAGCTTCTCTCAGTTCGATACGATCTTCTGCTGCAGCATACTTATCATATGCATCCCAATAGCCCTCTTCATCCAGCATATACCACTGATTTAGGACTTCACTGTAATAACAATCGATCCAATCACTGTTACCGTAATCGTCTTCCTGATACTTTTCGTAATAATATAACTCTAACTCACTGTCATAATCTAACCATTCATAAAAATATCTCTTGTCCTCTGGCCAATCTATGCAATAATACTCATAGTCATATTCTGACATAGCTTGCTGCTCTGTAACTTCTGATAAATAGTCTTTGATATCTGGCTTGACAAGATCCGCATCCTCCTTGGCATATGGATCACTGACATAGTCATATACGTTCTTATTCTCAGTACGCTCTACCAGATAATACAGGCTCTTAGATTCAGAATCTCTATCACATACATCATATACTTCGGAATCAATCTTCTCATTCTCGCCAGAAGCATTCGCAACATAAAGGTCTGTTCCCTCATCTGCCTCATCGCTCTGATAAACAATAAAGTCCGATGCCACATCCCATCTTGCATATCCGTACATAGCATCTGTCAGTTTTTCTTCTTCATCCTCTGCGATATTGTAATAATAGTAAGCCGTTTCTCCAGTTGAATCATTATACTTCGTATAGAATATCAGCTTCTGATCAAGTGATACAGAATAACTTTCCGTATTCTTTGCAATATCAATTTCGTCCTTGCCATCAAAAATCAACAACTTACCATTTTCTTTTCGGAAAACGACAACATTGCTATCCTCTAAAATAGTATAGCCCTCAACCTTAGAAGAGATCTCTACAATATATTTTTCATTTCTGTCCTCGTTATCTGAAAGCTTAGCAAGTTCTGCGCGACATAGTGTACCACTTCCCATACCATCAGTCTCACTATAATAATAGAGGTATTTGCCATCAGTAGTAAGTTGCAGTTCATTCCAATAGCCATCACCATCTACACGGCAAATACGAATTGGATCCTTATCCTTATCCATATTATCCGTATAGTATATAGAGGAACCTTTTATGTAGACAAGCTGCTTATCATTCGCATTGGACGAACCGCCAATCAGCTTGCTCACCAGAAGAATAATCGCAATTACCAACACAATTGCCACTATTCCAATAACAACAACTGGCTTCATACCCTTTTTCACATTAGGCTTCGCCTCTTCCGCCTTCTGCTCCTGCTCTGGTGCACTCTGCTGCTCTTCTTCTACCTTCTGCTCCTGCTCTGGTGCACTCTGCTGCTCCTCCTCTGCCTTCTGCTCCTGCTCTGGTGCACTCTGCTGCTCCTCTTCTACCTTCTGCTCCTGCTCTGGCGCCTCCGGAACCGCCTCGACCGGCTCTTCCTGTGTTACCTTTGCACCACACTGTTCGCAAAAAGTAGAATCATCCAAAATTTCACTTCCGCATTTCCAACACTTCATTGCTAATTTCTCCTTATCTTTAGTTTTTATCATTGATTTGGGCTTCATACTGAACAATCAAATCACGATTTGCCAATTCATATTCATTCAAAGCAGCTTCATCAAAATCACTTGCTGAGGTTGTTCCCACATACCAGTTACATGTTTCGAAGTAGTTCTGTAATCCTTCATCATCGAATTGTCTTCCATGTCTAGCATATATCTCATTTCTTGCAAGACGCAGATAGTCTGCATCCCAGTTCATGATATCCTCTTCCGTAAGATATTGGGAGTCCACATATGGCAAAATGTAGGTATCCCATCTTGTTATAGCACTCAGTGTATAACCACCCCAGATACTATCTGGATTTACAGTCATTACGATTTCAAAGAAGGATGTTGCGCTGTCCTCAGCTACACCATTCCTAATCTCTCCACTTACCACAATCTCTGTATCTGATACCGTCTTAACCTCTGTTATTACTGGTTCATCTATCCAAAAATCTCCCGTGTCTGGGCGCACCATAGCAAATACGCCGTCCTCATAGGAAGAATAGCCATTCTCATAACCAGAAATTTCCAATAAGGTCGACATTTCTTCCAGCCCAACGGAATTCTTCAGATAATCCTGTACATCAGCCTCTGTCATGCACAGATAATACTCCTTCTGATAAGCATCAGGATACATATCTAAAATCCGTTGCACATCAGCTTCATCTCCAATAGAATTCAGCATAAAGGAAGCGCTAAATCCAGCTGGGTCTGCTAACATATTTCGAATTGGGTTTCCACTTGCACACAAAGTCTCGATCAGTCCATTTAACTGGGTCACATCTAATTCTTCCGCGTTAGCAACTGCCGTATCACGATTCTCTGTCTCCTCAGCATCAGACTCGGTCTCATCTTCATCCTCGTCGACATCCTCATCGTCCCAAGTATCCTCATCGTCCTCATCATCGTCCTCATCATCTTTGTCCGATTCGTCTTCCCATGTCGTCCGCTGGCTCTCTGAATTGTCCCTATTATTGAGTACGAGACAAGTACCCGTTACTGCGATTACCGCTACAAGCAATACGATGATACAAACTAGAACTACCACAAGCTTATTTTTCTTTTGTGGCTTCTCGACTTGAGCATTTGTTGGTGCCTCTACGCGAGCACTTGCTGGTGCCTCTGCTCGGACTTCTGCTGGCTTCTCGACTTGTGTACTTGTCGGCACCTCTACTCGGACTTCTGCTGTTTTCTCAACTGTGTTATCTACAGTTGGTACTGCTTTTTTGACAGCCTGTCCACAATATGTGCAGAACAAAGACTCATCCTTAATCTGTTTTCCACAATGTCTACAATACATCTTGTTTTTCCTCCTTTGCACATTTATATATATAAATATAATCCTAACGGAAAACATACTCTCAAATATTTTATTGCAGGTATATAACAACTGATGTCCCAAAATATAGGACATATCATTAGCTCCGCCAATGTAATCATGACGGTTCCTGATATCAAATTCAGTTCCTTTTTCAAAAGGCTTCCAAACGCCATGATCCAAATTGCACTAAACACTAAGAACAATAACATTCCTATTAGCTCATAGCCAACGCCTCTTGATTGTGGCAAAAGAAGAATCGTTGCCGTTCCAATCACTGCCGGAATCGTTCCTGCCGCCATAAGATCAAGAAACTCATACAAGCCTCTCTCTCTCTTGCATAGCGACTTTCCAAATGCACCTCTCCCTGCCTCAAACTTTCTTCCATATGCTAAAAGTAATATTAAAAACAGATAGACACCCAACGTTCCTTGCATCGGATATGTATTATATGTAGATTCATTCTCCCAAACCTCTGTCTGTAAGGTCTCTATCTTCATTGCAAATAATTCATTTCCATCCAGATAACTCTGATTCTGTTCCAGTATCGCTTCACTTCTCTCTGAATCAGTCTCTCCGTACATTCCCAGTTCACACTGTTCCAAAATCTTTTCGCTATAAATCTGCAAAAACGCTGTATAGAAGCTTTCTCGAATCACTTCACCCTTTGCCGACATCGGTGTTGCAAGATAAGAAACGGATTTACGGATATTTCCCTCTGATATTTTCTCATCAAAATCCTCCGCAAAGCCAAAACCGCATTCCACCCTTCCAGCAACTACATCTTTTTCCAGCGTTTCCATGCTATCATATTCCAAAAAACAAAATATGGAATCCTGTTCCTCAAGGCATGTTCCAATACGATTGGCATAGTCACTCTGCCCATAATACACGCCAACATTTACATTGGAAGCCTCTGGAATTCTTACCGACTGCACGAACAACAGCAATATCAGCATCATAAATATTTGAATCCATGTAATACTCTTTTTTAACTGTGCCTTTAACAGGAGCCAATACCAGATCGCATATTTTTCCATAAGCCTACTACTCCTATTCCGCCCCACAATACAATCCACAATACAATCATTGCCAGATTCTCGCTGCAAATTCCCTCAAATAAAAGTTCTCTAACATATTCATTCCAGCCAGCTGCTGGCATATATCTTGAAATCCTTCCGACAATCTCTGGCAGATATGCTGCTGGGATAAGAATTCCAGCACCTAGTATCATGATGATATGAGTCGCTAATAATACTGCCGTCCCCTGATTGCTACTACCTGTTAGCGCATATATTGCATGCACATATGATGCCACCGCACAGCATAACGGCAATAATCCAAGTAATCTCTCCACATCCAGATACAAAAAATATGTCTCTGAAAGTTCTGATACCAAATATCCCAACAAATATAGGGCAGACGCTACGATCCAAAGTTGTATCGTAATAATTACAATCCTCACCAAGGATAAACTCAAATGATTCAGACCATAAATTCTCATTTTTTCTGCCACTGCGCGATTTTGTCTCTTATATAAAAAGCCCATATTAAGACTATATAGAAAAAGAACGAGCAATGGGAATACTGCAATATAATATTGTTCAAAGTTCACCACTCCATAGGGTGAGCTTACAGTCTTATCAAAAACCAGTCCTCTGCCAAGAACCCCTTCTATATATTGTTGTGCAACATAATTTCCAATCTCTCCCCGCTTCATTTCAGGCGGATCTAGTTTGGTCACATCCAAGGTAGCATATACACCAGCCTCCGCAATCTGAAGCATAGCGACTCCATCTGTCAACAGTTCACGAAAAATACTGACATTTAGATCTGCCTCTTCTGCAAAATAGATTGTGACTGGTGTGTTTATCCCCTGATCCACATCTTCATAAAAGCTTTCAGGGAATACCATTACTGCCTGTACATGATTTTGTCTCAATTGCTCAAATGCCTGCTCTTCATCCAGGTAATTAAAATGGCAGACACTTTCGGCACTATCCATAGCGGATATGAACTGTGCTACCATTCTCGTCTGCCATTCTTCTTCAGGAATTACAACCCCAACTTCCACCAGTTCAAGCGCTTGGCTTCTTTGCTGCCCCAAATTGATGATTGCAATTCCTGCCACTAAAAGCAATATTCCAGCAATTGAAATCAGAATTGTTTTTTGAAGTACTTTTATACTTCTCTTAAACTCCATGCACAGATATACTAAAAACATTCTCATTTCTATGCTTATCAATCACTTTCCCAAATTTTTCCTAAGCGATATATTAATACATTTCATTGTAAAAATCTTCAAATTCTTCGCTTATATCCATAATATCTTCTGATGTTGCTGTTCCGATATCAAACTCTTCTCCCTCAATGTCATAAAGGGTAGCACCCTTTGCAAAGGAAATCAGCATCTCGACATCTACTGTCTCAACTGTGATTGCAACAGAATTACCGGATGAAGTAATATTACCTGTAATCTCGTCATAATCATTTTCAATTGTGAAATCACCGGTCTTCTGGTCATACTCAAGTGTTCCGATATCGTAAGCATAATCATCGCTCTCATAGCTTAATGCATACTCTTCTGTGGAGCCATCCTTACTTCCTTCCAGTACAATTGACTCACTGGAACCATATTCTGTAATGCTCAATTCCATATTCTGTGTTCTGAAATCGCCACCCTTAAATAACCATTCCATTTCAGTATATCCATCAGCGTCTTCCAGTGAGATGCATGCCAATTCGTTCTTATATGTATAGATTTCAATCTCTATATCTGGCATAGTTCTTAACTCCTGACGAACCTCACGCAGGCTGTCTTTCACAGTATCTGTGTCTAACTCATATTCTTCATAGATTGTCTCAATCTCATCCCAGAAATCCAGAACTTCATCTGCGGTAATAGTAATCGCATAACCTGTACACTTTCTATCTTTTCCATCTATCTCAAACTCCTTACTATCAATGGATTCAATTTCAAGTCCCTTCCAGAATTCTTCGAAAGCATCACTTACATCTTCACTTATCTTGTTCGAATCACCTGTCTCCCAGAATGATCCAAGAAGCTCATTCACTTCCTCGATCTCATCCTCGCTGAAATCTTCAAATAATATTCCGTCTGCTTCCTCTTTGTAATTGTAAACAAAGACTACATCACTTACAGATGGCAGCTGTAATCTGACCTGCTCCTCGGTCAGTCCACCTAAGAAATCTGTTTCTGGCATTCCACTGCCCTCAAGGGTTCCATATACCTGTATCTCAGATGGAGTAGCACTATAAGAAACATCTATTAAAGCGTCCGCAGCATCAGCCTTAACGTTGATGGTATATTTACCAGACTCAAGCCAGTTTGAAATATCTTCCAGTTTCAAGTCTTCCATAAAAGCTGGCTGTTCCTCAAAGGTGTTCTTTATTGCCATTAATATTTTGCCAGATTTTCCTAAAAATGCACCGCTGGCAATTCCTACAATTACAACGATCAGAACCACTGCTGCAACTGCTCCCGCTATGATCGCCCATAACTTCTTACTCTTTTTCGGTGTTGGTGTTGGTGTAGGTGCAGCACCATTCGCGCCAAAGCTGCGCTCGCCCATATTCTGAACTGGCATGCCAGTCATAGGATCAAAATTATTATCTGCACCATTCTGAATTGGTGCTCCTGTCATTGGATCAAAGTTGTTACCTGCACCATTCTGAATTGGTGCTCCTGTCATTGGATCAAAATTATTACCTGCACCATTCTGAATTGGTGCTCCTGTCATTGGATCAAAATTGTTACCTGCACCATTCTGAATTGGCGCTCCTGTCATTGGATCAAAGTTTTTTTCTTCCATAATATCTACCCCTTCACATTGAATAAAAAATGTTTCATTCTGTTTTTATAAAGTTTCTAATCTGTTGCATTGATATCTCATCCTTGCTGAATTCCAGCATATGTCCTTCATGCATTACGAGACATCGATCTGCACTGAGGATTTCCTTTTCCTCGTGTGTCGTCATCAAAATAATACCATTTTTCTTATTGTAGTCATCCATCCATTGCAAGATGCTATCCTTATAGTAAATATCAAGCGCCGTAGTCGGCTCGTCCAAAATTAATATTGGTGGATTCTGTAAAAGTGCACAGGCAATGCTCACTCGTCTTTTCATGCCCCCGGACAGCTTTTCTACCTTCTGCCCCATGATATCCGTCAAGTGAAACTGTGCGACCACAGTCTTCCACATATCATTTGCACCACTCCACAAACGCAAGTTATCCTTTACAGACAATTCTTCCAACAACGGATTGTCCTGCGGTACATAGCCACAATATTTTCGGAAAGTGCTGCTCTTAGCAGCATTCTCACCAAAGTATCGGATCTCCCCTACATCAGCTCGAGTGACACCCGCCATAATTTGCAAAAGTGTCGTCTTGCCAGATCCATTCTTGCCTACAATAGCTACGCGCTCACCGCTCTTAACTTGAAAACTGATATCTTCTAATATGACTCTCTTACCATATCGCTTACTTATGCGTGCTACTTCAATCATTCCTTGATGTAACTCCGCATTTTCTCCAATACTTCATTCCCATATCCTCCTTTTTCTTAAAATACCTTTAACATTTTACTATTCATACTTTTATTTTGTCAACAATATCGACTATCTTTGACAAAGGAACATAAAAAAAAGAGAACAGCTGTATCGCCATTCTCTCTTAATCTACTTCCTTATTCAGCTGCATCCTCTGGCTTCTCAACACCAGCAATTGCTGCCTTCTGCATTGGAATACGGCAGTTCTTGTTACTTCCGAATTCAACAATAACAGTATCATCTGTAATGTCAATGATAATTCCGTAGAAACCGCTTGTAGTAAGTACGGTATCTCCTACTGCTACGGATGCAAGCATCGCGCTCTTCTGCTTCTGTTCCTTCTGCTGTGGACGAATCATAAAGAAATACATAAATCCGAATAAAACGACCATCCAAAGAATCAGACTTCCCCAGCCTGCTGCACCTGCTGCCGCAGTATCTGTTGCTAAGATTGAAAACATCTCAAATTCCTCCTGAACATAACTTTTAAAAAGGTCTGTCTGCCAGTTCTACCAGCATTTGACACTATAAAACATTGTACACAAAACATGCTCTAACCGCAAGGGTTTTCATAGTAATTTTAGAATTGGCCTTCGATTGCCCCAACATCTACTGTGCATTTTCCTTCTCACGATCGATCTGTCCCATACCGTATAACTTTTCTTCCTTATAGGATTTGAAGTTACCTGCATCCAGTGCATCTCTGATTTCTTCCATCATCGTATTATAGAAGTACAGATTATGCAGTACGCACAGACGCATACCAAGCATCTCCTTTGCCTTTAACAGATGACGAATATATGCTCTGCTGTAACGGCGGCATGCAGGGCAACCACATCCCTCCTCGATTGGTCTCATATCCTTCTCATACTTCTGATTAAAGAGATTGATCTTACCCTGATTCGTATATACATGACCGTGACGACCATTTCTGGACGGATATACGCAGTCAAAGAAATCGATTCCACGCTCTACACCCTCTAAAATATTGGCAGGTGTACCAACTCCCATAAGGTATGTCGGCTTATTCACTGGAAGATATGGCACCGTCTCATCTAAGATATGGTACATCTCCTCATGGCTCTCACCAACAGCAAGTCCTCCTACTGCATATCCATCTAAATCCATCTCCGAAATACGCTTTGCATGATCGATACGGATGTCTGGCATAATGGCTCCCTGATTGATACCAAATAACAACTGATTCTTATTCACCGTGTCTTCCAGAGAATTCAGACGTGCCATCTCCTTCTTGCATCGCTCCAACCAGCGGGTGGTACGAGCCACAGAGTCCTCCACATACTTGCGGTCTGCCAACGCCGGTGCGCACTCATCAAATGCCATGGCTATGGTAGATCCCAAATTGGACTGAATCTGCATACTCTCCTCCGGTCCCATAAAAATCTTTGCACCATCAATATGGGAATGGAAGTATACCCCCTCCTCCTTGATCTTGCGGAGTCCTGCCAGTGAAAAGACCTGAAATCCGCCAGAATCCGTAAGAATCGGACGATTCCATGACATGAACTTGTGCAGTCCTCCCACTTCCTTAATCAATTTATCACCGGTACGCACATGCAAATGATAGGTATTTGACAGCTGCACCTGACACTTGATTCCCTCCAGATCCTCTGTGGATACTGCACCCTTGATGGCTGCAACCGTTCCTACATTCATAAATACTGGTGTCTGAATGTCTCCGTGCACCGTATAAAATACAGCACGCTTCGCGCGTCCTTCCTGCTTCAATAATTCGTACATAATTAATCTCTCTTTCTTATTGCCTTCCAGTGAGGCCATCTAAAACTTCAAAATATTCCTCAAATGTCTTGCCACAGCATCCCGGATTATCTATCCAGATGCCCTCTGTTCTAAGTCCGATCAGTGAAAATGCCATCGCCACTCTGTGATCCTCATAGGTCTCTATGATACCACCTGTCGGCACTCCCGGATGAATCGTCACTGCATCCGCTTCTTCCTCACAGGAGATTCCCACCCGCGCAAGCTCTGTCACAATCGCATGGATACGATCAGATTCCTGTCCTCTGATATGTCCAATATTGCGAATCTTCACATCGGTATCTGCAAAAGGCGCAATTGCTGCAAGAGTCAATGCCTGATCGGAAAAATCGTTCATATCTATATCAATTCCCTTTAGCTTGCCCTTTGCTGGACCTTTTACAATAATGCCCTCTGGGATATCCTCCATCACACAGCCCATCTGCTGTAACACATCTAAGAACTTCAAATCTCCCTGTGTATTGTCCATATGCACATGGCGCACCAATGCCTGTCCGCCAGTCACTGCCGCAACCCCATAAAAATAACACGCTGCCGACATATCCGGCTCCACTACATAACTATGCTTCTGGTAGGAAGCCTGTGGCGCCACCTCATAATCTCTTCCATCAAAGGACACCGCTACTCCGAACTCCTCCATCATCTTTCTGGTAATACGGATATAAGAGCCATCCGTCTTTTCGCTAGTGATGTGAATGTGAAGTCCCTGCTTTATCATTGGAGAAATCAAAAGCAATGCACTAAGGAACTGTGTACTCTTGCTGATATCAAGATCAAGAGCCAGTGGCGCATGCTGATAGGAACGTCCTTCAATGCGAATCGGCAAAAAGCCCTCCTGCTCTAAATAGGTGATCTTAGCTCCTACGCCAATCAGCAGATCAAACAGTGGCTTCATCGGACGCTTCTTCATCTGCTCTGATGCCTGCACCGTATATATTCCATCTGAAAAACCAAGCATTGCGGTAAGGAAACGCGCCGCTGTTCCTGCACTTCCCACATTTATCTCCGCTTCCTTTTTCGGAATCGAACCATTGCAGCCCGTAACGGTGACCCTCTTTTTACTTTCTTCTATATTAAGTGTAAAGCCTAATGACTCTAAGGACGAGAGAAAGTGTCTGGAATCATCCGAAAAAAGTACTCCTTCCACTTCCACTGTCCCCTCTGACAGTGCTGCCATAAGAAGAGCACGGTTCGTCATACTCTTAGATCCCGGCACCTCCACCTTCCAATCTATTGGCTGTTCTATTTTCTTCACAAGATATCGTTCACTCATAGATATTCCATCCCTGAACTTATTTTTATCCCCTATTACTATATATCTTTTTGCGGGGTTTACTGCAATATATTAACATATTCTTGTTGTCACGCAAAGTCAAATCTTTTATAATGTAAAAAGCAACTCCCTTGGAGTTGTTTTTTAACGAAAGACCTTTTGGTCTTGAGTCTCACTTTTATCACGACTAAATTTTATGCTTTATATACAGGAGGTACACACATGGCAGGGTCCACATTTGGAACTATTTTTAAGATAACAACCTGGGGCGAATCCCACGGCAAGGGCGTCGGCGTCGTAGTAGACGGCTGCCCAGCAGGACTTCCTCTCTGCGAGGAAGATATTCAGAAGTTTTTGAACCGCAGAAAGCCGGGACAGTCCAAATATACTACTCCACGTAAGGAGGATGATGCGGTCGAGATCCTCTCTGGTGTATTCGAGGGTAAGACCACCGGCACACCAATTTCTCTGGTAGTATTTAATAAAAATCAACAGTCTAAGGATTATAGCGAGATTGCTTCCTACTACCGCCCTGGTCATGCAGATTACACCTTTGATATGAAGTATGGTTTCCGGGATTATCGCGGTGGCGGACGTTCCTCCGGTAGAGAGACCATCGGTCGTGTAGCCGCTGGTGCAATCGCAGTCAAGATCTTAAATGAACTTGGTATCACCTTTACCACATACACAAAGTCCATTGGTCCAATCGCAATATCACCAGAGCGTTTTGACGCTTCCCAGATTGCAGAGAATCCGCTTAACATGCCGGATGCTGAAGCTGCCGAGAACGCACAGGCTTACCTTGACGCCTGCATGGCAGAACTAAACTCCTCCGGCGGTGTCGTAGAATGTATTGTAAGTGGCATGCCTGTGGGTATTGGCGACCCTGTATTTGAGAAGTTAAACGCTAATCTCGCCAAGGCTATCATGTCCATCGGTGCAGTCAAGGGCTTCGAGATCGGTGACGGATTTGATGTGGCAAAGGCAACTGGAAGAACCAACAATGATCCATTCCGCATGAATGCCGATGGCACGGTTTCCAAAGCCACAAACCATGCTGGCGGTATCCTTGGTGGTATGAGTGACGGAAGTGACATCATTCTGCGTGCTTCCATCAAGCCGACTCCATCCATCGCTGCATCACAGCAGACTGTGAATAAATCTGGTGAAGAGATCGATGTCAGCATCAAGGGACGCCACGATCCAATCATCGTACCAAGAGCTGTTGTCGTAGTGGAGGCAATGACAGCTATCACTATTGTGGATGCCATGTTCGCCAATATGAGCGCACGGATGGATTCACTGACAGAATTCTATAAAAAGTAAGTAATAAAAAAGCAAGTAAAACACTTTTGTCTTACTTGCTTTTTTCTACCTGTCAATCATATTTCCCATCTTCACGCCAGTTTCTGCGCCATGCCCACAATCTCTTCTGGAAACTTCATATAAGAAAGTAACTGAATCGCATTGCGATTTCTTCCACATCCTTCATAAATCTTATAATCAAAGTAGATATCATCATCCCGAATATCGCTGGTAAAGTAATAACTCCCATACTGCTCTGCCAAGCGTTCTACCAATTCCATATCGTGAGTCGCCACGATTGCAAGGCACTGGTGCTTCGCCAGATAATGACAGACTGCCTCGGAGGCTGCAATTCGCTCCTTCGTGTTGGTTCCCCTTAAGATTTCGTCAATCACACAGAGAACCGGCATACTATCTCGCTGTGCTACCGCTTCTACAATTCGCTTCAAATACCCTACTTCCTTGATATAATAACTCTCCCCAGATAAGATATCATCCCGCACTGCCATGGATGTAATGATCTGCATCGGCTGCATGACAAATTCCTCCGCTGTCACTGTGTGGATGGTCTGGGCAAGAATCGCATTTACCGCCACCGCCTTGATAAAGGTTGATTTTCCCGATGCATTCGCTCCTGTAATCATACAATTTTTCTGTGGTGTAAAATCGTTGCATACCGGATCTTTCAGCAATGGGTGATAGATACCCTTGGTGGAAAGCGGAGCATTTACTATCAATTCCGGCACACAGTATGCTGGCAGGCTGGCACGAAAAGATGCCACGGAGATTTCCATATCAATCTTCCCCACTGCCTCGTACAACGTAAATAATTCCTGTAATTTTCCATCAATAAGATTAACGATATGCCCAAAAACTGTGATATCCCAAAGTGTCGCTCCCATCAGATAATCCCAGAATACAAAGAAAACCTCCCCTGCCAAAGCTCCGCCCTTTTTTCCTTGATAACTGCCAATTTTCCGTGAGAGCTTTTCAAGTGCCTTCACCGCCTGTTTTACTTCCTCGGTAACATAGCGTTCTCTCCATTCCTCATTTTGCATCAGCATCTTTCCAAAATACACTAACTGCCTGACACTTCCTAAGGAATACAGATATACCTCATATTTGCCCTTGCTTACGGTATAAATAGAAATATTAATCAATGCCGTTACAATTAATATCCCTAAAAAAATCTGATTTCCTGTTATGATTCCCAATATGGCACTCATCAACAAAGTCAGCTGTAACAATCGGTATACCCACATATGCTCGATTCTAAGGCACTGGGCATTTTTTAAAAACATTGGAAGGTAATAATCCTCCCTTGTCTTTCCAATGCCCTCCATAGCGGCTTCCAGCTCCTCCCTTTGCTCTGGATGCTCCATAAAGTACGTGACATTCTGCTCCCACTTTACCGCGCCTGGGGTAGTCGGCTGCTCCTTTGTCGTTGTACTCTCGAACCCATCCATGCTGCCAACAGCATGAAGTCTACGATAAAGCACCTGCTCCCCGATATAGCTTCTGGTGTGATTGACCCGCAGGAACACCTCATCCATATCCAGATCGTTCCATGTGACCGCGTCCACCTGCTCCCGTGGCAATTCTTCCTTCGTCTCCTCATAGTAGATACGAATTTCTTCCAAGCGATTCCGACATCTTATATTGCCAGGCTGCTGCATAGGGTCTGTTCCAAACTCTTTTTTTCTTCGCGCTCTCCTTTTCTCTCTTTCCATTCTTTTTTGCCAGCTACGCCAGATTCCATACCCAATGATCCCAGCCATCACCAACATTACCATTATCAATTCATCCATTCCTATCTCACCCTTCCATTTAAGAGCGCATTTCCCTTTTCTTACTGGTCACGCTTTCTCTTATATTTACGGTAGATAAGGACAATCAAAAACACAACGCAAAGATATATTCCTACACATGCAAGCAAAAATGCATCCACATCCAGCTTCAATCCCTGCAAATAGAAAACTGTGTACACCTGCATGGAGAATCCAAATCCAATAGCTCCCACTGTCACGACAGCGTTCACCTCATCCAGATAGCACCGCAGCCATCCTTTCAGATCCCGATATATAATAATTCTCACACAGTACGTGAACGCAATAGAAAGCAACAGCCAGAATGGAAAGAACCACTTTCCAACATAGTCTGTCGCCACAGCTCCCTGCCATGAGGCGGGAATCTGGTCTGGCAACAACGGCAATACAACAATGGTATAAATGATCTGAAGTGCAAAAAATCCCCACACCACCAGCTTATCCCAGAACATCCATAGATCCGTCAGAGTATCCTTTAAGTTCTTATTCTGCTGTAACGTAACAGCTTCTGGAATCTGAAAATCCAAAAAGCCATTCGGTTCCTCTGCCAATAGATTCTCACAATACAGATGGGCTTCCTCAATTTTCCTTTGCTGCTGTTCCAGATTGCTCATCTGCTCCTTTACCACATCACCAAGCTTAAGCATTCCCTGTTCCAACAGGCGGATTGACTCCAGCGGGACATCGAGACTTCGCAGGAACAAAATCCTCCGCAATGTCTCCACGTCCTCCTTAGAATAATCCCTATAATCGTTCAGGGGATTTCGCTTTGGAAAAATCAATCCTTCTTTTTCATAGAACCGCACATTTGCTCTTGTAATACCAAGTTCGTTTTCTACTTCTTTGATTGTCATATCTTACCTCCACACCCCGTTTATAAGGTATCAACCCACTTTACAGTCAAGTATTTTTTATAAAAAAAGCCTTTTTCTCATAAAAATAGGACGAAAGCATGTCATTTCTGACCTGCTCGCGCCCTACTATCATCACATTATATCTCTTTTCTACACATAGTTCCTAGCTTCGTCTCATATGCTGATGTGTAAAGAGATGATCCTGACAATACTCGTAATTTCCCTCACACTTAGAGCAGAAACGGAATTCCAGTGACGGATCATCCAGTTCTGTCCTTCCACAGACCGCACACTTATGTCTCGCACCACCAGCATAACCAGAAGGCTGTCGCATCTGTCGCTTGAACTTCTGACGTCTGTGAACCTCGTGTGGCGCATATCGCTTGAGATTTCTCGTGGACAGGAAAAAGATAATAAAATTCAACAACGACATCACGATTGCGATCTTTCCATCCCATTCAGCCCACATGAAGTTCCATACAACCATGATTCCATAGATAACTCCCATCCATTTCATCTTGACCGGAATAATATACATGAGAAGTATCTGCATATCAGGATAAGTAATCGCAAACGCCAAGAATATGGACATATTGATATAGCTTGTACTAAATCCGTTACCGATAGACAGCACCGCTACCGTAGCACCACCATTGATCAAATACATCACTCCATAGAGAACAAATGCTCCTAATATGGTAAAAAGCATTCCACTAAAAATATATACATTGAACCGGAAGGTTCCCCAATTCCGTTCCAAAGTCGTGCCCAATTGAAAATAAAACAGTGCCATGATCAACAGCGAAAAAAGATCGTAACCTGTAGGTTTAAAAATCCATGTCACCAAACGCCAGACTTGTCCATGTAAAATATGATACGGACTTAACTCCAGATAATCTATGATAGCAGGATTCACTATATTTATCACAAATCCAATCATGTAGGCACCAATCAGCCATACAATCAGATTCGGTATTGCATAGCGTCCAAACTTGCGCTCTAATTTATTCAACCAGTTCATAACTGCTGTATCCCTTACCTTTCTGATAAAACGTTGCTTTCTCAAGTATAGCCATCCCAGAATTCTTTGTCAATCCAGACGAAATCACTTCACAAAAAGTTTATATTTTTCTTAGGAAATTATTAACATTTTCCTACGTTTTGCACATTGTGTTTTGTAATATCCTGTCGTATAATGTACATTGCTTGGCGTTTACCCGCCATTGTTAATAAGAAGAAACACTTACATATATTTTATTCTGATAAAGCAATGACTTTGACAGAAGTATCAATGGAGGTAACCTATGGAAAATAATATCCTACACAAATTAGGAATCGATATTGGTTCCACTACCGTTAAGGTAGCGGTCTTGGACGAGCAGGACAATCTGCTCTTCTCCGATTATGAGAGACATTTTGCCAATATCCAGGAGACATTGTCTTCCCTAATTCAAAAGGCAATCAGCAAATTAGGCAACCGCAAAGTTGCTCCTATGATTACTGGTTCCGGTGGATTGACTTTGGCAAAGCATCTGGACGTTCCATTCGTACAGGAAGTCATCTCAGTATCCACTGCCCTTCAGCATTACGCACCTCAGACAGATGTTGCCATCGAGCTTGGCGGTGAAGATGCCAAAATCATTTACTTTGAAGGCGGCAATGTAGAACAGCGAATGAACGGTATCTGTGCCGGTGGTACAGGTTCTTTTATCGATCAGATGGCATCCCTGATTCAGACAGATGCTACTGGATTGAACGAATATGCCAAGGACTATAAGGCGATCTATCCGATTGCAGCACGTTGTGGTGTATTTGCCAAGACTGATATCCAGCCGCTGATCAACGAAGGCGCAACCAGAGAAGACTTATCTGCCTCTATCTTTCAGGCAGTTGTTAACCAGACCATCAGTGGTCTTGCCTGTGGTAAGCCAATCCGCGGTCATGTTGCATTTTTAGGTGGACCACTCCACTTTTTATCCGAGCTTAAGGCTGCATTTATTCGTACTTTGAACTTAGACGATGAGCATGCTATCACACCAGAGAACTCACACCTGTTCGCAGCCATCGGTTCTGCATTAAATTACAAGGAAGACAGCACTACTGATCTGGCTTCCCTTCAGGAAAAGTTACAGTCTGGCATCAATATGGAGTTCGAGGTGGCACGTATGGAGTCTCTTTTTAAGGATCAGGCAGATTATGATGCCTTCCGTGCCCGTCACGATGGCCATAATGTAAAGTCCGCAGACCTTGCTACCTATGAGGGTAACTGCTACTTAGGAATCGATGCAGGTTCCACCACCACCAAGATCGCTCTGGTCGGCGAGGATGGTTCCCTGCTCTACTCTTTTTACAGTAATAACAACGGAAGCCCACTGGCTACTGCAATCCGCTCTATCAAGGAGATTTATGCACAGCTTCCAGCAGGGGCTAAGATCGTACATTCCTGCTCCACTGGATACGGTGAAGCATTATTAAAGGCCGCTTTCCAGTTAGATGAGGGTGAGGTCGAGACCGTTGCCCACTACTACGCTGCTGCATTCTTCAATCCAGATGTTGACTGTATCTTAGATATCGGCGGTCAGGATATGAAGTGTATCAAGATCAAGAATCAGACCGTAGACAGCGTGCAGTTGAATGAGGCATGTTCTTCTGGATGTGGTTCCTTTATCGAGACTTTCGCAAAATCTTTGAATTACTCTGTTCAGGATTTTGCCAAGGAAGCTCTCTTTGCTAAGAACCCAATCGACCTTGGAACACGTTGTACCGTATTTATGAACTCCAAGGTAAAGCAGGCACAGAAGGAAGGTGCCTCTGTGGCAGATATTTCCTCCGGTCTTGCTTACTCCGTTATCAAGAATGCATTGTTTAAGGTCATCAAGCTCTCCGATGCTAAGGATCTTGGTCAGAACATTGTTGTACAGGGTGGTACATTCTACAATGATGCCGTTCTTAGAAGTTTTGAGAAGATTTCTGGTTGCGAATGTGTCAGACCAGACATCGCAGGTATCATGGGTGCTTTCGGTGCTGCCTTAATCGCAAGGGAGCGTCATGAGGCTGATTACAAGAGCACCATGCTCTCCATCGAGGAGATCACTGAGCTGACCTTCGAGACCAAGTTGACCAGATGTCAGGGTTGTACGAACCACTGTCTCCTTACCATCAACCGCTTCTCCGGCAACCGACAGTATATCACTGGTAACCGTTGTGAGCGAGGCCTAGGCAAGGAAAAGAACAAGGAAAACGTACCAAACTTATTTGAATATAAGAACAAGCGACTGTTTGACTATGAGCCATTGACCGCAGAGGAAGCTGCCCGCGGTACCGTAGGTATTCCAAGAGTTCTGAATATATATGAGAACTATCCATTCTGGGCTACCTTCTTTAAGAAGTTAGGCTTCCGTGTCGTATTGTCACCACAGTCTACCAGAAAGATTTATGAGCTGGGTATCGACTCCATCCCTAGTGAGTCTGAGTGCTACCCTGCAAAGCTTGCCCACGGACATGTATCATGGCTGATTCATCAGAATGTGGACTTCATCTTCTACCCATGTATCCCATATGAGAGAAATGAGTTCCCAGATTCCAACAATCACTATAACTGTCCAATCGTTACTTCTTATGCAGAAAACATCAAGAATAACGTGGATGAGATCACCACAGGACAGATGAAGTTCTTGAACCCATTCATGTCCTTTGCAAGTGAAGATACTCTTTCTTCACAGTTGATTAAGACCTTCTGCAATGCAGACTACAATGTATCCGAATCAGAAGTACGCGATGCGGTATCCGAGGCTTGGAAAGAACTCGCTGTTGTTCGTATGGAGATGCAGCAGAAAGGCGAAGAAGTCTTAAAGTATATGGAGGAGAATGGCAAGCGCGGTATCGTCCTTGCAGGACGTCCTTACCACATTGACCCAGAGATCAACCATGGTATTCCAGAGTTGATCAACTCCTACGGCATCGCTGTACTGACAGAGGATTCCATCTCCCACTTACAGGAGGTAGAACGCCCACTTATCGTTATGGATCAGTGGATGTACCACTCCAGACTGTACGCTGCTGCTAACTATGTAAAGACAAGAGACGATCTGGATCTGATTCAGCTGAACTCCTTCGGATGTGGTCTGGATGCAGTTACCACAGATGCGGTAAATGACATCTTATCCAAGTCTGGCAAGATCTATACCTGCCTGAAAATTGACGAGGTAAACAACTTAGGTGCTGCCAGAATCCGTATCCGTTCACTGCTCTCTGCGATCCGTGTTCGTGAGAAGAAGCAGACCAAGCGCACCATCGTTCCAGCTAATTATGAGCGTGTGATATTTACCGAGGAGATGCGTGAGAATTACACTATTCTCTGCCCTCAGATGTCACCTATTCATTTTGATTTATTAGAGCCTGCATTCCAGACTGCTGGTTATAATCTGGTAGTTCCAGATGTTCCAAGCCGTACCTGTGTGGATGTTGGTCTAAAGTATGTTAATAACGATGCATGTTATCCATCCTTAATCGTAGTTGGTCAGTTAATGGCTGCTGTCATGTCCGGCGATTACGATATGACAAAGACTGCCATTGTAATCTCCCAGACTGGTGGTGGATGTCGTGCCAGCAACTATATCGGCTTTATCCGCCGTGCTTTGGAAAAGGCTGGATACCCAGATGTTCCAGTTATCTCGCTGAATCTAAGCGGTTTGGAGTCAAACCCAGGATTTAAGTTCACTCCATCCTTGGCTCAGCACGGATTATATGCATTGGTATTTGGAGATATCTTCCTTCGCTGTGTATACCGCACCCGCCCTTACGAAGCAGTGCCTGGTTCTACCAACGCATTACATGAGAAGTGGAAAAAGGAAGTCATCGAGTTCGTCAGCCAGAAGAAGATGCTTTCCCACCGCAAGTTCAAGAAGATGTGCCGTCAGATCATCCGCGACTTTGATAGCTTGGAGCGTATCGATGTAAAGAAGCCAAGAGTTGGTGTGGTAGGTGAGATCTTAGTTAAGTTCCATCCAGCTGCCAATAATTATCTGGTAGACTTACTGGAAGCTGAGGGTGCTGAGGCTGTGGTACCTGACCTTACAGACTTCCTGCTCTACTGCTTCTACAACACTGGCTTTAAAGCAGATAATCTTGGAATGAGCAAGAAGTCCAAGCGTATGGGAAGACTTGGAATCAATTTCTTTGAGTGGTTAAGAAGTGCCGCTAGAGATGAATTAGAAAAGAGTAAGCACTTTGATGCACCTGCTCATATTGATGACCTTGCAAAGTATGCAAGAGATATCGTATCCGAAGGAAATCAGACGGGTGAAGGCTGGTTCTTAACTGGTGAGATGTTAGAGTTGATCCACACTGGAACACCAAATATCGTCTGCACGCAGCCATTCGCCTGCCTGCCAAACCACGTAGTTGGAAAGGGTGTTATCAAGGAATTGCGTCACCGCTACCCACAGTCCAATATCGTAGCCATCGACTACGATCCAGGTGCAAGTGAGGTAAATCAGCTGAACCGTATCAAGCTGATGCTTTCTACTGCAAATAAGAACCTGCAGAATTCATAATTGAAGTTACATATAAAATGATGGGCTGGAAGCTCCTATGTGAGCTCCCAGCCCTTGTTTTATCTATAACAATCCATTTTTTCATAACAAGTCGCATTCAATCTTTTAATAAATTTAAGAAATCGCATTTTTATCCGAATCTTTTACAATCTTTAATGTTAATACAGCCGTAAGGAACAACAATATAGCTAATATTGTAAAAACCTTCGCCATATCAAGAAATTCTCCCAAAAATCCGGCTCCAACAATTCCAATAGGACTTGCAATAAAAGAAACGCACTTAAATATACTAAAAACCCTTGCTATCATCCCATTTGGCGTTGCAAGCTGCAAAATAGTTGCGTTTAAAACAGATACAAATCCAAAAGATGCCCCAATAAACAACGATGAAAAATATACACAAACAACATTATTCATATATAACATGCCCAACCCTACTGCACCTAGCAAAAATCCAAATGCAAATAGTTTTTCATTCTTTAATTTTTTTTGTAACTTAGTTAAAATCCATGTGCCAGCAATCCCACCTGCTGCTATTCCAACCATAAAAGAAGCATAAGTATAACTTTCATATTCTCCTTGCGTAAAATATGCCGGCATCAGCCCCTCCACCGGTGATGTCAGCATATTACCCAAAAAAGTAACAATCAGTATACTATATACTTTCTTTTGGCTTATAACAAAATGAAATCCTTCTCTTACATCTTCAAAGAAATCTTTTGCGGAATCAAACTTTTGATTACTTTCTTCTTCATTATTAACGAAAAACATTATAATTGCAGATACAAAAAAGGTAATGCTATCTAATAAAATTGCTCCTCCAATACCTATTAATGCAATTAATGCCCCTGCACATATGTAAGAAAAAATCTCAATAAAACGCATAAATATATTTAGTGATGAACGAGCACTTACCATATCTTCCTTTGCAACTATGCACGATAAAATTGCATTCTGAGCAGGACCACTAAATGTGCTAAAAAGAGTTTGTATCGTTACAAAAATAATTAGAATATGCGCATTCAGCAAATCACTATAAAATAGTCCCAACAGGATCAATAATATTACTCCTTGTCCCGCAGATGTAAAAATCAATATTTTTTTCTTATTATGTCTATCCACGTATGCGGAAGTAAGTGTGCTTAAAAAAGTAAATATAACTTTAATTGCAAACACATAACTGGTAAGAAGGGTTGATTGTGTCACAAAATAAACTAACTGTGCAAATGCAATATCATCTACAAAATCACCAAGTGTTGATATACTACTTGCGACCCAAAAAAATCTAAAATCTCTATTATTTCTAAATAATTGCTTCATCTGTATTTCTCTCCATACCATACCCTAAAGTTCATAACCTCTTTTTGCAATTTTGCCTCATCAAGCATTAAAAGTCCATGACGTTTCCGGAAAAAATAATTTTCGAAAACGTCATGGACTTTTTCCTTTTACTAGGAATTAAATCACTTCCCATACCACTTCTTTTCAGGATCATAGTACTTTTCATAATATTTTTTTATAATATTACAATGCCTTTCCATTTCATAGAAATCCATCATATAAACTACTTGTTCATACATTCTTTTGCAAATTTCTGAATTTGTATTACCCAGATGCTCCAAATCATATCCTCTTTCACCTATTGCACATCCTAAAAATTTGCCATCATACATTTTCATGCACTTGTCAGTAAAACGCTCCATATACGCTAACGCTTCCTCACACCTTCCTATATCCGAAAGCATATTCGCCAGATTAAATATTGTTGCATTCATTCCATGCCACCAATATTCTATTTCCACAGCGCTTTTCTCCGTCTTTCTCAATAACCTCTCTAATAATTCAATTGCCTCCTGCTTTCTTCCCATATCATTTAAAATATTAGCGATATGCGTATGCAGTAAAATCTCAATCCTCGAAAAATAATAAATATCTGTCTTATCCAATTGCTCTTCCGCAATCGATAATTCCAACAATTCCTTGTCTCTCTCATAAATTTCCTGCGCAGTCATCCTTCCGGTAAAATATGCAAGATGATTTTCCATCATACCAATATACTGCCGATTATTCACACTCTCCATATCCAGTTTCCACTTTAACTCCCTTACGCAGCCTTCCGCCTCCTGCCATCTGTTTCTTGCTGCTTCCTGCCGATATCTGTTAAGCAATTCTAATGCTGTATAGTCCGTTGTCTCCAAATCTCCCCTAAAATATCCCCAGCTAATCCCCAATCGTTCCAGCAAAGCCTCCCTTGCTTTCGGACGTGGTACTCTTTTTCCTGTCTCAATTCTCGAGTACGTCTCCGGCGCACAAATACCTTCACTCGCCTGCTCCTGCGTCATACCGCTAATTTCTCGGTAAGAACGCATATATTCATCTAATAAATACACCTGGCTTGTGCGGTCAAAAATCAGTTCCGGCTGAAACTGCGGATCATACCCATTATCCTCATACACCTGCAAAAATACCTGATACTGTCTCTCATAAATTTGGGCTTTCTCCCTGTCTGTCTCAACTAAATCATCTACATAAAACCGTAATAACTCTGGCAAATGATACATTTTATAGCTTTCCTTCAATAGCTTGACGGCTTCTTCTTCCATTGACAGTCTCTCCCATACATTCATCTGTTCTTTACAGACATTCAATATTGCACAGGTAATTTCCGATATTAACCGTACACATTCCCTTTTATCAAAATCCCTGTTCCTTGCATAAGAAAGAAGAGAACATAATTTCACATATACTTCATTTGAGGAAATAAAACGCTGCTGCCCACCTTTATAGAAATACATGACAATCAGTTGGATTTCCATCGTACTTAACTGATATTCCGAAAAATCATTATCTAAAAAATCCGGTACCGTCTGCTGCACGGCCTCTTTCAAAAACTGTATCGAAAGTTTGTAATTTTTTTCTGCCCATTCCGTATAAACCGAAGCTGCATAAAAATAAAACTGCTTCTGAATTTTCTCATTACAGCTTCTGTTCATCGCCTCCTCACTGTGAAGCAGACTTTCTGCCGTCTCCCACTCCCTGTTCTGTATGGCAGAAATCATTTTTTCTTTCCAAATATAATACTGATATTCCTCCTCCGACAGCAGTACTGCAAAATCATCCGGTGCCATTCCCATCCGCTGCATAAAATAATGAAACAACAGACCATCCGGCGTTCTTTCTCCACATTCATATTTCGATAATGCCGCCAAAGAACAAATCCCTGCACACAATTTTCTTCCTGATATTTGTTTCGACTTTCTTATCTGGTAAATCATATTACCTGTTTTTATCTTCTGCATAATATCCCTTCTAGGACTCTTCTCACCCGGCTCATTGCCCAAAAAGGACAACCAGTTCACGAACTGATTGTCCTTTTCTTAAATCCATATACTCTTACGCTTCTTCTGGCATGCTTGGGATCTTGCGATCTGCCTCAATATCCTGCTCATAATCGATTGCTTCATGTTCAAATCCAAACATCTGATAGAAGTCTTTCCAATATCCTGCGATATCTGCATACTCTTCTAAGTTCTCATCTGTAATCAAATTCCAGTACTCAATTACCTTTTCCTGAATATCAGGACGCATCTCAAGATCATCCAGACGGATTCTGTTAGGAATATCGGTAGCTGGCTCTTCCTTTAACAGATACTCATTCCACAGACGATACATCTGCTCAATAGTATTCTCGTGTGTTCCAGTCTCCTTCATCACATGATACAGAATAGAGATATAAAGTGGAACTGCTGGAATTGCAGAACTTGACTGTGTCACTACTGCCTTATTCACGGATACATAAGCAGGAACACCCTCTGCACTCAGCTTCACCGCAGTATCATAAAGATGGTTCTTCGCCTGTCCAATGGTTCCTTCCTTATAAATCGGATAAGTCATCTCTGGTCCAATATAGGAATATGCCACAGTACGGGCATTCTCTGATAACAGATTTGCATCCTTTAACGCATGAATCCAATCGCTCCAGTCCTCTCCACCCATAACGCGGATCGTAGACTCGATCTCCTGCTCATTTGCCGGATTTACTGTCTTTTCTGTCAGAATACGCTTCTCTAAATCAAGACTCTTGCTGGTAAATGGCTCTCCTACTGTCTTTAATGCGGATGTATACATAGTTCCATCTGGCATAGTACGACGTGGTGCTGCCAGGGAATATACCAACAGGTCGATCTGTCCTAAATCTTCACGAATCATCTTCATCACGTCTTCTTTTACCTGAGTGGAATAAGCATCCCCGATGATCGTCTTGGCATATAATCCTTCCTCTTTTGCATACTCTTCAAATGCTACTGTATTGTACCATCCGGCTGTTGCAGTACGGTTACCTGTTGCTGGCTTCTCAAAGCAGACACCAATCGTCGGTGCACCATCTGACCATGCAGCACAGATACGGGAAGCTAATCCATATCCAGTAGAGGAACCAATCACTAAGGTACGCTGCTTGGTATTTGTCTTTGGTCGGCTCTTTATATACTGTATTTGCTGATATACGCTTTCCTTACATCCTTCTGGATGTGCAGTAGTACAAATAAAATTCTTTGCTTTTGGTTTAATAATCATCCTCTTTCCTCCCTTTCCCCAATTTTTTATTATATCATTTAATCTACCACCTAGCAATTCCTAGTTTCCATCTGTTTCAAAAAGTCATCTCTTGTCATAAGATACACTTCCTCATCCAATACCACACCATCATATCGCTTCGCTCTATTACACACATGCTTCAAATAAGGAAAACCCAACTTTTCAATCACTCGTTTTGACTGATTATTAAAATCAAAATGTTCCACCAGCAACCTACTGATTTTTAAATTCTCAAATGCAAACTGCTTGATTCGCTCTGCTGCTTCTGGTATGATTCCCTGTCCCCAGTAATCCTCCGAAAGCACATATCCTAATTCCCGGTCATATTCAATATCAGCCATCTTGCTTTGATGTAATCCAATTGATCCAATGACCTTATGGTTTTCTTTCCATTCAATCGCCCATGTATCCCCATCATTCACAAACATTTCCAATATCTGTTTTGATTCTTCTATATTATCATGCGGTTTCCATCCTGCCATTGGACCAACCTTAGTAGAAGACGCATACGCATACAGATCTTCTGCATCATCCATCCGCCATGGTCTTAAAATGAGCCTTTTCGTTTCCAACTGTGCGAACAATTTGCCCTTTCCATCCAAAGACACCTGCATCCCCTCATCAAGCCCCCGCTGCCAGACTAGCTTTTCTTCCATATCCACACTGCTGATTGCGCCGTCCTCATCTTTAAGAAATACTTTATCGGTAATCACTTCATTTTCGCCTCGTCCCTCACAGCCAAAATCCGGTTCTTCGATCCGAACTATGGTGTATACAGGATTTTCCTTTTTCATAAGCTTCCGTCCTCCTCTTTTGTCTGCCAACATTCTGACTTTTCGTGCTTTTTCAAATAATTATTCCTAAATTATCACACATAGCAAACAAATGCAATACTATTTCTCCAAAAACAATTTTCACCAAAAAGCACCGCTACACAGAATCCACATTGCAAATTTTTCCAAAGAAAGTTATGATGAAAGGAAGAGCAAAAATTGGGAGGTCATACCATGAAGCCAACTGTAAGCATTATCGTACCTATCTATAATGCAGAAAAATACATTAGACGCTGTATTGATAGCGTTCTTAGTCAGGAATATACCGACTTTGAATTGATTCTTGCCGATGACGGAAGTAAGGATAGTTCTGGTGACATCTGCGACGAATATGCCGCCAAGGATTCCCGCGTCTGTGTCATACATAAGGAAAACACCGGTGTCTCAGATACCAGAAATGTTGCCATCAGTCAAGCAACCGGCACTTATCTTCAGTTCCTTGACAGCGACGACTGGATCACACCAGATGCCACTAAGCTGCTAGTTCGGGCTGCCACAGAGCATCACTGCGATCTGGTCATCTCCGACTTTTACCGAGTGGTGGGCGAGCGTGTCTCCCACAAGGGTGATATCGAGGATGATGGCATACTGACAAGAGAGGAATTCGCCGAGCACATGATGGAAAATCCTGCTGATTTCTATTATGGAGTGCTTTGGAATAAGCTCTATCGTAGAGATTTAGTCGAGAAATACAACCTGCGCATGGATGAATCCGTAAGCTGGTGTGAGGACTTCCTTTTTAATCTGGAATACATCCTCCACGCAGAGGTCTTCTACGCATTACAGGCACCAATCTACTACTATGTAAAGACCAAAGGCTCCCTTGTCTCCAGTCAGGGAATGAGCATAAATAAGACCATCAAAATGAAGTTGATGGTCTTTGAATACTACAATAATTTCTATAAAAATGTCTATGATGAGAAGGATTACGAGAAAAAGAAGCTGTCAGTCTACCGCTTCTTCGTAGATGCCGCCGGAGATGGAAGCGTTCTTCCTTCCCTGCTTCCGGGCGTCTCAAAGCTTGGCGACGAGCGAAATAATGTCTATCCTGAGGCAGTTACTGGCGAGGGCATTCTCACTGAGATCTACCGCAGCCGCAAGCTGCTCGACCGCTACTTGGAGATCGTAGCATTGCGTTACGACCTGACATTAAAGGATGTCACACTGCTACTCTATCTCAGCCAGACGACCACACTGCGCAGTCGCAAGGAATTAGCAGACTTCACTGGGTTATCCAGAAACAGCCTTTCTATGTCCCTGCAAAAGCTGACCTCCAGAAACTATATCCGCATAACAGAAATCAAGGAGCAAAAGGAGAAAACAAGCCGTAACAAGCGCAACACCAATCAGGATATCAAAGAGGCTACCTCTACTGCCACACGCAAAGGCAGCGAAAAGTACCTGCGCATCGAGCTTCTTCCTGCTGCCAAGGAGCTGCTGCCAGCTCTTTCCTCCGTGCAGAGCGATTTTGACAATGCCCGCTTTGCCGATTTTACAGAGGAAGAATTGGTGGAATATGCTAGACTTTCCGAAAAAGTCAACGAAAATACCAGACGAATTCTGATGAATTAGACCAGCTCACTTAATGGCTTAAAGGTATATCCCATCTCCTCCCATTTGGTGAGCAGTTCATCCAAGATCTCCCCATTGGTCTTTGACGTACTATGTAATAACACGATGGCTCCAGGATGAATTCGGCTAAGTAACTTATCAAAAGCCTCATCCTTCGTGGGCTGTGCATCCACGTTCCAGTCTACATAGGCAAGACTCCAGAAAAAAGTGTCATAGCCCAGTTCCTTTGCCATCTCAAGATTCTCTGTACTATACTTTCCCTGTGGTGGTCTATAATACTTCGCCATCTCCTGTCCTGTAATCTCCTTATACAGATTGGAAGTATCATCCAATTCCTTCTGAAAAGAGGTAATATCTGCGATGGAAGACATATCGGGATGATGATAGGTGTGATTTCCCACCGTATGACCCTCTGCCGCCATTCTCTTAGCGATATCCGGTGCCGTCTCCAGAAAATGTCCCACCACAAAAAAGGTTGCTGGGGCATTATGCTTCTTTAATGCATCCAGAATCGCTTCTGTATTGCCATTTTCGTATCCGCAATCAAAAGTAAGGTATATCACCTTTTCCTCTTTGTCTCCCACATAATAAGCATCATACTGCTTTAATTCCTGCGCACTGACCGTACCTGTGGGCTGCGTGCCTTCCGCCCCAAAGCCAAGCCCCCAATTCTCCGCCTGTGTCTGAAGAGAGCTCATCGTATCAACAGCAGTGCCTTGACGCCACCTGGCGATCTGCCAGCCAAATAGGAACGTTGCGAAGAATAACATAGCGATTCCCAGTGCCTTTTTCCAACCATTCTGCATAGCATCATCCAATATTTACATCATCCATATATCTTATGTAGAACTGCTCCTGTCCCATTCCAGCTATTCATTATTCTGGTAGCCACACTTCGGGCAAGCACCGTCACCTTTGTAAATGTAGCCGCAGCGGAAGCAGCATATCGTATCATGCTTCTCCTTCGCCAGATAAGTCAGATTTCTGGAATCTGGCTTCTCCTGCAAATAGCGAACAAACTCATCCAGCACCTTTGCTAAAAGTGGTAATTCCTTGGTCTCCACTGCGTAAGGAATCTTCATCTTCTCACCATTTCTCTGCTGAAGATACAAGCCCTTATTCAAAAGTCCCGTAGAAGCACTGATTCCTGCAATGGAAGCTATTGGAACTCCATAGGCGTTCACCAATGTGCTGATATACAGATGATCTGGTGTTAAGATCATACCCTCCTTGCCCGTTCTATTACGGGTAACATCCACCACAAGAATCGGATATTCAAACAATCCCTTTTCAGATGCATAGGAAGCCATGGCAAAGTCAATTACTTCCACTTCCTCTGGCACATTCTGATGTAGCAATACCTTTCTAGCCGGATAGAAATGATGTCTGTCATTCTCTAAAACACCTGCCTCTTCCATTTCCTCTCGTAGCTTTTGAACTAAAAGCTCACACTCATCCGTCTTTAACTTTGCCAGACGCTTTGTCAGCATCTTTAGAGCATCTGTCTTTAACTCTGGCAAGAAATCTCCCGCTTCTATCTGCTCATATGCCGCTATTCCCTCGGCAAAAGTCATCTCCATCGGATTCGGACAGATCAGTTCGATTGCCTCCGCATCTAACTGGCGTATCTTATCCTCAATTTTTTCCAGATAAGGCAATACCAATTCCGGCAGAAAATCTCCCTCCGTCAGCTTTGTCTTCAGCTCCATCATATCCTCTCTGCTGATCTTCCTTGCACGCTTTACCACATTGGCAATTTCCTGCTTCTCTGCCGCCTCTCTTCTATCCCTAAGCTTTTCCTCATAAGGGGATAGATCCACCTCCTCATAAGCTCGGATTCGCTCTATGAACTGCTTATATTGTCCTCTATCCATATTAGGAGGCATCTTATCCATCAGCTGCTTTACTTCCTGCTGTGCCTGAGTTCGCTTCCACTCCCTTAGTTTCTCCAACAATGACTGCTTTTCCTCCGCAGGAATTGCCGCCTGCTCTACTTCCTCTAATACCCGCTTCATCAGGACATAATTCTTTCCCTGACAGGCATCGACCTTCTCAGTCAGCTTTGCAATCTGTTCCTTGGCAATTTTCTTCTCCACCTGCTTGATATACGCCTGCTTTTCCTCCGGCAAAAGCTTACGTTCCCGCTCCAGCTGATTCTTTAACTCCTTAAGCTGACGCTCTGAATATCGGTCTAAGACCTCCATTCTAGCATCATACTTGCTCCTAGCTTCTTCCCGCTCCTGAGGGGATAAGATAATGTCATTCTCCTGATTCGCTCCTGTGCGATTAGCCTGACTGGACTCCGTCGCACTGCCCGACTGACCACTGGCTGCCGCACTGCCCGATTGACCACTGGCTGTCGCACTGCCCGACTGGATGTTTGTTGCCCCTCCATCTCCTGTGTTTGCCATGCTGCCCGACTGGATGTTTGACACTGCACTGCCCGACTGACCGTTCTCGCTATCTCTTCCCTGTGCCTTTGCATCATCCCATTCTCGCAGTAATCCCCTGCCCTGTCGGCTGGCTTTTTCTTCTTTGCTCTGCACCAGACCAATTCCACGCTTCTGTACACGCGCATTGCGGCGGCTCTCGCTCTGCTCCCGCACCTTACCTTCATATTTTCGGATACTTTCCTCTGGATAGAATCCCTCCTCGATGCGGGCTTCTATCTTGCGCAATTCCATATCAGAAAGCTCCGGCAGATAGTTGCAAAGTTCCTCCAACGGCTCCTCTGCCACCGCATCCGCTTCCTCTTCCTGCATCTTTCTGCCATCTGCATACTCATTGCATCGATAATTCGACACCCGGTCTCCGTTTCTGCCTAAAAGCTCCAGATAATCTTCATAAGCATCTTCATCGTCTCCGAATGGCATGGTATACATGTCTCCTTCTACAAACAAACGCTTCGGTCTAGGTGTATAAAAACTGTGACATTCTGCACAGGTCGCCGCCCGCGCCAAAATAACACCTCCCTCCTCTGTCTCAATACGGAATTCCTTCCCCCTTGGATACACCACCATATGCAGTTTCTCACCGCAAGATGGGCACAGATATCCCACTAGGTAAAAGTTATTGCCAATACGTCCACTCTTACGCTCATCCACAGTGGTCTCCACCTTCTCAAATGCCACCTGCTTCTTTTTCCATATGATCTTGCGCCAGAGTCCACGGCTTCCTCCCTTCTCTTCCTCCTCTGCCATCTCATCCTGATACTCGATCGCCATCTGAATCAAATCTTCATAGGTAATACGGATTCCTCCACGATAAAAACGCATATACTCTGTGGTATATTCCGGCTCTGCTCCATACTCCTTCATAATCCCTGAAAACAATTGATTCAGCTGCTCCCAATTCTTATCCACACGGACGCCCTTTATTGTCCCCCATTTTCCAAAGGCGTAAAGCACCATGTTGATTGCATTCCGCACCCGGATATTTCCTGCAATATCGGTGGCTTCCTCCTCTGGAATCGGCACATCGATAATATTCGTAGCAACCTTTTTCGTATCAAAATGAAAAAACAGGGAGCGCACTTCTCCCTGTAAAATAATATAATTATCAATGACTACAAAGATACCATTCCATGCTACTGGTATCTTCATCGTAGTAATCAACTTTTCAAATGTATCTTTTAACTGCTGATCGGCTCGAAGTAATATCATAAGAATCCCTCTGTTTCTTTTAATAACCCTAGTATAATACGAATTCACTCCTTCGGCAAGAAGTCCAAGGCGATAAGATGCTTTCCTATTTGGCACTTTATAAACTTTTAATAATTCTCCAAAGCCCTATTTTTTCTAGGTTTTCCGCAAATTGTTAGCACTCATCCAAAAAGAGTGCTAATTTTCTATTGACTTTTGAAATTTACGGTTATAATATTTTATTCATGAGGTAAACGGCGACTGCTCCATTGCAGGAAGCGCACCGCTCTACATATTCGTACATAATTATTTTTTATAAAGGAGTGTTGTATTATGGCAAACAAACATGGAAGTCTTTCAATTGACAGTGATAATCTCTTTCCTATTATTAAGAAGTGGTTGTATTCTGACCACGATATTTTCTACCGCGAGCTGATCAGTAACGGCTGCGATGCTATCACTAAGTTAAAGAAGTTAGATATGATGGGCGAATATTCTCTGCCAGCCGATTTTAAGGCAAAGATGAAAGTTATCGTCAATCCAGAGGATAAGACATTAAAGTTCATCGATAATGGTCTTGGTATGACGGCTGATGAAGTAGAGGAATACATCTGCCAGATCGCATTTTCTGGTGCTACTGATTTCATCGAGAAGTACAAGGATAAGTCCACAGACGACCAGATCATCGGTCATTTCGGTCTGGGCTTCTACTCTGCTTTCATGGTAGCAGACGAGGTAGAGATCGATACTTTATCTTATAAGGAAGGTTCTACTCCAGTTCACTGGACTTGCGATGGCGGTACTGACTATGAGATGGAAGACGGCACCAAGAATACCATCGGTACTGAGATTACCCTTCACTTGAATGAGGATTGCTTAGAATTTGCAAACGAGTACCGTGCAAGAGAGATCATCGAGAAGTACTGCTCTTTCATGCCAACAGAGATCTATCTGACCAAGGCAAATGCAGAGGAACAGTATCAGACCATCGATGTAGCCGATAAGTTAGATACCGATATCGTTGTGGAAGAGATCCACGAAGAAGCCAAGATGGAAGAAAAAGAGAATGAGAACGGCGAAAAGGAAATGGTCGAGGTATCTCCTGCCAAGGATCAGCTCAAGATCGTGAAGCGTCCAGTTCCATTGAATGACACCAACCCACTGTGGCTCAAGAATCCAAAGGACTGCACTGACGAAGAGTACAAGGCTTTCTACCGCAAAGTATTCTTAGATTACAAGGAGCCTTTATTCTGGATTCACCTGAATATGGACTACCCATTCAACTTAAAGGGTATCCTCTACTTCCCTAAGATCAACACAGAGTACGATTCCATCGAGGGAACTATTAAGTTATATAACAATCAGGTATTTATCGCTGACAATATCAAGGAAGTTATCCCAGAGTTCTTAATGCTCTTAAAGGGTGTTATCGACTGTCCTGACCTGCCATTGAACGTATCCCGTTCCGCTTTACAGAACGATGGTTTTGTTAAGAAGATCGAGGAGTACATCACCAAGAAGGTTGCTGACAAGCTGATTGGTATGTGCAAGACCGAGAAGGAAAGCTATGAAAAGTACTGGGATGATATCAGCCCATTCATCAAGTTCGGTTGCTTAAAGGATGTGAAGTTCTGTGACAAGATGAACGATTACATTCTGTTCAAGAACTTAGACGACAAGTATCTCACTCTTCCTGAGCTTCTCATAAAGGAAGAAGAAAAGGAAGGTACAGATGCAGAAGTCTTAGATGCAGATGGCAATCCAATCGAATCCCATACTGCTGCTAACACCGATGAGGAAGAAAAGGACGACCGCAAGATTGTATATTATGTTACTGATAAGGTACAGCAGGGACAGTACATCAACCTCTTCAAGGAACAGGGAATGGATGCTGTTATCTTAGATCACAACATTGATACTTCCTTCATCTCCCAGTTAGAGCAGCGCAACGAGAGCTACAAGTTCATGCGTATCGATGCAGACCTTACAGAATCCTTAAAGGACGAGACCAGTGAGGATGAGTTGAAGGCTGAGACTGAGGCTTTAACAGAGGTATTTAAGAAGGCATTGAATAACGATAAGATCACGGTAAAGGTAGAGAAGTTAAAGAACGAGAACATCTCCTCCATCATTACTCTCTCCGAGGAAGGCAGACGTATGCAGGATATGATGAAGATGTACGCTATGAACGGTATGGGTGCTATGGATATGAGCATGTTCGCTGCTGACCAGACTCTGACTTTAAATGCCAACAATGCTCTCGTTAAATATATCTTTGAGAACAAGGATTCTGAGAATGTTCCTATGTTCTGTGAGCAGCTCTACGATCTGGCTATGATCTCCAATCAGCCACTTTCCGTAGACGCTATGACCAAGTTTGTTGAAAGAAGCAACAAGATCATGATGCTCCTTACAAAATAATAGAACTCTATAAAAAAAGAATGGATTCCTTAGATCCATTCTTTTTTTATAAGTCAAGCAATATCTACTTTCTTGCTTTAAATATCTGTCGGAATTTTTCTCCAATGAGCAGTTTTATACTCTTCGGTAAAAGAAGCCCTGTCAAAGCTGCTCCCATAAGAACCGTTATTGTCACGATTGGAATCACCGGAATTCTTCCAGCGCTAGAGTCATCCTCCTCCACAGCAGGAGACTCCTCTGCTGAGACCACATCGTTTTCTTCTATCTGTGCCAACACTTCTTCCTCGTTGGCATCCGCAATCATTTCTTCACTCTCTTCCTCGTAAACAGCATTCTCGACTTCGCGTGCTAACGCACGGCTCTTATCATTACCTCGACTGATGTGTTTAACTGTTACCAGTACTGCAGCCGTTCCGTCCATAGGTACTGTATCAAAATAGTTATAACCACTTTCAGATGATATATTGGTATACTCACTTTCAGGTTCCATTTCAGGGTTTGGTCCAATTTCCGATCCACTTGCAATCGGAGAATTCTCAGTGAAAATCAAGCCATTTTCGTCCACCTGTGCCAGCAATTCTTCATCCGCAACGAATGCTTGCATACCATCGAAGTAAAGCACGGAATCCACCGTCCAGTTACCAGTATGTCCCTTTGGAATAATGGAGTTACACCAAATTGCGAACTTAGTAATCTCTGCTGTATTTAAAGTTCCATTCTGCTTACCTACAAAAGAGCTAAATGGAATGGTTACATAGCTTGCCTCTGTTCCCTGAACAAAATCAGTAAGATATACTTCAAACTCTTCACCTGAACTGTCTGCTAACTGTATTACCACCTTCTGTGCCATACCATCCGGTTTTACCCACATGGTGATCGCATTGTATGCAGAGAAATCATTGTTCTCCAATGTCTTGATCTGTCCTGTCCACACTTCACTCTTGGCAGTGTTCAAACTATAATGAAATGCACCGCCGAAGGAACCATCTGACTTGTTATCCTTACTTAATGTAAAGTCAGAAGAACAGCCTCCTGCAGAATTTTCTACATAGGCACTCTGCAATAATCCATCGCTGCCTGCATAGAAATCAAAATTCTCAATTACGTTTGCTGCCGCCATGTCCTTGTCTTTTCCAAGACTGATATTCTTGACTGTTGCCAGCACTGTACCATCTGCTACCAAGGATACCGTCGCTGTATCAGTCAGACCTATTTCCTTCAACATGTCTGCGGTGAACTCGGCTGCATACTCGTTTACAGTGCTGCCAGACACCTTGCTTGCTGTCAAAGTAATTTCCTTTCCGTTATCAGAATTACTTACAACAAAACTAACATTCGTCGCATTCTTAACACTTGCGCGGAAAGTTGTCGCTTCCTTGATCGTCGCTAATTCAAAAGGTGCAATCAAATATCCCTGTGCATTGGTATAACCCTTTCCCGTAACAGCTCCTATCTTGCCATAGAAATTCGTTCCGTTACCGAAAATAGCATTATCACTGTTGTAGAAATCAATGAACTCATTAATCATTTCGTGACCAAGCGTATCACTGTACTTATAAGGTACATAGAAATTCGTATCACCAAAATTTGCCCATATGAGCCAGTAAGGCATATCACATTCTGCTGCGATGTTATTGACCTGCTGATACCAGTTCTGACCTGCCACAGGGTTACCTGTTACAAGCAGGTCCTCGTTATCGGAACCATCCTTTTTCATCACACGAACACCGGTCTCAGAGATAGCAGCAATCTTGCCTCTCTTTTCAGCCAAACCACTCACCACCTGACAGGTCGTTCTCAAGCTGGTGAAGAAACTGTCATCATAGGTTGCAGGATAATTATTGTAATCATCATAGTAGTCAAATGCCAGAACATCCACATATTCATCACCAGGATAGCGTTTCAGATAATCCGCCTCACTGGTCACTGGACCATTTGGAGAATATACATAGATCATATTATGTACGCCCTGACTCTGGAGATATTCCTGTGTATAACGCCATAAGCTTTTGTATGTTTCCTCGCTTGTAGCAGAGCCCCACCAGAACCAACTGCCAGTGTTCTCATGATAAGGACGGAACAAGATTGGAATATCTTTTTCCTGTAATGCCTTTGCATATTCTGCGATAATATCCAGATATGCGGTAAATCTATCATTATATGCTCCACCTGGCAGAATCAGTTCTGCACAGTTGTTTGATACATCTTTTGACTCTGAAAAGTCGCAGGCAGTAAAATTGTAAGAACCATCTGCATTTACAGTGATTTTTTCATTGGTAAAATTCGGCATATGGGAGGACAAGGAAATAATAGAACCGCCCTCCGCTGCCTTAATACTATTTGCAATAGCTGTATTCAAAGCTACTTCTTGATCTGTCAGACCAAGCTCTGCACCCGTCAAAGACAGGGTATCAATGCCATAAATACCACTCAGACTTCCGGTAACTTCCTTTACATCACCTTCCGTTGCAGTACTGCTTACCATTTTATTAATATCATTTTCATGTCCAAAAAGCACCTGATCGCTTTCCCTTAAGGAAATCAGATAGGCATATAATGCTGTCGCGGAATTATCAGCCTTTGCATCTGCCAGTGTTACACTAGACGGAACTTTGGAAATATCTGCCACAGCACCAGTTCCTGGTACGGAAGTAATCGCAACAAAATCTCCGTTTGCATTGTACTGACTTAATGTAATATTGTCCACATAGACACTGCCCACAAACTCAGTGCTGTCACCCACAAAACCAATCGTCAAGTCTGCCAGACCATTACCAGAAGGTGAGAATTTCACCTGTACAGTTGCCTTCACATTACCATCTGCCAATGTCTCTACTTCTGTGATTTCTGCTTCACTATTAATTCCAGAATTGGAGAACAGCTTCACCTTACTGCCGGAGAATGCTGCCGGATAATAATAATCAAAGGTCAAAAGATTATAAGCAGATATATCATAAGCTGTTGAAAACTTGTTTTCGAGCTTCGCCTCACTCCAGGTATAGCTTCCCATACCAGTATAATCAAGGTCGACTTTCATCATTCTAGAACCATTGTAATCAACAACACTGTTGGCAATGCCATTATCGTACTGCCATGTGCCACCATTTACCCAGTCGTCACAGCTGCCATCTTCAAAATCATCAATGACGGCCGGATTCTTCTCTGGAAGAGCTGCACTTCCACCGGAGGACTGCACATCGTATAACTTGATATTTTCAACGTAAATAGATCCAGAATAATCACAGTAATAGCCTGCCAGCTTAATGGTATACTGTGCCAATACGTCCTTTTCTACACCATCTCCAAAATCAAATCGAATGCTTGCACTGCGGTATCCATCTACTGCCTCACTAAAGCTGTCAAGCGTAAGCTCCGGAATATTAGATGCCTCTGTCCATGTCCAGTTGCTTCCGATTCTCGCTGCACCCTGTACTTTGATCGTACCTTCAAAGCTTGCGTTTTCTGGTATCAGCACATCCATAGTCACATAAGCCCCCTCATTCAGAGCTTCTGCGGTAGTCAGTGCAATATTATGCTCACCCTGATCGCTCCAATCAGTCGTAGAATCAAAAGTAATGTCTTTGCCATATGCCTGAGCCATATCTGTAATTTCTGCCACAGGAGTATCCACATTGCCTGTATCCCCATAGCTTGTGATGTTTGATTCGTCTTCTTGTGCCTGTACGGTCATTGGTGATGCACCATAGACACCAGAAACAAACAACGAAGCAGTCAATAATAGTGTCCACGCTTTCAACTTCTTCTTCATGTCTTACTCTCCTTACAATTTGTTTTTGAGAATAGCTTCTCCTTTGTCTACTCTCTCGGTATGTTTAAAGATAACACAGCTTTTCCTTTTTGCACATTGGCTCATTTTTACAAATTTAACTTTTTATAAATGTGTATTTTAGCCGAATATTAGGTTGTATTTTTATTTTATTAGGTTTTGCAACCTAAAAACCCAAAAAAAATCCACTAAAAAAGTGGCTATATTATTGTACATATTTCCTTTTTCCTTTATCTAGCCCCATGGTGCTAACCTAATTTTATTTATTACTTAAAGCAAATTTACTTAATATTTGTTTAAGCTCCATCCGCCAGTTTTACATTGTTTTTACATTTCTTTTACACAGGATGATTTCCTTTTTGCAAATTATCATGTATACTGAAAGTAACATCAAGCCAGAGTTCCTGAAGATCGGATATACTCTGGCAAATTTTCTATATGGAGGTATCTTCATGAAGCTAAATTATAAGCGCACCATATTAATTGGACTGGCATTTTTATCCATCAGTGCTTTCTGGCAGATGTACGATAATGTCATTCCTCTGATTCTCAAGAATACGTTCCACCTTGGAGAGACCGTCACTGGTGTCATTATGGCCGCTGACAACGTCCTTGCTCTCTTTTTACTTCCATTTTTTGGTTCGTTATCGGACAAGGTCGATACTCCGATCGGTAAGCGTATGCCATTTATCCTGACTGGAACCGGATTGGCATTCTGCTTCCTAATGCTGCTTCCAACAGCAGATAACAGCAAGAATCTAGTACTTTTCGTAGTAGCCTTATTCTTTGCATTGCTTTCTATGGGACTTTACCGTTCCCCAGCCGTAGCCCTGATGCCAGATCTGACGCCAAAGCCTCTGCTCAGCAAGGGCAATGCTGTTATTAATCTGATGGGCGCTCTGGGCGGCGTATTTTCCTTGATTATGATTAAAGTATTGGTGGGTAACGGTGAGACTCCGAATTATTTCCCACTGTTTCTCGCTGTGGGACTTTTTATGGTAATCTGTGTTGCGATCCTTTTCCTTACCATCAAGGAGAAGAAGCTTCACAGAGAACTTATTTCAGAAGAACCGGAAGAGACTGATACCGCAGAGACTACATCAAGCACCACCACTGCACTACCAAAGGATGTTAAGAGAAGTCTTGTCTTCATGCTGCTGTCTATCGCACTGTGGTTCATCGCCTACAATGCAGTCACCACTGCCTTCTCCCGCTATGCCACCCACGTGTGGGGCTTAGAGCACGGCGCATACGCAGACTGCCTGATGGTGGCTACCGTAGCTGCAATTATCAGTTACATCCCAATCGGTGCTATTTCCAGCCGGATTGGACGTAAAAAGACCATCTTGATCGGTGTCGCACTGTTGGCATTCTGTTTCTTCTGTGCCGGACTGTATGACAGCTATCACTTTACCATGAATATTTTCTTTGGAATCATCGGATTTGCGTGGGCAGCCATCGGTGTCAATTCACTGCCAATGGTGGTCTCTATCGCCTCCGCAGGTGATGTAGGAAAATACACTGGCTACTACTACACATTCTCCATGGCAGCTCAGGTCGTAACACCTATTCTGTCTGGATTCCTGTTAGAGCATGTGTCCTACCGCACCCTATTCCCATACGCGGTGATATTCTCTGTCCTTGCCTTCTGCTCGATGCTCATGGTAAAACATGGAGATTCCAAACCTCAGAAGAAGAAAAGCGCTTTGGAAAACTTTGACGTAGATGATTAATCGGTGTATGCTATGCATAGACATAAAAATATGTTTCAAATTTATAGTTAAAGAAGGTTATTGATATGAACATTTTCATGATTGTTCTCAGTATTTTGGTTGCTTTAACGATCCTATATCTCTTTCTGGTCGCCCCAAGAATGTTCGGCAAACCAGATCGTACCCCACTTTATGGTGTGCATTACGCACACCGTGGGCTCTTCGATAATGATTCCGAGGCACCGGAGAATTCCCTCCCTGCTTTCAAGCGGGCTGTGGATGCAGGATACGGTATTGAATTAGATGTACAGCTCTCTAAGGATGGTATCCCAGTGGTATTCCATGATGCCACCTTAAAGCGTATGTGTGGCGTAAATGGAAACGTATGGGACTACACACTGGAAGAATTGCAACAGATAAAACTGGCTAATTCCTCTGCCACAATTCCTACCTTTGCTGAGGTGTTAAAGACCGTAGATGGCAAAGTTCCTCTGATTATCGAGTATAAGCTTGATGTGCCACAGACTAAGGTCTGTGAGCTTGGTAACGAACTTCTTAGTGCCTACGAAGGTACATATTGTATGGAATGTTTCCATCCACTGGCTCTGCTCTGGTACAAAAAGCATCGTCCTGACATCATTCGTGGACAGCTTTGTGAGGAATACTGGAAGGAAGAAAAGTTCCATGGAAAGTTCCTTTACTTACTGCTCTCCTACCTTGTGACTAACGTCGCCACAAGACCGGATTTCATCGCCTATAAGCATTCCGATGCCTCCAACTTATCCAGACGGGTATGTAGAAGGTTGGGCGCTTTATCCGTAGCATGGACGATCAAAAGCGAGGAACAATTAGAAGCCGCTAGAAAGCACTTTGATTTATTTATCTTTGATAGCTTTATACCGAGACAGTAGCCGCCTTGCAGTAATACTTTGCCTGAGTTTCGTAAAGCTCGGCATAGATTCCCTGCTGTTTTAAAAGTGATTCGTGATTTCCCGATTCCGCGATTTTACCAGCATCCAAAACTACGATCCTGTCACAGAACTTGCAGCTGCTCATGCGATGTGAGATATAGATAGCAGTCTTATCTGACACCATCTCATTAAAGTTCTCGTAAATCTCTGCTTCTGCGATAGGATCTAGTGCTGCTGTTGGTTCATCCAGTATCACAAATGGGGCATCCTTATAAAGTGCTCTTGCAATGGCAAGGCGCTGGGCTTCACCGCCGGAAATATCGATTCCTGCTCCGTTATTATTGTAGAGCTGACTATGGATATTTTGCTCCATCTTCTCTACTCTTTCCTTCAAGGATACCTTCTCCAATACATCCCAAATACACTGCTCGTCTACCGCCTCTCCTGCTGCCACGTTTTCATCCAACGGCAGGGAAAAGATATTGAAATCCTGAAATACCACGGAAAAAACATTCGTATATTCTTTATAATTGTATTTGCGGATATCAATTCCATTTAACGTAATATAGCCTTCCGTCGGTTCATACAGACGACACAACAACTTGATTAGTGTAGTCTTTCCAGCTCCGTTTTTTCCCACCAGTGCCACCTTCTCACCGATGGTGAATTTGAGGTTAATATGACTGAGCACATCCCCCTGACCAGAATAGGAAAAACTCACATCATGAAATTCAAATTCGTAGCGGGCATCATCTCGCTTTTCGATCGGCAAAGTACCATCGTAGGACATAGCAGGACGATTGATGAATTCCTCAAAGTTCTTAATAATATCCGCGCGGTAGGAGAACTCATAGACATCCTCTCCCATTCTCACAAGAGTTCCAAACAACTGGTTGATCGCTCCGGCATAGAGCAGCACATCTCCGATTCCGATGCTTCCATAGATCGCCTTTGCTCCCACAAACACATAGGCAATTCCAGCAGCAAGCTGATTCAGAAATCCCATGATTCCCATATTTCTTCCCGATTCTTTGCCATACTCCAAATATACCTTCATGCTTTCCTTCGTAAACTCCCTATGCTTGTCCAGCAATATATCCTGCATCTGAAATACCCGCACATCCTTGGCATTTTTTTCGTCGCAAATCGCACCATTGATATATCCTGCCAACGCATTGGCGTGATTATTTTTTTCTTGCATTCTAGAAAAGGATTGATAATTTCTGTCTCCCATCTTCTGATTGATCCATAAAATTGCTACATACAGCAAGACTAATATCAAAGTCGCTCCGTAGGAGGTAAAGAAGTGATATTCTCCCTCTCCCACCTGTAAAAACAAAATCACCACGAACACTGCTGCATAAAGAATGGAAAACATCTCCTCAAAAAGCAGATAGAGAATTCGCACCTGCGTCTCAATTCCCCCGACTCCCATACTCGCCACCTTCGCTCGGCAAATCGTCTCTAATGTCTCCTGCTTCTCATAATCTTCATATTCCAGTTCAAATGCCTTTGCAGCCATCCGCTGTCTGATGCTCTGCTCACAGCCTTCTTCCCCAGCATCCACACAACGGTCACATGCTTTTTCGATAACGCCAAGAATCAGTCTT
This sequence comes from uncultured Roseburia sp., assembly GCA_964491235.1. GTDB lineage: Bacteria > Bacillota > Clostridia > Lachnospirales > Lachnospiraceae > Roseburia. The sequence continues at coordinate 58,639 of CAZBFN010000003.1, forward strand.
AAGATCAGCATCAATGCTGCGCTTTTTCCGCAGTCATCAAATGCCCCTGCCATCATTTCATTTAAGATCCTTGCCGAAAAATAGAGTGACAGAAATGGAGCTGTCGCCTTAGCAAGTCCACCCAATATAAGAATCCACACCACTTTGCGGTTGTCTGTTGCTATCAGCTTAAGAAATGCTATGATATCACGCCCAATCCACTTTTTCTTCATATTCCATCATCTCCTTTCCCTCTTCCTTATAATACTTGCTCTGCACCTCAAACATTTCGGCATAGCTTCCTTTTTGTTGCATCAACTGTTCATGTGTTCCAGCTTCCTTGATTCTGCCATGTTCCAGAAACAGTATCCGATTACAGAACCGTGTAGATGCAAGACGATGTGAAATGAACAGGGTCGTCTTCCCCTTTGTCAGTTCCTTATATTTCTCATACATCTCATTCTCCGCAATCGCATCCAGTGCCGCAGTCGGTTCATCCAGCAGAAGTAACCGACACTGCTTATAAAGTGCCCTCGCCAATAACAGCTTCTGCATCTCTCCCCCTGAAAGACGGATTCCCTCCTCCTTCACATCCTTATTCAGATAGGTCTGTTCTTGCTCTGGAAGTGAGGCGATCTTCTCCCATAGCCCGGACTGCTCTAACACTTCCCTACAACGTTCCTCGTTGCGATCCACTTCTGTGCAGCAGGAAATGTTGTCTGCAATAGAGTAGGAATAGGTAAAGGAATCCTGAAAAACCACCGCCAGATCTTTATAATAGGACTCTAAATCTAATTCTGTAATATCCACTCCGTTAAGATAGATATGTCCCTCCGTTGGTCGGTAAAAGCCACAGATCAGCTTGACTAACGTGGTCTTTCCTGCACCATTGATTCCCACCAGCGCCAGTTTTTCTCCCTTTTTTATCTTAAAACTGATATCGTCAAGTATCTTGCTTCCATCCTCGCTCATCGGATAAGAGAAACTGACATGAGAAAATTCCACCTCAATCGTTTCCTCCTCATCCTTAATCTTTGCTCCCTCTCCATGATGGAACACCGTCTCCATATCCAGTGTTTCCCGCAATTTAGTTATAGATTTCTGGAATCGCGCAATACGCATACTATTTTGGGTAATCTCCGAAAAATAGGCTGAAAATCCAGTAATCACTCCTGTGTACAGCACAAACTGGGATACCGGCATACCATTTCGAAGTAGATGGATCAAGTATCCATAACAGACCACATCCCGGATGAATTGAAATGCTGCTCCCAGCAAATCATGAACATAATATACGCCCTTTTCCTTTGCCACAAGCTGACGATATTTCTTATTTGCATCCCGATACCGTCCTGACAGCCAGTTTCCCAACTGATAGAGTCTGACATCCTTTCCCACTGCCACATCATACGCCTGTTGATCCAAATATTTCTGCGTCACCTCAAGTCGTGCCTTGCTCTCCTGATGCTTTAATTCATATCGATCTGCATAACAAAAACTAAGCATCTGAAGTGCAGAAAATAATACCATCATCAGCACGATCCACGGATTCACCCCACTGATCAAAACCGCATATAGAATCATTCCAATCCCAGCAATCGCCACTTCCACATCCGCATGGAAGATTCCTTCTATTCCCTGATAGTTCCCTGCATATGCAGCTTCCGCATTTCTTAACATGCGCTGTACCTTTTCGTCTTCGAACTGGAAATAATCCATGTCCATCTCTTTTTTTAACAGCTTGCGTACCATATGACCGCACCGAAATTCCACGAACTGAAATCCATTTCTGTTTTTCAGATATGTACTTATCGCACACAAAATACCGCACACACCACAGAGCAGCAGACTGCCTATCGCCATCTCCCCAAATGCAAAACCACTCTCTAACATTCCCACAATACAGGTCGGTATCAACATCAATCCAAAGGAAGATGCCACCGCAAATAACACCTCCATCACAGAGAATCCAATGATTTTTTTATCATACTTCCATAGTTCATGATAAAGGAAGCTATAATTTCCAAAGAGGGAATACCTCTTCCTCTCTCTTCTTTTTCCTTGCATATTTTTCGTACCTTTCTTTCCTCTTTGTCATGTCTAATATCCGAGTTAGCATTTACGCTTCCTGACATGAACTACCATACCACACTTCACTAAAAATCCAACAAAAAAATGCACGAGAGGTAATTTCCCGTGCATAAATGGTAATATTATAATGGTAACATGATTTCTGTGACGAAGACTCCCGGCTCATTCTGCCGATTAATATATCCCTGATACTTCTCCACCACCAAATTAATACGTTTTAATCCATGGCCGTGATTGCCACGCTTTGTGGTAATGTATTCGTGGTCTAGCTTGCGTATCCTCTCACTGGTGGAGTTCGTCACCGATATGTAGAGCTGCTTTTTTAAGACTCCAATATAGAGACGAATAAAGGGATGCTCTTCCACCTTTTCACATGCCTCCACCGCATTATCGATCAAATTTCCAATCAGCGCACACAAATCGATATCACTGACGGTCAGCTCCGGTGGGCAGGTCGCCTTATAGTCCACATCAATCCCATTTTTTTGTGCCAGTGATATCTTAGAATTTAGGATTGCATCCAGATTGACATTGCCTGACTCAATCAATTGATTTACCTGATCTAAATCCTGTTCCAACAGCCCTAAGTACTCTTCTAATCTATCGTATTGCCCCATCTTCACATAGGCTTTCATCGATTGCAGGTGATTATGGTAATCGTGCCTCCATCCCCGCATCGTCAGATAGATATTCTGGACTTCCTGTACTTGACGCTCCAAAAGCTGATTCTGATACTCAATATTCTTTTTTTCTAGATATTTCGTCCAAAATGGAATCCTCATCTGAATCATTCCCCATCCCTATCTTAACGATAATAATATTGAATAAATGTAACTATTCCGTAGGTCTGCGCATTTACTGCGCTGACCGTATGAATGTGATTCAAGTGTGCCAAAATCCTTTTGCGAAGCAAATATTAATGGATTTTGGCATCGTAACTATAAGGGCACTGAATAGTTACGAATAAATGCCTCATTGACTGCCTTATAACAATTCCTGCTGATTGGAACACTGCTGCCATCCGACAGCAGACACTCCGTGCGCATGACCCGTTCTACATGCTCTAGATTGACCATAAAACTGCGGTGGGTAGCTACAAATGCATCTGTCAATGTCTCTGACATCTCAGCCAAAGACATTTTTACTTCATAAACATCCTTCGCAGTATGTATCATCAGATAATGGCGATTGACTTCCACATAAAGAATTTCATCCTGCTCAAGCTTGATATTTTCTCCTGCTATGGAAAGAATCACATATTCCTTTTCTTTCTTTTCCATAGTGCACAATTCATCCAATATCGGAAACAATTTTTCTTCATCCAATGGCTTTAACAAATATCGAAGTGCTTGCACCTCGTAGCCCTCAAAGACATACTCCTTGCGGTTCGTCAGAAAAAGTATCGGCAACATGGCATCCTTTTCCCTGATCTTATGGGCAAGTTCCATGCCGTTCATCCCGTCCATATCGATATCTAATATCAGCAAATCAAAGGGATAACTGTCCATATTTTCAAATAAAAGTTCCTTGGCACTCTTATATGCCAGATATGTCATGGGCTCTCCATAACGGGACGCCCAAGTCTCTGCAAGCTTTTGCACATATTCTAACTGTATTTCCTCGTCATCACAGTATGCCAGGCGCATGAAAATGCCCCCTTCCTAGAGAATCTTGGTCGTCCACTTAGAGCAGTCCCATACCTCGTTTACAATATCCTGATAGAACTCCGGCTCATGACAAATGAGAAGCACGGTACCACGGTATTCCTTCAATGCCCGCTTTAACTCATCCTTAGCATCCACATCCAGATGGTTAGTCGGCTCGTCTAACAGCAGTACGTTCGTATTCCGGTTCATCAGCTTGCACAGACGAACTTTCGCCTGCTCACCACCACTTAATACACGCACCTGACTCTCGATATGCTTGGTGGTCAGTCCACATCTTGCCAGTGCCGCACGTACCTCATACTGGGTAAATGCTGGGAATTCCTCCCAGATATCTTCAATACAGGTATTCTTGTTCTCTCCCTTAATCTCCTGCTCAAAATAACCGATTTCAAGGTTCTCTCCCTGCTCTACGCTTCCCTTCAATGATGGGATCAATCCAAGCATACTCTTAAGCAGTGTGGTCTTTCCGATACCATTCGCGCCTACCAACGCGATCTTATGTCCACGCTCTAAGGCGAGATCCAGCGGCTTTGATAGCGGCTCATCATATCCAATCACAAGTCCCTTGGTCTCAAATACATACTTGCCCGGTGTACGTCCCATTGGGAAGGAGAACTCTGGCTTTGGACGCTCCGCTGCCAGTTCAATGACCTCCATCTTGTCTAACTTCTTCTGACGGGACATCGCCATATTTCTGGTGGCAACTCTCGCTTTATTTCTAGCCACAAAGTCCTTAAGCTCACTGATCTCCTGCTGCTGTTTGCGGTAAGCAGCCTCAAGCTGTGACTTCTTGACCTCATATACTTCCTGAAACTTATCATAATCTCCCACATAACGGTCGAGACGCTGATTCTCCATATGATATATAATATTGATTACATCATTTAAGAATGGAATATCATGGGAAATGAGAATAAAGGCATTCTCGTACTCCTGCAAATAACGCTTCAACCATGCAATATGCTCTGCATCCAGATAGTTGGTCGGCTCGTCAAGAAGCAGGATATCCGGCTTCTCTAGAAGCAGCTTTGCCAGAAGTACCTTCATACGCTGTCCACCACTTAAATCTGTGACATCATGTTCCAATCCAAGCTCCAACAATCCAAGTGCTCTTGCCACTTCCTCCACCTTCGCATCGATGACATAGAAGTCATGCATCGTCAATGTATCCTGAATCACGCCAAGTTCTTCCATCATGGCATCCATCTGCTCTGGATCTGCCTCTCCCAAGGAATCACAGATCTGATTCATCTTCTCTTCCATCTCAAAAAGCCATGCAAAGGCTGACTTTAACACGCTCTCAATGGTCATGCCCTTCGTCAGGGTAGAATGCTGATCCAGATATCCAACACGGACATTCTTCGCCCACTCCACTTTTCCTTCGTCCGGCATCAGCTTTCCAGTCACGATGTTCATAAAGGTGGACTTACCCTCGCCATTGGCTCCTACCAGACCGATATGCTCTCCCTTTAACAGACGAAAGGATACATCATCAAAAATCGCACGATCACCAAAACCATGTGTCAAATGTTCTACATTTAATATACTCATATTTTCTTACCTATCTTATCCTATCCATTATCTTATGTGTTCCAATGTGTGCGCTGTATTTTGCACACAGTCAAAGTGTATTATAATATGCTTTCCCTCGGAAATGCAAGGAAATTACAGTCCCATAATTGCAGATACCAGCGGGATCGTCACAACCGACAATATGGTCGTCAATGCAACTCCCTTGGAAGCTAGCTCATAATTGCTATCATACTGCTGCGCCAGCATAGCAGTCATACTTGCCACCGGCGTTCCAAGCATCACCAGACACACAGTGAGAATCGTACCGTCCGCAATGAACTGCTGTAACAGGAACAGCCCAGCAATCGGAATCACCAACAGCTTAATAGCTGCAAACAATACCAGCTTACTATCGGTAAATAAATCCTTAAGCTGAAACTCGGTAAAGGACTGTCCTATGACTAACATACTAAGGGGCGCTGTCAGATTACTCAGATTCAAAAGAACCGTATCCACAAAGTTCGGCATATCCACCTTTCCAAAGAAAAAGATAAGAGCAAACACACAGGCAAGCACGCCCACATTTAACATGCTCTTCCAACGAAATCCACCTGTCTTAGTAGAAGCCCCTGAGTCCTCGGTCTGCTGAATCGCTGCAATTCCATAGGTATAGAGCAATATATTAAATGGGAACTGAAATAATGCCGCATACAGCACCGCCTCGGAACCTGCAATCGCACGAAGAAGCGGAATCCCCATAAACCCAATATTAGAGAAAATAAGCATGGTACGATAGATACCATAATTCTTTCGCTCTATCCGAAGCAATATCGGCAGCAGTATCGCCAACAGCATTAACACCACATACATTCCCACTGCAATTCCACCAACTAACAGCAGTTTCGTTGGTGCTATCTCATTCTTATTATCCAATCCCGCCTGAAGTATCAAAGACACATTGGCAACATTAATAACGATCCATGAAATCTTCTTTGTGGTCGCCTTATCAAGAACATCTTTTTTTCCCATAAAAAAGCCAATCAGCATAAGTGCAAATAATGCCAACATCTGTTGTAATAAGATCATTTTATCTTCCTCTCCACTCGCGTAAAAATACGGAAGAGAATTTATCCCTTCCGCATGATATCTTAGCATCCAAATATATTTATTACAATCATTCTGCCACTTGTTTCTAATTTTATACCTTATGCTTAACCTGCAAAATCAAACATATGTATATTGGCAATGATTTTTTTTGCTTCCTTCAACACAGAATCCATAATTTCCTGCGCACTTCGGATTTCTTTTAGCATAGGAACCACCTGTCCTACCATGACCGCACCATTTTCTATATCACCATCCACCATTGCCAGCTTTAAGGAGCTGGCTGCTGCCTCCTTTAAAATCGGTGTTGCCTCCTCTGTGGTGAGACTGCGCTCAATTTCCATCAATCTATCTGCCAAGGGATTCATGATCTGTCTACATGGCTGCCCTGTATAATGACCAATTACGACGGTCTGCATATCATCTGTTTTTAGCATTTCCTCTTTGACACTGGGTGCAATCATGGTCTCCGTTGCAACCATAAATGCTGTTCCCATCTCAATTCCCTCTGCTCCAAGTGCGATGGCTGCCGCCATTCCTCTTCCATCTGCAATACCGCCAGCAGCGATCACAGGTATCTTTACCTCATCTGCCACCAATGGCACCAACACCATGGTCGCCTCCACAGAAGTATGTCCACCACCTTCCCAGCCTTTGGCTATGATTGCATCTGCTCCCGCAGCCTCAGACACCTTTGCCTCAGCCACTGTGCTTACTTTTACCAGAATCTTAGCACCTGCTTCATGCCATGATTTAAAGTATATGCTACAAAACTCTACTTCCAGAGTGCCCGGAGAATCTGCATATACCACCGGAAGCTTAAAGTCCGCAAGTATCTGAGATGTGTTCTCTACCACTTCTGGAATCATCACCGTATTAATCGCAAAGGGCTTGTCCGTCAACTTTTGGGTTTCCATGATCTGGGAATCTGCGATTTCTCGCGGTGCAAATCCTACCCCCAACACCCCAAGTCCTCCTGCATTTGATACGGCTGCTGCCAAGGATGCAGTAGAAACCCATGCCATTGGTCCCTGAATAATTGGTTTCTCAATGTTCAACATACTACATAGTTTGCTTCTCATCTTCCATCCTTCTTTCTTATCTGAATTTTTAAGAATTATAGCATTTTATGATGTCGATTCCTGCCGAAAAAAACAGACGCCTAAGCGCCTGTCTATTGACTCACTACTTCTCCCACTACGATAGGAGTAATCACGATCTTGTCTGCGGCAATATTGGTCTTACGCTTCACGATATCTTCTACCTGTGCCCGCTTCGCATCTGTCACCTCTCCCATATTAAGTACTACATCACAGTTGTCATCCGTGATGCTGACTACCACATCAGTAAATCCCTTTGCTTCTAGGAGCATCTCAGCCGCAGCTTCCCGCTCTGCAATGTCTGTCATGGCGATCATTTTATTGACGGCATCCTGCTTTAAGGCTTCGTCAATGGATGTATTATTTACGATCTCAAGTAACGCTTCCTTGTTCTTAGAGCGAATCTGCTCACGGTTCAATTTCATCTCAGCCGCATAATCCAAATTGGCTACGGATGTGCTGGTAAGTACTGCTTCCCCCGGATTCTCCACATCGGTCGCTCCTGTCGCGTCTGTTGCCACCGTTGCTGTGCTCGTAGAAGCATCTGCTGTTGCTCCGGCAGCATCTGCCGTAGAAGTATCTGCTGCCACCTCAGTGCCATCCACCAGCGCCACTTCCTCTCCAGTTCCTTCATCTGTAAAAATGTCACTCTCCATCAGAATATCCTCATCTGATATCTCGTATTCTCCCTCCACCGCGTCCGCATCAGCGCTTGCCTCTGCTGCCACTTCGGTATCATCAATGTTATTATTCATGTAGCTAAAGTATCCTGCTACTGCAATCATAAGTGCCAGTGCTGTAATGACCAACTGGTTCTTCCGAAATATTTTTTTCACGCCTAGTCCTCCTTGGAACACATCTTAACTACCTTAATTCTATGCGCCTCTACTGGCAATAATGCCTCTACCGCATCCGAAATATCAGAAATCACCGTAGAATTGCCCCCTCCTTCTGCAACTACCACCACCCCAATTACCGTGGGCAGATTTTCCTTCTGTACATAGGGATAGGTCTCATTCTCCGTCTCCACATATATGGTCTGTTCCTCTGCATTCTGCTCTGATATCGTCCTGCTTCCCCCTGCACTATCATTTTCTGTGGTAGTGGTCGCTGTACTTGCCCTATCCTTCTCAACCACTGACTCACCCCCATCAGACACTGTAATCATCACCTCGACCCTTCCCACTCCATCCATCTGAGATAACACCTCTTCTAACTTATTCTCCAGATAGGTCACATATTCCTCTGACCTTCCCCCTGTCTCTGCCGCTGTCTGTCCCACACTCCCGTTGCTTGCCTTTTCATCCACTGCTTCTTCCGACTTCTGCTGATTTTTTTCCTCGGATGTTGTACCCTTTTCATTGGTTTTCTTATCACTATCAAGAGGTATTGCAATGACGAGCAGCAGAACTCCCACCAATGCCAGCACCGCCCAATCGCTCTTTTTTAATTGCTTCCATTTTTTCTGTTCTAGAAATTCTCTTAACCACTGCACTCTTGTCCCCTCCTATTCCACACTTGCGTACTGTATCAAGACTGCTGCGGGATCTATCTTATAATAATCCGCCACCTCCTCGGCAATCCCCTCGTAGATCGTACTCATCTCTTCCCGATTGCTTTCCTCTGAGAAATTAATCTCATCAATAACAATTTCATCCTCTGTCTGATTCGTAATCCATAGCTCCACCTGATCGATCACATACTCCTCTGTCATATGTACCTTGGCTTCCCTTACGTTAAGCCCATACTTTTCTGCAATGGGTTCTGCAATCATACTTACATCCTCCTCAATTGCCCTCTCATACTCTTCAATATAATAATCATTGTTAATATATTCGATCTGCTCCATATCCTTAGAAAGTTCCGACAGGTTTTCTGTAAATGTCTCATACTCTATCAGCCCCAGAAATTCTTCCCCATTAAAAAGCGCCGATAACATAGGAGTAAGCAGTCCAATCGTAAGTATCAATTCCGTAAAAAAACGAATATATTTCTGATAAGTCTTTCCCGGAGGCAGATATAACAGCAGTGTCAAAATCACAAAAAGTACGATAAATCCCTTCACATACGCGACCATCTTCTCCTCCTTTTAGGCAATGGAGCGCCATTTCCTATTGCATTAAAAAGCGAACCCAGATGCCATGGTCGTCAAGGCTACGGTGACAAACAATAACGCCACACAATAAAGTACTAACTTCAGATAAAGCATTCCACCCTCCGCCATCCCCTTTAGGCATCCAGCGATCCGCTTGTCCGCCGCTGGCTCCACCACCACCGCCGCCAATTTGTACATCAGAGATAACATCAGGATTTTTAATACTGGCATCATGGCAATTGCAATCAGTATAAGAAGCGCCGCTACCCCCACACAATTTTTTATCAAAATCCCTGCTCCTAACATCACTTCTCCCATTCCACTTAGCACATCCCCTATGCCCGGTATCACCGCTGCTGCCTTATTGATACTGCCATTGGTAAGACGATCCTTAGCCGGTGATATAAGTCCCTGCACCACATTCAGTCCCAACACGACCACTCCTGCGCTTTTCATGCCCCAGTTCAGGATTCCTTTTATCAGTTCTGTCAGATTCCCAAACTTTTCATCCTCAAAGAAATGGTTGAACAATTCCAACAACACATAGACATGAATCAGCGGCATCAAAATTTTTAAAAATAGCCACTGTATCAGATAAATCACTAGAAATGCCATCTGATAAAATCCAGCGGAAGTCTCTACCCCCGCCGAAAATACCATGCTGATACAAAAGGTAGGAACCAATGACTTCATAAAATCCACACTCTGGGACAACACCTCATCCGCAACACTAGAATAGATTTGAAAGGACTGTAATAAAAGTACCGCCACGATACTATAAACCAGAAGAAAGCATATCTCCGATATGTAGGCTTGCTTGAATGCATCTGAAAAGTGCTTCAGTATTGAAAAACCAATTGCCAGCACTACCACCTCCACCAGAATCTTGCGATTCGTTTCCAGCTCATACACTAAAGCATCCTTCATCCAGCTTATGATCTGGGTATAATCAAAATCTGTCACACCCTCCGTCAAAAGTTCCTGCACCAGCGTAGAGAATTTCAATGGTTCCCTCTGTTCCGGAAAGATATCCTCCTCCAAAAGGTCATCCAAATCTGTAAAGTCTATCTCTTCCATCCATGCATCCAAATAACTATCTTCCCCTGTTGCCGCCTCTTCTGCATCGTTCTCCGCTACTGCCGTGCCTTCTGCCTGTTCCTCAGCTACCACCGTACCTTCTGTATGCGCTCCGGTCGTCATACCATCTTTGCTCTCCCCAGCCTGTACCAATGCTGGGCAAGCCATGAAAATGAGGATCAATACAACACTTATTCGAAGGGATAACCTGTACCATTTTTTCATAAAAAACTCCCTATTGTCTCCAAAAATGCTCCCAGAACAGGAATACTCACCACCAAGATGGAAAGCTTTGCAAATATCTCGATCTGATTTGCGATTGCTGCATATCCCGCATCCTTGCAGATATTCATTGCAAATTCTGCCACATAGGTAATCCCCACCATTTTTATCACCATACTAATATATCTGCTATCTATCATAATCATGGACTCCAATCGATCCACAAACCCAAGGATCGTCTCCACTTTTGTCAACAGATAGACAAAGATACAGATGCAGATCGTAATGGCGATAAAGGTGCTGTATTCGCTTTTTTCCTTTTTTAGAGGAATTGCAATCAATACACCCGCTATTCCAAGAATTGCAATCTTTATGATATCCATATCTACTCCTTACAGCGCGAACAGAGACTGCATCGTCTCAAACAGTTCGTAAATGTATGGCACGATCCAGAACAATACGATGATAAGCCCCGCAAGGCTCGTCAAGAAAGCGTGCTCCTCCCTGCCGCTATGCTTTAATACCTGGCTGATAACGGTCACTAAGATTCCAACCGCAGCTATCTTAAATATCAGATTTACACTCATCCCTCTTTCGACATCCTTTCCCTATATCAGCAGAATCACTAGCATCACTCCGCCAAGGACACTGATCGTCCCATATACTTTCTGTTTTTCCTTCTGTTCCCCTCTTGCCCTTTCAATCAAAAAATCCAGCCGCTCCAAAATCACCGACAGGTGCTTTTTATTCTCCGCCACGCTTTTTCCAAAAAAGGCACTTCCTGCACCCTCCACGATTTCAGCCTCTTCGCTGCTTAACTGCAATGTTCTGCGGTACTCCAAAAATACTGCACGCCACACATCCTCACCCTTTCCCTCTTTCTTTTCGATCAGTCTCGTTGCAATCTCTTTGCAGATCTCATTTAACCACTCATCCCTTGTCCGCAAAAAGCAGCCCAAGAGAATTTCCACTGGCTGCATGGATTCATAAGCTGCATAGGAGATGTCCACGAACAACTTACGAATCTCATACAACAGTCTAAGGTGGTCTGCCAGATCTCTTCGAATACTGTAAGCAATGCCAACACTGGCCGCCACGATCAATACACTGCCCACCAGCTTTAACATAATAGCTCCAATCCGGCATCAAATACCTGTATGCTCCGCTTTCCATTCAGGTCACGGGTAATCCCTATGTATCGCTGAAATACCTGTTGTTCCACCCAGCGATGCAGGTAAGGCTTCCTTGCCAATTCCTCCACACTGCCCGCATGTACTGTGCCAATCACCCGGCACCCAGCATATACTGCCTGTTCCACCGCGGCAAAGTCCGCCTCGCCGCCAAGCTCATCCACCGCCAATACCTGTGGGGACATGGAGCGTAACAGCATCAGCATCCCGTCCGCCTTGCCCGCTCCATCTAACACATCCGTCCGAGGTCCCAGATCATTCTGGGGGATTCCCAAATGGCAGGCTGCAATCTCCGACCGCTCGTCCACCACACATACCTTTGCCCCCGGCTCCTCCCTCGTTCCAGTGGACAGCAAACGAATGCAGTCCCTCAAGAAAGTCGTCTTACCTGCCCCCGGCTCTGAAAATAGCAACGTACTGTATATTTTTCCCTTCTGCCTGATGTAGGGAAGTATCTCCCCAGCGCAATCTCTTCTTTCATGGGCAATTCTGATATTTAGAAATGACACGTGGCAAATTCCTGTCAGTTTTCCCTGCTCCGTCGCCACACCACCAGCTAGTCCCACCCGATGACCACCTTCAATCGTGATATATCCCTGCCTGATTTCTTCTTTATAGGCATACAGAGAATAGTTGCTGATGTAACTCATCATCTCACCGATATCCTGCATATTCATAAGGTATAAGTCTCTTCTCTCCCATCGTTCCTGCTCCATAATAAAAATGCATGTCCCATTCTCGATTCCCAGATAACGGCTGCCCTCGCCATAAAAAAATTCCATAGGCTGTCCCACCCGCACCCGGATTTCTTCTAGTCCCTCCTGCCATGAAATCTCCGTAAGGGATTCTCTTATATGCAAAGGTAAGATTTTTTCTAAAGGAAAGAATGTTACCTCTGGGAAATGTTTTCCCACTGGAAATCTCTTTTCTTCTGGAAGCTTTTTTTCGAATCCATCTTCTTGCCTCATCCCTGTACCTCTCCTTCTCTTCTTTTTCTATCTCATCTGCTTTGCTACATGTTCTAATTTAAAAACCACTCACTTTTCTCTTGGGTTATGTTTCATTCTATGACTTGTCTTATTTTTTATGACTATGATTTCCGGTATTTTCACATCCTACTTTTTGTGGTATAACAAACTCATTCCTACGAAGCAATAGCGCTCTTAGATATGAGCACCTTTTTTTCGCAATGGAGCTTTGTCACTTTAACGCGAAAGATTGTAGAATCATAAGATATGATAGGAGGATATACAATGACAGCAGAAGAATTTTTGCAGGAAGCCCTCTCCCATGAGGACAAGCTCATCGCTGATAGACGCTACCTGCACACACATCCGGGAACTGAATTTGACATCGAAGATACACTGGCTTATGTAAAAAAAGAATTGATCGACATGGGTTACGAACCAAAGGAGTGCGGCAAAGCAGGACTTGTGGCACTTGCAGGTGGCAAGAAGCCGGGAAAGGTATTTTTGCTCCGTGCCGATATGGATGCACTGCCAATACGTGAGGAAGCAGATGTGGACTTCGCTTCCACGAACGGCAAGATGCACGCCTGTGGTCACGATATGCACACCAGCATGCTCCTTGGCGCAGCAAGATTGTTAAAGGCGCATGAGGATGAGATCTGTGGAACAATCAAGCTGATGTTCCAGCCAGCAGAGGAAGTATTTGAAGGCTCCAACGATATGATCCAGGCTGGCGTATTGAAAAATCCAGATGTAGATGTGGCACTTATGATTCACGTCATGGCAGGAATGCCGCTTCCAACGGGTACCGCCATCGTCTGTGACGGTGGGGTCAGCGCACCTGCTGCAGATTATTTCACCATCCGCATTCAGGGAAAGGGTTGCCACGGCTCTATGCCAAATAACGGTGTTGATCCTATCACTGCCGCTGCCCACATTATTACCGGACTTCAAGAGATTCACGCCAGAGAGCTTGCCCTCTCCGATGAGGCGGTTCTCACTATCGGAACCATCCACGGCGGTGGTGCATCCAATGTGATTCCTGATTCAGTGGAGCTTGGAGGTACGATCCGTACCTATGATGAGGATGTCCGCTCTTTCTTAAAGACGAGAATGACTGAGATTGCAGAGGGAATCGCCACAAGCTTCCGTGCTACCGCCGAGGTCTCCTTTGGAAGTGGCTGTCCTACCTTGACCAACGATGCCGACTTGTCCGCATGTACCGTTTCTTATATTAGAGAGTTACTTGGTATGCAAAAGGCATTTACCGCTGATCAGCTTAATGCTATGTCCGGTGACAAGAAGGCTCCTAAGACAGCCGGGTCTGAGGACTTTGCCTATGTAAGCCAGAAGGTGCCTTCCATCATGCTTGCCTTGGCTGCCGGAACCCCGGATGCAGGTTACTGCTATCCACAGCATCACCCTAAGGTAAAGTTCGATGAAGCAGCCCTTGCACAGGGAAGTGCAATTTATGCTTACACCGCAATGCGCTGGCTCAGTGAGCATTGCTAATACAGCAAGGTCTTTCCTATGAATCAAAAAACCCCGATATGGAATTCAAATTGAATCTCCATTCCGGGGTTTTCTTTTATATAGTTTCTAACGTTCTGACCGAATTACATGCGCTCTGGTGCAGCAAATCCAAGCACATCGATACAAGTCTCTAATACAGACTTTGTCAGCTCTAACAGGCGGATATAAGACTTCTGTACCTGCTCGTTCTCCTCTGCCATGATCTTGGTTCCATGATAGAAGCTGTTGAATGCGTTGGCAAGATCATAGATATAAGAACAGATCTTGTGAGGTGCTGTCTCCTCGTATGCATTCTCCATCATAGCATTGAAGCCTGACAATGCAAGCATCAGGTTCTTCTCGCTCTCAGAATGAGCTGCCTCGATTACGGTGCCGCTCTCATCCTTACCAAGTCCATGATACTTATTCAAGATAGACTTGATACGAACGATTGTGTAAAGGATATATGGACCAGTATTTCCCTCAAAGGAAGTGAATCGGTCAATATCAAAGATATAATCCTTGCTTGCCTGATTGGAAAGGTCGCCGTACTTGATGGCTGCCATAGCGATCATCTTCGCGGTATTCTTTGCCTCTTCCTCACTGATGTCAAGGTTCTCCTTTGACTTCTGGTTCTCCATGATCTTGCTTAACATCTCTTCGTTCACGCTCTCCACAAGATACTGAAGACGCATAACGCCACCCTCTCGAGTCTTGAATGGCTTGCCATCCTTACCGTTCATGGTACCGAAGCCCTGGAACTGTAACTCTGTCTCAGGCTTCACAAGTCCAGTCTTTCTTGCACAACGGAATACCTGTGTGAAATATAACTCCTGACGCTTATCTACCACATAGATCAGCTTGTCTGGATTATAGTCCTTCATACGCCATACGATGGTCGCAAGGTCGGTTGTATTGTAAAGGGATGCACCGTCTGACTTTAAGATCATACATGGTGGAATCTCCTTGGTATCTGTCTCTTCCTTGACATCTACTACTAATGCGCCATCACTGATATATGCAAATCCGTCATCCTTCATCTTCTGAACCATATCTGGGATATATGGCTGGGCATCAGACTCACCCTTCCAGAGATCAAAGGATACATTCAGGTTCTCATAATTCTTCTTTAAGTCTGTTACAGATACATTTAAGATATGGGATAACAGTGCCTGATATCCTCTTCTTCCATTCTGTAACTCGAATGTAGCCTGCATAGCAGCTTCCTTATATGCTGCATCCTCCTTGGACTTACCGCTAGCGGTCGGATAAATCTCCTCCAGCTCAGAAATGGTAAATGGAGCTTCTGCTGGATACTCTCCCTCATAGTTCTCATCAAAGTAACAAAGCTCTGGCTTTCTTAACTTCAACTCTGTGATGATAAGTCCCATCTGAAGTCCCCAGTCACCTAAATGAACGTCACCGATCATGTTGTGACCCATAAAGCGTCCAATGCGCTTGATGCTCTCTCCGATGATCGCGGAACGTAAATGTCCTACATGAAGTGGCTTTGCTACGTTTGGTCCGCCGTAATCGATCATGATGGTCTTTGGATTCTCTGCCTTCTCGCATCCAAAGCGTCCCTCATCCGCCTGCATCTGTGCCACATAGTCAGCAAGATATGCCTCATCTAACTTAAAGTTCAAAAATCCTGGCTTTACAGACTCTACCATGGAGAACATCTGATTCTCAGAAAGCTTTGCAGCTACTTCATCAGCAATCATAAATGGTGCCTTCTTGTATTCCTTTGCTGCTGCCATAGCACCGTTACACTGATACTCACAGAGGTCTGGTCTGTTGGATATTGTTACCTTGCCATATTTGGAATCATAACCGCAGGAAGTAAAGGCTTCTGTTACTTCTTCGGTAATAAGATCTAATATTTTCTTCATCACTAATTCCTCTCTTGATTTTCACTATAATGTCTTACGACATTACCGCATGTGCTTTGCACATGCTGCCGCATGCGCGACCTATGCCATTCGGCGGTATAATGTCTTACGACATTATACCATATTCCCTCATTTTCTCAAGAAGAAAAGCGGATTCCTCGGCACAAAAGTTCCAACTCGTTTTCTAATCTGTCATTCGTAAACGCTCCACAATGCTTTGCTTTTCCAAGTTCTTAAAGCAAAAATATGGAATCACTACCGCAAAGGCAATCAAAACTGGCGTACAGATTGCAAGAGGTAACAGTGTAAAATGGAAGGTAGAAAAGCCACCCGCAACCATGGTCGGAACGATAACACCAACCGTTATCGATCCTAAGATATAGGAAATGACAAGAGTCATTCCTGCATAATAAATCCCTTCATATATGAGCATCATGCGCAATTGCCGCTTCGTCATACCAACACTTTGCATCATTGCAAATTCCTTTTTACGTGAAATGATTGCTGTCACCATACTGTTCACAAAATTCAAAATACCCACCAATGCAACAATAATACTGATTGCATAACCCATAACCGCAGAAGAACGAGTCTCCGCCTCATACTGCTCTATCATGGTCTGTCTGGATGTCACATTCATACCAATTGCTACATTCTGCTGATATTCTGTTAATAAGTTAGATGCATCCTCCATCATATCATCCGTAACATTAAAATAGAATTTTCGCAAATTACTGTCAGGCCATAACTCTGTATATACATCTGCTGGCATAACAATCGGAAGATCAAATACTGGTGACGTACCTTCCACCATTGGGTATAAAGGACGTAAGACAGCCATGACCGTAAACACATTCCCCTCTATCTCAAGAGTTTCTCCTACTGAATAGGTCGGCAAATTATCCTGTGATTCTGTATCAACTCCTATGGCAAGTACATATTTTCCACTTGCGAACTTCTCAGCATCATAAACTCCATCTAAAATATAATTATCGCTGGTAGCTGCATCTAAAATCAATCCATCCGCACCATAAACAGTAACAGGAACCGCGTCTCCACTTAATGCCGAATCATATACTTCCTTCCATGCTGGAAATGACGGATCGTAAGAAGCAAATTCCTCTAATCTATCCTGTGTATAAAAATTGCGTAGATTATTGCATGCCTGTTCACTCAATGTCATCGCAACCTCACGGGAATATAAATGACCATTTTCTTTGCTGCCTTCTATCATAAAAATATCGTTAATCAATTCGCTGCTTATTGTCTGATTTTGAGGATCGTAACCACTTGCAAGTTCATTTGTTGCGTCATCAATCTGAAAATCTGCTACCGCTAAGTCCATCAAATATTTTTCCACATCAAAACTAGCATTTTTTGCATAGAAAAAGCTCATTAAAACAAGACCTAACGTCAGAGAACATATTACCATGACAGTGCGCCTTTTGTTTCGCCACAGATTTGCCCATGCCATTCCTGCCAAAGATGCTCCTTTTTTTGTTTTTTTCACTTTGCGCTTTACGCTTGAGTCTGCATCTGTATATCTTAGTGCTTCCATCGGAGATATTTTCCCAGCTAATCCTGCTGGTAACAAACAGGATACTATCACCGTAATATAAGCAAACAACGCTGATCCAATAAAAATAACTGGATTTGCTGATACCGTAGGTGTAAAGTCCTTTGTGGCAATCAATGCTGGAACCAATACAATGCCAAGCAGATAGCCAATCATCAGCCCCGCAGGAATCCCCAAAAGTGACAGGCGATTTCCCTGACCGTATATTATTTTTTTGATTTGTCTTTTGGGCATGCCAAGGGTCTTTAATTTTCCATAGAACTGAATATCAGAAGCTACCGAAATCTGAAAGACATTAAAGATAATTAAATATCCTGCGAAAAACACAAATATCATACCGATGTACATCGGCAGATTTTCCATCTGGATATTATATTTCATCTCTGCGGTATATGCCATATTGGTATCAAATTCAAGTTCTGATAATCCACAGTCTACAAGTATATCTTCCATTTTCCATTCAATATTTTCGCTATCTGCAAAGTTGACTCCCATCATTCTAAGACCGCAGATTTGCCCCTCTTCTGTCACTACAATACCTTCACAGGCTTCTAACGCAAAGGCTTCGCTGACCCATGCCATACTAGCATAAACAGACATATTACCTTCCCACCATCCGCAAAGCGTGAATGTACTAGATGTGATTTCTGAAGAAAAAAGATCTCTTCTCCATTCCAAAGTTACCTGCTGTCCAAGTTCCAAGGGAATACCCAACCGCTCAAGCGTCAATGTATCTAATGCAATTTCATCCTTGCTCTGCGGCATGGAACCAGTGATCGGATAAGCAAAACTGTCCTTTGCATATTGATCGTTTGCATAGCGTATCTCCACCTGACGTCCAGAAAGCTTGTCATTTTCAGCCAATCCTACCACAATGGATTTTCCATAGCTCTCCACCTCTGGATAATCTGCAATCTGTTCAATCTGTGCATCGTTAATCTGCTTACAGGATGTATGTGCCATCGTACCTGACTGGCGCAGGTACATTTCTGTCATATTTTGCTCCATACTTTGCGCCAATGTAAATAATGTAGTAAACATCATGGTAGTCAAGATAATCGCCAAAATAGCCACCAGATTACGCCCTTTGCTTTTCTTAAAACTTCGATTTGTCAGTGTACGAATCATAGATGCTTGTATTTTCATAGTATCACCGCCTTACCCATGGATTTTTCCATCTTCAATCCGAATACACCGATCTGCCTGTGCTGCAATCTCTGGATTGTGTGTAATCATCACAATCGTCTGATGGTATTTTTGACTGGTTACTTTTAAAAGCTCAATGACTTCATCGCTGGTCTTGCTGTCTAGATTTCCTGTTGGCTCGTCAGCTAAAATAATTGCCGGTTTGCTAGCCAATGCTCTTGCAATCGCAACACGCTGTTGCTGACCACCTGAGAGAGTATTCGGCATTTGATACAACTTTTTCTCAAGCCCTAATAGCGATACAATTTCAGCTATAAATTTCTTATCCGGCTTCTTGCCATCCAATTGAATCGGCATAACAATATTTTCATATACATTTAGAATCGGAACTAAATTGTAATTCTGAAAAATAAAACCGATACGCTGGCGGCGGAACACGGTCAAATTTTCATCAGAAAGCTTTCCTAGTTCAAATTTATCTACCTTCACACTCCCAGAACTCGGGCGGTCTAGTCCACCTAGCATATTTAGCAGAGTGGATTTGCCGCTACCAGATGTTCCAATAATCGCCACAAACTCCCCCTGTTCAATGGAAATACTCACATCATCCAAAGCTTTTACCATATTTGATTCGCAGCCATACTGTTTGGTCAAATGCGTCGTACTTAAAATCGTATTCATAATTCTCTCCTCACTTTTCTTATGTTTTGCATTTGAGTTCATTATATTTTTTGCAAAAAAATGAACCATATAAAATGCCTAAACTAACATCCACGATGCAAAAACTAAGATAAAAATGATATAAAAAATGACGCCACCAGAACTGTGACGTCATTTTATTTACGCTATTGGGATTATAATTTTTAATGTATAGATCCCCTTTTCACACTTTGTGATGCACTGACCGTTATATTTCTCTGCAACTTTTTTTATATTAGGCAGACCGAAGCCATGCACAAACCTATCTGTTTTGGTAGTTCCCTTGGCGTCTGAACTATCTGCCATGGTATGGTTCTCTATCGCAATGACTAACATATCACGAATACGGTTTGCTTTTACCGTTATCAATCGTTCCTGATTCGGCAGCTTCTCACTTGCTTCGATCGCATTATCCAGAGCATTTCCAAAAATTGTACTAATGTCTAGCGGATCTATAAAGTCCCCATCTTCAAAATGAATAATAGGAGTAAAATCAATCTCCTTTTGCTGAGCAATCCGCGCCTTATCACGGATAATGATATCCAAAAACTCATTTCCTGTGTGATGATAATTTTCATATTCCTGAATCTGACTTTGTAGATTCCGAATAGATTCCTGCACCGTCTGGCTATTCTTTGCTTGTGCCTGCAGCACCAAAAGGTGATTCTTCATATCGTGATAAATGCTGCGCACCCTCTCTTCCTCGTTCATGCGATCCTTATAATATGCCTGCTTCGTCTCTAATTCCTGCGCATAATACTCCGTCTGCACCGCATTACAGATATATGAAGCAAGATAGATACAGCCAAAGCTAGAGAAAATCGATGCTCCACAGATTGGATAAACGATCATAGGATTTTCTGGCATAAAATAAATAATGATAAAGATGGCAACAAAAGATGCCAACATCAATGTATCTACAATCAGCCACATTCGCGTCGTCAAATTGGATGTAATCTGCTTCAGATATTTTCGCAAAAATCTCCATGCCCCAAACCAGAATAAAAACCGCAGTAACAACGAAACCGTATAAAAAGCCGTGCTTATCAGCATCTGTTCCTCTGTCCATCCAAGATTAGGATCAGGCGGTGCATCCGTCACCCAGAAGAATGCTGTGCTTCCGATATCCTGCATCAAATAATTAACTGCTATAAGTGCCGGATAAAATATTAATACAGCGGTCATTTTCTCGACCCACTTCCCGCAATGGAATATCGCAATGTAGACGATAACCCCTAAAAGAGCTCCAAGAAGATTGGCAAGATCATTAGAATATACCACAATCAATGACAATATATTACATACGAAAAAAGCAAGAATTCGCATAGGCCAATTTTTCCGCACCGGTAAAAAAGTATGTATCAACCAAAAGAAAATAAATGTATATGCCAGATTTATGATGGATGAGAGGATTTCTAAAAACTGAATCATAATAAATCCCCCCAATACTCTGTCAAGCGTTCCATAAATTCTTTGCGCTTTGGCTGACTGATCGGAATAATCTCTCCAGTAATCAATTCAATCTCTAATTTCCTTACTCCTTTTACAAAAAAGAGATTCACAATATAACTGGTATGACAACGCGCAAAGCCCTTATCCTTAAGCTCCTGCTCTACCTCTTTCATTTTTTTGTAACAGAGAATATTTTCCTGCTCTGTATGAAATAAAAGATTGCGGTTGAAGGTCTCCACGTAGCGAAGTGTGTTCAAAAATATCTTGTATTTTCCTGTATCATTGATAACGATATAGGATGGACTATCCTCTTGCCGATGTCTCTCTAGGAACTTATCAAGTTCTGCTTTTAGCCGCACGTATTTTATCGGTTTGATAATGTAGTTGGTCGCTTGATATTTATAGCCCTCCAACCCATATTGTGTAAGAGTCGTTAAAAAAATAATTCCAACCTTAGTATCTATCTGTCGGATTCGTTCTGCTGTTTTTAAGCCATTCACATGCTTCATTTGAATATCAAGGAAAATCAAGTCTATGGTCGTATCATATTTTTCAATTAATTCCAACCCATCATAATATATCGAAACTTTGATTTCTTCACCAGTTTCAGTCGTATATTGGTTCAATAACTCTTGCAAATGAGCTACAAAGTTCTTTTCATCGTCGCAAATTGCGATATGTATCATTATCCTGTCCTCGTTTATGAAAAATAAAAAGCGAATGCTTTTCAGATAAACTGATTATAGCATTCGCTCATTTTTACGACAAGTGCAAGCACACTTTCTTATACATCTATATTAATACGCCATTTCCTTACAATTTTTCTTCAATGCTGCATATACTTCCTGCTGCATCTGGATTGCCTGACGCTTCACAATATCAAGATACATTTCCTTGCTTCCATCATATTCCTCTACCTGCTCATAGTGATACAGAATTCCTCTTGATGAGCTTACCAATGCTCCCAGCCCATCTGGATTAAAGCAAGCCGCAATATCCTCTGCACTGCCGCCCTGTGCTCCATAGCCCGGAACTAGGAAATAATTTCTTTTCATGATTTCGCGTAGCGACTTTGCTTCCTTCGGGAAGGTCGCCCCTACCACTGCACCAAATGCGCTATAACCGCTAGTTCCAATCGCAGTTTCTCCGATCTCACTTACATGTTCCGCTAAAAAATCACTGACACTCTTTCCTTCCGTATTTCTTGACTCAGAAATTTCCCCTGATCCCGGATTGGAGGTCTTTACCAGTACGAATATTCCCTTATCAGCTTTCTTTGCAGTCTCCACAAAAGGCTCTATGCTATCTCTTCCTAAGAACGGAGACACCGTCAGAAAGTCTGTATTGATTGGTCCCTCTGGTGATAAATGTGCATAGGCATAGGCGCGGGCAGTATTTCCGATATCGTTCCTCTTACTATCATCTATCACAATCAGTCCTTTACTGTGTGCATATGCTACAATCTGTTGAAATACCGCCATTCCCTCTGCACCATATATCTCATAAAATGCCATCTGAGGCTTTACCGCAACCACAACATTCGCAAGTACATCTATGATATCCTTTGCCCACTGTAAGATGCATTCTGGCTTTTCCTCCCCCATATTTTTATAGCATTCTGGGAGTTTTTCCCACTCTGGATCAAGTCCCACAATACATGGATTTTTCTTTTGCTTTGTT
Source organism: uncultured Roseburia sp. (assembly GCA_964491235.1). GTDB lineage: Bacteria > Bacillota > Clostridia > Lachnospirales > Lachnospiraceae > Roseburia. Next base: position 81,601 of record CAZBFN010000003.1, read on the forward strand.
CCTTCAACCACTCTATCTATTAGCATTTTAATGACCTCCAAACATATCTCGATAGGCTTTCATTCGCTCTATGTACTCGGTTCCCGCAATCACACCGTTCTCCATGGCGTGTATCACGTCATCCATATTTACAATGGCATGTATCTGTACACCAAAATCCCGCCTTAATTCTTCTAATGCGGATAACTCCGTACACATAGCTTTTTCCATTCGATCAAGGGCAATAATGACTCCCGCCACCGTTACGCCCTCTGTTTTCTTAAGCTTATCCAAGAGCATCCAAAGAGAGCGTCCAGATGTCAATACATCCTCAATGATCGTCACTCTGTCACCAGCCTTTAGGTTTCTTCCAATCACCACATCCTTTTCAAAGCTATAATCCACATCCATACCATATTTCTGATATAAGATCATATTCGTCGCCATCATCGCTGGAATCGCTCTTACGGAAGAACTCAGTAAAACATTCGTCTGAATATTATTCTCCCGGATACATTCCGCGTAGAATTCTCCTAGCTTCATGACCTGCGCTCCCGATTTGTAGCTTCCGTTGTCGATAAAATATGGCGAGATCCTTCCGCTCTGCAACTTGAATTCACCGAACTTCAGAACACCGTTATCCACCATAAAACGTATAAAACGCTCCTTATAATTCAGTGCATCCAACCGATAGTTGAATAGTTCGTCCATAGTAATCCCAAAATATCGGGCAATTACAGGCAACAAATGTATGTCTGGCATTGATACGCTATTCTCCCATTTGCTGACTGCCTGTGCTGAGACCGCCAGTACTTCTGCGAGCTGTTCCTGCGTAATTCCCTTATTTTTCCGTAGTGCTTGAATCTTTGTTCCTATCATTTCCACTTATGTATCACATCCTTCCTAACATCTATTATATATATCTAGCCTGCAAAAACCATATCCTATTTCGCTATCTTTTCTCAACCATTGGTTGATTTATAAAACCCAAAAACAGCTTCTACGAAATCATCGTAGAAGCTGTCTCTATTATCACATATTTATTTCTCTTTTCAGATTAGTAAGTGAACAACTGTGTCCAATAATTCACACCTGATCCATTCTGGTAATATCCAACACCGATGGATGTGTATTTTTCATTTAAGATGTTTGCCCGGTGTCCTGCACTATTCATCCAGCCGTTCATGACCTGCTCTGGAGTCTTCTGTCCCCATGCAATATTCTCTCCTGCACCGCGATAGCTTACGCCTGACTCCTTAAGTGCGGTAGTAAAATGTCTGCCGTCCGGTCTGGTATGAGAAAAAGAAGTCACAGTCTCAATCGCACGTACCTGCGCTGCCTCTGTAATATTCTTCTGCAGAGTAAGCGGATTTAATCCCGCCTTGGCACGCTCCTCATTTACCAACTCCACAACGCGCAATACATAAGCGTGGTAGTCTGACTGTGAATTGTCCTCCTCTGGAGTCTCGGTCTCTGGTGTCTCAGTCTCGTTGTTATCTGGAGTCACAGGCTTATTGGTGTCCGGCTTTTCTGTCTCGCCACCGCTCGGTGTCTCAGTCTCTGGCTTTTCTGTGCCACCATTGTTCGGAGTCTCAGTCTCTGGTGTATTACAATCTGGAGTCTCAGTCTCTGGACATTCTTCTCCCATTCCCGGAACACATGGAATAGTGATGACCATGGAATTTCCTATGTTTTTACAGTTCAACTGCTCTAAGCATTCCTTTAAGGTGCTGCCATCCTTTACTATAACCTTCTTTATCACAGTGGAATTCGCTGGTGCAGCCTCTACCTTCATAGGATTTCCTGCCATTGTAATTCCCGCCATAAGTGCCATCGCAAAAATAGTTGCTTTTCTCATTTGATAAGTACCTCCTTGCTGTGTAGCCGTAACAAATACCCTGGGTATTGTTACGAACTTGTTACATCTTTGTTACAAAACGCATTGTAGCACAGCAATTGCTTCATAACCACCGGTAATTACTGGCACTTATCTCAATCCAAAATATGACAATACTACAATACCCAGCACGATTCGATACCATCCAAACACCTTGAAGTCATGCTTTCTTATGTAGCCCAGCAGAAACTTAATTACCACAATAGATACCACAAATGCACTCACCAGACCACCGAGCAGGATCATCCACTCACTTCCAGTAAGGGCGAATCCGAAGTCCAGAACCTCAAGCAAGCTTGCTCCCAGCATAACTGGAATTGCAAGGATAAAAGTATACTCACTTGCTGCCTTTCTAGAAATTCCAATGATAAGGGCTCCGACAATCGTCGCACCAGAACGGGAGGTTCCCGGAAATGCAGCCGCAATCAACTGGAACAGACCAATCAAAATTGCCATCTTCCATGTGATATCTGACATATTCTCCACGGTCGCATTCTTTCCTGCATTGCGGCTCTCCACCACGATGAATGCAATACCAAAAACGATGAGCGCAACAGACACACATACTGGATTATAAAATAACTCATCACAGATATCATCGATACCCAGCACTACGAACAAAATCGCTGGCAGACAGGATACAACAATCTTTAACCAGTTGATAATAATCTCTTTTTTGACTCCCACTGGTCCAACTACCCAAGCATCTGATTCATTCGCCTTACTTTTCGTTGCAAATGGCCAGATCTGATTCCAGAATAGTACCACTACCGCGAGGATAGCGCCTAACTGAATCACCACCAAGAACATATCCCAGAATTCCTTGCTCACATCGAGACTCAAAAACTCATTGAGCAAAATCATATGTCCTGTACTACTGATAGGAAGCCACTCTGTGATTCCCTCTACGATACCAAAAATAATTGCTTTTAAAAACTCTAACATATACACTCCATTTCTATGTTGTAAAACAAACTAGCTTTCTAAATATCACCGCAATACTTTTCATAAACGGTAAAGAAACTATTGGTCTGGATATCGCCTCCCACATCCAGCTCCAACTCATTCCACAATTCCTCATTCAAATAAGATTCCTGCGTAGAAACAAACTCATGATACACATCATCAAATGCTTCCTTTTCACGCTTCTCCACAATGTTGGACTTATTCTCCTCAGTCAATTCCTCATTATACTTATTCAGACACTTAATAAAATAATATCCGTTATCCACCACAATCATTCCAGAAATCTGATCATTATCCATCTGAAATGCCACTTCCTCTACTTTCTCTGGCAGATCGTCTCTGGATGCTGTCACCTGTATCGCTGATAATTCATTATAATTATTAGCAACCGTGGCAAAATCCTCTCCGTTTGCAAGCTTCTGGTTCACTGCGGTAGCATCTGCCTCATCTGTCACAAAAATCTGCATGATTTCCATGACTCTTGCCTCGTCATCACTCACCTCTTCATTCACACCATTTGTCAATGAATTATAGAGTTTCTGTGCCAACGCATAATGCGAATAATATTCCTTGATATCCTCCTCGGAAACTCCCATGTAGGCAATCTCCTTCTCAGATAACGAAGCATAGTACTCCTTGGCCGCTTCCGCCACTTTCTCAAGCTCATCCTCTGATAAAGACATTCCTTGAGATTCTGCAAGCAGATCCATCGAATAAACCTTTGTCAATTCCTCTAATGTGATATCCTTGACATATTCCGTAAGGGATTCATCACCAAAATCATGTTGCCACAAATCTATCGTATAGGCAGTTCCATAGATATTCTGGTAATTCGCCAGATAGACCATAGCTTCCTTTACTCCGCATCCCTTTTTTCCAATCGTAAATACCTGCTTATTGGTAAGCGTCCTCGACACTACAATATCCTTATTTCCAATCTGACACCCTGATGTCACAAGCATCATGGACATAACAAAAGCAATGCTCGCAACCGATTTCAAACGCTTTCCTATTCTTGTACTTACCTCGCTCCTCTTTTTTCTCTCCATATGTAATGCACCCTATTTATTCCATTACTATTTATATACTTCTTGCTACTAAGCCTCAACAATGAGATATCTGCCATCCGGCAACGCAAATACTTCGCTTGCCTCAGCTAATTCCTCATTACTCATTCCTGCAATATCCGCACCCTCATCCTCAAAATAAGCACGTACTTCCTTTATATTTTTGCAAACTACTGCCATGCAATCCTCTAAAAACTCTTCCGCATCCTCCAATGTCTCTGCCACTGGCTCCTTAAACAACTTATCCTGCTGATCTAAAAATGCCTGTAAACATACCTTATCGTACATGTGATTCCCTCCATTCTATCGCAGCGACTCATACGCCATTCTATTTCAGACGCCTATCATATTTTACCACAAATAAATATCAATTCCCAGTTTTTTAAGCTCCCTATAAATTGCAGCTACAGGAAGCCCTACAACATTATTATAATCACCGTGAATTTTGTCAACATAAATCGCGCATTTTCCCTGAATTCCGTAGGCTCCTGCCTTATCCATTGGCTCTCCCGTCGCAATATAACGTCTGATCTCCTGCTCATCCATCTGGCGCATGGTCACATCCGTCTTTTCATGGAAGGTAATCTCCCCTGCTTTTCCAGATGCCCCAATCAAAATAATAGACACTCCCGTATATACAGAATGTGTATTGCCAGAAAGCATGGAGAGCATACGAAATGCATCCTCCTCGTCCTTCGGCTTTCCAAGAATCTCCTCACCATATGCCACAATGGTATCCGCACCGATGACCATAATATCCTGAGGTGTCATCAATTCCTCATGCTCTGCCTCGTAGGACTTTACCATGGATGCCACTTCCCTTGCCTTCTGGCTCGCCAGTTCCTTTACCACTTCGTGCGGTATTTTCTTGGTAATAATTTCCTCTCCCTTTGCAGGGCATATATCAAACTGTAATCCAATCTGCTCTAACAATTCTTTTCTGCGCGGAGATGCAGATGCCAAAATAATCTGTCCCATATTTCCTCTTTTCTCACTCACCCAAATCACATTCTCTCCATGCCAATCAGTAAAGTGATTGGCATGGGTCTGTACAGTAACTCACTCCTTAGACCGGAATCACTTCTCCCAATCGGAAGGAATAGAGCAATCTCTCTTTTACCTTTATATTACGCTCTCCATCTGGGTTATAGATGCGTTCCAATGCCTCACCGTACAGCCTTAACTGCGCCGCATAACGGTCAGACAACTGCTTCGGGGTATCTACTCGATCAGTCTTATAGTCAAGCACCACAATACCATCTTCCTCTTCCCAGAACACATCGATGATTCCCTGAATCAAAGTCAGACTTTCTTCCTGCTTAGACGAATTCGCTGTTGTCGGAACCTCCATGCAATTTTCTTCCTGCACACTTACTGACTCTGCTCCGTCTTCCCGCATTTCTCCAAATCCGAAATCCGCTAACTCCGCTCCAGTAAATCCCATTACAAAAGGTTTCTCCCGATGCAGCTTGCCAGCACTTTCCGCTGCCCTCATTCTTGCACCAATCTCAGATGCCACGAACTGCTCCACCAGAGAAAGATTTACAAGGCTTCGCATATCCTCGGTAATTTTACCTTTCTCTAACATCTGTGCAATCTGATCCTTCGGCTCTGTATCGGATGCAAACTGGTAGCATTCCATGACTCGATGCACTGCCGTACCTCGAAGAGCTCCCTGATTGACCTGCTCTTCCTCCTGCTCTAGCTTTCTCACAAATGGCGGAATATACGGTACGATATCCTCCTTCATAAATGCAGGAACAATCTCTTCTTCCTCCTGTTCCAGCTTTTCCCGCATGGCTCTATGCTTCAATTCAGATACGGAATACTTATTTTTTCTTGTAAGTCCATCCTCATAAGGATAACGGAACGCAAATCGTTCTGCAAGCTCCGCTAAAAGACTCTCATCCGCCTGTGCCACAGACTCCATACAGATCTGGATATCAGAAATGGTCTGCACTCTCTGCTCCACCTCTTCTTCCACAAGCTCTGCCACACCAACGCAGCTTACCTGATATCGTGTACCATAGGAGAATACCGCTGGCAGTAACCAATCCAGATAACCGGAAGCACTCTCCCTCTTGGTATAAGGGATTGGCATACCCTCATCCCCTGTTATAGTGCTTTCTAATCCTTCCAGTTCCTCGGCTGCATTCTTTCTGCTACCTGTAAGAATCAGTTTTTCCTTAGCACGGGTCAATGCCACATAGAGCACACGAAGTTCCTCACCCAGATTTTCCAAATCGATCTGCTTAGCCACTGCCTTCTTGGCAATGGTAGTGGACTTTAATCTCCGCTTGCCATCCATGCAATCCAGGCCTATTCCATATTCTGGATGCAGCACCATATGGCTTCTCACATCCTGTCGGTTGAAATTCTTGCCAAGTCCACAGACAAATACCACAGGGAATTCCAGACCTTTACTCTTATGGATACTCATGATGCGAACCACATCCTCATTCTCGCCAATCATATCCGCCTCACCAAAGTCCACATCATATTTTTGCAGTTCATCAATATAACGCACAAAATGGAACAGCCCCTTATAACTGGTATTTTCATATGCAATTGCCTTTTCCACTAGCATCCTTAAGTTGGCACGTCTTCGATTTCCCGCTGGCATTGCCGCCGCATAATTGCCATATCCAGTTTCTTTTAATAAAATCTCTATCAATTCGTGAATCGGTGTGTCAGGCACAAGCTCCCGCAGTTTCTGATACATCTGATAAAAACGCTTTAGCTTCTGCTCATAGGACTGCAAATCCTTGGAATCCACAGTCCCTTCTTCCGTCGGCTTCCCACACAATTCCTCACACTTCTGGAGGACACAATCATGGAAGCTCTCCTCCTCATTGCATAGACGAAGCTTCGCCAACTCCTCGTCAGTCATTCCCACAATCGGAGAACGAAGAACTGCCGTAAGAGGGATATCCTGTCTTGGATTATCCAAAATTCGTAGCACACTGAGCACGGTCTGTACTTCCACCGCAGAAAAATATCCTGTTGCAGAAACTGTATGAGCAGGAATTCCCGCATCATTTAACACATTGGCAAAGGCATCTGCCCAGCCACTTAAGCTTCGCAGCAAAATCACGATATCCGAATAGCGGGCGTTACGCAATTCCCCTGTTCCTTTATCCGTCACCTGCTGCTCCTGCATCAAGGTCTTGATCCGCTTTGCCACCAACTTAGCCTCCAGCAGCTTCTTATCGCTATAATCCGAACCGTAGTCACTATCCTCAAGCAATTCCTCGCTGCTGTCCACCAGCAATAACTCCGGTGCGAACATTTCCGCCTTTTCCGGTTCTGGATATACGGCTCCCGGATAGAGGGCTGCATCACTATCATACTCCACATTTCCAAGATCTCTCGCCATGATCTTATAGAAAATATCATTGGTAAAAGACAATACTTCCTCACGGCTTCGGAAATTCTTGTGCAGATCAATGCGCTGCGTACTGCTCTCCTCGGTACTGTAAGTGTCATACTTTTCCATAAACAGTTCCGGTCTCGCCAGACGGAAACGATAAATACTCTGCTTTACATCTCCTACCATAAAGATGTTATTCTCGCCCCGTTCCTCCTTGGAAATTGCCCGAAGAATTGTCTCCTGCACATAGTTACTGTCCTGATACTCGTCAATCATGATTTCCGCAAAAGTATCCCTGAATTCCTCTGCCGTCTTTCCTGCCTGCTTTGTCTCTCCATCCACCAGAATGTCCAAGGCAAAATGCTCCAGATCATGAAAATCCACCAGATTCTTCCTGCGCTTTTCCTCTACAAAAGCATCTGCGAATTCCTCGGTCAGACGAACCAACTCCTCCGCCATAGGCGCCGTCCGATTCAACTGCTCTACCATGACCTGCGGGGAACAGAAGAAATACTGCTTATTCAGCTTCTTTATCACATCCTTCGCCTCGTCACGCATCTGCTTTACAAGGGCAAGCTTGTCCGCATCTCCATCAAATCCACGGCTGGAAGGCAATCTGTCATAAGTAATATTAGAAAGCGCCTCATACAGCGCTACGAAGTCCTCACAGGCTGCAATCTTCTCATATTTTTCTAAATCACTGCGGATGACCTTCTCATACATATCTGGTCCATCATCGTCCAAAGTCAATGCCAATGCACGCTCCATCTGGCACACTGTATCCTGCATCACATAGCGAATATTTTCCACCAGTGGCTGTATCCACACCACTTCCGATAACTCCGTCACATTTTCCACATGATAGCCTCGGATACAGGAGTCCAGCCATTCCTTCGGCCATGGATAACTTCTAGAAAATTCATACAACGTATGTATCATCTGGACAATGGCTGTATCATTGCGCCCGGTTGCATATCCTCCCACAAAATCAGAAAATGTCTCCCTCATATTCTCATAATTCTCTGCCAATACCTGCTTTAACACATCTTCCTTTAGCAGCTTAAGCTCTCCCTCATCCCCAATACGGAAATTCGGTTCCAGATCGATCTCATGAAAATGATTGCGGATGACATACAGACAAAAGCTATCGATAGTGGTAATCTGCGCATTATGAATCAATGTGAGCTGACGCTGCAAATGCTCGTCCTCTGGCTTTTCCATCAATGCCTTTTCAATTGCAGCCCCGATTCGCTCCCTCATCTCCGCTGCCGCCGCATTGGTAAATGTCACGATCAATAATCGATCGATATCCACTGGATTCTTAGCATCTGTAATCATATGGATGATACGCTCCACCAGCACGGCAGTCTTACCAGAACCAGCCGCCGCTGACACCAGAATATTTCGTTTTCTTAAATCTATGACCTGTTGCTGTTCCTTCGTCCACGAAACGCCCATATTATCTCCATTCTACTATTCGTTTTCTTTCATCTTCTCCAAGATGGTATCTGCATCATCCAACTTTTCCAATCTACGGTAAGAATAACCCGGAATTCGGGTGTCAAAACCACAGATCGTATGATACGGACAATAATCACATCCAGTGCGGTTCGATAATTCATACGGACTCACCGCCACATCTCCATCCAAGATCCGTCGTCCTGCCTCAGTAATTGTTCGGTTCACATACTCAGACATCGTTCCAAAATCAGCAGCACTGGCTGTCTTTGACGTCGCCTTTAGAGAACCATCCGTCTTTAGCGCCACTGGTATCACCTCTGAGCTTCCTGCAAAATCCGTATCCATGGCACGATAGGCTTCTTCCTCATCATTTACAAGCCCATTTAACTTCAACTGCTCTAGCACACTGTGTCGGATTTCCTCCTCAGATTCTGTGCCGTTGCCCTCCACCATCGGATCATCAATATGATAATAAAAGATTCCTGCTGGCTCTGTCTTTTTGCCCGGATGTTGCTTCGCTACTAACTCTAACGCCGCATTCATATACACTACGAGCTGTAATTGTAATCCATGATATAAATTCAATAAGGAAAAGCTGGTATTGCCTGACTTATAGTCGATAATCTTCACATATACCTTATCATCTGTCTCATAGGTATCCACGCGGTCAATTCTTCCCCGCAGACGCATTTTTTCCTCATCGCTCAGTGTAAACTGAATTGCTGACAGATCGTCTGCTCTGGAAAATCCCACCTCGAAATCGCTTGGCACGAACTTTCCCTTTTGTATCTGCGTAGTCAACGCCCAAACTGTCCGGCGAATGGTCTGCCGCATCCTTGCTAACAGGTAGCGGTTCTTCGCATCCTCAAAGGCTCCACCATTGGTGCATCCGGCAATCGCATCCTCCATGCTCGCCTCGATCCATTCAGCCCGAACCTCCTCCGGCAAATTAAACCATGTATATTCCGATGCATTGACTCGCTTTGCAAACTGTTCTAAGGCGTCATGATAGATGTTTCCCATATCCACACTGGCGAACTGCAAAAGTTCACGCTCTTTTAAATGCAGACCATAATCCATATAATGTGCAAAGGCACAGGCTGCAAAACGCTCCAAACGGGTAACACTGTTCTCCAAAGTAGTACCATAAAGAGCCTTTGTGACCGCCTTTCCAATTGGCTCATCAGTATGCACCTCGTAGGAAGCCGCAAGAAGATTCCGAATCTCCTCCCCATACTCTTCCTTCGATAAATACCAATTCGTCAGGGCATTCCAAAGTTCACGTTCCTTTTCTGAAAATCCCCTTCCATCCGCTTCCTTTGCTGGCTCCTTCTGCTGCTCAATCCCCTCTAAGAAAAACTGGATGCCATTTTCCGGTGTCAGCACATCCTCTGCCGCTGACAATTCCTCAATTTCTTCTATCTTAAGTTCTGGGAACATCTGTAACAAGGTTCCAATCAGATAGGATCTGCGCAGCGCCTTTCCATCGGAATTCACCTTAGAAAATGTCACATACAGCGCATCGGATGGCTTCGTCATATTCAGATATAAGTAGAACTTTTGAATAAATACCTTTTCTCTTGCCCCCGGTGCCAGCTCCAAATGATGCTCTGCCATTTTTTCCCGCTCGAACTGGGAGATGATACTTCCTGTATTTCCATTTTTCGGGACGATACCATCATTTACGCCCACGAAAAACAATATTTTAATATGATTTAATCTGGTACGCTCGATATCTCCCACGGTAACACGGTCATTTCCCGGCGGAATGATACCCACCTTTGCAGCCTCAAATCCCGCATCCAAAATATCTCCATATTCTCTTATAGAAATCTGCTCATCCCCAAGCAAAGAGGTGACCTTATCTAGCAGATCCATGACAATCTTATAAATCTGGGCATACTCCTTGGACTTGGCAGGATTGATCTCTGCAAATCTAAGCTCCCGCGCCTTTAACTGCTCTTCCACATGCAAAGTACGGATAAACTGATACAACGCATAAGTCTGATCTGCCACGGTGTGCTCCTTGCCATGAAACGCATCAAATAATGGTGAAAATACCGCCGCAATGCCCTCTCTCTTCTGGTTCAAATGCTGCATCTGTCGCTGCAACTGATCAGAGGTCTCTTCCCCTGAATTTTTAGACAACACAAAAGTCCACGGTTCGCTCCAACGCTTTCTACCGCGGATATCTCTTGCCAACACATAATTTTCAATGCAATCAATATCTGTCTCTGTCAGCCATATTTGAGTTCCGTCTGCTTCCTCTCCCACTGGAACTGCCAGTCCGCTTCTTAAGAAGCGAAAAATGCTCTGGTAGGAAAAGTCATACTCCACCACCTCAAGAGTCGCCCGAATGAACTCAATAAAAGGATGGAACAGGATATTTCTAGTCTGATCGATAAAATAAGGAATTCCATATTGCTCAAAAATTTCTGGCACATAGTTAGCATAATGTGGCACGTCTCCCGTTACCACCGCCATATCCTTATAGCTATATCCCTGATTACGAATCAGACGAGTGATCTCCCTTGCCACAAAGGCAAGCTCCTCTCTCGGATCTTTTAGCCCCGCAATACGTATGCCATCCACCTCTTCCTTCCATTTCTTGTAGGTCGGACGAAACAGATTCTGCTCCATAAAAAACAAAGCTGGGGCGTTTTTATAACGCTTCTTCTCTCCCGGCTCTAACACAACTGGATCTAATATCGGAATCGACAGTTCTCCTGCCAGCTTCTGCAATACCTCCACCGTCTTTTTACTCATGGAAAAAAGCTCATGAACGCCTCTGCTATGGTAAAAATCTTCTCTAATATCCATAGTCACAGACACTAATATCTGCTCTGCCAAAGGCAACAGTTCCCGCATCAGTCTATTCTGAATCGGAGTAAATCCGGTAAACTCGTCAAATACGATGACGCTATCACGAAGCAGGGCAGACTCTCCTGCCACTTCGCACAACAGGGTAAGCACTTCCTCCGCCGTAATATACTTTCCCTCAATATAATCCCGGAATCCGCGGTACATCACAAGGATATCCTGCATCTTTAACCGCAGTGCTTCTCCCACTTCCTCTGTATCAAGGAACTGCTCCAACGCTTCTGGTGAAATATTGTACTGGGTCATCTCTGAGATCAGTGACTTCACCTCTCCCACATAGCCCATTTTATTCATATTGCCGCCAAGTACCATAAGCTCCTGCTTCCTTAGCTCAGCCACCTTGCGCAGTACCAGATTCTTACCAGTCTCCTCTAAAATGACCAGATCCTGCTTTCCCAGTTCATCAAAGACACGATATGCCAATCTGGCAAAACTAAGCACATCCACATTCATGATGGCATGATTCTTCTGTCGGTTCACAAGCTCCCTCTGGGTCTGCATCGTGAACTGCTCTGGCACAAGAATTAAATAGTTCTTATCTGGGTGGGCTACCGCCTCACCTAAAATATATTCATATAGATAATCGGACTTGCCGCTTCCTGAATTTCCAAAAATAAACTGTAATGACATTGTTGCTCCTTATTGGGCTTCGCCCCTGTCAATTGCAAATGTACACTCATGAGCCGTGCTCACTCGAGAGCCTCTGGCTCTCTCGTTCCCGGGCTTCGCCCTATCACTCCTCAAAATGTATACTCATGAGCCGTGCTCACTCGAGAGCCTCTGGCTCTCTCGTTCCCGGGCTTCGC
>CAZBFN010000003.1:94126-187127 GCA_964491235.1 uncultured Roseburia sp.
CCTATCACTCCTCAAATAAGCACATATCCTCGTGCAAGCACGGATATGTGCTTATTTGAGGAGTGGCACGGCTCATTGCCTACGGGGACATTATAGCATATATTTTGTGTTCATACATCAAGCAAAGATACAAAAAGCAGGAAAAGCCATATTTGACTTTTCCTGCTTTTTTACATCACATCTGCTTTTTCTATAACAGCACTTATTTTAGTTTTCTTCTATGCGCCCGCAATTTTTTTAATGCCCAATTGTAATGACTTGACAAACTACTTACAAAATAGGAACCTAGGGTACTTCCACCGACCCAATCAAAAACGCCTTTGGAAAACAGTTCTTCATCCGAAAATGTTTCTCCTAACCGATATACATCTTCGTGTGACTTTGCCAGCAGCTGCTTTGCCTCCTCTAACGTCGTATTTTGATGCTTTTTCCAAAACTCCCGATTCAACTCACCATAATTACTCCAACTATATGGATTTGGCAAAAAAGACGCTTTTTCTCCGTTCTGATTTGCTTCCACCCAATTCAATAAAAGCTTATGCCATTCATAAAGATGTATCAGCACATCCCGCAGATTCTTGTCTCTTTTCCAGTGTGCTTCGGTCTTTTTTATATCCTGTTCAAAATCAAACGGTGTTTCTAATTCCTGTTTCGTCATAGAATCCATAAATGAACATAGCTTCTCATAGTTCTCGTTTGCCGCCTCTAGCATATCTGCTTTTGTGATTGGTCTTCCCATATTTACTCCTTTTCACTCTATATTTAGGCTAACACATCGACTTTTTTCATGTGCGTCCCGTTAAATTATGAAAATATGCTAACACAGAAAACTTGACACCCCTATGTCATATTTAAAAAAAAAGTGAATTGCCTCGTTCATAACTTTTTTATAAACTTATTTCCTTATCATTACTTCCATGATATAATTACATCCATAAGGGTTCTGCAAGCAGAAATGCTTCGTCTATTTTTATCTTAAACAAATCCATTTATTTATCGCAGTAATCCCAGATATCATCACAACAATATACTAAAGGAGGAAGTAATGGGACAGCCAGATTTATCAACGAAAGGGCTGACATCCTATCCTGATGTGGCTGCCGACGTTATAAATGTTTTTGTTTATAATGGTAAGCCAATCGTCCATGAAAAGGATTTAAAGCCCTATGTAACCAGCGAAAGTATTGTAAAGACTGATGGCCTACTAAAAGGTGTGAACCGTGACAATTGTTTAGAAAATGTTCGTGACGGCACACGCTATGCCATCTTTGGTTTTGAAAATCAAACGGATATCGATTATACCATGCCTTTGCGTATTATGGGATATGACTATTCTGTTTATGCCAGACAAGTCGAAGAACTCACTGCACAAAACAAAATGAACCAACAAAATGCATGGACGCATAAGCTCTTAGAAGAACAAAAAATCAAGCCTGTCATCACCTTTGTACTTTTCTATGGAGCAAAGGACGAGATGCCAGAACATCTGCTTCAGATGATGGACTTGCCCAAAGATGCACAGATCCTAAAATATGTTCAAAACTATCATATGAATCTAATATGCCTAAGGGACTTATCTTGTGGACAGTTAAGTAGCTTTCGTTCTGATTTTGCCTGTATTGCAAAATATTTGAACAAACACTATAATAGAAAGCAACTAATCAAGGATTTACAAGACAAAACAACCGTACTTACCCATCCCAAAGATACCTTATATACCTTAGCTTCCCTTACCGGGGATAAAAGGTATCTTGTGGTTCGTGATAAAATAAAGGAGGGGGAATCCAAAATGTGTGAAATTGCTGATGAATTAGAAAAAATTGGATATGATAAGGGTATTGAAGCTGGTATTGAGACAGGCATTGAAGCTGGTAAATACCAGACTCTCATCTCACAGACATGCTGCAAATTAAGAAAGGGCTATTCCGCTCCTGAGATTGCAGATATGCTAGAGGAAGATTTAGATATTATCCAAGAAATCTGTAATGTCGCTGCCTCTTATGCTCCAGACTATGAAGTGGAACAGATCCTGGATACTTTTTTGCAACTTACCTAAAATCAAATAATTTCAGCCGTCTAAATATAGACGGCTGAAATATTATTATCTCATTCTCTGTTTTACATAGTCACGTATTGCAACATTATCTTCTAACATTCTACAGCCAACAATATACTTTCCATCCGCATCTGTGGATCGTATAATAACGCCCCTCAATGGTTCACCATTGGCGAAGTCAAGTCCCTGTATTGTCAGTTCAATCTCTTTTCCAATTGCATCGCCAAATTCCGTTGCTGAGCAAGCAAATGCATAACCACCTGCACTAATATTCACCATTCTACCATTAAATGACTGACTCTTACCTGTAAACGCTATCTTACAGCTATTGTCTATGGACAGTCGTGGATACTTTCTACGATTGACTACTCTAGGATTACTATCAATCCAGAACTTATAGTATGTAGCTCCATTCTCTTTGATCAGGCTGACCTGCAAATTATCCCATGTGTACATAGCATTATTTACAATAATACGAATGTTATATGTCTGCTTTGCTCCTCCTGCCTGGAAGAATGCTTCGGCAGAACTTAATGCCTGTATAAATACTCCATCTTCGGCAACTCCTGCCACTTCTGTCTCATATTCCTTCTGATTTGATCCACCTGTGCCTGCTGTAATAACCATATTCATACCAGCAGTTACATCCTTCACACCCATGAATCCACCAGTTCCCAATTCCTCTACCAACTTACCAACAACACTTTCTATGTTGATAACATTTCTAGAAGTCTCTGCATATTTACTGAGCATGGTCTTAGTCGTATCTTCTGAGCTTCTAACACTTTCAGTTACCATTACCATGATATCCTGAACCTGCTTCATATTATCGACCATGTTCTTATTGGAGTTCTCCACTCTCTTGATTGCTGTATCTACGACCTGAATCTCACTTTCAAGCTGTCTGGACTCGTCTGTAATATATCCAACACTTTCATTGACCGCAGTCATCTTATCTAATGTCTCATAAATCAACTTAAGAATTGTTGTAATAGACTGTGTCATCTTTTCTGAAGTATTCTCCAAGTGCTGCAACGCTTCCATAATACTGCTAGATGAATTCTGGGTACCCATACTTAGATTTCTAATCTCATCAGCAACTACTGCAAATCCCTTTCCTGCATCTCCTGCTCTCGCTGCTTCAATTGATGCATTCAGAGCCAGCAAATTCGTCTGGGAAGAGATATTTTCGATGGTTCCTGTCTCCTGCTTTACCTTCTCGAACTGCTGACGGAACTCGCCCAATACCGTCTCTACCTCCGAAGATAACTGTGCCATCTGATTCGTAGAATGTACCACATTGGCTAATTCCTGTGAACTTGTAACAGCATGGTCTACTGACTGATTGATAATCTCTACAATACGCGCTGTCAGTTCTGCTACATTACCGACCTGACTATCAATATCTTCCGTCATCTCCATAGATGAATCAATCTTCTGGCTCAGCACACCATTATTCTCCGATAATTCTTCCATGCTGTTTACAACTATGGTCGCGCCTTCCTTATTCTCATCTGAAAGCTCTCTAACAACCGTTACACCATCTACGACTGCATTACTTGCATCCTTTACCTGTTCAATTGTTGTAATGACTCTCTGAAGATTACCCTTTACAGAATCAAGCATTGCTCCATCAGACTGCTGCAAATGGTTGATAGAAAGTACATAACCTACATAACAAAGAACTGTTACACCTACCTGAATCTCAAAGTCTGCAACATTTCTCGCAGAAGTCATACCTCCCATATAACTTTTTACAATATAAATTGCCAAAAGAACTATATTCGAAACTCCACACCGAAGCATATAGTTACGGTCTTTGAACAAGATCAGCATACTGGTAACTGGAAAAATGAACATCATAGAGAGCATGGAATTTGTCGTCAATAATACAAATGCGTAAAATATTCCATATCCAAAGGCTATGATATCCTTATAAATCGATGTTCCTGCCCCTTTTATCTTTAGCATCAGCAGACCAAACACAAATGGTCCCCAGCAAAACAACTCAAACATCACATAATAGACTATGGTACGCTGTCCCTTTACAACTTCAAGCGCATAGGTTACCGTCAGTACAACCGCAATGGTTGCCCACATTCCCATAGCTTTCTTGTTTGCACTCTTAGCAAAATATTCTTCATTGTATTCCATATTCAGTTTCTCCCCTTCTCCGTATATCTTTTGTAGATTAAGATAATCTGTATATTACATCTATTATACCACATATAATCAAAAAATTAAGTTCTTATTCAACCTACTTTTAGATTTTTATCGTCATTCCACTATGAATCAACACTAATTGATCTCCCATAATCGGCTTCATAAGGTCAAAAGCCTTCTGCCCTGTACAATGACCTGTATAGAACACCGTGTCCAGCTTCTTTAATTCCCGCGCCGTATCCTCGATGGTGTCTATCTCCTCCTCATCATAGTCTTCCCGCTTCATCATGTGAAATCCACTAATTGCCATAACCGGCTGCTTCGTAAAATAGGTTCCATAGGCCTCTAATATATTCAAGATTCCATTGTGGGCACATCCCGATAGCAATACCTGCTCCCCATCCTCAGTGATGACTAGACACTGTTCATGGTCGAAGGTATCCTGTAAGAAGGTATCTCCCTCCTTCTTCTTTAATATCAAGTTACTCTTCGCCCAATACTTTCTTCCCGTGATATTGGTAAATAAGAATAATTCCTCATCAATCCGGCAATTTCCGTCCAAAATCTGCCCCTGTGGAAGCGCCAGGATCTCCTTATCGATACCAATATACTTCTCATTTCCATCTCTCAAATTGTAGTAGTCCCCACCTGCGGTTCGCTGCAAATATATCTTTGCTGTGGGATTTATCTGAGTGAACGCTAATATTCCACCGGAATGATCGTAATGTCCATGACTCAATATCACCGTATCCACCTGTGTCAGATCCACGCCCAACTGCTTCGCATTCTCCAGAAAAATCCCAGTGGCACCTGTATCCAATAAAAGCTTATGCCGCCTCGTCTCTATATAAAAACTCAGACCATGTTCATGCTTACATCCGCAAACACCCGGAGTATCCTCCATTAAGTTAACAATTTTCATATTTTTCGACCTCCTAACGTTCATTATACCATATTTTTCTAATATATGCTTCAAATCGCCTCTATTTTGTCAGAATAATTATATTCTTTTCACTTTTTTTCAGTTTCTTTTCAAATTACTATTAAGTTACGAAACATCCAACCGATATATATTGTAGAGAAGGAACTCTATTAACCCAATATTTTGTGTACCATTATCAAGGAGGATGATTGTCGCAATCTACGTAGAAGCTTTAACATCCGTGTTACCAATTGACCCAGTAAGCCGTATCAATCGACTTACACCACAAGGCAAGAAGCAGGAACGCTCAAACCAGAAACAGAATACACCTACCTTCGCATCTATCCTAGATGCTATGGTGCATATAGAAGTTCCTGATGATGAGCACAGTTTCGATGCACGCGCCTAAAGAGAGGAATTATGGATTTAGAAACAGAAGTACATAAGAAAGACCCCGGCTGACAATAATTGATTGCGTCCGGGGTTTTTCTTTGTATCCGTTTCCTTTTCTCACTTTTCCTCACATATTACAGGATTCCCACTGCTTCCTTTGCCAGCTGATCCGCCTCTTCATTGCCTTCAACACCAGAGTGTCCCTTCACCTTCACAAAGCGAATCTGTATCTTATCCCGCACAGAATTCACATAATCATAATAGGCAATTGTCCCCTTTTTATTGCGTTTCCAACTTCCATCTGCCCACATCTCGATTCCCATATAATCATAATATATCGTAACCTCTGGTAATCCAAGCTCCACTGCCCGCTCGATTGCTGCCATACTGCCTAACACTTCCCCAGCCACATTGCGCATGGAAGCCATCTCTTCCTCATCTCCAGAGCCCTGCAATACTTCCTTGGTTCCGTTATGCACTAAAAAGCCACCGTAACCATATACCTTTGTTGCTACATTATAAGAGCCATCCACAAAGGCATAGATTTCTGGCACCTGTGTTACACTTCCTGCCATGTTTGCTGTTGCACTGCCTTTTCCTTCACTTCCACTTATGCCAGCACTGTTTCCTCCTCCGAAAAATGCTTCCGCCTCGGAAAGAGTCTTAAAGCTCTTATATACTGCTCCCGGATAGCCATGCACCAGCGCCTTACACTGATCCCAGCTCTGGTAAATTCCCGGTTTCTTTCCAACTTTTACTACATAATACTTTCCTGCCATCTATCTACTCCTTTGTCATTCACTTCGCACATGCTGTCGCCATTATACTACCTTACCATATAATACAGAATTCCATATAACTCCCGCACATAAAATGTAGGCAGATACAAAATAAAAGTATGGCTCGGCGTGCTATAACTGGTAATTCCAAGACGCTCTGCCACCTGATTTGCCCGATATTCATGAAATTCACTTGTTACAATCGTAATTGGTTCCTCAATCCCCTGCTCCTCCAAAAGTTCCATGGAAAAACGCAAGTTCTCCTCCGTGGTCGTGGATCGATCCTCCAATAAAAGCCGTTCTGCGGCAATTCCCCTCTCCGTCAAATAACGGTACATACATTCCGCCTCGCTGATGTCCTCTCCGTCACCCTGACCACCGGAAAGTACACAGATAGCCTCTGGATTCTCTAAAAGATACTCATATGCTGCATCCAAGCGCTCCTTCAATACAGTGCTTGGACGAGTCCCCTTTACGGAACATCCAAGTATCACAGCATTGGTATTAGCAGGCGGTTCATGCATCGCACTTCGCACGATTCCAACCGTCTCTACCACCGCCACGCCGACGATACCTATGACGACCAGCAATACTGCTACCAAGACAATCTTTCCACCTCGGTTCTGCCATATCCCCTCTATCCACTGGTGTATATGAACATGAAACTTTCCATAGCCCGTCAATAACGCTGCAATCAGCATCCCAGTCACATTACCAATATTAACAACACCTGCAAAAACTGGTATCGCAAACCATAAGAACAATATAACACCAACTATTGTTGCCACGACATATTGCTTGTCCATCCTAGTTCTCCCCTTCATTTTCTAACCCCTTTATCCCCACGTATCAGTCTGCTCGAATTCTACCAGACCCATTATAGCTGATTTGGATTGGGAATCATAGAAAAAGTTCCGAAACCCTGCACCCAAATGTACAAGTTCCGGAACTCACCTATATCCATCTAATATTCCATCTATCGCTATGATATCTCAAGCTGACAGTTGGTACGCATCTTAAGTGGACATTCGTATACGTTCTCTGTGTTAACCTTCGCTATGTAGGAAAGCGGGCACTTTCTACAATCACCCTTCACAAAATCTCCCGCTACCTCAAATGTCAAAGTTGCTGTCTTAATTCCTACGCTCTTCTCTTCTTCCTGTCGAATGTTATCCCAGCTCAAAATCTGATTACAACCAGCACATTTTGACTCGCCTCTAGTAATCGCTCTCTTACAGGTCGGACATGCATAATACTTCTTGCCTGACGGTTCTGTCACTTCCACCACTTCTGCTGGGAACTGCTTAATCAATTCCGCTCTCAAATCATCATGCATACTTTCACACTCCTTTGTCATATGTTGTTACGACTAGTACTATAATACCACATTCACATGACAGTTTCAATTCATTTGCCTAAAGCGTCCCCCAAAATTTAGCAATTACTTAGCACATTACCCTAATGCCACATCCAGGATCATCATAATCAAGAATCCTGCTGCAAATCCCAAAGTACTGATATTAGAATGCTCTCCCTCGGATGCCTCTGGCAGTAATTCCTCCACCACCACATAAATCATAGCTCCTGCTGCAAAGGCCAGAAGATATGGTAATAGTGGCGTTATGATTCCTGTCAAAAGTATGGTGACGGTGGCAGCAATCGGTTCTACCACACCAGAAGCCATTCCATAGAGAAATGCTTTCTTTCTGCTACCGCCCTCGCTTTTTAATGGCAATGAAATGATCGCTCCCTCTGGAAAATTTTGAATTGCAATACCAATGGCAAGCGCCAATGCGCCAGCAAAGGTAATGCCGCTGGTTCCCGTCACAAGTCCTGCAAATACCACACCTACCGCCATTCCTTCTGGTATATTGTGAAGCGTCACCGCCAACACCAGCATCGTCTTCTTTTTTAATTGGCTCGGTAATCCCTCCGGCTTATCATCATGCAAATGAAGATGTGGTATGACTCTGTCCATCGCCAGCAGAAAAAAAATACCGAGTACAAATCCCACTGCCGCAGGCACAAATGAAAGATTGCCCATGTCTGGTTCTGCCATCTCTATTGCTGGAATCAGAAGTGACCACACAGCCGCTGCCACCATGACACCAGATGCAAATCCGAGTAGCGCCTTCTGCACCAGTCTGTTCAATTCATCCTTCAGAAAAAATACACATGCCGATCCTAGTGTCGTTCCAAGAAACGGTATTAATAATCCAATCGCTAACTCCATCTCAATACTCCTTATTCCGCTTCAACCCTATTATCATCCATAAAGTTCATGATATAGTCAACAGTCTCCTGCCACTGTTCCTCAATTCGAATCTCCGCCATTCCATCTCCATCCTGCATACCATAATTGCCGAATCCTGCATGATTGCCACCCTCAATGACATGCTCTGTCAGATCCTCTGCAAGAGAAATAGACTTCTCATACTTCTCAAGATTTAAGACCCCATCTTCACTTCCGTAGATAGAGAGTACCGGAAGCTCCAACAGTTCCTTAGTAGGATAAGCCGCCAGCAATATCAATCCCTCTAATTCTGCCTCATGATCTGCTGCATATCCCGCCGCCATAGCACCACCCATGGAATGACCGCCTATGTACCAATGCTCCACCTCTGGGAACTGCTTCATTACTTCATCGGCAGCATCCGTATCAAATATCGCCATATGATAAGGCATCTTCACTACCACACAACAGATACCGCTCTCTGCCAGTTCATCCATGATTGGCGCATATGCTGCCTCATCTACCTTTGCCCCCGGATAAAAAATCAATCCTTCGGAACTATTCGTATCACCGTAAATGATATAATCCTCTGTATCCACTATGTACTCCGTCTGTACGTCATAAGCCTTGGCATAATAATAGTCTTCCACATAGTACTTGAATCCAGTACTGATAAGTGCAATAAGTAATACAACAAATACAGCTATCTTAATTACAATACTTCTTTTCTTCATGTAACTGATTCCACCTCAATCTTTCTTATCTTATGATAATACCGAATTTTGGTGACAGGTGCAACCATCAGCACGCAAACATGATAAAAAGTATCACATATGTCTTTCTGATATCTCTGCCTGCAAATAAATAGGCTGTTCCCAATAAGAATCCAAAGAAAATACCCTCAATTCCAACCAGAATACTTCCCTTGGTAAAGGCATGTGCCAATCCCCATGTCAATCCACATACAATTCCACCGTATGGAATCTTGTCATTTTTAAACCATTTCTCAAATGCCTTCTGTGCAAACACAATAATCAACATGAACAGCACGGTCTCAAATGCATAATAAATATACTGGAATGTAAAAAGCAGCGCACCTTTACTTTTGAATTCTTCGATGACTTTAAATCCATCCCATGAAATATAGCTGCTGGCAATTGCCACGACAATGCAGACTGCAATCGCACACCACTGCCATTTTTTCAGCGTCTCTTTGTGTGCAAAGATATCAAATCCACAGTTCTTTTTTGCATCATGAATTGCATACCATGCAATCAATCCCCATGTAATACAGGTCAATACCCAGTGAAAAATAGTCTGCCCCGTACTCCACTCTCCGAGCTGTGTACTAAATCCAAGCAGATTTGGCTCCAAAAAATACGCATATAATACTTCCATGCCAAGTCCGCCAAATGCTGTCAATGCCAATAATATATAATCCCATCCTCTTACGTTCTTCTTCATAACCTAACTCTCCTTTTTCATCTCTTGTAACATACGATCTGCTTTTTTTATCTCAAAATACAGTGAAATATAATATACTGCTGCACATATGGCATAGGGTATCGTAAAGGACCAAAACATATCGTGATATCCGTCCTCATGCATTTCCGAGAAAAAGCTTGATATCCATGTAAATAGCATCACTCCCGTAATAAGTACCACATACTGACCCACGATGACCAAAGTCAGCGGATACTTGTCTAATCTATAATGCTGTGAGAGTACCAGCGTTCCCAAAAACGCGAACAGCAGCATCACCAAAAAATTCCGCTGATCATTTCCGAATTTTTCTTGAGCGAATGCTTCCAGTACAATCTTTCCTACCGATAAACAAGTATAGACCACGCATACGGTCGGAATAAATGATTTCTTGTCGATAATTTTCATGCCTGTACCTCCTTCTTCTGCTTCAGATAATCCATAAACTCCTTCTTATATGCCCTGTTGACGACCAACTTTTCTCCGTTTTCCATCACAAGATGCATCTTCATATTGATGTCAGGCACAATTTTCTCGATACGTCTCATATTCACTGCTGTGGACTTTCCAATCTGCACAAATCCGTATCCAGCATAGCGGTCTAAAAATCCTCTCAGATTCGTCTCAACCTCATACACTTCTTCCTTCATATATGCAAAGCATCTTCGCTCCACCACCTCTACATAGTAGATTTCATTCAAATAAAGACGACGCCCTTCCCCCTCACACTTTCCATAAAGCGCACCTTCTAAATCCAGATATTCCATCAGTTCTTCCAACTCCCGATCCTTTTGGTTGTAGAAAATATCCACATGATTCTCGCTTAGCTTTTCATCCTTAAAGTAATTTATTTTCATGTCCTCTCTCCTTCGCTTTTTCATTATATCAATTTACTACTTTTACGCAATAGCGCATGACATGACCTGCATTCCACGCTACACGAGCTGCACTTTGACATAAAGAACGGTTGCAACAGAGCCTTGATAAAAAGGTATCTATTGCAACCGTTCTCGTATATTTTTACCTATTGCATTGTCTGATTTTCAATTTCCTCATACAAATAAGTATAGACGTCACGTCCATCACACTCGATATCTGGGTGTATGATATTGTCTGTCTCATCCCCATTGACACGTAACCATTTCTTCGTTGACACCTGAAACAGAATATTGGTATTCGGTGTTGCAAACAATGCGATATCTCCATAGCTGTTCGGTGAGTTCGCTGGCGATTCACCGATGACAATTCCCAACTCATTTCCCTGTATGTCATCCGTAAAATCCATTGCCGCTGAGAAGGTGCTTGCGTCTGTAAGGATATAGACATTTCCAGAAAATAGCAGATCTGTCTGCTTCTGATTCTCCATCACATTATCAGTATGATCCCCAGCTACGTTAAGAGGACCTCTACGGATAATCGGACATGTAAAAGTACGGTATTCATCTACGTCAAGGTAACGAATAAATGCAGTTGACACCATAGAATTACCGCCACCATTTCCCCGAAGATCCACAGCAACATTTTGAATGGACTGTTCCTTTACCTCTGTGAACATATCCTCCAGACATGTAAGATATTCTTCATTATAAATACACTGCTGTAACGTAAGCACTGCCAGAGATTTCTCTGCATCAATTTCATAATAAACAAAGGCTTCGTTGTCATCCGAAAAATACTTCTCTTTCTCCTGCAAATACTCTTCTACTGGCACGAAATCATCTGCGGTATAAGTCCGTTCTATGACTTCCCCTGCCTGATTTGCCCAAGAATAAGTAAGCTCTGAACTATCAATTCCAAGAAATGCCAGACCACCAAGTCTCTTTAACTGGCCTTGCATCCGCTCTATGCCCCAATCCTCTATCTCATAGCAATAGAGGTCACTTTTCTCTTGAAACAACTCTTCTACTGATATGCCATTTACCGCTGCTATCTCATATCCTTCTGACGCGAAATAAGCTGTATCCATCAGATAACGCTCATTTTCATACTCGCCTCCTGCAAAAGTATGACCATCTCCTAACGGCGACAACATCATTTGAATCTCCTGCATCAACGTATTTACGGTAATCACATCAGCTGCCTTAAGATGCTCCACTGCCTCATTATAACTCGCCTCAAGCACCTTCGCCTTACTATCATCCTCCTCGAGATAGACTGGATGGCACTTTCTCACATACCGCATGACATAATTCAGATCCTCTAGTGCATCTTCATAGGAAATTACCTCGTCATAACTCTCTACATAGCCTGTCTGCCTCTGACTATAAGAATTCCAATATGGACTAAAATATGCCTGATATGTATTACATAAAATCACGATTACAGAAACCACAGCAATGAGAATCTTGCCCAGCTTCTTTCCCTTTTTCTTAATCCACAGATAGATATTTACTACGATCAAGACAATCGCTGCAATAATAACTCCCCACTCTGGAAATTCAGTCACGCGCTGATTCAATGTTGTAAGCAGTGACACTATGATTAGTAAAATTACAGGTACACAGTATGTCTTGGCTGTCGCTAATAATTTTTGCAATTTTGTCATAATTAAGTGTTCTCCTCGAAATTTAGTGTTGGCTTTTTGTTGGCACTTACAACATTTCTTCTACTGCCTTCTGCCAATATTTCTCTGGCACATTTGGCCATTCGCAGCTTCCTTCCGCCTCCTCGCATAATTCCATCGCCCGTGTCAGCACCGAACCATGAGGCGGCTCACCAGCATACAATAAATGCTCTGACACCCTGCACCAAGACGGTGCATGTTCCTGCATCCGTTCTTCGTGTAACTCTTCAATTACACCTTCGATATCATAGCTTAGACTTATCAGCTCATCCTTCCATATACCATTTTCACCATGCAAAATCAAAAACTGTGTCAATCCTTCACTACCTAACGGTACACCTACCGCTCCACCGTTCAAGACCCTTTTCCCTGCATGTTCGATTATTTCCTGTCTATGGGTATGTCCACAAAGAATAAGTTCCGTATCAGACATCTCCATAATCTCACGCGTCCTCGCATTATCCGGCAAAAGTTTCTCGTTTACACTATAAGGTGACCCATGGCATATTTTAAATTCTGGCATATCTGCTATAACAACCTTATCCGCAATCGGTAGGCCTTCAAAAAACTCCAAATCCCGCTCAGTTAGATTATGATAGGTATACCACATAGAACCGGTGGTAGAATCACCATCTTTCCAGCCTTGCTCTCCACTTGCTTTATAATCCAGCCAATAATCCTCCCGATTCCCCTTTACAAAATAGCATGTATATTTTTCCTTATATTCATATAACAATTCCATCGTACGCTGGGGATATGCTAATTCTCCAAGATAATCTCCCAAGAAAATAAATGTATCGATACCGCGTGACACTGCCTCTTCCATACAACGTTCCACAGCAATATGATTTCCATGAATATCTGATAAAACTGCTATGTCTATTATTTTTTTCATGATATGTATCCTCTTACTTCCCTACTCAAATTCACTAATCATAGTCGCACCAAGTACCATACAAGCCCCAACTACTTCCAAAATCCCCATGCTTTCGTGCAAGAATAGCGCCGACAGGATAATCGCTACAATCGGATCAATATAGCTATACAAAGCTACGGTCTGAGCCTTCAAGTTCTTCATGGAACCAAAGTAAAGGGCATATGCCACTCCTGTATGAATCACACCTACCACAATCAGCATGACAAGCATAAGAGGTGTCAAGGTCAGTGCACCCATATTTTCGGTAATAAACGTATATGGCAATAACACAATCGCTGCCACACCAAGCTGCAAAATCGTCTTATCGTATGCCGAAATATCCTTGATCCTTTTATTTAACAAAATGACACCGGCATACAGTACTGCCGCACCAAGTCCCAGCAATATTCCCCGCAACTCTACAATTTGGCTCACACCTGATTGAAGCACACCTGACACTAACACCATTCCAAGTAATGCCACGACCACGCATAAAATCTTTTTCTTATTCAGTCGCTCTCCAAATAAGATCGGTGAAACCATAATCACCAAGATCGGTGCCATATAATAACATAAGGTCGCAGTTGCTACCGTCGTGTACTGGTATGCCTCGAAAAGCAAAATCCAGTTAAACCCCAATGCCACTCCTGATAATATAAGCATAAATAAATTCGCCTTGATTGCCTCTGCAGATGGCCTCTCCCGCTTCACTAAGACCACCAACAGTAGAAACAACATTCCGATAAATCCCCTTGCCATTGCGATAACGCTGGATGGCAACGGTATATATTTTCGAAAAATTCCAATTGTTCCAAATATCACCATAGCTAATATCAATGTAAGTTTTGATTGAAATTCTGAATTATTTTTTAACATACTGTTATCCTCTTTTTTACTGACACCATTCCATGATAATTTCAAAATCCTCTGGATGTAATCCATGTACATTATCATCATAGGTCACCAGCTTATACTCTTTATCTGCTTCATCAAGGCAGCTCACCATTTTCTCTACCTGCTCATAAGGTACACGTTCATCCTGTCTACTATGGATAATCAAAAGCGGACAATTGATTTCCCCTGCCCAATAAGTAGCTGATCTCTTTTCGTATTCCTCTGGCATGTCCTCTGGTGTTCCACCTACCAACTCTTGATAAACCTCCTGCATATCAGCTCGCTCTTCATACATCATAAATGAATCCGCCAAACCAGATATCACGACAGCCTTTGTAATTCGGTCATCTTCTCTTGCTGCCATATAAGTCATCATTCCCCCTCGTGAAACACCCATCATATAGAGCTGTTCCATATCCACAAAGGAAAACTCCTCACACAAATCAATCAATTTGATTACATCCTGCAAATCGGCTCCGCCAAACTCATCCTCACCAGTTCCGCCACTCACACCTCGATATTGAGACGCAAATACGATTTTTCCAGAAGATTCTGCCAGATAAGCTATGCTCTCTGGCTCATTTGCAGAAAACTCTCTATTTCCTCCTCGATTAAAAATAATGCATGGATACGCCTCTTGACTTTCCAGACATTCCTGTGGAATAGAGAGATAAGAAACTACTTCACAATCATCGCTCTTATATCTGACATTGTAAGTGACCACAGGTATGCCTTCCTCATACCCAGTATCAATCTCCATCGGTTCGATACTAATAATGTTTTCTAGCTGTTCATAATCTTCCACATTCCAACTTTCATTTTTACTACCACATCCTACCATATAGATTGACATTACAAGTAATGTGATCAAAAATAAAATCTTTTTTCTCATACCGTTCTCCTCACGTTAATTTTTTTTCATCCCTATAAAAAACTTTATCCCAAGTTTCCAATATCATACAATACCCTAGTCGGCTCCCCCATTTTACTGAACCTCACTTTTCCCTGATCCGTATCCAGCAAAATATAGCCATTTTTCAAGTAATAATTTAGACGATTTATATACTGCTGCAACCGCTCCTTTTCTGCCTTGTCATTCGCTATCTGATCGACCCGAAAATCAATTCCTTCTTCTGCAAGTGTGATAATATTTCCCTGCTCCGATAATGAAAAAACATGATACCGAAAATTTCCAATTCCCTGATACATCGTAGGACGCCAATTCACCAAGTACGCTTTTCCAGTCTTTGGCTCGGTATAAATGTAAAATCCATTCCAACCTATTTGTATGGTATCTGCATGACCAGTCCATATCTTTTCACCAGTCTTTCCAGAATACACCCGGATGGTCTCCTCATTCCCAGTAGGCGCTTCGCTTTTCGCCAGAGCTATATCCACTTCAATCATATCTGGCACTCCATCATGTGTTACATCCACATGCCACGTGATAATATCTTCTGTATTCTGAGCTTTCATTATTTTTTCGCCCAAAATATGTCCCCCTAAGATTTAATTTGTTATTTTTCTTTTTTGCAGAACCAGAAAATTAGAATCAGAATATCAACAATAATAAACGCACTGCCACCAATAATTCCGATTGGTGCTGGTCCAACGAAAGCATTACCACCATCCTTGGTAAAATATATTCCAATAGATACAATACTATTAATTCCGCCATGAGCCAGCACTGCCGGAATACAGCTATTTGTTTTCAATGTTACAAATGATAAAAAGATTCCGATTACAAGGCAGAACCCACACATCGCCAGAATTCCAGTGAAAGGATATCCCGCATATCCAGTACCATAGTTATGACCAAGTGCAGTCAATGGTGCATGCCATAATCCCCAGATCAAACCAGACACCAGCAACATCGGTACTGGTTTCATCTTTTCTGCCATCTTCGGAAGCATATAGCCTCTCCATCCCCACTCTTCGCCAAAACATGTGATAAAATTCATGATTGGTCCAAGCAGCGCAGCTTCCAGCGTCTGAATAATCATCAAAGTGGACATAGGCATTGCTACGGTGTCCAGATTCGTTCCAGCAGCTTTCAATGTCTGTATAAGATAACCGCAATTTGGATCAAACTGCTCTGGAAAAATAAAAAAATAGATAACACTTCCAAGTATCGTCAGAACCGCTGGACCAAAATAAGCCAGCAGATAGATTTTAATGTTTCCCTTAAAATTAGGCTTAATCATGGAATTCCGAAAACCTTCCTTGGTAATCAGCCGTGTAATCAGCACACCAATTGCAGGGATGAACATACATGCTGCCACTAATAACTGTACCACTACTGTTGCTTCTGTTCGCAGATTTGCACCATTATTAATCGGATAAATCACACAAAACTCATACACATAAGTAAGAATAAAGGTAATCGCAATGTACAAAATCAATCTTTTTGTTGTAAGCTTTGAATCATTTCCTGTTTCCATTTCCATCTTAACTTTCTCCTCAAATTTTCCATCGTTTTTCATTATTTTCGACATTTATGATTTCTTGGGGTGTGTCACTCAACATTGTTAAAGACTTCAATCCCAAGAATTTTCACAATCGTTCCTTCAAAATATTCCGCCTTGACGGTTGAATCTAGTTCTAATCTATGGACATCCACGACCTTATATAAGATAGCATTATATTCAACCGTTCCACCGTCTTTGAGACGCGTAGGAATAGGTATCAGAAGAACAATTGCCAGCAAAATACAAATACCTCTGATTACTTTCTTTTTCATAAAGGAGCATCCCCTTTCATAAAATTTCCCCAGGCACACAATGCCAAACGGAAGTTATATTATAACTATGATACATTTTACAATTACTATAAATAGTCCACAATCAGTTCCTCAACAGAAGGATATTCCTCTTCATACTCGACCATGATATCAAGCAAATATTTCTCTAACTCATTACTGCGTGGTATCCTCATCAACACTTTCACAATTGTTGTAACTGTATTCGTGTCATGCAATCTAAGAAATGACAGGTAAGAACATCTCCGCAAAAAAACAGTCGGCAATTTCCCACAATCTCTCATGTTTCAGTCCACCCAAAGCTTTTATCAAAGTACCTATCTCATCCACATTGCAGATACACTCCTCCGATACGGTCTGATCCAGCCACTCATTTGAAACTTCACCTATCTCATCTATATCTGCCATCTCATCAGCATCTGGATAAGATGACACCAATTCATATTCATCACAGGCAATCGCTCATCACTATTTGGCACATTCCAAAACAAATGTCCATTTCCATCTGTTGGATATAATTCGGTATCCAATGTCGAGCAATAGTACTCTTCCCCCTGAAATTGAAATAAAGGTTTTCCCTAAAACATCAACGTATAATAGGTCGCTTCTCCCGGTTCTTCTGAAAATTTTGCACCAAGCAAATTCTTTCCATTCAACTTTGCTAAGTTTGACTTACTTCTCATCGTCTAAAAGCTGTATCCGTACCACATCATCAATACCCGCCGGGTATGTTTCTGTAATTCCTCCCATAAAAGTGATTGCCACGAGGTCTCCTACTTCCAATTCAGACACACTAAGCTGTGTACCACGCCATTCCAGCTTGGTTTCGTCCTGTACCTGAAAAGAAAATTCCCCACGATAATTATAATCATTTACAGATAAGCCCTCAACTAAGATATTGGAATCATTTATTTCCTTAATCTCTGCATAAAATGTCTGAGGTAAGGTCTCATTTTGATTCAAGCTATTTTCCGATCGATCATATGCCACTTTGTATCCAACAAAAAAGCTGATTACTGCAACTGCAAGAATTACTAAGACACTTAGTAGAATCTTCACTCCCTTTTTCATTGTCATGTCCCCCTCTTTTTTACTCGCACCATGAATTATATGACACTTCCTATTTGATTGCAACAAAAGTACCCTATGCCAGTCACTTGGACTGACATAGGGTACTCCTTCTCCTAACTCTTTCACCGTTATATATATTTATTATTTGACTCGCATTTCCTTTAATCTGGCATTTGCCCTCTCCACATCCATTCGGGACATAATAAATGTGATAAGCAATGCAATCACGACCGGAACCCATAAGTACATGATATATAACATTTGAATACAGGACTCGGATTGTACTGCCACCGTTCCATCAAATCCACTGAACTCAAGCAGCCATCCTGTGATAGCAATTCCCAGACCACCACCAAGTTTTACCCCCAGTGATGTACAAGAATACATGGTTCCATCCACACGTTTTTTCTTTGTGAGATAAGTGTACTCAGAACAAGATGCAATCACTGCATTCATATCCCCCTGCCAAGGTCCCATTCCAAAAGCAGCAATGGCGGTAAACAATAACATAAGTGGAACACTTCCAAGGTAAGCGGCAGCAACTACCATAGCTCGCCCCAAAGTTCCCAACGCATATCCCATAAAATTAAGCTTATACATTCCCTTCCATTTTGCAACTAAGGTAGGTGTGATGACCAACGCGATGATTAACGGAATATTGATTGCCCAAGAAAACACTGGATATAAATTCTCATTCAACAACACATAGGTCATATAGTAAATACCCATATTAAGCATGGCAGAATATATCTGCTGCAAAATATAAGTAACGCAGATCATAACATAATACTTATTTGTAAATAACAGCTTCGCTGCATCAATTAATGTATATTTTTCGTCATTGTTCTCAGCGCTTGCATCATTTAATTCTTCTGGTAATTCTTTTACAGATAAAACGGAAATCGTATTGACCACCAGACCAATAATTGCATAGATAATTGCGACCGTTCTCCATCCGGCAGCTCCGCCACCCATCCATGCTACAAATTCAATCGTAATGGACTGAATCAAAAGACTGGTAGAGAACGCAAAAATAAAGCGATACGATCCCATCTGTACACGTTCTTTACTATTCTTAGTTACAAGAGCTGTCAATGCGGAATACGCAATATTATTGGCTGTATAAAAAACTGCATTCAATAAAGTATACGCTATAAAAAACCATACATACTGAGTAAACTCGCCCATATCGGTTGGGATTGCAAAAATTGCTACCAATGTGACAGCACAACCAATATATGCCCATAGCATCCACGGTCTTGCTTTTCCCATTTTACTCTTAGTCTTGTCTATCATCGCACCAAAGAAAATATCTGTTACCCCATCAAATATTTTCGATACTGCAATCAAAGTTCCTACAATACCAGGCGCTAATCCAACTGTGTTGGTCAGATAAATCATTACGAACGAGGACAAAAATGCATATACCACATTCCCTGCAACATCCCCCGCCCCATAACCAACTTTGTTGTACCATTTTAAATACTTCTTCTCTTCCATAAATACCTTCTCCTTCTTGCATCTTTTGTGTACATGTGGTTTCATTCATTTTTTTAAATTGTACAAAATTTTACCTTATTTTTACATTGTTTATATTTGATAAAACATGCACAAAATGATACTATATTGTAAAGTCTCATAGATAATGGTCGAAAATGGAGGATTTCTATGTATATCAATGATGCGTATTTAAATGATTCCAGACTTGATTTCAAAGATAAAAGCAAGCCACTCATCGTATGCAACTGCGGAACATATCACCTTTTTAGCCGTCCGAGGGTTCCTACCTACCGCCCCAAGGGACGCTTGGACTATCAGTTGTTATATATTGCATCTGGAAAGGGCTATTTTCATTTCAAGGACAAAGATATGGTGGTCACCGCTGGGCAGATGGTGGTTTACAGACCAAAGGAAATGCAAAAATATGAATATTATGGTACAGATCAGACAGAAGTATACTGGGTTCATTTTACTGGCAGTGACGTAAAAAATATCATCCGCAGATATGGAATCACAGATGATATCCATGTATTTTATGTTGGCACCTCGCTCCAGTATCAGAATATTTATAAGCAGATGATTCAAGAAATGCAGATGTGCAGACCAGATTATCAGGAGATGCTAGTTCACCAGCTACACGAGCTTTTCATTCTTGTCCACCGTCAACTTATGAACACCACCAAAGTCAGTCACAATTATCTGGAAAAAGAAATAGAACTATCAATTAAATATTTCAATGAGAACTATAATAAGGAAATCAATGTTGCAGACTACGCTGCAGAGCAAAATATGAGCACCTGTTGGTTCATCCGTACCTTTAAAAGTGTGACCGGAACCACCCCGATGCAATACATTCTCTCCTTGAGAATCACCAATGCACAAAGTTTACTAGAAACCACAGATTATAATATCACCGAAATCAGTAATATCGTAGGATATGATAATCCACTGTATTTCAGCCGACTCTTTAAAAAGCAAAAGGGAATCTCTCCTTCCGAATATAGAAAACAGACCGAAAGGAACTACTAATTAAAGCATAAAATGGGGCGCATAAAAAACGCGCCCCATTCTACTTCATAAACTATATTTTAGCATGATAATGCCTGCTTTAAATCTGCAACATACATTGCCTGCTGCTTTTTTAAATATCCCTTAATAAATGGCTTCATGATAAACTTTTTCGGAGTAACATCCTCAATAAAATCAATGAATGTCTTACCATCCTTTTCAAAAAACATCCCTGTCCAGTGTCCTCTCATGTTATCGTTTTCCATATCAAACTCCCAACGCTTACAAATCTCTGTCACCGTGATTGTAAAGGTAGTCGCATATCCTTCTTTCGTATATTCTACGAATTTATCTTCACTCAAAACTTCGATTTTGCTCAAGTCACTCCGCCAAGAATAGTTTTCCAAGGAAGTCACGATATCCCATGCCTTTTGTACTTCGCATTCAAACGTTGCTGTTATATTTGAGATTGCCATAGTGTTCCTCCCTTTTCTATTCCTCTATCATTTCATAGCCCGGAAAATCAATCGCACCGGATACATTGGTCTGCCAGCCCAGATCACTTCCCGAATAAAAATAAATACTTCCGTCCTCGCAGATCAGCATTGTGAATTCATAGCCACCCATGGTCGGCAGAAAGGCTTCATAATAGACAGCTTCTTGTCCATCTTCTACGATACAATCTGAAGTTGTGATGGCACCGTATTCCACCGTAAATACAAAGTACTCCTCGTACCCTTCTGTTCCAAGCATCTGCTCTATCTTAGCTAGTTCCTCCTCAGAAAAGGTCTCAGCAAGGATATTGGCATTCGTATATTCCGGCTCACCCAATGTGTATCCACCATCCGCAAATACGTTCATTCCAAAGCCCAATTCCCACGAAGAGCCCGTTGTCCTTATCTCCATTCCTTCGTCTGTCCTCACAAACGCAATGAACTCCTCCTCGGCTTCCTCATCTGCATATTCATCCTCATACTGATAAATGGCAAGATCCTCCTCCACGAAATAGGCTCTTCCCTCTATTTCACCAGAATGGGAATAGTAATAAAATTCTCCTGAAAAATCAAAGCCTTCTTCATCCTGATTTGATATCCAGACACTTCCCGCTATTCCAGTGACCACATTGGTTCTGTTCCATTCTCCATTAAAATCAAGGGCATCTGCCTGTGCGCCCTTTCTCTGATACAAGTCCTTAAACGTATCCGTGTCAGAACAATCCGACTCTAATATAATCGCTGCCAGTTCTCCATCACTCTCTCCAGAAGAAAGATTTTGCTCCGTAGCACTTTCGCCCACGGTTTCAGTGTCACTTTCCAACTCGGTTTCACTCACATTTTCTACTTCATTTTCTGTTTCGTTTTCGTTCTGGTCTGTGGTCTGACTTACATTTTCTCGCTCATTTTGCACATTCATCTGACTTTCCTGCTGATTGCATCCACATAAATAAATCAGTCCTATACAGCACACGCATAATAACATTTTTCTCTTCATACTCATTTCCCCTCTGAATCCACTTCTTTCGTATTACATCTAATTCCCATTGGTACAATTTGCCGCATCAATTGCAATGACCAACATCAGACCCATAAGCTCATCCCTTGGATTTGCAAAGTTGATAACATAAGTATCGCCCCAGTGTAACAGTTCCTTCGTTATATGTATAATTGGGCTACAACCGGAATATACATCGTAATCCCATCCCATAAAATCGCCCTCTACACGCCATCCGTTAAAATCAATCTCATACTTCGGCCTAAAGAGCGTGAACTGCTTCGAAATCGTTCCACACACACGACCACCGATTACAACCTCAAACTGTGGTAGAAATGTGATAAGCTTCTGATTGATCTGTCCAATTTCACGCATATTTGCATCGTATACATGAAGCTGATGCCCCATTGCCAAAAACTCTGCTTTTACAATATACTTCACATTTCCTGCTTCGTCATAGATATCATAACTATCTCTCCAGGAAAAGATCCGTTGCTTAATTAGTAACTTCACATCCATATCCCCCTTTTATCGGATAACACAAAACCCTCTATCCTTTTAAATTCCCTAGATCGATTATATTATACTTGACCTGTCATTTCAACACAGTGGCACAGCATTTCTCATACTCGAATCTTACTAGCTGCCTTAAGTCGTGACATAGCTCTCGCCAAAGAAGCACTGGAATGATAATATTCCTGAATGCTCTGCTTCTGGCGAAGCTTTTCCTCCGCTCTTTCCTTCGCTTCTTTTGCTCTTGCAATATCAATATCTTCTGGTCTCTCAGCAGTCTCCACCAGCAGGGTCACTCTGTTGTTGGCAATCTGGACAAAGCCTTTTCCAACCACGACCTTTTGCCACTCACTGCTTCCCTCCGGCTTAAATTTCATCTCGCCATCATCTACCGCAATTACCATCGCCTCATGATGGGCGAGAATTTCTTTCTGACCATCAAATGCAGGAACTATCAAATCTTCACATCTTCCAGAGAAAAACACTTTATCCGCAGCTACAACACGTAAATAATAGGAACTCATTTCATCCCTCCTAACTCTCGGAAGCCATCATACTCTCCGCTCTCTGCTTCACATCCTCGATTGTACCCACATTAAAAAATGCATTTTCTGGATACTCATCCATCTCACCATCAATAATAGCTTTAAAGCCTCTTACCGTCTCGCTTAATGGCACATACACGCCCGCAATTCCAGTAAAGTTCTCCGCTACATGGAATGGCTGTGACAGGAATTTCTGAATCTTACGCGCTCTGTATACTGTGGTCTTATCTTCATCCGACAATTCCTCCATACCAAGAATCGCTATAATATCCTGTAATTCCTTATATTTCTGCAAAATCTCCTGTACCTTTCTTGCAGTCTCATAATGCTCTTCGCCTACAATATCCGCCTCAAGGATTCTTGAAGAGGATTCCAACGGATCTACTGCTGGATAAATACCCTGTTCTACGATTTTTCTGGACAGAACCGTTGTTGCGTCCAGATGCGCAAAGGTCGTTGCAGGTGCAGGATCTGTCAAGTCATCTGCCGGCACATATACCGCCTGAACCGACGTAACAGAACCATTTTTCGTAGAAGCAATTCTTTCCTGAAGCTCACCCATCTCCGTTGCCAGCGTAGGCTGATATCCTACTGCCGAAGGCATACGTCCAAGCAGCGCTGATACCTCGGAGCCCGCCTGTGTGAATCGGAATATGTTGTCGATAAAAAGAAGTACATTCTGATGCTGCTCATCCCTAAAATACTCCGCCATCGTAAGCCCAGTTTCTGCAACTCTCATTCTGGCTCCTGGTGGCTCATTCATCTGCCCAAACACTAAGGCTGTCTTTTCCAATACCCCAGATTCCTTCATCTCAGACCATAGGTCATTACCCTCACGGGAACGCTCTCCAACACCAGTAAAAATAGAATATCCACCGTGTTCCGTTGCGATATTACGGATCAACTCCTGAATCAATACGGTCTTACCTACTCCAGCACCGCCGAACAGACCGATCTTACCGC
Source organism: uncultured Roseburia sp. (assembly GCA_964491235.1). GTDB lineage: Bacteria > Bacillota > Clostridia > Lachnospirales > Lachnospiraceae > Roseburia. The sequence goes on from CAZBFN010000003.1 coordinate 118,377, forward strand.
CCTTGGCATATGGTGCAAGAAGATCAATGACCTTGATTCCTGTCTCTAAGACCTCTACTGCCGGATTCTGCTCTTCAAAGCTTGGCGGATCTCTATGTATGACCCATTTCTCCAATCCATCCAGAGATGCTCCTCCATCAAGAGGCTCTCCAAGTACATTGAACAAACGTCCTAATGTCTGCTCTCCTACCGGAACCTTGATTCCGCTTCCTGTATTCGTTACTTCCATATCACGATGCAGTCCTTCACTGGATGCAAGCATAATACATCGAACCGTATTATTGCCAACATGCTGCGCTACTTCCATCACACATTTTTTATCTCCATTCATCACCTCAAGGGCATCCTTGATGCATGGAAGATCATTATCTTCAAATTCAACATCCACAACGGGACCCATGACCTGAATGATTTTTCCTTTTTTCATGCCGCTTCCTCCTAGGATAATATTTAATGTCGCTTCTTTTTCTGTGCCTTGGCACCACTGATTACCTCTGTAATCTCCTGGGTAATCGCTGCCTGTCTTGCTCTGTTATACAAGATATCAAGCTCATGCAGCATCTTAGATGCACTCTCCGTTGCTGCCTCCATTGCCATTAGTCTTGAATTCTGCTCACTGGAATAGGATTCTACCAGTGCACCATAGATAAATCCCACCAGATAATCAGGAACAATTCTGTCCATAACAGCTTCCGGTGATGGCTTCATCGCAATCTCTTCCATCGGTATTCCTACTGGCAATTTCATATTAAAATCCGAACGTTTCAAAGGCAGAAGCTGCAAAAACTGTGTCTCTGCCTGCATGGAATTGACCATCTTCGTATATATGATATAGACCTCATCCACTTCCTGATTCTCATAATCCGCTAAAATGGTCTCTGCAATATTACGCGCCCTGCTGAGAGAAGGATTCTGTACGGTATAATGGAACTGTTTATCTATATTAATTTCCTGACGTTCAAAATAATGACGTCCCAATTCCCCCAGCACATACAATTTCGTCTCCTCTTCTTTTTGAATCTTTTCTTCCGCAAGTTTTAACACATTATGGTTATAGGCACCTGCCATTCCTTTATCCGCAGTTACCACGATATAGCCCTTCGTCTTTTTTTCTTTTACAACGTCATCATCATGCTGAAAATAAATCGTGTGCATTTCTGGAAGATGCCTTAAAATTCTGCTCATGGTGGACTGCAGTGTATAAAAGTATGGCTCTGTATCCATCAAGGCTTTCTTGGCTCTTTTCAGCTTTGAGGACGAAATCATGTACATGGCATTGGTTATTTTCATCGTATCCTGTATGCTTTTCATTCTATCTTTAATCTCTTTGGCACTTGCCATACCAATGCGCCTCCTTCCACAGCACTATATTATTAATATTTATACTCCTCTGCTGCTGCACGAATCTGCTCCATCAATTCATCTGTAAGAACCTTTTGCTCATCAATCGCTACACAGATATCATGATGATGTAGATCAAAGAATTCCAAAAGTCCCGTCTGATACTTCTTGACCTCTTTGGTCTCCAAATCATCGAATCCACCCCGATTCGCAAGATACAAGGTAATTACCTGTTCATGTAAGGACAATGGTCTGCATAATGGCTGTTTTAATAACTCCATCAATGCATTGCCATGCTTCAACTGTTTCTTGGTCATATCATCCAGATCTGATGCGAACTGGGTAAATACTTCCATTTCACGGAACTGTGCCAGATCAATTCGAATACTTCCAGATGCCTTTTTCATGGCTTTGGTCTGCGCTGCACCACCGACTCTGGATACAGATAGTCCGACGTTGACCGCAGGTCTCATTCCAGCAAAAAACAAATTACTCTCTAAGAATATCTGTCCATCTGTAATAGATATTACATTGGTTGGTATGTATGCAGATACGTCACCAGCCTGTGTCTCGATGATAGGCAGTGCCGTAATGGAACCGCCACCCAAGGCATCACACAATCTACTGGAACGCTCTAACAATCTGGAATGCAGATAGAACACGTCACCCGGATAAGCCTCTCGTCCAGGAGAACGCTCTAACAACAGAGAGATTGCTCTATATGCAACGGCATGCTTACTTAGATCGTCATATACAATCAAGACATCCTTTCCTTTATACATAAAATATTCCGCCAATGCAGTTCCTGCATATGGTGCAATATACTGCAGGGAAGACGGATCACTCGCCGTAGAAGATAATACAATGGAATAATCCATTGCGTCGTGCTTTTCCAAGGTCGATACAACCTTCGCAACGGTAGATGCCTTCTGACCAATGGCTACATAGATACAGATCACATCCTTACCCTTCTGGTTGATTATGGTGTCTGTTGCTATGGAAGTCTTACCTGTCTGACGATCTCCGATGATAAGCTCACGCTGCCCTCTTCCAATCGGGAACATGGAATCAATTGCCAGAATTCCGGTCTCCATAGGCGTATCTACTGATTTACGATCTACGATTCCCGGTGCTTCCTGCTCGATTGGACGGTAGTCCTCCTCCTCGATATCTCCTTTGCCATCGATTGGTTCACCAAGTGCATTGACGACTCTTCCAACAAATCCAACACCTACTGGAATTCCAGCCTTTTTCTCTGTTCTACACACCTTAGTGCCTTCTTTGATTCCGGTATCTTTGCCAAACAGAATACATCCGATCTCATTCTTGCGGATATCCTGCACCATACCTTTGACGCCATTATCAAATACGACAATCTCACCATACATGGCATGATCGATTCCATAGATAGTGGCAATACCATCACCAACCCAGATAACTTCACCTACATCACGGCTCGTCTTATCCCAGTCATAATTGTCGATCTCACTCTTTATTATTGATATAATATCGGTTGCACTGATAGCACCCACGGTAATCACCTCTTTCTATCAGAAAGCCCGCTGCCCTCTGATAATTTGTTCAAGCTGTCTGATCCTATTTTCATAACTCCAGTCATATTCCTCATGACCGATTCTAACGATTACTCCTCCCAGAATATCTGGGTCAATACAGATCTCATAAATAAGCTGACATCCTGCATATTTCTCATGTAAGAATTCTCTTATTTCATCCATCTCATCACAATCAGATTCCTTCGCAAAAATGCATCTGACTCTTTTAATATTATTTTTTTCGTCCCAGTAATCATAATAAGCGGTATAAATATCTTCGATTTCATCCAGTTCGTTGTGATCGCACATAACTTTTATGAAATTCACCAGCTTTTTGGGACAGTCATATCTGGAATATATGTCATCGATAACAGCATGTTTCTTATTGTTCGCTATCACAGGGCTTTTAAGCAGTTCAAGAAGCTCCGGTACCAGCTTCATTACCCGCAGGGATTCCTCCACCTGCTCCCTGTCAAGCCCAAGTTCGTAAAGCACTATTCCATTATTGATTGCTTCCTGTGTCATGCATCTCACCTGTCTTAACTATTTTTCTGGCTGCCAGCATTGCGATATCTGCAACCTGTGACTTCAGTTCCTGTTTTGCTTTTTCCTGCTCATACTTTATGTCAGACTTCGCCTGTTCTAACATCTTTTGGGACTCTTCCCTCGCCTGTGCAATTACCTGATTATGTTCTTCCTCTGCCCTTGCTCTGGCAGCAGTTATGATTTTTGCTACCTGCTCCTGTGCCGTCTCAAGCTGACTTTCATACTCTTTTTTCATTGACTCTGCACAGAGCTTGGCATGGTTCGCTTCATCAAGCTGCTGCTTTATCATAGAGTCTCGTTTTTCTATTACTCCCATGACTGGTTTGATTAAAAACTTCTTTAATGCCAGAAACAAAACCAGCACATTGAATACAGTCCAAAATAAAGTCCAGGGATTTAAACTTAGCATAATACCACCCGTCCTTCTTTCTCTCTATTTTTTATTATTTCAAGAAAAGAATAATTAACAATGCAATAACGAATCCGTAGATTGCAGTTGCCTCTGCCAATGCACAACCGAGAAGTAAGGATTTACTGATCTTGCTCTCTGCCTCCGGCTGTCTTGCAATTGCATCTACCGCGGATGAGGTTGCTTTACCGATACCTAATCCTGCTCCAATTCCTGTTAAAACTGCGATTCCTGCTCCAATAGCTACTAATAATGTTGATGTCATAATGATCTCTCCTTTTCGTTTTTTTGTATTTACTTACTCTGTTGCTTCTTTTATGAATAATGATGTCAGGAACACAAATACGTATGCCTGAATCAATCCATCAAAAATATCAAAATAACAACTGAACACTGCTGGCAATACCATCGGCACTACCATTTTCAACAATTCCATGATTACAAAAGCACCAAGCACGTTACCAAATAGTCGCATGCACAGTGACAACGGCTTAATAAACAGCTCCAGAATATTAATCGGGAGTACCACGGGCATCGGCTCTGCAAAGCTTTTCAGCCATCCCTTTCCACCCTTTCTTCTGATTCCAGCTACCTCAATGAGAACTATACTCATGATCGCAAGTGCTGCCGTAACATTGATGTCCTTTGTTGGTGGCTTAAATCCAAAAATTCCAATCAAATTGGCGAATCCAATGTAGATGATAACGGAGATAAGATAGGGTATATATTCTTTTCCGTTCTCTCCAATCGTCTCCTCAAAAAAATTGTAAAGCCAGCTAACGCCTGTCTCCAGTAATAACTGCCCTCGCCCCGGATTATCGACCTTCAGATTACGCACAAAAATCATGCAGGATAAAATGACTATGCCCATAATGATCCATGTGACCACCACGGCCTCCGAGACTGGAATACCGCCAAAAATTGGAATCGTGAATACCGTTTCGCAATTAAGCTCTTCCAACAAATTTTCTACAAGAGCATCCATCTGATTCACTTCCTTTTTCCGACAAATGCAAGGATATGTATTTGCCTTTCTTTAATTTCGTTTGCATTTTACTCCAATCAAAACAAATGTCAATTTAAAGATTTTCCGCTATTTTCCCGCAAAATATTATGTCTTTATTTACTATCCCGATAAGCTTTTTAGCGCATCCATTACATATTTTTTTACAACTAAGCTAAACTTTAATTCTTTCATAGCATGAAGCACCTCCATTTCAACAAAAAAATCGCATCCGACACTCCATTGTGCCTAATGCGATTCTTATAAATACAAGTTCTACTTCACTTGTACGCGTTTTTAATTTTCTCCAATACTATCACTTTAAATATTCTTTGTCAACCATTAATTATTCCTATCAGTCCCGCCAATAAAAGCATCACCATTGGCACCACATACTTGCGGGGATGATGCCACAAGTCGCTTTCAATCTTCCAGTTCCGCAGTGGATAGAACCACTCTAGCAACACAGAACCAACCGCGCTCAGCAATGCAAAGACCGCTGCTAGAAGAATAATCAGAAGCGTAATCCCGCCGGTATGAATTTCATAACTAATCAGAAAAAAAGTATCCGCAATCATATTGCATAGAAAAATAAAAAGACAATACGGAACACAAAATGCCTTTTCCTGTCCCGGCAAAAAACGGACTGCCCGCTCCAAATCCGGATCACAGGATAACAAAATACAGATAGGTGTGTTCAAGGAAAGGATTGCAAAGCCAATCGGTAATACAAACATTTTCTCTACATCACCAAAAAATAGTGGCAATATACAGGCAACACTCCACATGATAACTGTATTCGCCAGATAGTTTTTATGTGCCATCAGATAGCGGAATAAATATCTCCATACTGAATGATGACGACTTCCCTTTGCTTGATTTTTCCCCGTTTTCTTTTGATAAAAAGAATATGCATCCACATATTTGAGAAATATCACACCAATTAAAAGATTTCCGATTAACACTGGAAGCAAGATCATCGTTTCACTTCCTAAGTAAATTACCGCAATCAAGGCTCCTGCCCATAGTAAGCCAATTCCCCGATATTTCTTCATGGAATAAATACAGGCGGTCACAACCACTGCATTCATGGCGCAGAGGATACTTGCTACAATCTCTAAGGCGCTCCATGGAGAAATGGCGTATGCCACCGCAAGCAGCAGCCCTGTCTTCGTAATTAAGGTATAGGCTCCCAATGCTCCCACATAGGATACGATCAGCTTCCATCCCTCAAAGGGCAGCATATACAGATTCGTCATATGCTCCACATTGTCTTCTGAAGAAAGCGCCTGCCACATCACCCCTGCGGTAAAGGTTCCTATCATCAGATAAAGTATAAAAGGTGCGATCACAAGCTGCATACCAGAAAAATAAAGCCCTAAGAATACAATCAGTGTAATCAAAATATTTCTTTCGGCTCTCTCATACTTCACACCAAATAACTTTTTCGCAAAGGATCTAAACATCATTCTCATAGCGCAGTGCCTCCCGAATTTTTACGGCATCTATTTCCTCATGTTCAAAGCTCTGACGGATCTTGCCCTCTTCCAATACCAGCACCCGATCAGAAGTCAGTGTAATGCTCTCTAAGATGTGGGAAGAAAAAAGAACCGTTCCATACTTCTTATATCCCGCGATCAACTGGTACAAAAATTCTGTGCTTTGAAAATCCAACCCATTCACTGGCTCATCCAGCAGAAGAAGTTCCGGCTTTATCGCAAATGCAGTGATTAAAAAAGCCTTTTTCCGATTTCCCATAGACAAGTCCTTTAACAGCACATCCGCGTACTCCTCGAAATGAAATCCTTCTACGAGACCAGAAACATCCGGCTGCTCTTTGCGATATGCAGAGCATACATAGGATAAGTATTCCCAAAAGGTAAAATAGGAAAAGGAATTGTCCTCTGAAAATACGGTATAGCGACAAGTCTTAAATCCCTTATCTCGAAAACCTACCTTCTCTTCTCCCATCCAGATTCCATCTGCCCGAAAACTGTCCAGTAACCCAGATAATATTTTTAAAAATGTGGTCTTTCCAGCTCCATTCAAACCGATCAATCCCACGACTTCATTCTGTTTTAACTCAAGCGAAAAATCGGATAATACCCTTTTCTCCGGCTGATACCACCCACTTAGATTTTTAATCGTCAAAAGTGATTCCTTCATATTACTTCTCTCCCTGATTGCCTTTTTCTTTTTTCCATGTGGCATATGCGGAATATAAGAACGCTCCACCCACAATGACATACAGTCCCGTCATCTCCAAATTACCAGAAATACCACTGGCAATTGCTGCTACCAACCATATCAAAGCTAAAATCCCACGAATATATACATGACGCATGATTCATTCCTCCTAAAAATGTTCTTTGTTCGTTACATCTATATCATAATCAAAAGGATTCCTCTGTGCCAAAATGTCCGCAATCGGTATCTTTTTGTCCACGAAACCTGCGCGGAACACTTTTTATGCAATAGGACGCAATTTCCTATTGCATAAAAAAGCTACAAGGATTTACCTTGTAGCTTAAAATCATCTATTTTATTGATACGCCATCAAATGACAAGGTCGCCACCGCCCGAAACATATCTCCCTCGCAGCTCGTCCTTATCATACCATCATATTTTTCTACTGCTGTCTGGGCGCTTTTCAATCCCCAGCCATGAAGCCCGGCGTCTGTCTTTGTTGTCTTAAGGCTTCCATTTTCCATCGCCAACGGTTCAGCAAAATGATTCTGCACTTTAATCACCAGCATCTGATTAATGCGACGGATGGTAAGCTTTATACTTCGACGCTCTGGCTCTTGTACCTTTCTTACTGCCTCCAATGCATTGTCCAGCAGGTTTCCTAAAATCGCACACAGATCTGCACTACGGATATTGGCATGGCGTGGGAACTCCACCTCCACCTGTAACTGTATCTCCTCGGAGGTTGCTACCGCCACTTTGCTGTTAATCAGGTAATCCACCGTCTCATCCCCTGTCCAGACCGTATCAGCGATCTCACGAATTGGCTCCTGTAACTCATCCAGATATGCTATCGCCTTTTCATACTTTTCACGGGAGAGCAACTGTCTTAATGCCCCTAGATGATTATGCAGATCATGAAACAACTTCGCATTTGCGGCATAGGCATTATTAAGCGCTGTATAATCCCGCTCCAACAATTCCGCCTGCTCTGTTTTAAGGCTTGCCAGTTCCTTCTCCACCTCATACTGACGGTTCATATGAAAGACCAGAACTGACATTAACAGAACCATTGACAGTATCATCCACATATCCAGTGTATCCTCTGGAATCGCAAGTATGCTCTGCTCCGACAAAGTCACCACTGCCATAAATCCAAGTAACGCAACCATGGATGCCACCCGCAAAGAGCTTTTTCTCTCCATGTTCTGCTGCCTTACTACATAACATACCATGGCTATCACAAATAAATGAATCAACCAGACCGCCGACAGCCCACAGATATTAGTTCCATCAAGGAACTTCTCGGAATGAAACAGTATTCCCAGCCCCGCCGCTAACAGAAACTGCCAAAAAGAAATGGCAATTTCATAAAAAATGCTAACAAACAGACTCATCCTAGTATCTGCACTTTGAAAATGTTTGGCACAGCAAGCTATCGCAATAGCCTCCAATGCCATCCGATAGAAATCAGGGAGCTGAAATAATCCCAGACCGATTGCTATGACTACTCCCACTACAAAACCAATGAAAATGCTCCTTCTATCCGGCTTCTCTGTCTCCAACATTCTATAAATAAGAACCAAGCATGCGGCAACACGCAGACCTCCCATTAAAATATTGGAGGCTAATATCATCCATTCCATCATATATGCATCCCCCAATATATATTGATCTGCTCCTTGACCTCCTGTAAATGAGATCTGCTGATAGGAAGGGATGTACCATTCTTCAATACAGCCATCCCCTCCTTCACCTGCATAATATGTATCATATTCACAATGCAGCCCCGGTCAACATAGATAAATTCCTCCGATGCTAATTCCTCATAGACCTGCTGCAAACTTTTTCGAACCTTTGATACCCCACCGTCAGAAATAATGCTGGCATTCTTCCCATCGCGTTCTATGTAATAAATCTCTTTGTACGGTATCTTCTCAAGTCTGCTGTTTGTCTGAATCGTGTAGACTTTTCCCTCTTCTAACTGAATCAGCTTGATAGCATCCTCAATTGCCGCAGGAAGTCTTTTATCGATATCATTCTTAGGAACATAACGGAAAATAGATAATTCAAACGCATCGATGGCATATTCAATATGAGAAGTAATAAAAATAATCTTCACATTTGGCAAAAAAGGCTTAATCTTCTCCGCTACTTCCATTCCTGTACTGCCCGGCATCTCAATATCCAACAGGATCAAGTCATAAAAATACTTATCCTCTGTGATATCATAAAGCAAATTTTCACTGCTTGTATATGTGGTAACATCCGCTGCCGCCATACACTTTTTTATACTCTCTTCTGCAACCTTGGCATGAGCCTCCACCACATTGCTGTCATCATCACAAATTGCTATTCGTAACATGGTTACATCTCCATAATTATTTCTCTGGCTACACTCTCTTCAATCGGTGTTGCAAACACGCCCTCCTCGAACTCCACAACGTTGCCGATTCCCTTCTGTATCACGAATCTTAATCTTCCATTCTTCACCTTCTTATCGGTGTACAGCTTCTTGACCAAGACTTCTCTATCGATATAATCAGGAATCGCAATTGGCAGATCAGCCTTTTCTAATAAGGTTATCACTTCATGCATTTCCGTCTCTGTGACATAACCTAGCTTATATGCCAATTTCACTTCTGCCACCATACCGATTGAGAGCGCTTCTCCATGTAACAACCTGTAATCGCTGACCGTCTCAATCGCTCTTCCTACCGTATGTCCCAGATTCAAAACTTCTCTAAGACCACTTTCTCTTTCATCCTTCATGACAACTTCATACTTTATCTTACAATTTTCATTTGCAATATGCTCACATGCATCTTTTTCAATCGCAAGAATTTCATTCATATGTTCCTTCAAGAAATCAAAGAATTCTCTATTTGCAAGGCATGCATGCTTAATCGTCTCAGCCAAACCACTGGAAATCTGTCTCTTCGGCAAAGTCTTCCATGTAGCGATATCAAGGTATACTTTTTCCGGCTGGTTGAACAAACCAATCAAATTGGTCGCCAATGGAGTATCCACCGCAGTCTTTCCACCCACAGAAGCATCTGCTGCCGCTAACAAAGTGGTCGCATAATTAATAAATGGAACTCCTCTTCCAAAAGTACCTGCGACAAAACCAGCTAGATCTGTTACCACACCGCCACCAACAGCAATAATACAACAATCTCTACGATAGCCCTTTTCTAACATGGCATCTTCGATGACTTCCTTTGTTCTTCTTGTCTTGCTCTTCTCTCCTGCCTCAAATACAAACAGATCCGCATGATAGCCTTCCTGAATCAACTTATCTAATATCCTATCTGCATATAACTCCTTCACTGTACTATCAGTAATGACCGCAAACTTGGAAATATTTCCAACAAGTCCATTTTTCAGATCAGAAATCAGCTTCTCCTCTAACCCAAAGCCAATCTCGATTTCATAACTATCATCTACGATTTTCTTAAGTTCTACGTTAAAAGTTCCCATTATGATTCTCCATTTATCTTTTATTAAAACCGATAATTCCTTCCAATCACAATTCCCTTTGAGTTGGTTCCATGTCCAATCTCATTTGTGCAAGCAATCGGAATATCTGTCCCTGCATACTGCTTTACCAACTCCACCATAGATGGCGTACAGCCTTCCTTCTCCATTTCCGTAAATGTTCCCAACAAAATACCAGATATTTTCTGAAATACCCCCATCTGACTTAACTGATTCAAATATGTCACCATCTGGGGAACCCTTCCGCCATAGGATTCCAATAACAAAATCTTCCCACTCATGTCCGGCCAATATTCTGTTCCTGCCAGTTTCAATAAACATCTAATATTTCCGCCAACGACACTCCCCTGCATCTCTTCCTGCTGAGCAAAAGAATACTTCAACTCAAACAAGTCATCGGTCTGATTCATTACCGTATTTCTAAAATTCGAAATCTGGTTCTCTGCATCATCATAAATCAGATTCCTGACCTGATATAGAACCGATTCCTTGCCCGTTTTCGCATAGATAGCATTGATAATGGTCGTCAGATCACTATATCCCCAGAATAGCTTTTCGCTCTCTGCAATCACGTTAAGGTCAAGATAGGGCAAAATCTCATTTGCAATATCTCCACCTGAAATATCAAATATTGCTTTTATTTCGTCATCCCTATAAAACCGCATCAGGCTTTCGGCTCTCTCCTCGGCAGAACCACTGAACACTGATTCCTTCTGGTAAATATATTCACCCATGACCGGAATCAGCCCGATTTGTGTAAGAGTATCCTGTAAACAACTTACATTTTCCTGATAAGTCACTGCCTGTCCATTGGAGCAGCATACAATGGCTATCTTATCGTTCTGTTGCATCTGTGCCTCCCCATTCTATAACAGTAAACCCTGTTCTCTCAAATGGTGTAATTTCTGGCTCTTCAATCTCTATCGGTTCTTCCAACGCCTTATATGCCATAAATACCCGAAGCACACTGTCCGGCTGTGGCTCTATCTCTAATACAGCATTGTCGGTATACACCTCATTTTGGAATGTTATCAGATTATATGGATTGTCCTGCATCTTCGGAAGCCAGAATACGATAAACTCATTGTATTCCCTTGGTGTCAATCCAATCTCTTCCAGCTTTGCCTGCAGGAATTCTGCTGTATCCTCTCCCTTTACAACATATCCCTTGCTGAAATCATATTCCACATCAGATGCACCTTCCCAGAACAAATAGGAATACTCCTGTCCTGTCACTGCATCCCTTAATGTTCCATCTGGCTCTGCAACTACTTCCCAGCCATCCTGATATTCTGGATAAGTGCAGGTCAGCACTCCATCATAATCCAGCTTCACTTCAACTTCTGTTGTTTCCTCTGGATACAGATAAATCACTGGCTTTAATTCACACTCTTCTTCTGGCTCCTCTTGAAAATCATATTCTTCCTCTGGCTCCTCCTGGAAATCATATTCTTCCTCTGGCTCCTCCTGCTGACATCCTGCCAAAAGCATACCTGCCGTCACCAAAAGTAATAAATACCTCACCTTTTTCTTTTTCATCAACTTCTCCTCCAATAGACTATATGCTATCATTTCTTCTTGTATATCCCAAGCATTCCTTGTACAGCTTATAACCGACATAATCATGATATCTATAACACTGTTCTCGATAGAATTCATTCCAATAGCTAATCATTCTATTATGATAGTATCGAAATATATATGGGTTATTCTGGCAAAATGCCTGAAACAGCAAATTGTCTTTATCCTTTAATGATACATAAATAATATCTAGTATCTCGACCACATATTCTGCTGACAATTTTAAAATATATGGCATGCACCATTCTGGATAATCAACGTCTAAAATAGCTCGTAAATGCTTTTCTCTAATATGTCCATCGCAACTTCTAGTAAAAATACAATGATATATCAGCCTCTCTTCTTGCGCTGAAAGCCGATGATACAATTCATCATCATCTACAAAATAGATTCGATATGGGAACTGTATCATGCTTCCATCCAACAGTTCAAATTGCTCATTATTAGATTCATTTGTATATCCTATGGAAATATTATTGTAGGTTGCCTTACTCATATTCTCTAGCACATGATGTAATGCAGTACTTAGATATACCGGAAATCCCTCTTCAAACATAGACGTCCCTCTTAATCCTTGTTCTGACTATTTTTTGCATCTGCCTTGGTATAACGTCCCAATTCATCAGCAACACACATTTCACATATCGGTGTCACATCATTCACATATACAATGCGTCTATTTTCATATTCACCACATGATATACAATGATTCATATGTCCTGGCTTCTCAATAACACCCTCTGCATTATCAAACATCATTTTTAACTTTTGCAGACACTCTATGCAATAAAAAAACTCATTTGTTGTATACGCAAGCCCACAGCAATAGCATTTTAGTCCATATGCCATAGCGCACTCCTTTCCCTCTTCGTTCACAGCACATATACAATAAGAATACTGATCTTCTAGGTTCTAGGTTTCAAAAATCTAGCATTTTCTCATCAACATACATAGAAACATCGACCCAATTTTCGAAATGCGGTTCGTCTCCCTCGTCAGCTTCTATTTCACCAGCATATTCTCTATAATTACGAATACATCTGCCATCTTTTACATGTACGAATTCTGCCTCCAATTGCTCCTCGCTGTAATATCCATACATGAGCTCTCTACCCTCAGCAAGATTAATCCATGCTTCTGTATCCCAATCTAGAAAAGTAAGTTCTGACATATCTTCAAAGGAAACCATCTCATCTTTCGCTGATATGTATATATCCCCTGCATGATAGGACTCTAAAAACTCATCTTCTTCCCATTCAATATCATTTGCAAATTTTCTATCATACCATTCGGTCGGATTTTCGATTTTTGCTTTAATTATAAATATACTTGGCATATATCCCTCTATTGTCTCCTCCCCTATCACTCTTTGTCCGCATAATTCATATTAATGTCAGTTGCTTCATTGTAATATCCCGCATGTTCTAATCGTTCTTTAAAATATGGCGGCATACCATTATAAGAGCCCACATACAATATTTTATCCACTCCCAAAAGCTCTCTATTCCTATTATATCTTTATACATTTTTTTATCCATAGTACCTATTTCCCTCTAACCTTGTTCTATTATATCTCCATTTTTAACATTTCTTCTGTATTCATTCTCTTAATTCCCATCTCTTTGAAACCACGCATCCTCTACAAATTCATTCCAGCAGAACTCGACACCTGATACTTTAAATAGTAATTTGCAAAACATACTATCATCAAAAGCATCACCACATAGTTCTACCATTTCTCCTTCATAGGAAAAGCTAAGCACTTCAAAATCAACTTCTGAAAAATCTTCTACTGTCAGTTTTCTTTCTGATTCATCATTTAACCATTTTGTACCTTCAAACAATACTGCATTATGTAATATTACAGCAGACTTTCCAGTATGCATGTGACGCCCCGTCGAGTTCACTGAATTACCTTTTGTCACGTCGAATCCATTTTCAAAATGCAATACTACGTCTTCATTCATTTCAATCTCTGTTATTAAATGATCATGCAATGATACATTAGAATCATCTGTTACTATCTTCCATCCCATTACAGTTCTCTCCATTCGATACAACTTGGCTGCGTGTGCATCTCGTAAAATTGCCTTGCACATTCTATTGCTTTCTCAAGAGAAATCACTGAATTTGCTGGCATATCTGATTCATCACCATTGCTTACAAAAGTCACATCTTTATCACCATATCCAACAGACTGCCACATATCTCCCTCATCATTAAGAAAATAGTGAACACATGCCCAATTTCCATTTATTAATATTGCCAAACATGGATAATCTTGCTCTCCATTTATCCAGATGTCATCATATGGATTTGTAGAACTTTCACGAATAAGATGTTCTATTTCTTCCCATGTACAACACTCAAAATCTCCATTACAATTTGCTATATTCATTATAGGCTCCTTTATTTGTATTACTCTAACAGAAAAAGCCTTCCCTGTACTTTAATTGAGCGAGGGAAGGCTTTTCACTTTACTTGTGGGTCAACCACGCTATGGCGATTGCCTTTCTAAACTATATTGTAACAAAGATTGCTGGCATTACAACAATTTTTTCATATGTATCCATGATATTGCGCAATCCACAATAAGAACCAGCATACCGCTTGCCATACTGATTGGAGCCCATATGTTTTAGTTGCGCATCATTTTTTTCCAGCGCTCATCCTCTTTCAAAAATCCGTAGGTCTCCTCATCTCGAAAGCAGTTTATCAAATTCGTTTTCATTTCCTCAATGAACTCCTTCCTTGATTTATGAAACGTCATATGTTCATAAAGCTCTGATTCTGTAAAATCTGTGATTGCTTCAAGGCTCTCCAGCATTTTTTGCATAGTCTCAATCACAGTATCAACATCCTTTTGTACCGTTGCCAGTTCAAGCCTGCATGAAACTTCGTGATAAGTGCCCATTTCAAATAATTTTGCTAACTCCTGCTGTTTATCTACTAGTTTCGCTGCTTTGTCCATATTGCTATCTTCCATTGCCAGCATATAAATACTATGCAGAATCATGCTTAGCATTTGATAGCCAGAGAACAGCAATTCCTCATATGCTTTGTACGCTTCCTCTCTTCTACCTGTTTTACTGTAAATCGAAGCCTGCATTCTCTTTCGCTCCGGATTTTGTTCCGAATAGTAAGTCAGATACTCCTCTGCTTTTTCGTATTGATCCTTTCTAAAATAGTAGCCGAACAGAGAATCTGCTGCACGTGTTCTAAGCTTTTCATCTTCACTCTCCAAAACCCGCTCATAACAGCTTAAAATGTATGCATCATATTTTTCATCATTCGGTACATCTTCTACAAGCCGTTTTGCATCCAAAATAATCGCCAACTGCCAAATCAATCCTTTACAGTTGGGATACATTTCAATTTTATCCTTTGCCCATTGAAATACTTCGTCATAGCTATCTTTCTTAAGGCGTTCATCTGCCTCCTGTGCCATTGCAGTTATCTCATTTTCCGTCAGTTCTTCCTGAAAGGATAACAACGTATCTAAGGAAATGTGGAGCAATCGGGCGATTGGTGCCAACATCATAATGTCAGGGTAGGAGTTTCCATTTTCCCACTTATTGACCGCCGGGGTCGTAACGCCCAAACGCTGTGCCATCTCTTCCTGTGTCATATTTTGTTCTTTTCTATACTTTCGTATTACTTGTCCTATCTGCATAAATAGACCTCCTTGATATAAAGTGTATCAGCCAATACCTTTGTTCTATCATAACAAACAGGCTTATCTGGTACAATTGAACGAATGTTAAGTAAATTGAAATAAAATTAACTGGTGCTCAACCTTCACTCTAGTACACAAACTTTCCGTCATTTTTTTCTTCCAATGCCTTAATCAAATGATAGGTATACTCACAGTATGGAACCGATATTTGGCACTCTTTTCCCATTCGTATCATCTCACCTGCAAGCATCTCGATCTCAGTGTGACGACCTGCATCCAGATCCTGTAAGGTTGAAAATCTAGCATCCTGTTTCACTCCACGGAATAAAACAAATTCCTCTTCTAATGGAATTCCCTTTGCATTTGCGACCTTGGCAACTTCTTTCCAAAGGCTCTCCGCAATAGAATGCATATGTGCGCTATCCTTATATGCCCCAAATCCAACTCCTAGTATTGCCTGCGGAAGATTTTGAGCAACATTGCTGGCGTATTTGAACCACATATCGTAAATAATATCTTCCATAAAGTTGTATCGAATCCCTGTATCACGAAAAAGTTCCTCCACTGCAAGCACCCTTTCGGTAGGTTCTTTTCTATCCTTTTCTCCTACATAGATTCCGGCTGTGCGCTCTGGCGAAAATGTAATCTTATTCTCTTCTCTCACAGAAGCAATGCGCATAACAGCATACAGCATATGTTGCATGCCGATTGCATTCCCTATGATTTCTTCTGATCTAACACCATTTAACAAGCTGATTACGGAGGTATTTTCTCCAACCATAATTTTGATATCGTCTAGTGCAGCTTCCAGTGCGTCCTGCTTACTTGATACAAGCAGTAAATCCACCTCTCCCACTTCCTGTGGCTCTTTCACACGTAATGTATATTGCTTTCCATTAATTATGAGCCCTTCTTTTTCCAGACGACTTTTTCGCTCACCCTTAGCCACAACGCAAAAATTTTCGCCTAGCTTTTCTGAAAGCCCCCATATAAAATATGCACCTACTGCTCCCGCACCTAAAACTGCTACTTTCTCTATCTTCATTTTGATTCCTTTCTTTGCTAGCCATATAATAGACAATTTCTATATTACAAGAGGCTGTTAGATATTCTAACAACCTCTTTCTCTAAAAAAGATACCATAGGATCTTTTCCACAAACGTATCTTGGCCTAGATGTATCGTCCCCCACTCAGTGCCAAATTGCTCGCACATATTCTTATAATTTGACGATGGAAACAACTTTTCTTCTGACGCATTATATTCCTGCATCTCGTCACTTACAGTCGCAATCACTTCTCTTGCGACAACATCACAATTATGATTATATATCTGATACTTTGGAATATCCTCACTGGATACATACTCTTGCAAAGCAGCTTCTGCCGCAGTTGACTCTTCACTCTGCAAAATATATGCATCTGCATATAACTGCTGGTACTTATCTCCAACTTCAATATAATAGGCTAGTTCCTCTTTTATTGCCTCATATTCTTCAGGTGAAATATATGTATACAGTGCCCGATCATAATTGTCGCACTCAGACTCCACCGCAACTTCTAAATCTCCAGTTTCCAGAAATTCATTCACACATTCTGGCTCTAATTCAAAGAATGTCATCTTTCCAATTCCAGCCTTGCCCATAAGGCACTCTGCCAACGAATACTGCATTCCATTGTAGCTATAAAGATATCCCCTTCCTTGGCTATCTACCAGCAATAATGAAGAATGTCCCAGTCCCTTCATCCCGTCAATATTTAATAAGTAATAGACCGCTGGCGTTCTTTCTTCACTTGCTATAATTGTGCGTTCTTTGTATTGCATATTACTAATAATCTTTGCAACCATTATCACAATTAGCGCAAGAAAAACTACTGCTATCGCTTTTTTTCTCTTTTGCATTTTACCATTGCGTTCCCTGATACATAACTTGCTTATTCGATTTCATCTTTACAAAAACAATAATTGCACTTATCACATCTGTAACAAAAAACACATGCAAAATAATATTCACTATTACAAATCCTGTTGATACAGTACCCTTTTTCTTTGCTCTGATAATAGCATTAATTCCATATGTAGATGTTGTTATCATCAACAAATAGGAAGCTACAATTAATATAAGCACTATGATTGGTGTTATAAATATAAGTCCAGGAACCACCGCTGCCAACAAGAGCATTATTCCAAACACAAATACTCCTACATAAAAAGGAATATGAATGAGTTTTACAAGCATGTTCCAGAATGCCAGATGATAATCATCATTCATATCTTTATAGGAACAGGCATTTACAATATTTGCTATTGGGATTGCTCCTGTCAATAAAATAGATCCAAAAAAAACAATCAAGCCAAGTATCTCATTTTCCCCCGAATACAAAAAAACTATCGCCGTAAAAATATATGGCCATACCGCCATCAAGATCGGCAAACAACTCCTTTTTTTCATTTTCTATCTCCCCTTTTTTCTAATTTGTCGCTTTATTTTATCCTTCAATCATTCACGACATTTTTTTATTATATAATAAACCCATTTCTATCACAAGATTTTTTATCGACATCCTCATCTCCTCCGGCACAAGTTCATATAATAAAGTGTGCGCTTGTCGCACACTTTTGCGCCCGAGCGGTGTCGCTTGCGACTCTCTTCCTCTCCGCGAGGTGCGCATCCCACACGGAGTTCTTTTTATGCAATAGGACGCAATTTCCTATTGCATAAAAAGAGCCTTATCTCAACCACTTAAGATTGAGATAAGGCTCTCACCTATCACTTCATACTAGAATTCACTATTTAATATCTTACTCATCTCGTCTACCATATCATTAATTGCATTTGCCTGAGTAGCTACTTTAGCAGTATCATCCGCATTGCTCTCAGCCATGGAATTAATAGATGCAAACTGATCATTCACATTTCTAATAGCACTAGCGATGTCTTGATTAATGGATACTGTCTTCCTGATAACCTCTGACTGCTTGTTGTGGGCATCTCCCATGGTATTAATTGCACTGACGGAAGCATTGAGTAACTCAATCATATCCTGCATACTCTGGAATACATTAGCAAAATATTCATTCTGAGTTCCAAGTTTAGAGGAATTCTCCTCAACCTGCATAGTAATTTCTCTAACATTGTTTTGTACACGCTGAATCACTGCCTCTACTTCCTTCAATGAATCCTGTGTACTATTAGCAAGATTACCAACTTCGGTCGCAACAACTGCGAATCCTCTTCCTGCTTCTCCAGCTCTCGCTGCTTCGATGGAAGCATTTAATGCCAATAAATTGGTCGAGGAAGAAATATCACTGATCAGTTCTAACGTAGTACCGATTTCCTGTACCGCATCTGATAACTTCTGTGCGATATCCGTGGTAGCTTTCATAGATTCTGATACCTCACCATTAATGGTATGCAGGTTGTTCAGTAATCTCTGGTTCTCCACTGATTTATCAAGTAAATCCTTGGATGTTGTCTCTACCTTTTCTACATTCTCAGCTACAACATCTGACCATTCATTCAGTTCACTGAGGTTTGCCATACTCTCATCCGTTTTTGAACTAAGTATATTGCTGCTCGCAACCAGATGTTCACTGGTCGCAGCGAGTTCTTCTGCGGATGCACTTTCATTTTCAGAAATGGAAGTTAATGCAGATCCAGCGGCATACAGATTATCTGATACGGTCTGTACTTTAGCCAGAACATCTTCTACTTCACTTCCCTTTTCTTCTACCGTTCCAAACAAAATCGTTGTACGATAACTAATAAAGGTACAAGCAGCAAACAATATCACATAAACAATCGTAGTGAAAACCCATCCAATAATACTATGAAGCTTCAAGAAGCCAGCTGGAAACAGAATCATCATTACGAGGTTTACCACAATCGTAACAATGGTACTTACCTTAAGTAACTTCTGGTCATAATATGGCACTAACAATAATGTAGTCACCATATAATAATGTGTAATACAAACATAGCTATCACTGGTATTGGAAGAGCAAACCGCACAGGTAATTGCACCTATAATCGGTGGAATGCAAGCATATACATACTTTGCCTTTGGCCCTAACTGATTCTCAAAGACCTTGGTCAGAATTGCACTCAATCCAGATAGTAGGAATATACATTCCCGTATACCACCATTCAGGAACAGCATAACGAAACCAAATCCTGCGATTCCCACTCCCAGTATGTAGACAAACATAATATTGTTCACCAGTTTCTCATCATTTCTTATTGCTTGTACATCCATCGCCTAATCCCCCTAATCGTATTATGTGTGTTTTGCACAAACGGTCACATATTCTTCCTTGGTTTTTATAAAATTTTAACATAATATTGGCGATGTGTAAATCTAAATCAACAAATTTCGGGTTATTTTTGACAAATTTTGTCATGACCCAAATCAGGTTTTCAGTTATGCCGTCATACTTTTTTATCAAAAGAAGATTTCTTCTCCTCGTTCGCCATATTGATAAAGGTATCTTTATCGTTATGAGGGAACAACAATTCCATATACAAATTCCCCAACAAGCTCTTCACTTTATCTATATCAACATCCGTAACTGGAAAATCATCAACCTCCAAACGCTTTAAATTCTCTAAAACCTTCTCTATACTCTGCTGCTCAGTTGCTTCTGGCTCCGGTTCCTCGTTGGACGGTTTTGAGATCGCTGGTTCCATAACAGGCTTTGTTTCAGGAATGTTATATACAACATTTTTACAGGTCTTCTCAAAACATTCCGGTGCATACTCTGCCAGATAGGCTAGATCATCCATAGTCAAAGGTTGCTTATGGTGTATTTTTAGATATATATTGACAAGACGAGTATCTTTTCCCATAACTGCCCTCCTATCGTAAATTGATAAGTTCCTACTTATAGTATAACATTTTACACTATAACTTACAGCCACTTTTCACCCCATTTGCGCATTTTATTATCTATACATGATGGAAATGCGTAGGGGCATGTTACTCATCTAATTACCAGAAAGCTACCTTAACTTTTTGATATGTAGTCTTCCAATGAAATCATATCGCCAATTTCTTGCGGTATATTAAGTTCAAATTATTTTTCCATTAAAATTGATGTCCCCTTCGATCTATCTCCATTTAGCCACTGCCATTCTTCTCTAAGTTCTATTTTCCCATCCTCCATAATATGAGGTGTACTGTGACATTTTCCGACCCGAATTTCATTATGGATATTCATATGCTGATAATAGAAATCCAATTCCCCATTTTGATGCACACTACCTATCATATGCCCACTCTCAATCTCTCCACCAGAATAATCTGCCCAGAGCATAGAACCTTTTTGATGATATGAAAAAATAGTCTGTCCATCGACTTCACCATTTTCTGTATTCATTTTGGGAATGAAAAGCTTTCCTTCATAGCAAATGGAAGTATTGGAAACAGGTAATACTTTCTCCATAATTCCATAAACCAAAATCACATCATTTTCAACAGACCACTGCTCGTGCCTTATTGTCTTATAACCTCTATTCTCATACAAATGACTCGCAGGAAGTGAAGCATCTAGACAAACCGTGTCATAGTTCAATGAAATCTCATTTTCCAAACACTGCATAATGTAACTGCCATACCCCTGCTTTTGACATTCTGGCGCCACATAGACTCTTGTAATATGATTCTCCTTATAACTTCCAGTGCCCACGATCAGATTTCCATTTCTAATTACACCAACAGAACCGTTTTCAATATCCGCGGCTATATTTATTCTACTGTGTAATTCACAAAAGAAATCAACCACTTCCTTGGGATAATATTTCGGATAAACACTTTTTATGGTTCTCTGAACCAATTCAAATATTTGTGTGCCATCTTCCTTGGTCGCTCTTATGTATTCCATATTTTCTTTAAGCATTTTAAAACGATCATGCATCATATGTCTCCCTGTAAATTTTTTACTGATTATACAGGAAATGCCTCATCCCACTCTTCTAAAATGCGACCATATTCTTTCAAAATAACGCTAATCCATATACCTATCCCGATATTCCGAAGGTGTCAATCCTACGTGTTTTTGAAAGCAAGAAGAAAAATGTGCGCTACTACCAAAACCGCACCTCATGGCAATCTCTGTCATTTGATTTTCTTTTCTTTTAAGCATAAGCTTTGCCATTTTGATTCGGACTTCGATCAAATATTCAATTGGGGTAATACCAATTTCTTTTTTGAAACGTCTATTGAATGATGTTTTTGACATATAGCCAAGATTCGCTAATTTCTCGACTGTTATATTATCCATATAATGTTGTTCCATATAATGCTGCGCTCTCGCCACGGAATAATCAGAAGATATTACACGCATATCTAGTGTTTCGCCAAATATGCTTCTTATGAGCCAATGCGTTATGATCTCCGTCTGTGCCTCTAACGTTACATCCGAATTCATCATATTCTTACTGCATTCAAATACGAATGTGTTCAATGCTTTTAATACATCAGAACAAACTTCAAACTGCTTTCCATCAAATACTGGGATTTCCTCTGCATACATAAGAAACCGTTTTTCAAAATATTCTTTCTCAATAAATATTAAGTAACAATGCAAGCTTTGATTTTTATTATGTATAATATTGGGTGATGTAATAGTTGCCCAATAATGCTTCGGATGATCAAAATCTATATCAAAATTAACAATAATTTCATATGCTAGATGATTGTGCTTTATAAATTGATGTTCAAAAAAATCAAATATTGGAATGAATATCCCCATTTTATCTCGCACATAGCAGTCAAACTGCGCAGTATCAAATTCGGTAGCATCACCGACTAAGTTTTTCATTGTAGAACTATTTTTAATATATTTCTGTTTTAAATTCATAGTCATTTCATAGATTCATTTTTACGATTAATGATTCCAAACATAGCTTTCGTCTGGAACATACTCTAAGGTATCCATTTTATAATATCCCATTGTTTCACCTAAAACAGGATATTTTCCAGTTGGAACATAGTTTATACAATAGTAAGCAACTTGTGCATCCCATAAACTTCCATACTTTTCATAAATAATTTGGTTTTCCTTTACCATATACTCTTCAATTACCTGATCGTTTTCAAAATGCGTAACGCTTGTATAGGTATATGGATATTTTTTTTCGCTATTAAAAGGAAACAGATAACGATAATTTTCTTCATAATGTGCTATATAACTTACATCGATTCTTCCGTTGACAAAGCAATCAATCTTCGCTATCTTATCATCCAGTTTATAAATTCGATGGTAAAATGTACAATTAGATCGTATTTTTTGCGACTCCGTAACCTTGTATTTTTTCATTTCAGCTTGTCCTTCAAGCCCTAGTTTTAGTCCCATCCAATTACGTTTCTTAGTCGGTATATAAGAAACATTAGCAGAAGATAAATCTAAATCAATGCAAACAAATTCGTCGAATTTTTTCTTGGTTTCTGCAATCATTTGATTCAAATATTCTTTTTCAGGTTTCATTCGTTATTCTCTCCAGCCCGCTTCATTACTTCCAGTTTCATAACTTAACTTAGTAGTATGAGGATATTCAGTATCTTTTCCATGCCGCCTTGCCCAAGCTAACATTGGTACATATAAAATTGCCTCAAACTCCATGTTGGCCTTTAGCTTTCTTCTACCCTTTAGAATTGCATTATAATAAGGCTTTCCATTCACCAATGCAGTGCATCGGATATACAAAAACTCATCACCAGAAAAATGCTCCATATCTTTGTAAATGCTGTTGGCAATAACTCTACTGTCAATGGAATATAGCAGTTCTGCCATTTTGTCATCGAAAGCAAAAATAAGCTCGTCACCCCATTGTGCCAAGCATGCAATCAGCGGCTCCAATACCGCCATATCATCCCCCTGTTTGCTCCAATCAAGCATATCTGTAAAATAAAAAAAGTCTATATCGGTCATCCTTTTCTCTGCAATAATGCTTTGAATGAAAATAGGAGGCTTGCCCTCCCCCGCAGTGTAATATTTTCTCTCCTGCTTTTGTTGATTACCTTTTTCCATTTCTTCCTTCGTCATAAGATTTCCTCTCTATGAATATCAATGCCACGGGCGTTCTTTGTCGAGCCACCCTTTTTCTTTCCAGTATTCCTTTTCTACTGGCGACGATCCCCAATCATTTATCTGCATCATTCGCATCATATTGAATATAAACTTTGTTTTTATGCCAACCCGTACTTGCTTTTGGTTAGAAATCTTCTTCGCCAATTTTACAATATCATGATGTATGGTTTCTTTTTTCTTGTCTGACACTTGCTCCCAATTCATAGCCTGAACTGCTATTCCATACGCTTTCACATAAGGCACTCCCCAATAAAAGAGTGTGTTCGTGATATCCTTGACAGCCGCTTTCATTCCAGAACCTGCTGCCATTGAAATAACGACCGCTTTTTTTGAAAACATACACGCACGTGGCTTGTGTGGCATCCAATATGTAAATGTAAGATCGATAAATGCTTTCATTGATGCAGACGCTCTCATACAATAGGTCGGAGTGGTAAAAACCAGCAGATCCGCTTTTTCTACCTCATCCATAATGCGTTTCTTTTCTGCATAAAAAGGGCACTTTTCCTCATTCTCGATACAATTATAACATCCTAAGCAAAAATGTTCTAAATCCTTTGGCAAAAAGAACTCACATATTTCACCCTCAGGAAACTGTTCTGCAAGCAATCTGCCAATGTGATAGGAGCTTCCTTTGTGATTCTGACCATGTATCAATACGATTTTCATTATTCGCTCTCCTTCAAATAATTACTGTTGAATTGCCTTATATGTTCCTCAATCATTTCTAATGCTTCGCATTCTCTGTCCGGTTGTCGATCACATACAGTTAGCAACATATAAATCGGTGCATAAAACTGCAACGCCATGATATCGGAATTACGCTTCTTAAGCTTTCCCTGTTCACTCAGCAATAAAAATAATCCACTTTGGTACTTCAACGGATCGTCGATATACTGTTTGGAATATAAATCGGAAAGTTCAGAATCATGAAATTGCTCTATGGTAAGCATTTTTCGAAACAATCTTGTATATTCATCATGCAAAAAATAGAGAAATAATCCTTTTCCCATCTCCACAAGTGAATCTTCGGAAATATCCGCATATATATCAGCATCAACATTTACATTATTTCCATCAATTTTCAGCATGGCTGCCTGTTCCGTATAACCCTTTTTCATTTCTTCAAGAATCGCATGGAAAATTTCCTGCTTGCTCTTAAAATGCTTATATAGTGACGGCGCTTTTATTCCCACTGCTTGCGCTATGTCACTAACATATACATCGCTATATCCCTTTTCTGCAAATAAGGTCAATGCTTCCTTCATTATCTTCTGCTTTGTATTCATAATGCCTCCATCGGCTAATTACAATTAGCTATTTGTTATATTATAAGCTAATTGCAATTAGCCGTCAATGGGTTTTAAAAAATGCCCTACCACGACTATTTAAAGTCAAGGTAAGGCACGTAAAATTTTTCTTATTGTTTCTCTATGTACGCATATCGAACTTGTGTTCTGTTTCGTGTTATGATATAATGTTTGTAGTAGCAATATTGCTGCTGGCAATCGTGTACATGCCAAGCTTTCACTCGGTAGGGGTGGTTGACCTTCATTCTACATAGAATGGAGGTGATGCTGATGAAGAAATTCGACTTTAAAGACTTAATGTCTTTCGGAATGTTCCTCTTAGCACTGCTGACATTCATTTATTTGATTTGTCACTAGTATAACAAAAACCTTCCCTGTACTTTGGCCAGTCGGGGAAGGTTTTTCCATCAAACTAGGTCAACCACTCTGTGGCGATTGCCTTTTCTAATTACATTATAGCAAACTTTTCTGCTATTACAACAAATATTTTAATTCTATATCATTTCCCTATTCAACAACTTGAATGTCACCTATTTCTTTGCCACAATGAGATACCGATGAATCGTCCCTTCTACTTTCCCTTTATCTTCAATCTCTTTTTGCATCTTCAGTAATTGATAGAAACATTTATCGACTGAAAAATCTGGAAATTCCCATTCAATAATATGTGCAAACCATACAAATGCTCCCACATCATAAAATTTGATTGGGCGATACGCTTCCTCTGCACGAATAATACGAAATCCTGCGTTTTCAAACACTTCTCTCTGTTCTTTAAGATTTAAATGCGGAAAAGGCTTCCTTGTTTCTGGGAGAACCATTTCAACTAAATCTCTGTCATTATCTCCTCCAACTTGTTCGGTAACAAAAATTCCATCTTTTCTTAAAAGACGATGCAATTCTTTCGCATCAAAATCACCATGCCTATTAATAACCATATCAAAAGCTTCATTACCATATGGAATTTTTGAAGGATCGCTGCATTCCTTAAAATCAATTCCCAGAGGCAACAGTTCCTTCTGACACAATTGTACATTAGGCTTATATCCTTCCGTTGCAGATGTTTTATTAAATGGATGCTTCAATGACAATAAAAATTCTCCACCACCAGTATCATAATCTAAAATATTAGAATCCCTGTACAAATACTGCCTTACTATCTGTTCATAATCCCATGGCAAATCATCCTCTTCCTCATATCGTCCATGAATATGCGAAAAATCCCAACCGTGAATATGCGCTATTTCCTCTTCCTTTTTCCAAATAGATTTTAATTCTGTTTTGTTCATTTAACTGCTTCCTTTCAAATTTTCTTTATATAGATTGAATGATAGGTGCAGTTCCTGACAACATAAGCTTTCGCTTTCTAATTAACCTCGATACAATCTGCTGCCAGTGCTAAAACTGCACCGAGTAGTTAATTCGTTTTCTCATCTCTAACCTCCAAAATCAAATGTACAGGTATAATTATACTATTTGAGTCTTGTTCTTTCAATGTTATGATTATCTTTTCATATACACAACTATGTATTTAACGTCTTATATTCTTTCTGACTTCACTTGTGGTATAGCAAACCGATTTTATATCTTCAATTCCTTGCGGAGTATCCTCTTCACGTATATTCTTCAGCTTATTGATATCTTCTTTTTGCATTCTTTTTATTTCATGAGTAACTCTCAACTTATATCCATGATTTTTTTTATTAATACAATAGCCAAAATCAAATCCGAATCATCCTTCAAAACATAAGTATTTATTTTGTCAAAAAATTCTACTGACGAATAACTTCCTGATGGATCCCACAAAGAATTATCAATACTATCTGCATCATCGACTCTATTTTTTTTTTTCCACATGCATAAATTGCTAAATCACGATATATCCCACACCACCAATAAACATCTTTATATTTCTTACAACATTTTAATTCCATTGTTCCGTTAAAAAAAGGAAAATGTATTAGAATATATTTTCCTCTATCACTTTTCTCATAAGGAACAATTATATCCTTATCCACAGCTATCTGAATCGACTCTTTTATCGCTTTATACACATTATTTTCATATACTACTTCTTGAGATGCTTTTCCCGTTAATTTTATTATATTATCTATTCCTGCTCCTACTTCTCCTGCAGTAGTCATTTTTTTCATTTATTACTACTTTTTTGCCAATTGCTTCTAAGAAAACAGCCGCTTTTTTGCTCGAAACATAATGTGGTCTTGCTTTTAAACATACATTATTTATTTCACAATAAGATAACTTTAAAGAAGCTTTTGCAATAATTGAATCCCTTTGTATGAAAGAATAAATTCTATTAAAAATGTTCATCTTTTTGTCCCTCCTATAAAATTAAAAATATCCATTTCTGTTATTCGCATTTTTTCTTCTTTATTGCATTTTATAGAATAATTGACTTTTCAACTATATATGCTATACTATGAATAAGCTAACTCGTGAAGGATTAAGGCTGGCTTCCCGAATGGGAGTAGGTCTAAACCAAGAATTCCTTTGCCCCTGGGGTCAGCTTATTTTTTTATCTTTTTAAGTCGTTCTACAATATTTTTAGAATCCTTCTGGATTTCATCCACAATCAGATCAATCGTTTGCATGGAATATGTATAAGATGGTTGCGCATATTGCCTATGGACATAACAGTATTTTTCATTCTCCTTTATCCCATAAACTTTATTAAATAAGTTAAAAATGTATTGATTCATTTCAAAATCAATCTCCTGATTTTGCAGTCTACGAT
Source organism: uncultured Roseburia sp. (assembly GCA_964491235.1). Classification (GTDB taxonomy): domain Bacteria; phylum Bacillota; class Clostridia; order Lachnospirales; family Lachnospiraceae; genus Roseburia. The sequence continues at coordinate 146,323 of CAZBFN010000003.1, forward strand.
TGATTTCTTTAATTGCGCTTTTCATCGTATACTTATGAGTATTATTAGGATCTTTCAACTCCTTAATAATCTTCACACCAGTTTCTGCATCTTTATCAATATGTACGAATGATGTTGCTTTACTTTTATCCTTTGTAATAAAATGCAAATGCTCCACTTTGATTGCAAATGATTGGTTATTTTCTGCAATCATTGGCTCTAGTTGAGTGTTTGTTTCAATTATCTTGTTTGCAATTTCCTCTGGATATTTTGCCCTTATCACGTTTTCATCCAATGCTTTCATACTTACTGCCAATGTCAAAAAATTCTGTGGAACAACTTCTGTCATATCCACATTATGAAATTCCTGCATCTTCTCAACAAAATTCAAAACACATGCCTGAAATAATGGAATATAGACCATCTCATATTCTTCCGTAATAAAATGTGTACTTGTATTTCGTAATTCAATTATTTTCGCCAAATTCCTTCGTAAAGGTGCCTTTTCATTTGTAAATATTCTTTGCAAGCAATTTTCAAGTGTTATTGTTCTGTTGCGATTATCTTTATAATAAATACTATCTTCCCCATAGTTGTCTATCATATATGCTTTTAACATCAATTCCCATGCATTACAGCTTACATTTTTAATTTGATTATACTATTTTCTTCTTACGCTTTCAACTTTACATTTGTAAATTCTTCCAATAATATTACTCCTATTCCGTATTTAAGTTCTCACAAATTCTTCACAAAAAATGCTCGATATCAGCCATTAAAACTAATATCGAGCACTTAGCTCCTTTATAACAATATCTCTAACGCTTTATAGTATACTTCCTTTTCAAATCTACAAGAAAGATTATACTTCCAACCTCTATGCTTGTGTTCTATTTTATCCCATTACACAAATTCGTCATCTTCTCGTATAAAGCAAGTACTATCGCTCATTCATGTGCTCCCTGTATATTCAATCTTTCAAACAGAAGTCTATATATACTACTTCTTCCTCGCCCCATCTATCTTCTATTTTATGAATCATCTTTCCATTTTCAATTATCCATTCAGCCATTGTATTTTCTAAAGTATTCGTTGCTTTCCCGAACTGTTTTTCTAAATACGACTGTACTTTATCAAAATTTATTGGAAACGGATGAATGATCATACTCTGCAATTCATATGTATCTTTGCTGAAATACATATGAATTACAGTCTCACAATCAACACTTCTTAATTTCACTTTCCCATGAAATATAATCTCGTCTCCGTACTCAGGAACTGTTTCTTTAAATTCGTATTCATTAAGCACCTCCTTAACATCATCCAGTGACTGCCCAGATAAAATCAGCTTGTCGTCTAATAAAAATCTCATGTAACGCCTCCTATAAATATCTCTCAATATAAATTAATCAAAACCTGTTCCATATCCTCGAATCCATATTGAAAATCAACTTCCATACTCCTTCAATGCTTTTCCAAACAGAAGTTATATGAAATCGTCCTTCTAAATCTTTATTTTTCTTATCAGCAACCGTTGTCTCTATAATATAGTAAATTTGACATATCTGCTCCGTTTCTTCTATTACTTCATAATCAGATATTTGATATTGTGCTATATCAAAATCTTTTATTATTTGAGCATATTCAGAGCCACTGCATCGAAAACCTCCACAAATCATAACAGCATTTTCATCTACCACTTCCAAAAAAGCTTTCGCATTTCTTTTTTTTGCAGCATCCCACATTGCTATTTCTCGCTCCATAATATTCATAATCACACTCTCCTTAAATTAATATTCTTTTACTGTTTGCAATTCCACAATTTCTTTTATATTAAAATACTCCCTTTCATAATACGGATGAAAGGAACGCAATTCATTGATAATGTAGGTTCTAGGAAATTTCATTAAATAGCATTGTTCTTCCCATATAACATCTATATACTGGCGAATCATATCAATTCCTTCAAGTTTCATATCAAGTCCAAATACTGGATAATCCATTGTTATTATATTTTCCATTGGCGCATACTTTACATCATAGTACAGAAAAAATCCAGGTAATGCTTTTTCAACCGTATCTCGATAATTTCGATTGTCATAATGATCAAAAAATTCCATTAACTTATTATATTTGTTTTGTGTTTCCTTTACTTTTTCTATCACAGCATCAAGTCCAAGCTTATACATCTCTTTCGCTGATAATATAGCATCTGTCGTTAACGAATTGTTCCCCACATCAAAATGCGAAATACAATATATCACAGCCTCCATAAACTGTCTTGCTCTTTCATAAGTTACTGAACTGCTTTCGTTTGCTGTAAATTCTTCTGCCAACTTTTTTACAATAGGAATCAAGTCTTCTATTGTATATATATTGATCACATCAGATTTTTTCATCATCTCTTGTATAACTCCCAATAAACCTATTGGTATTAGCACGTATATCTCTTGCAAAATTGTCCAGAAATGTTTCTTCCAAATACTCAAGAGAACCTTGACATTCTTCATCAAAGGCATTTCGCATAATATTTATTAGTTCATCATCCGTCAATTCATCCATAGATTCATTTTTGTATAGATAGAATATGCTTTGGAGTCTAGCAATTGTTTCAACATAATTATCTTGATATATATAATCAGAATCGCAAAATGCAAATATAATCTTGTCAAGAATACCTGTTCCAAACTCCACCCTCTGTTGCTCAACCAAACACTCTCTGCGCCTTATCAGTAATTTTTGAATATCATAATCTGTCAGACATACCCCATATTGATTGGCATATTCATTTGTTTTTCTGAGTACATTCATCTGATTCTGCTCTGACTGATTAAGCATAAAAACATCGCCCATATCATTACCTCCCAACACTATGGTTTGATGATTATACTTATAAAGCTACCCCATTGCAAGTCTTGAAAAAATGTACATTTTGTGGTAATATAAACACATAAAATAAGAGAAAAAGATGTTCGCTTTACATCTTTTTCTCTTATTTTTTATAACTTATCAATTATCAAAAGAATAGCTTTATTTTATGAAATGTTCTTCACAATTCAAATAAATTTTGTCCACTTCCTCTCTGATCCCAGTTCACTACTACGAAGTATTCTAAACCGAATTTCCGCCATTTCTCCATCATTTTCTTCAGTAAATCCTTGCCTCCGACTTTTCTATTTCTGACAATGCCGTTATCTGTTCCTCATTTCTTCCTAGCACTGTTTGTCAATCTATGTTTCCTCCATAAAATGTTCTATTTCCCAATTAACTTGCTCAGCATTATCCCCATTTGAAAAATGAGCAGCATTTTTTATCATATGCAATGGATAACCAGTCTGTGCTGCCCAAGCCCTACAATACTGTTTTACTTTACCAGTTTTATCCCTATCCCCAAGCAAAATTAATACAGGACACTTTAGATCAATATCCCTGTTTTCCTGCGCAAATTTACCATAAGCAATATCCATTTGTTCTATAATCTGCTCCTTAGATAACGGCTGCAGCATCTCCATCATTTTCTGATAAGAATATTCTGTTACAGACACAGACCTCGCCATACTTTTTCTCAATACTTTATCGGAAAACCATCTTGCCATTGGAGCTACCTGTTTAAGCCACCATAAATCTGACTTTGTATAATACTGTGTACCAAACGGTGTTGTATCTATACCTATTAGGCACTGTACTTTCTCCGGATACAAATATGCAAACATTTGTGATGGATATCCTCCCATTGACATACCTGCCAAACAAACCCTATCAATGCTTTCTTGTTCTAATATCTTGTACAAATCCTTTGCAACATTTTCATAAGAGAACGACTGATATGACCGTGATAATCCATGTAATGGAACATCCCATACAATTAAAATATATTGTTCCTTAAAATATGTAATCTGCTTCTCATACATTGTATGATCTGCTGTTAATCCATGCGTAAACACAATTGTTCCTTTTGGTTCCATCGCTGGTCTTGAAATCCAATAATGCACCATTCCGCGTTCGCAATTTATTGTCTTATGCTCCATGCTTTTTACCTCATTACCAAATTGAGATTTATATTACTCATTATATAATCCTCTATATATTTCCACAACAGCATTTTTCGATACCTTCGCCCCCATTTCCCACAAAACTCGCCATTTTTCCACGCAAGAGGTGCTCTATATCAGACACTTGAACTGATATAGAGCACCTCTATTTTTTCGGGTCAGTAATATAACAAAAACCTTCCCTGTACTTTGACCGAGTTGGGAAGGCTTTGTTTCTTTCTTATTGGTCAACCACTCTGTGGCGATTGCCTTTTCTAACTACATTATAGCAAACTTCTCTGGTATTATAATAAAATTTTCAAATATGTCTTTCATTCAACAAGTCTAAACGCATAACTCAGAAGTTATTTTATTGCAACAATTACCGAAAACTTGTGATAGGAATAAATACACTTAACGGTCTTAAACTTACTCCTGCAAAGCATTTCAATTTCCTCTTCAACCGAACATTCTCTATCGAGTTTTCTCCGTTCTTTCCACAATTCTATATCGTTTTCAGTTAATCCGCTATTTGCCAACTGACTCTCCCAATAAGAATCATACCAATCATTTATTTGATCTTGTCCGGCAGAAAACTGATCATAGTTCACGAACAAACCACCTCTCGGCAATTTATCATAAATTTGTGAAAATAGCTTAATTTTCTGTTTATTCTCCAAATGATGAATTGACAATGCCGAAGCAATCACATCAAAGTCACCATCTGGAAGTCTATTGGAATAATCCAATATTTGATAGGATATGCTATCTATACCTGCAAATCTTTTGCGAGCAACATTCAACATTTCTTCTGCAATATCAACAAGTACATATTCAGCTTCTGGGCACTGTTGGTACCAAAAATAGGACAACAATCCTGTTCCCGCCCCTAAATCTAAAATTCGCTTCGGCTGTTCAATGTTGGAAGCAACGAGCTTTGTTGTATTTTCATAATAGTCATCAAAACATGGTATAAACTTTTTTCTATTAGCATCATATTCTTGTGCTACGAGATTGAATTGTTGTTCTATACTCATTTTTACATCTCCAATTATTTTTTATAAAGACATTATAGGTGACCATTACAAATTAGTCTATTACCCACTTTTTTGTGGGCATTATACTTTTTTATTTCTAATAAGAAGAACATCTATATCGTTTATCGCTTCTTTACTTGTTTTTTCTGATTAACTTATTAAGTATATGAAGTATATATCCTAACAGCCACAATATAATCGCAAGAACCAAAAGAATCATAATCGGAACAATTCCACTATAATCCATAAAAATTAAACTGGCAGGAAATGGGCAACTTCCACTTAGCTTATAGAGGAAGAATGCAAACAACATATATAACAACGGAAAGACTATAACGGAAAAAGTACCTTTCCAATTCATAGTTCTCTGGTCACAGAATATAATCCAATAAGCAGCAATAAGAATAGGATTTATGATATGTATAAACCGAAATGCACCTTCCATATTTAGCCCAATTGCTATCGTTGCGATAAAAATAACAAATATATCAACTAGACATGCCAAATATACATAAATCGGCAATGGCATCTCTTGCCTTTGTTGCCGTAAAAAGGCAAACCTATCGCAATCTTTTTAAATGCTTTATCATATGGATATTTCATAAAACACCCCATTTTCCAAGTTTCAACTATTTCAATCCTATCATATTTCACAAATAAGGACGGGATATTCCCGTCCGAATTATTTTATGCTTATTTCAACTTCAATCCATCACTAAACGCTTTGCCTACAACATCGCCGAGGGATACATATGTATTATTACATGGGTCATAAGCAATTGGTTTCAGTTTTTTAGGATCAATCTTTCCATCTGTTATCACAGATTCATCTGCACACACATTTACAATTTCTCCCACAAGAATTCCGTCCTCAAAACTTTTCACTTTGCATTCCAGGGTCATTGGAAGTTCCTCAATCAAAGGTGCGTTTACTCTAGAACTTTTCACAGCATGAAATCCTGCTTTTTCAAATTTCTCTGGATTTTTGTTTGCGGATTCAACACCCACATAATCACAGGCTATCACCGTATCCTCTGTTGCTATACTTACCGTAAATGCACCTGTTTTCATGAAATTATCTGTTGTTTTATGCTCAGAAAGACTAATGCTTATCTCCTGAAAATCCGTAGTAATTCCCCATGCTGCATTCATCGCATTCGGAACTCCATTCTCGTCATATGTTCCGATAATCAATACCGGCATTGGAAACATCCAAGGCTTTGCGCCAAAATCAACTCTACTCATAATTTCTTCCCCCTTCCCTTATTACCAATTTTTTCTCTCTTTGGAACAATCATGCTGTTTCTTTCGTTCTTCTACCATTTTTCCAAACCATTCTACCATATTAGGGTCATAGTGTGAGAAAAATGCACTCTGTTTTTTATCGAGAGATACAAAGATATTAAACGGATGATATTCTTTCAAAATCATGTCTGCATTACGACCAACAATAATGCAGTCTTTCCCCATAGCTGCTATTTCTTCAATAACCTTTTTCTGTTCAAGCAATAAGTTAATTTTTGAAGCCTGCATATATGCAGAAGAACCAAGCGTTCCTCTAAATGTGATGGTATGATTCTGCCATCCATGATTGGATAATGTATTTTCCACATATTTTTCATCCATACCACTTTTCTGTGCCACAGCAGCGATGATTTCACTGTCATAGTAATCATATCCCATAAAATCTGCTAATCGTTTTCCAAGTTCCCTACCACCAGAGCCGAATTCTCGGCTGATTGTAATTATTTTCATTCGTTTGCTCCTTCCAATTTTTCTGTTTCCTCACGAAGTGAAGCTGTCAGCCTTGTTGTCATATCCAGATATGCTTTTAGTTCTGTGCTATCAAGTATCGCATACGCTTTATTTTCAGCTTCAACCAACGGCTTAATAGTCACATCTGCAAGTCTTGTTCCTTTTTCTGTGAGCAATATTCTTTTATGATTGCGTGTACCTACAATACATTCCAATTCAACGTATCCATTTTTTATTAAACTGGTGATTGCAGTATTTACCGTCTGTTTAGCAAAAAAACATTGGCGGCATAATTCCTGCTGGGTAATAACATCTTCTGCCATGTATATGTTATACAGTACCCACATAGCAGTATCCGAAAGACCATACTTTACAGCCACATTATGATAAATGGCATCCTGTTCTTTCCTTTGCTGTTCAATAAGTTCTATATAGTTTCTAATATTCATAGATACCTCCAAATCAAAACAAGAGTCCGTACACAGACTCTGCCATTATAGTCCGTATCCGTACTCTTGTCAATATGTTTCTCTATCTCATACCCTATTTTTACCAAAATAGTCACAAAACAAAAAAACGGGCGATGACACGTTGCAACAACATGTCATCGTCCGTTTTTATACTTTTTCAATCTCTATTTTTCAACTGAACTTTTCCCCAAAATCAAGCAAATCAAGGCTTTTCCTAGTTCTCGTTCATCTTTACCAGCTTCGCTGCCTGGTCGGCTGCTATACAAGCATCAATGATCTCCTGAATATCTCCATTCATGACCTTATCCAGCTTATACAGTGTCAAGTTGATTCTGTGGTCTGTCACACGTCCCTGTGGGAAGTTATAGGTACGGATCTTCTCAGAACGATCTCCAGTACCGATCTGGCTTCTTCTTGCCTCTGCCTCAGCATCGTGAGCCTTCTGGCACTCGATGTCGTACAGCTTTGCACGCAGGAGGGCGAAAGCCTTCGCCTTGTTCTGCAACTGGGACTTCTCAGTCTGGCTATATACCACGATACCGGTTGGATAGTGGGTCAGACGTACTGCGGAGTCGGTGGTGTTGACACACTGTCCACCGTTACCGGAAGCACGCATTACGTCGATACGGATATCCTTCTCGTCGATCTCAACTTCTACTTCCTCAGCCTCAGGCATTACAGCAACACTGATGGTAGAGGTATGGATACGTCCACCGGACTCTGTCTCAGGCACACGCTGTACACGATGTACACCAGACTCATACTTCATAACAGAGTAAGCGCCAGTTCCATTAATCATAAAGGACACGCTCTTCATACCGCCGATACCAGTCTCATCAACTTCCATTAGCTCTGTCTTCCAGTTTCTGCTCTCTACATAATGCTGGTACATACGATAGATCTCGGCTGCAAAAAGAGCTGCCTCGTCTCCACCTGCACCGGCACGAATCTCGACGATAACGTTCTTGTCGTCATTAGGGTCCTTTGGAAGAAGTAAGATCTTAAGCTCTGTCTCAAGCTCCTCTACTCTTGCCTTGGAATCATTTAACTCTTCCTTTGCAAGCTCACGCATCTCCTCATCAGACTCCTCCTCAAGCATTGCTAAGGAATCCTCGATACTCTGCTTGCACTGCTTATACTCCTTATAAGCCTCTACGATTGGGTTCAGATCACTCTGCTCCTTCATCAGCTTGCGGAAACGCTCTGGATTATTTGCCACATCCGGCTCACTCAATTCACTCATCAATTCCTCGTAACGAATCAATAAATCCTCTAACTTATCAAACATCTTCAAACATCCTTTCTTCTATAACATTCCTGTAACAACACGATCGTTCTGTGCCAGATCCTTGATGACCCGAACATCCTTAAAGCCAGCCTCCCGCAGCAATGCAGAGACATCCTCTCCCTGATCATATCCTATCTCAAACAAAATCCGTCCATCCGGATTCAGATAATCCTTACACTTTGCAACAATCTCACGGTAAAAATACAGTCCATCTTCCTTGCCATCAAGCGCCTCCATCGGCTCAAAGGTCTGTACCTCCGGCATCAGCTTGACGATCTCCTCCGTCCGAATATACGGCGGATTCGATACAATGATATCAAAAGTTCCCGTCACATTGTCGAATAAATCACTTCTCTCAAACATCACAGACACATCATTTAACTTGGCATTTTCCTTTGCCACATTAAGAGCCTGCTTGGAAATATCAATCGCATATCCCTCCACATCCGTTGCGTTGTGAAGAATACTTATGATAATACATCCCGATCCGGTACACAGATCTAAGATCCGCATGCCCGGTTTTACCACCTTTAGGGCTTCCTCCACCAGAGTCTCTGTGTCCTGTCGTGGAATTAGCACATTGGAATTCACCTTGAACTTAAGTCCCATGAACTCCGTCTCACCGACAATGTACTGAAGTGGCACATGCTCCGCCCTCTTTTTTAAAGCAATCTCATATTCTCTAAGCTGTTCCTCTGGCAGATCTTCCTCCATATGAAGATAGTAAAAACTACGATCCATCTTACATACCATCGAAAGAAGCAGCCATGCGTCATTCCTTCTATCCTCGATATTCGCAAGAGAAAGAACCTTTTCGCCAAGGTTTAATGCTTCACGATATGTCATAACTAAATCCTCCATGCAGAAAATACTACTGTTCTGCATCCTCTCTAATCTCTGCCACATAAGAACGCCAGTCAAATACTGCTTCCACAGACGCGATTCCGACTTCAATCATATCGTCGTCTGGTTCCTTTGTAGTCAGATTCTGAAGCCACATTCCCGGCTTACTCAGAATATTCACGATCACATTATCACTGCGACCAGCCAGACGGATAAACTCATAGGATACTCCGGCAATGACTGGAATCAGTAACAGACGTAATCCGAGTCTTAACAGACCATTATCCACACGGATAAACATAAAAAACAAAATACTGATAAGCATTACGATCAACATAAAACTGGTTCCGCAGCGCTTATGCTGCTTGGAGCTTTTTCTTACATTCTCAACTGTCAGATCTAAGCCATGCTCAATACAGTTGATACATTTGTGCTCTGCTCCATGGTACATATAGACACGTCTGATATCCGGCATCAATGAAATAGCTGCCACATATCCCACGAAAATCGCCAATCGGATGACACCCTCTAGCAGTGCAATCGCAATCTGTGAAGTGATAAAGCGCTGGAAAAACTGTGATACAAAATATGGCAACACCATAAAGATCGCCACTGCCAATACGATGGACACTGCCACTGTGCCGCCCATCATGGCATCTTCCTGCTTTTTCTTCTTGCGAAGCTCATCCTCGGTGAGTTCCTTCTCCTCGGTTTCCTCCACCGGAGCATCCTTGGACTTCTTTTTCTTAGGCTCCTCTTCCTCATCCTCAAAAAAGGACGCTGAAAAAGTAAGGGTCTTCATACCCAACACCATAGATTCTATAAAATTAAACACACCACGCAAAATTGGTATATTCTTAATCTTCTTATTTTTGATGATGCCACTGTACTCAGCGACCTCAACCACGATTTCCTGATCCGGCATTCTTACTGCCACAGCGTATTTGTCCTGATTCTTCATCATGACACCTTCCATGACCGCCTGACCACCAATTCCTGAATATCTCATATCTTCTACCTAATCTCAAGTCAAATTGCTAGTATCACAGGAAAAACTCCTATGATTTTAAAAAGGTTGAGATTAAAAAACCTCAACCTTATCTGTAACCGTTCTTAACTTACTAATACGGCGCGCATGCACATCTTACTGCTGCATACCATATTTCTTATTGAACTTGTCAATACGTCCACGTGCCTGAGCAGCCTTCTGCTGGCCTGTGTAGAATGGATGGCACTTGGAACAAATTTCAACGTGGATATCTTCCTTTGTTGAACCTGTAACAAATGTATTACCACAGTTACATGTAACAGTTGCCTGATAGTAATCTGGATGGATTCCTTCTCTCATGATTTTCACCTCTTCATATTCTTATCGTTATTAAAGTTCGCCTGTTCCTTACCTCTTTATACCCGTATACCCGATCCGTATATGGTACTTACTGCAAGAGATAGTCCCGAATAAACAGCGTTGTTATTGTAGCATATAGAACATACAAAATCAAGCCATTTTTACAATATTTTCGTCTTTTTTACCATGCTGATGTATTCCTGATTGTTCTTGGTGCGTGCGAACATATTTAGGATATTCTCTACCGCATCGTCTGTGCGCATACCATTGATTGCCTTACGCATGATATCGACAGCCTCCTGCTCCTGTAAATCAAGCAGCAGATCCTCTCTTCTCGTACCAGACTTTACGATATCGATAGCTGGGAATACACGCTTCTCGGAAAGCTTACGGTCAAGAACTAATTCCATGTTACCAGTTCCCTTGAACTCTTCGTATACCACATCATCCATCTTACTTCCTGTGTCAACAAGAGCTGTTGCAAGAATGGTAAGACTTCCGCCCTCACGCATGTTACGGGCTGCACCAAAGAAACGCTTTGGCATATGAAGTGCTGCCGGATCAAGACCACCGGACAAAGTACGTCCACTTGGTGGCACGGTCAGGTTATACGCTCTTGCCAGTCTGGTGATACTGTCAAGCAGGATCATGACTTCCTTTCCGTGCTCTACCAGACGCTTTGCACGCTCGATTACCATCTCGGACACTCTCTTGTGGTGCTCTGGCAGCTCATCAAAGGTAGAATAGATCACCTCTACATTATCTCCCTCGATAGCCTCCTTGATATCTGTTACTTCCTCTGGACGCTCATCAATCAATAAGATAATCAAATGCATCTGAGGATTACCCAAAGTAACAGACTTCGCTACCTCCTTAAGTAATGTAGTCTTACCTGCCTTTGGCTGGGATACGATCATACCTCGCTGTCCCTTACCAATTGGAGATACCAGATCTACAATACGCATCGCCACACTGCTATCTGGACGCTCTAAGCGAATTCTCTCATTTGGGAAAATAGGTGTCAGATCCTCAAAGTTCTTACGCTTCTGTGCCACGCTTGGATGATATCCATTTACGCTAGTCACATATAAAAGTGCTGCAAACTTCTCCTGCTGGGTCTTCACTCTTGTATTTCCACTGATAATATCTCCCGTCTTCAGGTTGAACTTGCGTATCTGGGATGGGGATACGTAGATATCATTCTCACCCGGAAGGTAATTCTCACAACGGATGAATCCATATCCATCCGGCATGACCTCCAAGATACCATTTGCGGTAATTCCGCTATCTAAGTCCTTTAAGGTATCCTCTGGTGTAGTGCCATCCTTAGATGCAGCGTTCTCTCTGGATGAAGCATCTTCCTTTACAGCACCCTCAGCACGTGGCTCTGCCGCCGCTTCACTCTTTTTCTCTTTTGCCTGCTTCTCATCCTCTGCCAACATCAGTTCCACCAGATCGCTTTTCTTCATGCTGGAAATATTCTTTAATCCTCTTGCTTTCGCTAGATCTTTTAATACGGTTGCTGACAAACTTTCATACTTTTCTCTCATTCGCTAGCTCCTCTTCTATCATATATCTTCTATCGTCTAATCTCTAAAACTCTCAATTTCTCTCTGGGAATCGTGTCTGAAGTGACAAAATGAATTTACGATATTCGTATTATACAATACTTTTTTCTAAATAGGAAGTCCTAATTTTCTTGATTTGTGAAAATGATAATGGTATGATTGTGATGTTGTTTCTATATAAAAATGTACATTCAAATAGAGGAGAATCGATATGGAGAATAAGAATTTAAGCACCGCTGAAAAAGCCTTATTGATGCACAAGGAATGGAATGGCAAGTTAGAGACCACTGCCAAGTCCAAAGTTAATTCCAGAGAGGATCTTGCCATTGCCTACACTCCAGGCGTTGCAGAGCCTTGTAAAGTTATTGCAGAGGATAAGGAAGCTGCTTATACATATACTATGAAGGCAAACACCGTTGCTGTTGTTTCCGACGGAAGCGCAGTTCTCGGTCTTGGAAATATCGGAGCTTACGCTGCTATGCCTGTTATGGAAGGTAAGTGCGTACTCTTCAAGGAGTTCGGTAATGTCAATGCCGTTCCAATCTGCCTTGACACACAGGACACCGAGGAGATTATCAATACAGTCAAAAATATCGCACCAGCTTTTGGTGGTATCAACTTAGAAGACATCGCTGCACCACGCTGCTTTGAGATCGAGGAGCGTTTAAAGGAGATGCTTGATATCCCTGTATTCCACGATGACCAGCACGGTACTGCTATCGTTGTATTGGCAGGTATCATCAATGGTCTGCGTCTGACTGGTAAGAAGAAGGAAGACTGCCGCGTTGTTGTAAACGGTGCAGGCTCCGCTGGTGTAGCCATCACTAAGCTTCTGCTTACCTACGGTTTCCCACATGTAACTATGTGTGACCGTGAGGGTATCATCGGTAAGGATTATCCGAACCTAAACTGGATGCAGCAGAAAATGACTGAGGTTACTAACTTAGAGAATAAGAAGGGAACCTTGGCAGACGCTTTAAAGGGCGCAGATATCTTTGTTGGTGTATCCGCTCCTAATATCGTAACTCCTGAGATGGTCGCTTCCATGAACAAGGATTCCATCCTTTTTGCAATGGCTAACCCAGTTCCAGAGATCATGCCAGATGCTGCAAAGGCTGCTGGAGCAAGAATCGTAGGTACAGGCCGTAGCGACTTCCCAAATCAGGTCAACAACGTAATCGCATTCCCTGGTATCTTCAAGGGAGCCTTAGAGGGACGTGCAACTCAGATTACAGAGGAGATGAAGCTTGCTGCTGCAGAAGCACTGGCAGGTCTTGTATCCGACGATCAGTTATCTGATGACTTCATCATGCCAGAGGCATTTGATCCTCGTGTTGCAGAGGTAGTAAGTCAGGCTGTTAAGTCTCACATTGTAAAATAGTTTTTAGTAGGATTATTTATGAACAATACCGCAAATGGTATGATAAGCAAGACACCTCTCCTTTGGGGTGACAAGCGCTATTATTCCTTGGATTATTATTTAAAGAACACATTCGGTGAGAAGGTCTACCGCCTATCCTTAAACGGCGGCATGACCTGTCCCAACCGCGACGGCCATCTTGACACCCGTGGTTGCATTTTTTGCAGTGCTGGCGGTTCCGGTGATTTTGCCACTGCTCCATCTCTCTCCATCACAGAGCAGATTGCAGATGCCAAGTCCCGTATCGTAGCCAAGACCAACTGTCGCAAATATATTGCCTATTTTCAGGCTTATACCAATACCTATGCTCCTGTGGATTATCTGCGAAGCATTTTCACAGAAGCGATTTCTCATCCTGACATCGTCGCTTTGTCCATTGCTACAAGATGCGACTGTCTCTCCGATGAGATACTAGATTTATTGGAAGAATTGAATCAGACAAAACCGGTCTGGATCGAACTAGGACTTCAGACCATTCACGAAGATACTTTAAGAATCATACGCAGCGGCTTTGTGCTCTCCCAGTACGAAGCGGCTGTTTTTGCCCTGCATGCCCGTGGAATCGATGTCATCACACATCTGATTCTAGGGCTTCCCGGCGAGACAAGAGATATGATGCTTGCATCCGTCTCCCATATCGCCAGACTTCCGATACAGGGTGTAAAGCTACAGCTCCTCCACGTTTTAAAAGACACAGATCTTGGCACCATTTATGAGAATGAGCCATTTCCACTTTTTTCACTGGAAGAATACTGTGACTTTGTGGCAGACTGCATCACACTACTGCCACCAGAAATGGTGATTCACCGTCTCACTGGCGATGGACCTCGCAATCTTTTGATTGCGCCGCTGTGGAGTACAGATAAAAAGCGTGTGTTGAACACGATTCAAAAAAGCTTTCGGGAGCGGGATCTTTGGCAAGGCAAACATTTTTTAGAAAGCGAGTAAAACATGGCAGAACCATTTACAATATATAAACTTACGATTTTGAACATGCTGGACAAGGTGGATTTTCCACTGACCAACACACAGATTTCCAACTTTTTCTTGGAGCAGGAATACACGGATTATTTCCGGGTGCAGCAGGTCATCAGTGATCTGGCGGATGCAGATTTGATCCGTTCTGAGTCCACCCACAATAACACCCAGTACTACATCACTGCTGCGGGCAAGGAGACGCTGGGATTTTTTAAGGATAAGATTACCGATGCCATCGAGCATGACACCATGGCATATTTTGAGAAGAATAAGATGGAGCTGCGCACCGTCAACTCCATCATTGCAGACTATTACAAGACACCTAATCAGGACTATGCCGTGCGCTGTCAGTTCAAGGAGCGGGGCACGAACTTAATCGATCTGACTCTCACTGTCAAGAAAAAGGAACAGGCAGAGGCAATCTGCAACAACTGGAAGAATCAGAATGAAGACGTCTACGCCTATCTGATGGATATTTTAATGAAGTAATCTAGGATTAAGGCAGCCATTTTGCTGCCTTTATTTACAGAAATGAGGAAACTATGGCAAAACAAGCTTTTAAGCCTGGCAACATGCTCTATCCGCTGCCTGCGGTGATGGTGAGCTGCCAGTACCCAGAAGAACATGATCCACAATGCGTGAACCCAGATTTACAGGGCAAGCCGAATATCATAACAGTGGCATGGGCAGGAACCGTCTGCACCAATCCACCAATGTTGTCCATCTCCGTTCGCCCAGAGCGCTACTCCTATCACATGATCGAGAAGTCCGGTGAATTTGTCGTCAACCTGACCACCGAGGCACTAGTGCGCGCCACTGATTATTGCGGAGTTCGTTCCGGCAAGGATGTAGATAAGTTCAAGGAGATGCACCTGACACCGCAGCCTTCCCGCGAAGTGTCTGCTCCCGGTATCGCAGAAAGCCCTGTCAATATCGAGTGCCGTGTGCGGGAGATCAAGCCTTTCGGCAGCCACAATATGATTATTGCAGATGTTGTTGCTGTCACCATTGATGATGAATATATGGACGAAAAGGGCAAGTTCCACCTGAATTCCACAGGACTTGTCACCTACTCCCACGGAGAATATTTCCTGCTGGGCAAAAAGCTTGGCACCTTCGGATACAGTGTTGCCAAGAAAAAACGTCCACAACATAAAAAGGGGCGTAAGAAAAAATAATGATTCAGCAGTTGCTGCACAAAAGGAGCGTAAGGCTTTGCCCTACACTCCTTCTCTAATCCTCTAATTACTAATTTCCAAACATGCCAGAAAACCAGCTATTGAACTCCTGCATGGACTCTGTCACATCGTCCACTGCTGCTGAAAAATCATCCACACTCTGTAACATCTCTTCGGTCTGTGAAATGGAGTCATTGATACCTTCTACATCAATCTCCTGTAACTGCTCTAATGCCTCAGTCATGGCTGTAGTCACCTGATTCACCTTATTGGCAACCACTGCTCCCGCACCAATGAACATCACAATAATAAGTAACAGCAACGCTGTGATAATCTTCTGAAATCGTAACTGTTTTTTTGTAACTGCTAATAATTCTTCCATTTTGCCCTTCCTAATTCCCATTATATCTCATTATTTCATGAACTTACTTCCATACAACTCATCTCTTGCCACACTGATTGCATTCCTTACACTGCCCTCCTCAAATGGATTGCTAAGGTTCGCATATTTCAGTGTCTCAAGATAACTCATGCTGCCACCGCATTTGCAGAGATTCAGATAATCTCTCCATGCATCGCCATGATTCTCATAATTCTTCTTTTTGAATTCCATCGCACCCATAGTCGTCAACGTATAGTTAATGTAATAGAATGGGTACAGATAAATATGAAGCTTATGATACCAGTAACCACCGCGATCAAAGAAATCATCTGCCTCATACTTACGCCAAGGCATATACTTCTCTTCTAACTTCTTCCACTCCAAGGTACGCTCCTTTGGAGTCAGTGAAGGATTCTCGTAGCAGATATGCTGGAATTCATCCACAGCCACACCAAAAGGTACAAAGGTGATAGCCTCCTGCAAGTGCGCAAAACGGAACTTATCTGCATCCTCCCCAAAGAACTGCTCTGCATATGGATAAGCGAACTGCTCCATGGACATGGAATGGATCTCTGCAATATCTGTGGACTCAGAATAATAGTCAGCAATCGGCTGATGACGCATTGCCATATATCCAGCAAAAGCATGACCCAATTCATGTGTCAACACCTGCATATCAAAAATAGTCTGATTGAAGCAGGAAAATACATATGGTGCCTTATAGCGTGCCAGAAATGTCATATATCCTGTGGATGCCTTGCCCGGCTTATTCTTAAGATCCATCATCTCATGATGAATCATAAAATCGATGAACTCGCCTGTCTCCGGACTGATGGCATGATACATCTTTCTCGCCTGCTCCACCATAAAGTCATCATCTCCTGCTGGAACTGCATTGCCATCTGTGAATACGCGCTTCTCATCATAGAACATCAGCTCATCCACACCAAGACGCTTTGCCTGTGCCTCGTAAAGCTTTTCACAGAGAGGTACGATCTCGGTGCGCACCTGCTCACGGAATGACTCCACATCCTTCTGACCATAATCGGTACGTCCCTGCTGCATATATCCCACTGGAATAAAATTATCGTAACCAAGATTCTTACCCATCTGATTACGGATCTGAATCAATTCATCCCAGATTTCCTCCAAACGAGGCTCATTCTTATGATAAAAATCAGAGTACGCCTTTACTGCTGCACGACGCATCTCTCTATCCTCATGCTCAAAATACTTCTGCACTCCATAGAGATTCAATGTCTTTCCGTCAAATTCAATCTCTGCGGTAGCCATGATCTTCTGATACTCATTGGTCAGCTTTGCTTCCTGCTGCATCAATGGAATATTCGCTTCACAGAAAGTCTTCTTCTGAAGCTCCTTCTGGGCAAAATACTGCTTACCATATTCCTTCTCAATATCTTCACGGAAAGGACTCTGCATAATCGCCTCATCCAATGCCAGCATCTTAGGCATTACAGTAGGCATCGTATCATTGATATATTCATCTTCCTTCTCATAATACTCATCTCTGGTATCTAAGGTATGACGGATGGATGCAATGACACAGTCTGTACTCCAGTCATTGGACACCTGCTCTATCTCCTGCATCAGTGCCTTTAACTCCGCATAGGAGTTTGCCTGCTTCACCTTCTCAGTCATCTGCTCCGCAAAGGCTCCTATCGCCTCAAAATCTGGTCTCTTGTATTCTAATGTTCCAAACTTAAAATCTTCCATATTATGTCCTCCTAGCCTGATTTTCACATATGCTTCATTCTACGCTTTCATTCATAGCCTGTCAAATAGGAAAAGGAAGGCTTGCATACGCAAAAAAGTGACACATAAACAACTGTCTATGTGCCACTTTTCATCTTATTTTACCACAAAAATAATCTTGTCCTCTGTCCAGAAGTTTGTCTCATATTCAAGTGTTATTTCCTCAGCATCTGCCGGAACTTCATAGAAAATATATCCTCTCGTCTTCTTGCCACTAGAAAGTGTAGCATCTATGGATTCATCGTCAAAATATGTCTGTTCTGTTGAATATCCATCTGCGTAACACTCCCAATCCCATGATGATACTAACACATCCGTGTCACCTATATTTTCCACCTCAAATCCAATTCTATAATATGTATTTCCCTCTTTAGGCTGCATGAACTGATTATCGCTAACATATTCCTCTGCGGATAAGAATGTTATTTTTACCTGATCTAATTCGGCAATATCACCAACTTCAAAAATGTTGCTTACCTCTTCCTGCGTTTCTGCCTCTGTTTCCTCTGCCTCTGGTGTTTCCGCTTCACTCGATGTATTTGTTGTATTCTCTGCCTGTCCAGCGGTCTGAGAGTTCGTATCACTCGCAGTCTCACTATCAGATCCTCCACAGCTTCCCAGTGCAGCAATCAATATAATTACCACAACAGCAATTCCAATCCATTTTCCAACTCCACCCTGCTTCTTTCTGCAGTTCGGACACACCTTAGCGTCCTTCGCTATCTCTGTTTTGCAATACTTACACACCTTTGTTACATTTTCATTTGCCATTTTAATTTCCTCCTCAGGCTGTATATTTTTATTTTATTATATCTATATTCTTCTCGTCTTGCAACCAATAGTTTTCATTTAATAATACCGATAGTTTATTATCACTTCTCCTCTAAATGGTTAAAATATAGAAAAACATATCTAACAAACAGGAGTATCTATGGACAGAACTATACTCGGAAAGCGTCTCCGCGAAGAGCGTTTACGTTCTGGGCTTACGCAGGAACAAACAGCAGAATATATCAATGTATCAACTGCATATATCGGTCTTGTAGAACGCGGCGAACGTTCCATCACCTTAGAAAAGCTCGTATTGCTCGCAGAATGTTTTCATGTCACTGTCGACTACATCTTACGCGATTCTCTTTCTGTATCACCATCCGCCAACGATAAACAGATGCAGCAGTTATGGCAAAGTGCTTCCGATGATGAGAAAAATATGATTCTCTCAATTTTAAAATCTGTTCTTAATCATCCCACAACATAAAAATGACTTCGTATCTGTATTGTATACGAAGTCATTTTTTATTTGGTCTGCTGTCAGCAGACATTTTTAAGGTCGTGGTAGTCCTAACATATCGTAGCGAACATAATTTTCTAATAATACACCCACATAAAATAATATCACCCACAAAAAAATACGAAGAACAATCATCACATGTTTCGGCAACCCCCTACAAACAGGAACCCGTCTGTCCCAATTTGCGACATTAGCACTTAATAACGTTGCAAGCCATAAGTATAATAGCAATGCTATTGTTTCCAAGATTGCTGTTTGCCATGTTGCCGCACATTCTGCTATACTCCATACCGTGAAAAAAATCATTATACAGTATCCCACAGTTGCAACTATATTCTTCCACATGACGCCCGTCCGAAACCCCGGCAATCCTTCTATTATAAATTTACTCTTATTTTTTTCCGCCATGGGTTTTGCATATTCAAAAACCCATTCCTGTTTGACTGCTCGTTCTACAGCCAATAATGAGCTTAATAACTCGTTTGCATTCAAATAACGTTGACGCAAATCCATAGCTGTGCACTTACAAATAATACCTCGCATCGGTTCCTTCTCATATAGCTTTTCTCCCGGAAAATATCCAGTCAACATCTTATTTATCAATACACCTACTGCATAGATATCTGCTCTCTCATCCGTCTGTAAAAAACCAAATTGCTCCGGTGCCGCATATCCTACTGTTCCCAGTATCGTCGTGTCTTGATTCTTTCCTTCCTTCTTCTCTCTAGCGATACCAAAGTCAATTAATTTCAGTACTCCATCACTAGAGATAATTATATTATCAGGATTAATATCTCTATGAACAATACCTTCCTTATGTATGGTCTGAAGCACCTCCAACAATTGCCCTATGATACCGCACACCTCTGCCTCTTCCATAAGTCCCTTCTTTTCCATATATTCATGAAGTGACATACCACTAATGTATTCTGTTATGACAAGTGCTATTTCTCTATTTCCTGTCGGTTCTGTTCTGTAACCAGCCGCACAATGATATACCTTTTCTAAATGTCTGCTATTTATTTGTTCCATCTTCTGATAGATTTTAAGCACCTCTATATCAATATATTTTGCTACTGCAATCTTACCAGTCCGTTTATTTTTCACCAAAAACGTTCCTAAACCATCATTTTCCTTCGTACCAAGCCTTGTCAGTTCTTCGTACATTTCTTCAAGATATTGCATTTTATATCCCATTTGTTCCATATTTGACATTTCTCCAAATAAAAATATAATATTTTATGACAATTGTATCATAAAAAAGGAGACTTGCAATGAAAAGAAGTACAGAAGAATTATTAAATATACTAAAAAAATCCTCTGATATTGCCAACTTTATAGATGACAACTCTGAGGATTTGATTAATATTATACCACTATGTAATTATCTAGAAAATATACTTATCCAGAAAAATTTAAAGAAAAGCGAGGTCATCCGCCTATCTGGTCTGGATCGCAAATATTGCTATGAAATCTTTGCAGGTACAAAATCACCTTCCAGGGATAAAGTGCTGGCACTTTGCCTTGCAGCCAATCTATCCGATTCAGAAACTATGCATCTCTTAAAGTCAACTGGATATCCTCAGCTTTATGCCCGAATCGAGCGAGACAGCGTCATACTATTTGCATTACAGCATCATCTAGCTCTGACCGATGTCAACGAACTTCTCTATGAAATGGGCTTTCCCTGCCTTGAGTAAATGCATGCCTTATGCTTCGGTCTGACTGTCTTCTTCAAACGTTCCCACTTCCTCAGCCTTGCTCTCTTCAACAGGCTTGGGCTTCACACTTACCTTCACTTCTTCGCTTGCCAGTGGCTCTTCCTCTTGTATTGGCTCCTTTGAAGCCACACACGCTTCTGCTTCCTGCTTTCCTGAGCACTTCTTAGCCCACCAAGCTCCGATCTGTTCCTTTCGCTGTGACCGCGCTGCCCTTTTCGCTTCCTTCTTCTCTGCTTTCTCCTCTCGGCGCTTCTGCTGGTTGGCTTCCTTTTCCTGCTGCTTTTCCTTCTTACGTTCCAGCTTATTATATGCCTTTTCCTTAAGATATACCTCCTTAAGTGCCGTTTTCTCTATCTCCTTAATGTAATTGTTCGCCTTTCTTCGGTTCCTGCGGTCTGCCTGATATGGATCATACAAGAAATAAGAAATCGCGCCAATCACCAACACAACAACACCAGCTACGGTAAATATCGGTATCAGATATTCATACTCCTCAAATCCCAGTTCATAGCATACAAATGCCACCATCATTGTCGGAAACAGCAATAGATAAAGTACCTTTGTTAGAATCTCAAAGAAAGCCGCCTGCTTCCTTCCGTTAGACAGCAAGGCTCCCTCTATTCCTGTATAGAAAGCCATGAAAATCGTAATTTCTGCACCAAATCCATGAAGCACTCCACACAATACGAACAATACCAGTGATAGGAAAAATAGCGCAAATGCAGCACCCTGATACCAAGCATTACGGTACTGGTTCATGCCAAAAAGCTTGTCCTCACTGATACCGTGCATACGATATACTTCATAGCGAATCCGTGCCTCAAACTCTTCGTTGTACTTCTGCTCTTCCTTTGTCTCCCTTAGATGCTGTTCGACAGACAGGCTCATCTGATCGATGTATTCCTGCTCCTGTCGGATGCGCTTGCTGCGCAGCTTTTCAATCTCACTCTGCCGCTTTACTTCCTCTTCCAGCTTTAAGACCTTACCGATACGTGGATTCTTGACCGAGATATCTGCCATCTCATCCTCTGCACTGGATATGCTGGCAGTCACCTTAGGAGCCGCTTCCTCTGTATCTACAATCTCTGCCGCAACCTCTTTTATGTCACGCTCTGTCTCACTCATACAGATACCTCTCTTCTCTTATGTGCTCTCCTCATTATAATGAATTCACGCTAGCACTTCAAGCTCTGCCAGAACTTCTTTGAAATCAATCATAAACTATCTTACCGTAGCTCCAAATGGCATCAATGCCAGCTTGGCAAGCTTAAACTGCTGTAATCCAAATGGAATTCCAATAACTGTGATACACAAAATACATCCCATCGTCAAATGCTCAATTGCAAGTGGGATTCCAGACACCAACAGCCATATAATATTCACTAGAAATGATACTGCCCCGCCACCGTATTGCACTTCTTTTCCAAATGGAAAAAAGGACAACTCTGCCAATTTAAAACACTGTACACCAATCGGAATTCCCACAATTGTGATGCACCATAGACAGCCTGCAAGCAACCAACTAAGACCACTGATACATCCTCCAAAAATAAACCATAAAAGATTTCCTAAACAACCCATAAACTCACCCTATCCTTTCCATAATATCCTATGTAATTTATCTTACTGTATCATAATAAAATAAACCACCCCTGTAAACATTCTTACAGTAAGTGGTTTATTTTTAAAAGTAAGTGGTTATTTTACAATTCTATGACGCACTGGATATTTTATAAATAAGAATATCCCATCAAGCTCTCGTCTACCTCTCTTGCTACCTCACGGCCTTCGTGGATTGCCCATACTACAAGAGACTGACCTCTATGCACATCTCCTGCTGCAAATACATGCTTCACATTTGTTGCATAGGCATCTGCTGCGGTTGCCACATTGGTTCTGCCATCCAATTCTACGCCAAAGGCATCTGCAACATACTTCTCTGTTCCGAGGAAACCTGCTGCGATGAGAACAAGATCTGCTTCCATCTTCTGCTCGCTGCCTGCAACCTCTGCCATCATCATACGTCCAGTTTTCTCGTCCTTCTTGCTCTCAAGCTTCACCGTAACAATTCCATTTAAGTTGCCGTTCTTATCCTTTAAGAATTCCTTAACAGTAGTCTGATAGATACGTGGATCGTGTCCAAATACTGCGATAGCTTCCTCCTGACCGTAGTCTGTCTTGCAGACCTTCGGCCACTGTGGCCATGGATTATCCTCTGCTCTGGTATCCGGTGCCTTAGGCATCATCTCAAGCTGGGTCACACTGGCACAACCATGACGGATAGAGGTTCCAACACAGTCATTACCAGTATCACCACCACCGATGATAACTACCTTCTTGCCCTTGGCAGAGACATAGTTGCCATCCTTAAGCTCAGAGTCTAAAAGGCTCTTGGTAGTCGCCTTCAAGAAATCTACTGCAAAGTAGATTCCCTTGGCATCTCTGCCTGGCACCTTGATATCTCTTGGATTCTTTGCTCCACAAGTCAAGACAACTCGGTCATATTCCTTCAACAGCTTTGCTGCCTTTACATCTTTTCCTACATTGACACCAGTGACGAACTCGATGCCTTCTTCCTTCATGATATTTACCTTACGGTCGATGACCCATTTTTCCAACTTCATGTTAGGAATTCCGTACATCAGAAGTCCACCAACACGGTCATCTCTCTCGTATACAGTAACAGAGTGACCACGCTTGTTGAGCTGATCTGCTGCTGCAAGTCCCGCAGGGCCAGAACCAATGACTGCCACCTTTTTACCAGTACGCGCCTTTGGCGGCTTTGCTGCTGCATATCCCTGCTCATAAGCATTCTCTATGATACCATGCTCGTTTGCCTTACAGGTTACTGGGTCTTCCCAGTGTCCACAGGTACAAGCAGCCTCACAGAGTGCAGGGCATACTCTTGAAGTGAACTCTGGGAAATTGTTGGTCTTCTTCAGACGATTATATGCCTGCTCCCAGTTTCCTGTATATAACAGATCGTTCCACTCCGGCACCAGATTGTGCAATGGACATCCGGAGGTCATTCCCATGATATTCATACCAGCCTGACAGAACGGCACGCCACAGTTCATGCAACGTGCAGCCTGAGTCTGCTGTCTTTCCTTGGACAGAGGTGTGTGGAACTCATTAAAATTCTTGATACGTTCCTTTGGTTCTACCGCTCTCGCATTCTCTCTGTCATATTCCATAAATCCTGTTGGTTTTCCCATTTTCTATATCCTCCTGACTATCCACGTGTGTTTGCATAAAACGCTTCAATCTGTGCCTGCTCAGAAGAAAGACCCTTCTCCTCCATCTGAACGATTGCCATTAACATACGGTTATAATCATATGGAATGACTTTCTTGAACTTTGGCAAATACTCACTGAAGTTGTCTAAGACTTCCTTACCCTTCTCAGAGTTGGTAAATGCCACATGCTCCTTAATCATTTCCTTCAATTCCATAACGTCATACTTGTTAGTTACTTCCTCAGAGAATACCATCTCTTTGTTGATTCTAGTGTAGAGATCGTTGTCCTCATCAAGTACATAGGCAATACCACCGCTCATACCTGCTGCAAAGTTTTTACCAGTCTTACCAAGTACGACAACGCGTCCACCGGTCATATACTCACATCCGTGATCACCCACACCTTCAACAACTGCGGAAGCTCCAGAGTTTCTTACACAGAAACGCTCACCTGCAACACCGTTGATAAATGCCTTACCACTGGTAGCTCCATAGAGAGCAACGTTACCAATGATGATATTCTCATCCTTCTTATACTTAACACCTGCTGGTGCATATACTACTAGCTTACCACCGGAAAGCCCCTTTCCAAAGTAGTCATTGGAATCACCCACAAGCTCTAAGGTCAATCCCTTTGGAATAAATGCGCCAAAGCTCTGTCCACCGGCACCAGTACATTTTACAACGAAGGTGTCTTCTGGCAATCCCTCGCCACCGTACATCTTGGTGATCTCAGAACCGAAGATCGTACCGAAGGAACGGTCTGTATTGGTCACTTCAACATCAATACCTCTGCGCTGCTTCTGCTCTAAAGCGCCCTTAAGCTGCTTTAAGAGTACGGTCACATCCTTAGATTTCTCTAACTCAAAATCATATACCTGCTTTGGATCAAAGATTACCTTCTCCTTTGGTCCTGCAAATGGATTGTTTAAGATTCTGGAAAGATCGATTTCCTGATCGCGTCCATTTAAGTCTTCACGAACCTTAAGAAGATCGCTTCTTCCTACCATCTCGTCGATAGTACGGCATCCTAATTTCGCCATGTACTCTCTTAAATCCTGTGCGATAAAGCGCATGAAGTTCTCCACATACTCTGGCTTTCCTGCAAAACGCTTACGAAGCTCTGGATTCTGTGTTGCAATACCTGCTGGACAGGTATCCAAGTTACATACACGCATCATGACACAACCTAAGGTTACCAATGGAGCTGTCGCAAAACCGAACTCCTCTGCACCAAGTAATGCTGCGGTTGCCACGTCACGTCCACTCATCAGCTTACCATCTGTCTCGATACGAACCTTATTACGCAGTCCGTTCATGATCAATGTCTGATGTGTCTCTGCAAGTCCAAGCTCCCACGGAAGTCCTGCATTGTGGATGGAGCTTGATGGTGCTGCACCAGTTCCTCCGTCGTATCCGGAAATCAATACGACCTGTGCTCCTGCCTTAGCAACACCGGCAGCGACAGTACCAACACCAGCCTCAGATACCAACTTAACTGTGATTCTTGCATCACGGTTAGAGTTCTTCAAGTCAAAGATCAACTGCTCCAAGTCCTCGATAGAGTAGATATCGTGGTGCGGTGGCGGTGAAATCAAGGATACACCCGGTGTAGAAAGTCTGGTCTTAGCGATCCAAGGATATACCTTCTTACCTGGCAGATGTCCACCTTCACCTGGCTTTGCACCCTGTGCCATCTTAATCTGAATCTCCTCTGCACTGACAAGGTACTGGCTGGTAACACCGAATCTACCGGATGCTACCTGCTTGATTGCTGAGCAACGATTTACTCTGCTGTTCTTGCTGGCGATACGCTCTGCGTCCTCACCACCCTCACCAGAGTTGGACTTACCGTGGAGACGGTTCATAGCAATTGCCAATGTCTCGTGTGCTTCCTGAGAGATAGAACCGTAGGACATTGCACCTGTCTTAAATCTGGTCACGATAGAATCTACACTCTCGACCTCCTCAATTGGAACTCCCTTCTTAGGATAGTTGAAGTCCATCAGTCCACGGAGTGTGATCTCCTGCTCTTCCTTATTTACAAGCTCTGTATACTGCTTAAATAATTCATAATCGCCACGCTTTGTAGCTTCCTGTAACAAATGAATGGTTGCAGGATTGTAAAGATGTGGATCTGCTCCACTTCTCATCTTATGACGACCTCTACTGTCTAAGGTAAGGTCTGTCTCAAGTCCCAATGGATCGTATGCTGCGGAATGAAGCTCATTCACATCATTTTCGATATCCTTTAATGTGATACCACCGATACGGCTGACCGTATTGGTAAAATACTTATCTACCACATCCTTATCGATACCGATTGCCTCGAAGATCTTAGAACCTTCGTAGGACTGGATGGTAGAGATACCCATCTTGGATGCGATCTTTACGATACCATTTAAGATTGCTGCGCTGTAATCCTGTACGGCTGCGTAGTAATCCTTATCAAGCATATGCTCATCTACAAGCTGCTTTACGGTGTCAATTGCCAGATATGGGTTGATTGCACAAGCACCATAACCCAACAAGGTTGCAAAGTGATGTACCTCTCTTGGCTCACCGGACTCTAAGATCATTGCCACAGAAGTTCTCTTCTTGGTACGAACCAAATGCTGCTGTAATGCAGATACTGCAAGCAGTGATGGAATTGGTACATGGTTCTCATCCACACCTCTGTCTGAAAGAATTAGGATGTTCGCTCCCTCTCTATAAGCACGATCTGCCTCTACGCACAGACGATCGATCGCCTTCTCTAAGCTTGTATTCTTATAGTAGATAATCGGAAGAACCTCTACCTTAAATCCTTCTACCTTCATGGACTTGATCTTCATCAGGTCTGTATTGGTAAGGATTGGGTTATTTACCTTAAGTACTCGGCAGTTGATTGCCTTTTCCTCTAAGAGGTTACCATCATCTCCGATATATACTGTCGTAGAAGTTACGACTTTCTCACGGATGGAGTCGATTGGTGGGTTTGTTACCTGTGCGAACAACTGCTTGAAGTAGTTGAACAACGGCTGATGATCGCTGGCAAGTGCTGCAAGTGGTGTATCAATACCCATGGCAGAAGTACCCTCGCCACCATTTTTTGCCATTGGAAGGATGGCTTCACGTAAGGACTCGAAAGTATATCCGAATGCCTTCTGCATACGCTGACGCTCTTCCTTACTGTACTCAGGCACACGCTGGTTTGGAATCTTTAAATCCTCTAACTTTAAGAGGTTACGATCTAACCATTCACCATATGGCTGCTTATTTGCATATGTCTCTTTTAACTCGTCATCATCGATCACTCTTCCTGCAACTGTATCCACCAGAAGCATCTTTCCTGGGCGAAGACGCTCTTTTACAACAACCTTGGTTGGATCAATGTCAAGTACACCGACCTCAGAAGAGAGGATCAAATAATCATCCTCTGTGATGTAATATCTAGATGGACGTAATCCGTTACGGTCAAGTACTGCACCCATCATATCTCCATCAGAGAAGAGGATGGATGCCGGGCCATCCCATGGCTCCATCATAGTTGCATAATACTGGTAGAAGTCCTTCTTCTTCTGAGACATGATACCGTTGTTCGCCCATGGCTCTGGAATCATGATCATAACAGCAAGTGGAAGATCCATACCACTCATTACGAGGAACTCTAATGTATTATCAAGCATTGCCGAGTCAGAACCCTCACTGTTGATAACAGGAAGTACCTTCTGTAACTCGCCCTTTAAGTGATCGGACTCCATGGTCTCCTCACGTGCAAGCATCTTATCCGCATTACCCTTGATGGTATTGATCTCACCGTTGTGTACGATGAAACGGTTCGGATGTGCTCTCTCCCAGCTTGGGTTCGTGTTGGTAGAGAAACGTGAATGTACGGTAGCAATTGCTGACTCATAATCCTTATCCTGTAAGTCTGCAAAGAATAAACGAAGCTGCTCAACTAAGAACATTCCCTTATATACGATGGTTCTGCTGGATAAAGAAACCACATAAGTGTCATCGTTAGACTGCTCAAATACTCTTCTTGCCACATACAGCTTGCGGTCAAAGTCAAGTCCCTTCTCCACATCAGCCGGACGCTTTACAAATCCCTGCATGATATATGGCATACAATCTACTGCTTTCTGTCCAAGCTTAGTAGGATCATTTGGAACTTCTCTCCATCCAAGGAACTCCATTCCCTCCTTCTCTACAATGACCTCGAACATTTTCTTCGCACGATTACGCTTTAACTCATCCTGTGGGAAGAAGAACATACCCACACCGTAATCTCTCTCATCGCCAAGCTCGATACCAAGCTGCTTAGACACTTTAGAAAAGAACTTATGAGATACCTGAAGTAAGATACCTACACCATCACCGGTCTTTCCCTCTGCATCCTTACCTGCTCTATGCTTTAAGTTCTCAACGATCTTAAGCGCATTCTCAACGGTCTCATGGGTCTTAATACCCTTAATGTTGACTACGGCACCGATACCACAATTATCATGTTCAAATGATGGCTCATACATGCCTGCCGCTTTACTCGTTACATCTGATACTGCGAAGCGGTTTAACGTATCTCTCTTATAACTTCTCTCCTCTTTCATATCTGGCTTCCTTTCTATATCTTGTATTCCGATCAACTGTCCTTGCGTGGTGGACAGTTGTCTTTACCGATTTGTTATAACCCAATATACTACTTTCAAATTCGTTTGTCTACCAGTTTTTTTCTTGAGTTGTCTGATTGTTTGACAATTTAATATATTATTCCGTTATTTTCTATGTATTGTTTGTTTTTTCTCTTCAAAATCGTCTCATACACACAATTCTATTAAAAAAGGGCGAATGAAAAATTTTCCCAAAAATCTTTCCATTCGCCCTTTTGCGTCATTTTTATTAAATTGTTTACAAATTATGCCACTACTTTCCGTGAATTATTGCTCGTAAAACTGTACATAGTTCAATGTATTCATATTCGTAGAATCAAAGTATCCATCCTGCAGGAATCCCATGTATGGACTTGTATATCCACCGTCTGCCTGATCCTCGCCATCAATAATAGCTTCCTCCGCATACAGCATCATACATACCAAATTATCCATTGAATAGAAGTCACTATCTGAGTTCATATCAAAGTAATCGTCCATCTCTTCCTGTGTAAAGCCATAGTCAGCCAAATCATATACGATATAATCTGCTGCCTCCTCACCGAAGTACAGCTCATAAGTTCCTACATAATAGTTGTCATAATGATCTGAATCATCCTGATACCATGTGTATGTACCATCTTCTTCAAAATAGATCACAGAACCATCTCCACATTCATATGACTTACCTACGAAGTCGTCTGCGCCATTTGCAGCCTCACCATGAACAAAATAATAGTCATCTGTGTCATAGTCGTAGTCATCGTCATAATCGTAGTCATCGTCATAGTAGTAGTCATCAAAGTCATAATCGTAGTCGTAATCTTCCATTTCTTCCATTTCTTCTATCAGTTCATCCATTGTCATGTCTGCATATTCCAAGCCCCAACTCATGAACACAACAATCATAATGACCTGAATGATAAAAATGACAGTTCCGATTGCAGAGGTGATAATTCCACCGATTGCCATTCCCTTGCCCCCCTGCTTCTTAGCACGGGATACGATTCCAAGGATAAGACCAACGATTCCCAAGACACTACCATAAAAATAGCAACACAGTATAGAAATAACACCAAGCACCAATGATGCTATCGCAAGTCCCTGCTTCTCAGGTTGCTGCTGCCACTGTGGATTCTGCTGCCACTGTGGATTCTGCTGCCACTGCTGATTCTGCGTATTCTGCCACTGCTGATTCTGCCACTGCTGTTCCTGTGTGTTCTGCTGCCACTGCTGTTCCTGTGGTTGCTGTGTGTTCTGCTGATTTTGCTGCCAGTTTCCATCCCCCGAATTCGTTCCACTGAACTGGCCAAAACCATTCTGATTCGAATTGTAATTTTCCATATTTACTCCCTTTCTGTTGTACATATTAGTCATCTCTGCTCCTCACAGATATGTCCCCTAATTAGACTATCGTATATTTTGACAAAAGTCCAGATATTTTTTGACTATCAAACTATTTTTTACTCTACAACATTGTCTTCTAATTCTCCTACCATGGATTCCATAATATCATGTAATGTCACAATACCCACAATGGTTCCATTTTCATCTAGCACTATCGCAAAATACTCTTTCCTTTGCTTCATTTGTTCAAAAAGAGCATTTGCCTTCATCGTCTCAGTCACAAAATACGGTACATGCACCGCCTCCTGCATCACACAAGTCCTTGTCCTACACTTCATTCGCAGATATATTCTGGCATCCAACACCCCTACTACATTCTGCTGGACGTCATCCCATACCGGATAATATGCGTGCTCTGTCCGCCCTATCATCTGTTCCCATTCCGCATCCTCCTGCCCAGTCCATAGGAAATCTACTTCTTTATGACGCGTACATATCTCTGAAACCGATATATTATCAAATTCGAACCCATTCTGTATCATCTCATTCTCCTCCGAAGGAATCGTACCTTTTTCTTTCCCTCTACCAACATCTTTCCTATTTCCTCCCCTTACTGCCTACAACTAATTAAAAATGCACAAAAGGGTATCGTCCGTGAGCAGATACACTCACAGGCCATACCCTTATCTATCTTCGCACTTCCTTCTCTGCATATTGAAAACAAGGAGAAAATCACTCTATCATCCTCTCATTGTACCCAACGTTACCATATCCATAGATACCTGTCAATAAAATCGCCCTTACAGAAAGCGCTAAGGTTTACACCCTATCAATCCTCTAAATTCTCTCTTTTGTACAGCAGAATCTGATACCAGATCAAGGCTACTGCAATTAACAGCATAAGTACTGTAAATCCTATACCAGCCACAGTTGGCTCATAAGAAAAATTAAGCCATCCGGTCTCCTGACGTATCACTGCCGCCAGATTCGCCGCAATATGCCCCAAAATCGGCGCGTACAGTCTTCCTGTGCGTTCCAACATAAATGCCAACAAAAGTCCTAATATACCCGCGTACAGAAACTGTACCAAATTCACATGCATCAATCCGAACAGAAGTGCAGACAGCACAATCGCTGGAGTCACTCCCACCAGAAGCCGCAAACGCTTATACACAACGCCTCGATACAGTAATTCCTCAGCAATCGGAATCAGTAGGCAGGAACCCAGCAATTCATATATCACCTGCCCTGCAAAAAATGCCTCGTTTGCCTCTGTAAATCCAGTGGACTTCTCCACCAACGGTGTCATAGCGATGATATTATTCACTGCGATCCCCAATGTCATCGCAGATCCGATCACAAGAAAAATATCTCGCACCAGCTTTCCGTCCAGTGTAAGCTTTCGCTCTCCATATACATGATTTTCCAGCTTCTTATCCTGCATATAATAAGTCATGATAAAAGGTATCGTGGCTGCTGCACAGATCAACTGACGCATCATATAACTCTGATTATCAGTTCCCAGAAGCATCTCCAATGCAAAATACGTCAAACTCGACACTACATAATAAATTCCTACTGGATAGATAATCTGCCAGATTCTATAAGCTCTTGTCTTCTTCAATGTACTTCTCCACTTCCTCAATCCTGTCAAACACAGCCTCTGCTCCTGCCACAAGCATGTCCTCTCTGGTTCCAAAACCATAGCTCACGCCAACGCATCGGATTCCAAACGCCTTCGCTCCCACTGCATCATACTTGGTGTCTCCAATCAGGCACATCTCATCCTTGCCAATATGAAGAGATGCCATCCTGCGCCCCAATTCCTCCAGTACCTCTTCCTTGGTACTGATCGAGCCATCCAGTGTAGAGCCTACCACCTCATCAAAATATGGCGTCAATTCAAAGTGATCTAAAATACGTCTGCAAGCGCCCTCTGGCTTCGAAGATGCCAGTGCTAACACATAGCCCTTCTGCTTCATATCCATGATGACTTCCTTTACACCATCGTAGAGACAGCACTCAAAAATACCCTTTACATCAAAGCGCTCCCGATACTTTACCACAGACTGCCATGCTTCTTCCTCAGACATACCATACTTTTCCCGAAATACCGGGTCTAACGGTGGTCCGATAAAGCACAGCAGCTTCTTTAAGTCTGGCTCCTCAATCCCATGCGCACGCAATGCATACTGCACACACTTGGTAATGCCTTCCTCGGAATTAATGATTGTTCCATCCAAGTCCCATAAAATTGCTTTCATATACTTCCTTTCATATGGCAGATCGCAAACTACTTTTTCGTGCCCTTCGTATCACGATTTCCAATATGGAGACGGTTCAAAGCAACCTCCTTGCCCTTTACCTCTACATTCATATTATCACCATTTCCCAGCAAATGAATCGTCAAAAGCGCATCGCCAGCTCCCAGCTTCATACCGCGGACACCCACGGCACCCTTTTTCTTCTCTGGGATCGTAGCAGCATCAATACGCAGGAAAAAGTCCTTCTCGGACTGCATGACAAGGGTTTCCTCACCCACCAGCTGTCCCACTAGGAGCAATTCATCCCCATCTGTCAGCTTCGTTGCTGCGGTAGTACGCTTTGCCACATCGAACTCACTACCATCTACCACCTTGAGCATGGCTGTCTTAGTTCCAAAGATTAACTTACTATCCCGGATTGCGCCAAGATTGGTAATGTATATAAAGTTCTCCTCGCTACTATTATAATTACTGAGATTATCAATCGGTGTTCCCTTATCACGAAACTTACCAAATGGAAGATCCAGCACTTTGAGCAAATGCATCTGCCCCTTATTTGTAAAGATACAGATCTTGTCCGTATTCTTACAGGTCAGGACATATCGATTCTCAGAATCTGCCGCATCCTTATTACGCTCATATGTGGTCACATCGATGGTCTTAGCATAGCCAAATCGATCCATCAGGAATACCACATCCATCTCCTCGATCTTCTTCTCTTCTAAGACAACCTCTTCTAAATTGTCAATCAGAGTTCTTCTCGGACGCTTGTACTCCTTCTTATAGCCCTCAAGCTCCTTGATAATGACCTTTGCCATCGCTCCACGGTTGCTTAAGATCTCCTCATATTCAGCGATATTTGCAAGGGTCTTTTCATGATCCTTCATCAACGCCTCAATCTCCAAGCCAATCAACTTGTACAGACGCATCTCAAGAATCGCTTCTGCCTGACGCTCTGTGAAGTGGAGCTGGGAAGCATCCTTCTTGGACTGGGTAGACTTGAACTTAATTCCCTCTGTAATACCAGCGGTCAGACATGCCTTAGCTACCTTCACATTGGAACTTCCTCGCAAGATCTCGATAATCAGATCGATAACATCACAGGCATGAATCAAGCCTTCCTGTATCTCCTTCTTATCCAGTTCCTTTGCCAGCAATGTCTTATACTTTCTCGTCGCCAGTTCATATTGGAAGTTCACATGATGACGGATAATAGGAACAATACCCATGGTCTCCGGTCTGCCATCCACAACTGCCAGCATATTCACTCCAAAAGTATCCTCAAGCTTCGTCTTCTTATACAGCAGATTCTTCAAATTCTCAGCATCTGCCCCTTTACGAAGCTCAATTACAATACGGATACCTTCCTTGGATGACTGGTTCGTAATATCTACAATATCGCTCGTTTTCTTGGTCTCAACAAGACTGTATACATCATTTAAAAACTTACCAATATTGGCACCGATCATAGTATACGGAATCTCTGTAATGACAAGACGGTCTTTGCCTCCCTTGCCATGCTCCACCTCTACCTTACCACGAATCTTGATCTTACCCATACCAGTAGAATAAATGGTCAACAAGTCATCCTTATTTGCGACAATGCCTCCTGTCGGAAAATCTGGTCCCGGAATATACTTCATCATCTGCACTGTATTAATATCCGGGTCCTTCATATAGGCAATCACGCCATCAATGACCTCTTCAAAATTGTGCGGTGGGATACTTGTGGTCATACCGACTGCAATACCCTCTGCACCATTTAACAACAGATTCGGCACCTTTACCGGAAGTACCGCAGGCTCCTTCTCTGTCTCATCAAAGTTCGGCACAAAATCTACCACATCCTTATCCAGATCTGCCAGATATGCCTCCTGTGTCAGCTTCTGTAAACGTGCCTCTGTATATCGCATCGCCGCAGCTCCATCACCCTCGATAGAACCGAAATTACCATGACCATCCACCAATGGAACGCCCATCTTGAAGTCCTGCGCCAAAACTACCAATGCTCCGTAGATAGAACTATCACCATGTGGATGATACTTACCCATAGTATCGCCGACAATACGCGCACTCTTACGATAAGGCTTGTCATAGCGTATGCCCAACTCATACATATCATACAGTGTACGACGCTGTACCGGCTTTAATCCATCTCTTACATCCGGTAGCGCACGGGCTATGATAACGCTCATCGCGTAATCGATATAAGATTTCTGCATTAATTCAGAATATTCCGTGCGAATAATCTGTTCTTCCTGTCTCATATATACCTCTCTTTGCAATTTCATTTCCTAGCAGTGCGTCAGCTATACGTCAAGCTCTGCGTCCTTCGCGTGCTCATAGATAAATGTCTTTCTTGGTGGCACATCATTGCCCATCAACAGCTCTGTGATATCGGAAGCCATACGTCCATCCTCAATCTCAATACGTCTTAACATTCTGCGCTCTGGGTCCAATGTAGTCTCCCAAAGCTGCTCCGCATCCATCTCACCAAGACCTTTGTATCGCTGTAAGGTAAAACTTCCCTTATGTGTACGACGATAACGCTCCAATGCAGCATCATCATAGAGATACTCTTCCTCGCCCTTGCTCGGAATCGCCTTGTACAATGGCGGCATCGCTACATAGACATGTCCTTCATATATCAGTTCCGGCATAAAACGATAGAACAAGGTCAGCAACAGTGTGGAGATATGCGCTCCATCCACGTCGGCATCCGCCATGATAATAATCTTGTCATAGCGCAGCTTTGTAATATCAAAATCATTGCCATAGCCCTCGGAAAATCCGCATCCAAAGGCATTGATCATGGTCTTGATCTCCGCATTTGCCAACACCTTGTCGATACTAGCCTTCTCAACATTCAATATCTTACCACGAATCGGAAGAATCGCCTGGAAGCTACGATCTCTTGCAGTCTTAGCAGAGCCACCCGCAGAATCTCCCTCTACGATAAAAATCTCACACTTAGATGCATCACGACTCTCACAGTTCGCCAGCTTACCATTGGAATCAAATGAAAACTTCTGCTTCGTAAGAAGATTGGTCTTCGCCTTCTCCTCTGTCTTACGAATCTTCGCAGCCTTCTCCGCGCAGGAGATAACTGTCTTTAATACCTCTAAGTTCTTATCAAAATAAAGCTGTATCTCGTCTCCAGTCACCTTAGATGTGGCTCTGGATGCATCCTGATTATCTAGCTTCGTCTTAGTCTGCCCCTCAAATCTCGGATCTGGATGCTTAATGGATACCACTGCAGTCATACCATTTCTGACGTCCGCACCAGTAAAATTCGTATCCTTTTCCTTTAAGATACCCAGTTCTCTCGCATAGGAATTAATCACAGTAGTAAACACTGTCTTAAATCCAGTGATATGGGTACCACCCTCAGCGTTAAAAATATTATTACAGAATCCAAGGATATTCTCATGGAACTCATTGGTATACTGGAATGCAGCCTCAATAGTGATTCCCTCTGTCTCACCCTTAAAATACACTACGTCATGCAACACTTCCGTTTTCTTATTGATATCCTTGACAAATCCCTTAATACCCTCTTCCTCGTGATATTCGATATGCTCTACTTCCTCACCTCTACGATCCTCGTAAATGATGGTAAGGGCAGGATTCAAGTATGCCGTCTCATGCATACGGCTCTTTACTTCATCCTCCTTAAAGCGAGTCTTCTCAAATATCTCTGGATCAGGCAGGAAATTCACCTTCGTTCCAGTCTTCTTCGTCTTTCCAATCTTAGGTAGAAGACCATCCTCAAGCTCTACCACTGGCACGCCCCGCTCATAGCGGTCATGGTGTACATAGCCCTCTCTGCTGATCTCCACATCCATATAGGTAGACAATGCATTCACAACAGAAGATCCTACTCCATGCAGACCTCCACTGGTCTTATAGGCAGAGTCATCGAACTTTCCACCTGCGTGCAGTGTCGTATATACGATACGAGCAGCAGATACGCCCTTCGCATGCATACCCACTGGCACACCTCGTCCATTATCCTCCACCGTACAGGAGCCATCTGTCTCCAACGTCACATATATCGTATCGCAGGCACCTGCCAGATGCTCGTCCACGGCATTGTCCACGATCTCATATATCAAATGATTCAGACCCTTTCTGGAAACACTTCCGATATACATTCCAGGTCTCTTTCTTACAGCTTCGAGTCCTTCCAGAACTGAAATACTGCTCTCGTCATAAGCTGCTTTCTTTGCCATTTCGTTCTTCCTTTCCTTACTATTACCTCTGCATAATATAACACACTCTCCACTTGCCACGCAAGGATTAGAACGTATGTTTTGTTAAAATTTCTCATTTTTGTGAAAATAGCTGAAAATCAATATTTCCACGCAATAGGAAAGTCAAATACTTTCTCACGCTAAAGCAGCAAGGTCTTTCCTATGAATAAAAAAAAGAGAATCTCGCTAACGAGATTCTCTTGTGCTTTTAAGCATCTCTGTACTTAATTTATAAACTTCGTAAGCTTGCTGCCTTTTCCTTAAGATCAGCAGATATATCCTCTACTGTATCGGTGGAAGCCGCGATCTCCTCTGTACTTGCTGCCAGATTAGTCATTCGATCCTTCACCTCATCGATAATCTCAATCAAACGATCTGACTCAGCGATCAGCTTCTCCATCGCACTGCTAATCTCTTCCTTGTTGCTGTTACTGTCTGCTGCTGTCACACACGGCTAGTCTCAGAAAGATTCTTGATTTCCTCAGCAACGACTGCAAATCCACGTCCTGCCTGTCCTGCTCGTGCCGCCTCAATGGAAGCATTCAGTGATAACAAATTGGTCTGGCTTGCAATGTTGGTAATATCATTATTATTGCTCTCTAACTTATCCAATAATCCAGAAATCTCTGCAAAGGATACCTTCAACTGCTCACAGAACTCTGCCACATCTACCATAGCTGTGTTGATTGCGGTACTCTCCTGAGCATTACTGCTATTGCCAGCAGCCATCTGACGGATAGACATATCCAGATCCTCAAAGTCTGCATTCAGTCCCTCTACAATACCTGATATCAGATCATTCTTACGCATAACATCAGCATTCATAGCTTCGATCTTCTCTGCTTCCAGCTTCGCTTCTCTTGCCTTCTCCTCTACCTCATCCTTGATAAAGTGAATACAGGAGGTCTCAGCATTACAATCGTTAAAGATTGCTGTCGCCATATGCTTACAAGACTTATATCCACAGGCACCACAGTCAATCATAGTCTGTGCCTTGGTGGTCTTATTCATAGCCTCGAAGATACCATTCAGCTCTGCTGCACTTGGAGTATGAATCTTGTGTGCAGCGGACTTGTCTGTATAATGTCTGATAAAGTCATTCAAATTCAACTTAGCGAACTGCTTATTCAGCTGTGCCAGGCGCTGCTTTGGTGTATGCTTCTGTGCCCATGGTCCCTTAATTCCCTTGGTGCTGTTGGAACGAACCCTCTGCATCTCGTAGAGAATATCATCTGTCTCCGTCTTCTCTGGCTCTACACCAGTTCCGTACAGACATCCCATACCACAGTTCAACGCATCTACCATGAAAGGAAGTTCCTTGTTCTTAAGAACACGCTCCTTATAATCCTCTAAGAACTCATAGGTATGACGCTCACCCTCGATCTGACGAATGAACATCTCATTACCACAGAACCAATATACATTCTCCTTCAATCCACCCGGCATTGGATAGATAGAACCTAAACCATACTCAATCTCATCACTGACTGGTGCTCCACTGATTCTATTCTCTCTAACATACTTCATCAGATGGTCAAATGTCACATTATAAGAAATATATCCCTTATTATTAGGATCATCAATCTCATTCTTCTTCGCAATACACGGGCTGATAAATGCCAACTTATCTGTAATGCCCATATACTTCTTCGCATAAATTGCCGCACACATCATCGGACTATGTACCGGCATCAGCTTCGGAAGTAATTCCGGAATATAACTCTCGATATAATTAACTACTGCTGGACATGGCTGTGAAATACCACCATAGAACTGGTTCTTCGTAATGTAATTAATGTATGCCCAGGTCGTAATATCTGCACCAAAGCTAACACTAATAATACGGTTCACTCCAAGTCCCTTCAATCCGCCAAGTACACTACCGTACTCCTTTGGATAATTCACTAAAAACGCTGGTGCTAAAAGAAGTGTTATCCGCTCACCCTTCTTCAGGTCTGCAAAAAAGCGTTCTGTATCATCCTGATACTCTCTTGCACCATGCTCACAGACATCAAAACAGGAACCACAGTTGATACACTGCTCGCTGTTCACTTCAATCCTCGGCTGTCCATCCACAACTACAGCTTTGTTCGCTGTCAATACCGGACAAACTGAAATACACTTGTTACATCCAATGCACTTGTCATTCGTAAATACTAATCCTGCCATTGTGATACCCCTTCTCGTCGTAATTATGTATAACAACCTATAGGAATATTTTAGCACTTTTTGTGAATTTTTCAATTATTCTAGCACATTTTCTTGATTTTTTACGTATTTCATGTGCGAAATGACCATCATTGCAATCTTAAATGTCATCGCGTCGTCAAATCGACGGATGTCTAAGCCAATTACCTTCTCTAATCGTTCCAAACGATACACCAAAGTGTTTCTATGAACGTATAACTGTCTCGCTGTCTCTGAGATATTCAGATTGTTTTCAAAGAACTTCTGTATGGTCGTGGTGGTCTCCTCATTGAACACATCTGGAATCTCATCCCCAAATACCTCATGAATGAACATCTCACACAGAGACATCGGCAACTGATAAATCAGACGGCCAATTCCAAGATAACGATATGCTATGGTCTCCTTCTCTGCATAGAAAATTCTGCCCACCTCAAGAGCCATCTTCGCCTCCTGATAGGACTTGGCAATATCCTGCAGATTATTGACACAATTACCATAACCAACACGCACACGAACCATAGCCTCAGTATGCATATTGTCCACGATAGTAGATGCCATAGTAGCAAGGGCAGCATCATCCTTCAACTCTCTGGTGTCCTTGATCAGAACAATACTCTGTTCATCTAACTCTGTGACAAAATCCCTTGTCTTCGTCACAAAGAGATTCTTCACCAGTTCCATAGCAGTGGAATCCTTCTTGCCCTCTAATTCAATCACATATACGACACGCTCTGCCTGCTCAATGTGCAGCTTCTGCGCCTTATTGTACATATCCACCACCAGCATATTACCCAACAGGATATTCTGCATAAAGTTATTCCGGTCAAACTGCTCCATGTAAGCAGCCACCAGATTACGAATCTGGCAGACCGCCAGTCTTCCCACCATATAAGCATCCTCTGCGGAAGAACGAGTCAACAGGATATACTCCAATTCGCCCTCTACGACGACCTTAAAAAAATGGCATCCCGAAAGCATCTGGCTCTCTGCCATAGACTCTGCAAAGGAAGCAACCGCGTACTCCATGTCCTCCTCTGATGCAAAGGTTGTAGCTACCTGCTTTCCCTTATCTGTATAAAGTGCCAGATCAATCTTAGAAATCTCCTTAATCTCATCTAACGCTGCCTGAATCTTGTGATTTGAAATCATATGTATCTCAACCTCTCTTGTCCACGCAAAATCTCGTGCAAGCACGGACTTTGACTCATTGCTTTACGGAAATTACAAAAACTGGGTACAAAAAATGTACCCAGTTTTATATTTATTCTTTGAATTATTTTACCGAATTAGTTGGTAATTGTCAATTCAGTTTCCTTATCGAATACGTGAATCTTCTCTGGGTCGATTGCTAACTTAATATGATCGCCCATACGTGCAGTTGTTCTGGAATCAACCTTAGCTGTCATGTTAGCACCAGCTACGTTGAAGTATAATAATACCTCAGAACCTAATAACTCGTATCCTGTTACTTCTGTCTCGAATGCAGCATCCTTGTGTGCCTCGATCTCGATCTCAGAATCACCGATATCCTCTGGTCTGATACCCATAACAACAGTCTTGCCATTGTATCCGCCATCTGCTAACTTCTTAGCCTTTGCTGGAGGAAGAACAACAGTTGTCTTATCGAAGGAAAGAGAAACCTTCTCACCCTCAACCTTGCATACAGCATCTACGAAGTTCATTTGTGGAGATCCGATGAATCCAGCTACGAATAAGTTGTTAGGCTCATTGTATAACTTCTGTGGAGAATCAACCTGCATGATAACACCATCTTTTAATACAACGATTCTGGTACCAAGTGTCATAGCCTCGGTCTGATCATGTG
>CAZBFN010000004.1:0-164004 GCA_964491235.1 uncultured Roseburia sp.
TCGTGGTCGGATCAATTCCTGTCAAATCCTGTAACATACGAATCATGGTCGGATCGTCGTGTCCGAGAATATCAAGCTTTAACAGGTTATGGTCAATGGAATGGTAATCAAAGTGGGTCGTGATCGTCGCCGTCGTCATATCATTTGCCGGATGTTGCACTGGGGTAAAGGTATTGATCTCCTCCCCCACCGGAAGTACGACGATACCTCCCGGATGCTGTCCGGTGGTTCTACGAACACCGACACATCCCTGTACGATACGGTCAATCTCACAGTTACGCTTGCGAATTCCTCGCTCCTCATAATAATTCTTGATATATCCAAAGGCGGTCTTATCTGCCAATGTACCGATGGTTCCTGCACGGAAGGTCTGTCCGTAACCGAAAATAACCTCGCAATAAGCATGTGCCTTACTCTGATATTCTCCTGAGAAATTAAGGTCGATATCCGGCTCCTTATTACCCTTAAATCCAAGGAAGGTCTCGAACGGAATATCAAATCCATCCTTTACCAGCTTCTTTCCACAGACTGGACATATCTTATCCGGCATATCACAGCCGCTTCGTCCAGAAAATGCTTTGACCTCCGGCGATTCAAAATCACTATATTTACAATACTCACAACGGTAATGCGCCTGTAACGGATTAACCTCTGTGATACCGGACATA
The DNA here is from genome assembly GCA_964491235.1 of uncultured Roseburia sp. Classification (GTDB taxonomy): domain Bacteria; phylum Bacillota; class Clostridia; order Lachnospirales; family Lachnospiraceae; genus Roseburia. The sequence continues at coordinate 669 of CAZBFN010000004.1, forward strand.
GTCGCCGCAAAGGAAGAACCTACTGATCCTCGGGAACCTACCAGATATCCGTCCTCATTGGACTTCCACACCAACTTCTGAGCAATGATATACATAACGGCATATCCATTGGAAATAATAGAATTCAGTTCTCGATCAAGACGCTCCTTTACAATTGCTGGCAATTCCTCGCCATACATACTATGTGCCTTGGTATAACAAATATCACGAAGCATCTGATCCGAATTCTCAATGACTGGAGGACACTTATCCGGTCGTACTGGTGCGATCTTCTCACACATATCTGCGATCTTATTCGGATTGGTGATGACCACCTCCTCCGCTTTGGCACTTCCAAGGTACTCAAATTCCTTCAACATCTCTTCTGTGGTTCGCAGATATAACGGTGCCTGATCGTCCGCATCCTTAAATCCCTTACCCGCCATGATAATACGACGGTAGACCTCATCCTCCGGATCAAGGAAATGCACATCACAGGTAGCCACTACCAGCTTGTTAAAGGTCTCACCCAACTTTACAATTCTGCGGTTGATATCCTGTAATTCCTCAATGGAATTTACCGGTTCCTTATCACTCTTTAACATGAATCCATTGTTGCCAAGAGGCTGAATTTCCAGATAGTCATAGAACTTGACTAATCGTATGATATCTTCCTCCGGTCGTCCATTTAAGATTGCACGATAAAGCTCTCCTGCCTCACAGGCCGATCCAAGTAACAGACCTTCACGGTTCTTGACAAATTCGCTCTTTGGAATTCGCGGTCTGCTGTGATAATAAGTCAAATGAGACATGGACACCAGCTTATAGAGATTGATACGTCCAATATCGTTGGTGGCAAGAATAATGGCATGATAAGTCGGCATCTTCATGATTGCCGCAGGTGAGGTGGATCCCATCTGATTGACATCATTCAAGGTCACCATACCACGATCCTTTAGCATCTGAATGAACTTCACAAAAATCTCTGCCGTACATCCCGCATCATCCACCGCACGGTGATGGTTATCCAGCGAAACACCAAGAGCCTTTGCCACGGTATCCAACTTAAAACGATTCAGATTTGGCAGCAGGATACGTGCCAGTGCCACCGTATCAATAATCGTAAAATCACATGGCAGACCCTGTCTCTCACAGTTTTTATTGATAAAGCTCATATCGAACTCTGCATTGTGTGCCACCATGATAGCATCCTTACAGAACTCCATGAACTCCGGTAAAATCTCTTCGATCTTCGGTGCATCTAACACCATATCATCCTTAATAGAGGTCAATTCCTCGATGTTAAATGGAATCGGCACCTCTGGATTGACAAAGGTGGAGAATCGGTCGGTAATGACACCACCCACTACCTTGACCGCACCAATCTCAATAATCTTATTCTTCTCTGGTGAAAATCCAGTGGTCTCCAAGTCAAATACCACATAGGTATCATCCAGACTCTGATTCTTGGAATTGACGATAATGTCCTTTAGGTCATCTACCAGATATGCCTCCACACCATAGATAATCTTAAAATCATCATCCGGTGAGATCGCATGGTTGGCATCCGGGAATGCCTGTACATCTCCATGATCGGTAATGGCAATCGCCTTATGTCCCCACTTCATAGCACGCTTGATAATATCCTTGACCTCGGATACACCGTCCATATCACTCATCTTGGTATGGCAGTGCAGCTCCACGCGCTTCTCAGGACTGGTATCCATTCTCATTGTGGTAAAGTCCGATATCTTCTTGATTCCCACGATGGATGCAATGGTAAGCTCACTATCGAACTTATCAATTGTGGTGACACCCTTGATCTTAAGAAATGCACCTTTCTTCAATCCACCATCTAACAGCTCTGGGAGCTGGTCATTTCTGGTAAATATCTTAAGTACGATAGAATCCGTAAAGTCCGTCACAGACATGATGACGATGGTCTTCTCATTACGAATCTCCCTTGTCTCTAATGTCATGACCTGACAACGAATGGTAACCTCACCCATCTCACCCACAATCTTCTCAATTGCAATCGGCTCATCATCAAAATCACGGCCATAGATCACATCTGGATTATCCGACTTCTTAACTCCACCATCGAACTTCCTACGGAATTCCTTCTTGCCTCCATCTCCGTCATTTTTGCGGGCTGGAGCGCCAGAAAAGCCCTTGTTTCCTGCATTATTTCCTGCACCATCTGCAGATTTTGCAACATTTTTTGCAGATTGAACGATTTTTGTGGTGTCACCTTCTGCAGCACCACCAGATGTTGTGGTGCCCTCGGATGCCCCTTCTGTCTGTCCTTCATCCGCAACGGCCGGCACCATTTCACCATCATCATTGCGAATATTGACTCTTTTCATGATATTATGAATCTCGAACTGAATCTGAAGGTCACTATTCTTCTTATGCTTGCTCTCCTTTGGCTCCTCATAGGCAAGCTCTACCGACAGATTCAGACCACAACGCTCACAGATCACCTTCTCTAAGAACTCCACGATCTCATTGGATCTGGTCTGGGCGATAATGGTATTCTCCAGTGTCAATTTCATATGTGTCTCACTGGTGAACTCCATCTTCGCAGTACGCAGTAGATTATACTCCATCAAGCTATAATTCTTGAGTTCCTCTAAGATACTGTCCTTATACAGATCTAAAAGCTTTTCAGGGGTATACTGCTCGGAAAGCTGATACTTCTCGATGACCTTGACATCCATCTGCTTTCCCCGAAAAATCTGCCCTTCTATCGCCTTCTCCAAGCGGTAGATATCATTCTTATGTATCAGACGGGTACTATTTAGATAGACACGCATATGATCCCGTTCGCGGTTCATGCCTACCTTCGTTACCTCCGTCTCTGTTAAAAGCTTTTTCATATCTCCATCCACCTCTAGGGATGGAAATACGTCAAAAAACAGCTTCGTCATATGTTCACTCCATTCAGGCTCCAAAATGCCCTACTTTTCATTCCAATGAAGCAATTCATAACGCAATGCTTCTAATAATTCTGCCTCAGGCACCTTTTTATATACCTCTCCCTTTTTGATGATAAGTCCCTCTCCGATGCCGCCAGCAATACCGATATCTGCCTCCTTTGCCTCTCCCGGTCCGTTTACCACGCAGCCCATAACTGCCACCTTGATATCGAGAGGAATATCAGCCACCATATTCTCTACCTGATTTGCCAGTTCGATCAAATTGATCTGGGTTCTACCACAGGTCGGACAGGAAACTACTTCGATGCCGCCCTTTCTCAGTCCCAATGTACGCAGGATCAGCTTCGCGGACTTGATCTCCTCCAACGGATCTCCTGTCAGAGATACACGGATCGTGTCACCGATTCCCTGATGCAGAATCAGTCCTAATCCAATAGAAGACTTGATATTACCGCTGATGATCGTACCAGCCTCTGTAATACCCGCGTGAAGTGGATGGTCGGTCTCCTTAGCAATCAGTTCATGAGCCTTCACGCACATCAATACATCAGAGGACTTGATGCTGATGACCAGATTATCGTATCCCATCTCCTCAATGATACGAACCTTATCCAATGCACTCTCCACGATACCCTCTGCTGTCACACCGTGATACTTCTCTACCAGTTCCTTTTCCAGAGAACCGCTGTTGACACCCACACGGATTGGAATATTACGCTCCTTTGCCACATCCACCACAGCACGGACGCGCTCCACACTTCCGATATTTCCCGGATTAATACGGATCTTGTCTGCACCATGCTCCATGGCAGCAATGGCAAGACGATAATCAAAATGAATATCTGCTACCACTGGAATACTTACCTGCTTCTTGATCTCAGTAAGCGCCTCCGCAGCCTGCATCGTAGGCACTGCACAGCGAATGATGTCACAGCCTGCCGCAGCCAGCTTATTAATCTGTGCCACTGTCGCAGCCACATCCTCGGTCTTTGTATTTGTCATGGACTGAATCAGAATCGGATTCCCTCCTCCAATCACTCTATCTCCAATCTTTACTGTCTTCGTCATATGCATTACCGCCTTTCCCGCTTTACATGAAAATTCTTCTCACATCATTGAACATTACAACTACCATAAATACAAGCAACAACATGATACCGATAAAATGCACCATGCCCTCCTTGTCTGGATCGACTCTCTTGCCACGAATCAATTCTATCACCATAAATAAAAGTCTTCCTCCATCCAGTGCAGGAAACGGCAAAAGATTCATCACTCCAAGGTTCGCTGATAAAAGTATTGTAATATAGAGCATCTGTAAAAATGCTTCATAATAGCCCACAGATACGCTGGCTTCATAGCTATCACCAATCATATCTACAATGCCCACCGGACCGCTGATATCATTCATGCTGACCTGCCCTGTCACCATGGACTTTAAGCTATTTAATGTCACTGTAATCCAGTACTTTACCTCATAGACACTATGCTGTAATGTCTCAAGTATATTTCCATGGTAATAATCTGTACTTCCCATAAAACCGTACATATAGTACCCATATTCTTCGTTGTACTCAGGAGTAAGTTCTGTCTCGTAACGCTCTCCATCCCGCTCATAGGTGACTGTCACAGTCTCTCCCTGATGAAACTGGGTATAAGTAGAGATATCCTTAAAGAAGTGAATCCGGCTGTTACCTATCTTAATGATCTCATCCCCAGCCTGCATTCCCGCAGCCTCAGCAGGATATCCCTCTGAAACATCTGCCAGCACCGGAAGATCATATCCCATATTCCACAGCAGGATAAACGCAAACACAAATGCCATGATAAAGTTAAAAATAGGACCTGCCGCTACGACACTGATACGTGCCCAGACCGACTTCTTTCCAAAAGCACGCTCATCCGTGCTCTCTTCATCCTCTCCCTCCATCATGCAGGCTCCACCAAAAGGAAGAAGCTTCAAAGAATACTTTGTCTCTCCCTTCTGAAATCCAACAATCGTAGGTCCTAAGCCAAGACAGAACTCATTGACACGAATTCCATTTGCCTTTGCCAGTAAAAAATGTCCCAATTCATGAAATAATATAATAATGCTAAATATAATGATAGAAATAATAATCTTCATTCAAAAACCTTCCTTATGCCCATCTGCCCTGAATATATTCATAAACAGATGCTTCTGTCTCTAAAATCTCGTCAACACTTGGTTCCTTCACATAGGAAGCCTGTTCCATACACGCTTCAATCATCTCTGTAATCTCAAGATACTTGATCTTACGATCTAAAAAGAGCGCCACTGCCTTCTCATTGGCAGCATTGAATACTGTCGGTATGTTACCGCCCCGCTTCATTGCCTCATATGCCAAGGACAATCCTCTAAAGGTCTCCATATCTGGCTCCTCAAAGGTCAACTGTCCCAGTTCAAACAGATTCAAGCGTTCTCCAGACAGATTTCTTCTCTCTGGATAATACAGCGCATACTGAATCGGAAGACGCATATCCGGTGTACCAAGCTGTGCGATCACCGCTCCATCCTCATATTCTACGGCGGAATGTATCACGCTCTGCGGATGTACCACCACCTGAATCCGGTCTAAATCCACATCAAATAACCACTTTGCCTCCATGACCTCAAGTCCCTTATTGACCAAAGTCGAGGAATCTATTGTAATCTTTCTTCCCATAGACCAGTTCGGATGCTTTAAGGCATCCTCCACTTGAATCTGCTCCAGTTCACTTCTCTTTCTTCCACGGAAAGGACCGCCGGAAGCGGTAAGCAAAATCTTATGAATTCTATTCTCTCCTGCTCCCTGCAAAGACTGGAATATAGCACTATGTTCACTGTCCACTGGAAGAATCGGCACATTGCACTCCTTCGCCAACGGCATAATAATATGTCCAGCCGTCACCAAAGTCTCCTTATTGGCAAGTGCAATCTTTTTGCCTGCCTTAATAGCAGCAATCGTTGGGCGAATTCCAAGCATTCCCACGATCGCAGTCACAAGAATCTCACTCTCTGGCTGTACTGCCACCTCAATAAGTCCATCCATGCCAGATACGATACGAATGGAAAGGTCTGCCGTATTTTCCCGCAACTCCTTCGCCTTCTTCTCATCCCACACACATACCAATGATGGCATGAATTCACGCATCTGCTTCTCAAGCAACAGGATATTGCCACCAGCAGCCATAGCTGTCACCTTGATGTCGCCCTGCTCTCTTACTATATCCAATGTCTGTGTTCCAATAGAACCTGTCGATCCTAAAATCGCTACTTTCTTCATCCGTTCTAGTCCCCCTTGGGAAAATGCGTATTTACATTTTCATAATGCTTTTATCACCAGCACACCTTACAGTGCAATAAAATTTGCTGCAAGGAAATATATGATAGGTGCCGTAAAAATCACGCTATCAAATCGATCCAAGATTCCACCATGACCTGGAATCAATGTTCCATAATCCTTGATGTCATAATTACGCTTGATAGCGGAGGCTGTCAAATCTCCCACCATAGAAATCAAAGCTCCCACTGCACTGATTGCCGCTAAGATAAGAACCTGAGTCGTATCTGTTCCCATTGCCTCTTTAAAAATCATACCATACAATATCGTAAGCAGTGCCGCTCCAACCACTCCGCCAACAGCTCCTTCCACTGACTTCTTAGGGCTGAGCACTGGCGCCATCTTATGCTTACCAATCAGGACACCTACGCAATATGCACAGGTATCACATCCCCATGAGCACAGGAAGATCAGCCATACAATATAGGCTCCTGCACCTAGCATACGTGTCTGGTATACATAGGATAACATGATTGCCACATAGAACACACCGAAAAATGCTGCCAAGAGCTGCTCTGTCTTATACTTTGGATATGTAAATACATAGACGAACATTAACAGCATCAATAAGCCTAACGTCAGCATCATCATATCTGACATAAATTCAAAACGCAGATTTGCATAATATACCGTCGCCACCAGATACCCTACGATTCCCGGCGCTTTCTTTTCAATGTCAAACACACGGTATAACTCAAACATTCCAATATAGGAAATCACCAGAGTAGATACCAGCAGAACATCTCCGCCAGTAATAATCAATACCAAAGCAGCAATCACAAGTACGATTCCACTAAGCAATCTTGTCTTAAACATAATCTCTATCCTCTCTTACTTCGTTTCTGTAAGTCCACCAAATCTTCTGTCTCTCTTATTATACGCTTCAATCGCCTGAACTAATTCTTCTTTATGAAAATCTGGCCATGGCACATCGGTAAAATAGAACTCACTGTAAGCCAACTGCCACAACAGATAATTAGAAAGTCTCTGCTCACCGCTGGTACGAATCAAAAGATCCGGATCAGGAATTCCTGCGGTATCCAGATAATTGCTGAATACAGGCTCTGAGATCTCCTCCAATGCCAAAGTGCCAGCTGCATAGTCCTGTGCCATCTGACGCATACCACGGATCATCTCATCCCGGCTTCCATAGTTAATGGCAATCTGAAGATTCAAGCCATCATTCTTTGCAGAAGCAAGCTCAAGCTCCTTGATCTGTGCCTGAAACTTCTCGCTCAGCCGGGTGGTATCACCGATTACACGAACCCGCATATTATTCTTATCTGCAGTCTTGATACAGTTCTTTAAATAGCTCTCCAACAACTTCATAAGTGCCTCTACTTCACCATCTGGTCTGTTCCAGTTCTCCGTAGAAAAGGCATACATCGTCAGATACTTCACACCCAGATCATGTGCCGCCTGACACACAGTCTCTACATTCTTGGCGCCCATCGTATGTCCATAGTTTCTCGGCATACCCTTGGACTTTGCCCAACGTCCATTTCCATCTAATATAATCGCAATATGCTGCGGAATCTTCATAATCATCCATTCCCCTTATTAAAGATATAAAGGGGACACGCACTCCGTCATGTCCCCCTCTTTTACTATACTGTAAGAATCTCTTTTGTCTTAGCTTCCACTGCCTTGTCAACCTCAGCAATGTACTTGTCAGTCATCTTCTGTGCCTTGTCCTCTAACTCCTTGATCTCATCCTCTGAGATATCAGAAGCCTTTGCAAGCTTCTTGAAGGAATCGTTAGCATCACGGCGAATGTTACGGATCGCTACCTTAGCATTCTCGCCCTTCTTCTTAACATCCTTGGCAAGTTCCTTACGTCTCTCCTCTGTCAATTCAGGGAAAAGCAGACGAACTACCTTACCATCGTTAGTTGGATTGATACCAAGATCGGAAGTCAAGATTGCCTTCTCGATTTCCTTTACCATGGAAGCCTCCCATGGCTGAATCTGAATCATTCTTGGCTCTGGAACGCTGACATTAGCCACCTGCTGAATTGCAGTTGGTGTTCCATAATAATCTACTCTTAACTTATCTAATACATGTGGATTCGCACGTCCAGCACGAATGCTGCCGAACTCCTCTCCAAGATTGTTCATTGTCTTCTGCATTTTCTCATCAAACGCAACTAATCTTTCATCCATATAGATACACCATGCCTTTCTTAATATTAAACAGTAACCTTCGTGCCGTTAAACTCTCCTGTCATGGCTTTTACGATACTATTCTCTTCATTTAAGCCGAATACATACATCGGCATCTTATTTTCCATACACATGATGGACGCGGTCAGATCGACCACAGCAAGCTTCTTGTCGATGACCTCCTGAATAGAGACCTCATCGTACTTCACAGCGGCTGGATTCACCTTTGGATCGCTGTCATATACACCATCAATTGCCTTTGCAAGGTAGATTCCATCTGCCTCCATCTCAATGGCACGCAGAACAATACCTGTATCTGTGGAGAAATATGGATGTCCAGTTCCTCCTGCAAAGAATACTACCATACCCTTCTCAAAGTACTTGTTCGCACGATCCTTAGAGAAAAGCTTGGTCATGCTACCACACTCAAATGGTGTCAGTATCTGTGTCTTCATTCCAACAGAACGGAAAATCTCAGATACATAGATACAATTCATGATTGTCGCAAGCATACCGATCTGGTCTGCCTTGGTACGGTCGATCGTCTCGCTGGTTCTTCCTCTCCAGAAATTACCACCGCCGATTACGATACCGACCTGCACACCGCTGTCAACAATCTGCTTTACCTGCTTTGCGACCTCTGTAACGGTAGGCTCATCAAAGCCAGTATGCTTCTCTCCCGCAAGAGCCTCTCCGCTTAACTTTAACAGAACTCTCTTCATAATAAGATTAGTTTCCTTTCTTTGCATCAAACAGGCTCTGTACATCTACATCAGAGTAGCACTGAGAACAGAAACCTTCGATTACAGCACCGTTGTTGATCTGTACGGAACGTGACTTGATATTACCCATAACAACTGCGGATGTATCTACTACAACTGGCCCCTGTACATCGATGTCACCCTTGATCGCACCTGCGATTACTGCAGAAGAAGATGTTACATTACCGATGATAACAGAACCAAGACCGATCTTAACTGTTCCAGAGCTTACTACCTCACCCTCGATCTGTGCTGCATCTGCGAAGAACTCAGATGTATTGCTGTTACCGTTAACAACACCTGTTACAGTAAGCTTGCCATTACAGCTTACATTACCATCGATCTGTCCTCTGACATCCAAAGAACCATTGGAAATAACATCACCGTTGATGATAGTTCCCTCTGTAATAACAGATACCTCGTCTGAAACGACCTTGTTCTGTGTCTGTACTGGTGCAGCCTGCTGTGCTGCTGCTGTTGTCTGTGCTACTGGTGTTGTGGATGCTACTGTATCCATTTTTCTTTCCTCCTGAGTGATATTTGTTACATTCTGTGTAATTTCTGGCTGTGCCACTGGTACTGGATTTGCTGCTGGTGCAACTGCAGGTGCTGGCTTAACATCCTTTGCTGCTTCCTGCTTGGTAACCTGCTCTAACAGGCCATCCAACTTAGATAATTCGGATTCAACATCCACTTCATCTTCTAACGTATTTACTACTAAATCGTCTTCTGTGTTCGCAGTTTCGAGATTATCCTCCCCCGGCATGAGTTCATTGACTGCCTGTGAGAAATCATCCTTAAAGTCCTTGAAAAATCCCATGTTCTTTCCTCCATTTATTTACTGGCTATTCTGCGCTGTCTGGCTTGACATACTGAATAACCTGTGTATCTTCATCAATCGGTAAAATCTCAGCATCCATCTCCTGCAATGCCTCGATCAAAGGGCGAATCGCCTCCACCGTTTCTGACTTATCTGCAGAATCGTGCAGTAATACCACTGACGTCTTGTATTTTACTACATCCTCTGTCACATTTTCAACTATTTCATCCGAAGTGTATGCTGCTGATGCTGCATCGCCTGCCGAAACATTCCAGTCATAATAGACAACATCCTGTGTATTCAGAAACTGAATCAATGACCCCATAGACACATTACTGATCTGATTACTGCTTCCTCCCGGGAAACGATAATACTGTGGTCTGGTTCCTGTCACTTCATAGAGATAATCTGCAAGCTTCTGATAATCCTCTTTAAAAGCTTCCTCAGACTGATAGATGACACTGTACTTATTAGAATAGGAATGCATACCCAGTGTATGTCCCTCTTCTACAATTCTGCGGTAGATTGCCTGCGATTCCTCGTCTTCCCTTCCTACCACAAAAAAAGTAGCCTTCACATTGTACTCCGCGAGAATATCCAGAATCGCTTCTGTATTCTCAGACGGTCCATCATCAAATGTGAGATAGACCCTATGTACATCGCCTTCCTCTGCCAGATTCCATGCATCTGCAACCGCAGATACCGACTGCACACTATTGTCCGAAACCACTTCCGTTCCCACACTTGCTGCGTAAACTTGGTCACTTACACCTTGATTATCATCTATAACTGAATTCTCACTACTGACAGTAGAATTCGTCTGAATGAGACTATCTATCTTCTTTTCCAGCGATACAGTTCGAACAAACAGGATTATGATCAATAACATCGATAATATAATCCAACCTGTAATGATCATAATAATCGCATTCTTTATTCTTGCTACTCTCTTTCTCCGCTTGCGTTGATTGCGCAGAGCTTCTGAATCTTTATCCTGCATGTAGAACCCCCAAGGTAATCATAATACTAATCTATTGTAACACATTTTTCTATTTTTCAAAGAAAAAAGCACAAAAAAATCGTTTGATTTTTCCGTGCTTTTCATATTATTTTCTGACTTTTTCTGTTTTTATGTAAATCACTCTATTTTCCGAGCAGCCATGCTATGATTGTTCCAACACCAAACATTAGAATCCCCGCAATAACTGCAAAGATTCCTACATTGCTAAGATCCATTCCACCCAGCACTGCAATCGGTGAGGATAACACCAGTCCCAAAATACCAAAATAAGTCAGACGCTCATATCTGCTGAGTAAAAATTCCACTACTTTTGATATCAAAAAGATACCCAGCACTACTCCTAACCCAAATGGAACTAAAATTCCCATACAGAACAACATTGTCTGAAAATCCAAGGTAACCACTGCAATCACAAAGCTATTGATATAATCAATGATAGGCGTGTAGTACCCCAGTGACATCAGCACCATAGAGCCGCTTACCCCTGGAATCACCATAGTCGCCGCCGCAAGTGCACCCACGAAGAACAGTGCCACCATGGTCTGTGGTTCCGTGTTAAGTACTTTTGCGGTTCCAGTTCCCCAGAACTGCATCCAGATAATCAATCCAAAGAATGCCAAAAATACCAGTGCCTCCAATATAGATGGCTTTGCACCAGACACCTTCGGCAGGATCAGAGGCAATCCACCAAAAATCAATCCGATGAACAAAAGTGCTGTCTGTAACGGAAAGTACTCAAAAAAGTAACCGATCAGAAAGGAAAGTACCACGATTCCAAATCCCATGCCAATTGCATAAGGTAACAAGGTACGGATACTCTTCTTCATGTGTGAGAAAATACCTGTAACTGCATGAATGACATCATCATAGATACCCATGGATACCATCATGGTGCCTCCGCTTACTCCTGGAATGATGTTGGCAATTCCTATCGCCACTCCCCGTAGCATATCTTTTAAAAAATCCATAAATCTTTCCACGACCTCTTTCTTAATATGAAATTATGTAATCTGAGCACTTAAATAGCGCCTTTCTCACCATCAGAGTCATGGATATATTTTAAAATCTGAAATTCTAACAAATCTAAAGATTCTCCTGTCCCTACCGACAGGTCAAAATCATAGACCACTGCCACTTGAAACAGAACTGCATCAAAAAATAGATCTGTATATCGGTTCCTATGACGCTCTACCTGTCGCTCTGATACCGTGACAATCTGTCCTGTCATTCCACGATAGGTTTCCACTGGAACAGACTGCTCATAGACCAAAGAATCCTTAGGGGATATCTCCCTTATTAATATAGAATCTTCTGTATTCTGATTTGCAGGACTTAAAAATCCCACTACATCTCCTGCACACCAGTCTGAAGAAAGCAGGATAGCCAACAATAAGATCAGCGCTAATCGCTTTGTATTCTTATATGAAATAATTCGCATAGACTTCCTCCTTTCCACTCAATAACTAATCCGATACATTTTCAATAAATTGAGCAATCGTCTGCTCCGTAGCCTCAATCTGCTCCTTGGGGATGTCCCTTTGCATACATTGTAAAAAGAGCTTCTTTTTCTTTGCAATTTCCCTTACGATCTCATCACAGGTATCCGTCAGATGCAGATGGATCACTCTCCGATCCTCCTCGTCTCTGATAAGTTGCAGATATCCCTTCTTCTCAAGATTGTCCACGGATCGGGCAATCAATCCCTTGGATACTCCTTCAAACTGTGCAATATCACTTGAGGTGTCTGCCTTTGCTCCATTCCGGTGTAAAAATAGAATCACATCGATCTCATTGGGCGAAAGCTGATACTGCTCTGCCTCCGCATGAAAAAATCTTCGATATGCTTTTTCAATCTTGAAATAGTTTTCCAAAAAATCTTCCAGCATGTTCTCACACTCCCAGACCTTTTCTCATTTTAGTTGATTTGTAAACTGTTGTTGAGCCATACATTATCCTAACCTGACTAAAATGTCAATCAATAAACTGCTAAAGTTTTTGTTAAATCTCTTCTGTTTGGTTGACTTCCCTATTTTTAATCAGTAGAATATAGTTGATTTGTAAACTGATTTAAAATTTTAAGAAAGTAGTGTGATGTTATCTTGAACAAGAAATTAAAGGAAAAAATTGACGAATCCGTCAACGCTGTATTACCGATCACCGTCATTGTACTGCTCCTTAGCATCTTCGTGGTTCCCATGGAGACCGGAACGATTGCGCTGTTTTTGGTAGGTGCTTTTATGCTTATCATCGGAATGGCATTCTTCCAGCTCGGTGCAGAAATGGCGATGACCCCTTTAGGTGAAGGCGTTGGTTCCCAGATCATGAAGACAAAGAATCTATTTATTCTGGTTCTTGTCTGCTTTGTTATGGGTATTATCATTACAATCGCGGAGCCTGATCTACAGGTTCTTGCCAATCAGGTACCATCCATTCCGAACAATACATTAATCTGGACGGTTGCTGTTGGCGTCGGCATTTTCTTAGTGATTGCTGTACTTAGAATTTTATTTAAGATCAGCCTTCCAGTGCTATTATGTATCTTATATGCAGTTCTTTTTCTGCTATCCTTTGCAGCGCCTACTGATTTTATCGCTGTGGCATTTGACTCCGGCGGTGTCACGACCGGTCCTATGACAGTTCCTTTTATCATGGCAATCGGTGTTGGACTTTCTTCTACTCGTAGTGATAAGAATGGTTCCAGCGATAGTTTCGGTCTGATCGCATTTTGTAGCATTGGTCCGATTATCATGGTTCTCTTACTTGGTATCTTTTTCCATCCATCGGACGCAGCATATACTGCTACTCTAATTCCAGATGTCATTACCATGCAGGACGTTATGCGTGAATTTGTTCACATGCTTCCTGATTATGGCAAGGAGGTTGCTTTTTCCATCTCTCCTGTATTAGCTGTCTTTTTACTGTTTCAGCTAATTGCCAGACGTTATCACCGCAAGCAGATGATCAAGATGTCCTTTGGTTTTCTGTATACCATCATCGGCTTGATCCTGTTCTTGACTGGTGTTAATGTTGGATTCGCACCTGTGGGAAGCTTGCTTGGAAGTAATCTTGCAGCGGAATCCTGGCGATGGGTTCTCGTTCCAATCGGCGCACTGATCGGTTACTATATTGTAAAGGCTGAGCCAGCCGTTCAGGTCCTGAACAAACAGGTCGAAGATGTCACCAATGGTTCTATTTCCAGAGATGCTATGAATCTGTGTCTTTCCATCGGTGTATCCGCTTCCGTAGCACTTGCTATGGTACGAGTACTGACTGGCATCAGCATCTACTGGCTGTTGATTCCTGGTTATATCATCGCATTGATCCTCACCAGATTCGTGCCAAAGGTATTTGTGGGTATCGCCTTCGACTCCGGTGGTGTAGCAAGTGGTCCTATGACTTCTACTTTCCTACTTCCACTTGCAATGGGCGCATGTACCGCTGTGGGCGGTAACGTAGTTACCGACGCCTTCGGTGTGGTAGCAATGGTCGCAATGGCTCCGCTCATCGCAATTCAGATCATGGGCGTTCTATATAATATGAAGTTAAAGAGCTCCACCTACACACCAGTTGTTATATCTGACATCGACGACAATGAAATTTTGGATTTTGAGGAGGAATAATTATGCAGGATACCGCAATGCAAGCATCAAAAAACAGACTATCCTTCCGCTGTCTGGTCGTGATTGTCGATTCCAATATTCGTGAAAAAGTAAATGAGTTCCTAAATGACTCCAAGATTCCGATTTTTTACCAGATGCATGGTGTCGGAACTGTCAGCTCTGACTTTTTAAATCTGTGTGGCCTCGGCGGCATACATAAGAGCATTATCCTCTGCTTCGTTCCAACGGAACAGACCAAGATGGTCTTAGCAGAGTTAAATCAGGCACTTCAGCTCCACAAAAAAGGAACTGGTATCGCAGTCAGCATTCCTGTTAATGCACTGCAGGGTTGGATGTATAAGCTTCTTGCCAGCAATATTCAAGAACAGGCAGAGGTAGAATTCGAAAAGGAAGTGAAGAAAATGAGTGAAACGATTACACATGCAATGATTCTTGTCACTATTAATTCAGGTTACAGCGACGATGTAATGTACACTGCAAGAGCTGCAGGTGCCACAGGTGGAACCATCTTAAAGGGATTAAAGTGTAGCCCAGAAGAGGTTGCTACTCATTTTGGTATTCCAATTCAGGAAGAACAGGAAATCATCGCAATTGTCGTTCCAAAGGAAAAGAAGAACGATATCATGGCAGCTATCAGCAAGCAGCATGGTGTCGCAACTCCAGCCCACGGAATCACACTCGCCCTTCCGGTAGATGGAATTATGGGTCTATAAACAATGTCACAACGAAGAGGACGTCTCAATCGAGACGCCCTCCTTTTTGTTTCATATAAGATTTTCAACTTATTCATCCGGCGACTGTATCGCATCGTAACCAGTCTCTCCTGTTCGGATCTTTACCGCCTGGTGAATATAATAACTAAAAATCTTTCCGTCACCTGGATTTCCAGTAAAAGCAGTTTTTTGTATGACATCTATGGTCTTCGCCTCCCATTCCTCAGAAGACACCACGATTTCAAACTTTATTTTGGGCAGTACCTGAACATCTACCTTCTGACCTCTTACATACTCCGATAGTCCACGCTGTACACCACAGCCCACCACCTGATATGCGGTGATACCATTTACACCGATATCTGCCAGTGCCTTTTTTACTTCCTCGTACTTCTCTTCTCTCACGATTGCTTCTATTTTTATCATTGAACTACTATTTTCTGCCATATCATAACCTCCCTACTATTCTAATCCATTAAAAGATGGATACGCCGATTCGCCATGCTGTGAAATATCAAGACCAATGATCTCATCCTTCGCCTCCACACGAATATCTCCTGTAAGGAGTCTCGTGATTCCATAGCAGATAAGGGTTCCCACCACTGCGATTCCAATCGTCACAAGAATTCCAATGAACTGTGCCGCAAACTGCGCCGCATCGCCATAAATCAATCCATTGTATCCGCCAATAGATTCTTTGGCAAAAATACCTGTCATAAGTCCACCCCAGATACCGCCTGTTCCATGGCAACTAAACGCATCTAAGGCATCATCAAATCCAAATTTCTTCTTACCATAGGAAATCATAATATAGCATATCGGACTTGTGGTAAGACCAATGATAACTGCCGCCCAGATTGGAACAAATCCTGCTCCCGGAGTGATTCCTACCAGACCAGCCACCATACCGGTACAGGCTCCGATCAAGGTCGGCTTTCCTGTTTTTAAAATATCGCAAAGCATCCATGACAGTAATGCTGCCGCTGCGGAAGCTGCTGTTGTCATAAAGGCATGGGCTGCAAGACCATTTGCAGCAAGTGCAGATCCTGCGTTGAAGCCGAACCAACCAAACATCAGCAGGGATGCTCCAATCATGACCGTTGGAATATTATGGATTCGATAAGCTACGTGGGCATGATCTCTTCGCTTTCCCAATAGGATACACAGCACCAAAGCAGAAATACCGGAACTGATATGTACCACATCTCCACCTGCGAAATCCAGCGCTCCCAGTCCTTCCAATCCAAGCAGACCGCCCTGTGCCCATACCATATGTGCCAAAGGATAATATACGATCAATGTCCACACAATAGTGAATACGAACACCGATTTGAACTTCATTCTTCCTGCTATTGCACCAGTAATCAGTGCTGGTGTAATGACTGCAAACATCATCTGAAATGCACAAAAGACCATGTTAGGAATCGTAGCACTTTCTGTATATCCCGCTTCGACGGACACACCTTCCAATCCCAGCCACCTAAAATCTCCAATGATACCATTTCCTGTTGGTGCAAAGGATAAGGAATAGCCAAACAGTACCCACATTACAATTCCCGTACCGATGATAAAGACAGAGGTCATCATCGTATTTACCACATTTTTCTTGCGAACAAGACCTCCATAGAAACAAGCCAATCCCGGCGTCATAAAGAACACCAACGCTGCACAAATGAGCATAAATCCAACATCTCCTGCATTCATAACAAAATCCTCCTTTTCTGATTTCTTGATCCTAAGATAAAAAAAATGGAGCCACCCTCGGCACATCAATATGCCTAAAGTGAACTCCATTGTTCTAATGCAGTATTCTATTCTCCCATATTGGAAAAGTCAATATTCCAATCAGTTTCTTAACAGTTTCTTATTACTTTTCTCTTATATGCTTACGCAATTTTATAGCAGACGAGCTTTCTATCACATGGGATTTCTCTACATGCTTGATTCGATGCTGCTTTTCCTCGTAAAGCTTCTCATCCGCCAGTGCCAGTGCTTCCTTTAAAGTAACATCATCATCCTCATCCAGAATGCAAGCACCCACAGAAACCGTGATATTATAAGGCTTATCACTTTGCTCATTATACTCCTGAAATGCTCGATAAAGAGTCTGCCGAATCTGTAATTCTTTACTCTCTTCCTCACATTCCATGATACATGAGAACTCATCTCCGCCGATTCTACCACAGATTCCATTTGGCATAATAAACTCAGCGATCTTTTCCCCAATCAGCCTTAAGGAGAAGTCTCCCTCCTCATGACCATATCGGTCATTGATGATCTTCAGATTATTCATATCAATATAAGCCACTAACAGCTTCTTATGCTCCCGTCTCTTTATCTCTAAGAATGCCTCTGCCGCATCCTCAAATCCTCTTCGGTTTAAGATTCCTGTCAGACCGTCAGACTTGGATAAATTGTCCAATACGATATTCTTCTGTCGCAGTGTAACAAGGTTCTCTTCTAACTGCTGTTGAATCTTCTCATTGGACTTTAAGAGTTCAATCATCTTTACCGCAGAGCTCATCTGATTCACCACGAACTCTCCATTATCAAAGAGCTTGTCCGTCAAATCACATAATACTGCTCCGTACAGTACTTCATTTGAAAATAATGGCAACAAGACCATAGAATATCTTGCAGATTCCATTTTGTCATGGCGATAGAGATTCGCACTCTTAATCCTCTGTCTTGTTACCGGAATGCTCTCTACAATCCCATTTCTTCGAACCGCCTTTAGGTACAAATACTTTGGCAGCTGAAATTCCTCAAGATACAAATGAATAACCGGCTTATCAAAAATATAAACATATGCATTTTGAATATTTAACCAATCCAGATTCTGAAGCAGCATCGCGTAACTCTGGTCATTGCCCTTTTCGAACTGCATGATATTTCCTACAAAAAGCTTCATGGAATATGCCTCTGACTCCTCTGCATCACGCATCATTCGGAATCTATAATCCATGGCACCTATAATTTTGCGTAGGATAATATGAAGGACTTCACCCTGTTCTACTCCATCTGCATTGGTCTCTTTTGACTTTGTATTCTGATAAATCTGCTCTATATATTTTATCAGCTTCTCCATATCCGCATATTCCAGCGCACTATGATTCAAAAATTCATCCAACAGACCCAGTACGTCTGTGTACAGCTTCATATCGAATGCAGGATTTTCAAAAAGCTGTATTAATTCCTCTGTCATATTCTGGAAAAGTTCGTAGATGACAGTAATATTCTCCTGACTCTCCTCATTCTTATACCGATAAAAAATATCATCAAAGTATGCATTGATGTTATGATAATCTAAGACAATACCTTCCTTCTTGGTGCTACTGCTCTCTTTATTGCCAAAGGAATCTCTCTGTATGAACTTAGTAGACAGCGTCTGGCTAGAGACAGCCTCTCCAGACAACATACGCAACACCAGTTCAACCGCCTTCTCTCCTAATGCAACAGAATCTGCCCATACTGAGGACAGCGTAGGCTTAGATCTAGAAGCTGGCACTGTATTATCATACCCGAAAACATAGATATCCTTTCCCGGTATCACGCCTCTCTTCTTCATCTCATCATACAGTCCAATCGCACTGTCATCATTGACACAGAAAATAGCCTCCACATCTGGATTGTAATCTAACATCTCGCAAAACGCTTCTGAATTATTACGTGAAAGGTTTCCCTTTACAAAATTCTTCTCTTCAAAAGGAATATTATGTTCCTTTAATACGTCCAGAAATACCTGCTTACGCTCATAGGCATCTGTGTTAACATCTGGACCACCTATCATACCAAACTTCCGACAATTCAATTCATGTATCAAATATTCTAATGCTTCCCGTATACCTGCGTCATTATCATACATAACGCTTACATAGCCATCCAGCTTTGATGCTATCAATACGCAGGGAATCCCCAAATATGCTTCCAGTACCTCACACATTCGCTTCTCGCTGGTATAGCATCCAATACTGCCAGCCGACACTAGAATCGCATCCAGATTCTCCCTCGTCACATAAGAAAACATGGTATTATACTGATATTCATACATCAGCTCTCTATTCTTGCTCAAATCTCGATCCAAATATTTACATGGAAGAACAACAAGATTCACATCTGCTTTTTTCGCTCCATGCATAACCCCTTTACAGATGGATTCTGTGAACTCATCCATAATTCCGCTCACTAAAAGGCCTATGGTAACTTTTTTTCCTCGTTTTTCCATTTTGTCACCCCATTTTTACCTAATCCTAGTTAAAAAATAACATATTTTTTACTCCTTTTCAAGCGTTTCCAAACACAAAAAAGCTCCGAGGCCACTTAAATTACTAAAAAGTAATTCAAGCGCCTCGAAGCACTTAATCAAACTGATATTCCCTAACAGCGATTATGCGTTCATCTGAGCAGCAACCTCTGCTGCGAAGTCTTCCTGCTTCTTCTCGATGCCTTCACCTACTTCAAAACGAACTACATCCTTGATGACGAGAGCACTATTTACAGACTTAAGGTATGCTGCAACAGTCTGCTTTCCGTCCTCTGCCTTTACATAAGTCTGATCCAACAAGCAGATATCCTTTAACTGCTTAGAAACACGACCCTCTACTGCGCCGTTGAAAATCTTATTTGCCATGATATTTGCCTTATCTTCCATAGCTAAAGCTACAAGAGCTGCTGTTGCTTCTTTTGAAAGGAAGTTGAATAAATAATTCATATTGCTCTTCTTATCTTCATAAATCGCAATATCTTCATCGCTCCATACCTTTTCTGTACAAGCCTTGTTAATCAGCTCATTCAAGATTGGCTTAGGAAGAGATGCAGGATCATTCAAAGAAGAATCAACGATGATTTCTCTCATCTTATCGATTTCAGCCTGCTCAATATCGTCTCTGCTGATATACTGTGGATTCATAGCTGCAATCTGCATAGCTACATTGGTAAGAGCTTCCTTTACATCAGCTACACCATCAGCTGCTACAATTACACCGATCTTACCACCTGCATGGATATAACTTGCTACGCACTCGCCAGTAACTCTCTTAAATCTACGAACAGATAATTTCTCTCCGATAGTAGCAGTTTTTTCAATCAACGCTTCTTTAAGACCATTCATTTCAAGAAGTGCTTCTACATCTTCACCATTCTTACCACCGTTTAATCCGGAAGCAAGTGCATTGTCAGCTACTAACTGTACAAATTCCTGGAATGTTTCATTCTTTGCAACGAAGTCAGTCTCGGAGTTGACTTCAGCAACAACTGCTGAATTGCCATCAATGGCAACACGAGCAATACCCTCAGCTGCGATTCTGGAAGCTTTCTTCTCCATCTTCGCTGCACCGCTCTTCTTCAATACCTCAACAGCCTCGTCCATATTTCCGTTAGTCTCGTTTAATGCTTTCTTACAATCCATCATACCTGCGCCAGTTAACTCACGCAGTTCCTTTACCATAGCTGCTGTAATAGCCATCTTACTTATCCTCCATAAAATAAATTAATGAAACGGAAAGGGACGTAATTATGCGTCCCTCTCTCCTATAAAGCTCTTACGCTTCCTCTACTGCCTCTGCATCAGCTTCTGCAGACTCAACTTCCTCTGCAGTCATCTCTGCACCCTGGTTAGCCTCGATAACAGCGTCAGCCATCTTAGAAACGATTAACTTAACGGCTCTGATTGCATCATCGTTACCTGGGATTACATAATCTAACTCTTCTGGATCACAGTTAGTATCTGCGATACCGATTAACTTAATTCCTAATGTATGAGCTTCCTGAATACAGATTCTCTCCTTCTTAGGATCTACTACGAAGATAGCATCTGGGATTCTCTTCATCTCTTTGATACCACCAAGGTTCTTCTCTAACTTCTCCCACTCTTTCTTAAGAGCGATAACTTCCTTCTTTGGAAGTACTTCGAAAGTTCCGTCGGTAGCCATTGTCTCGATCTCTTTTAATCTTGCGATACGGCTCTGGATGGTCTTGAAGTTAGTTAACATACCACCTAACCATCTCTCGTTTACATAGTACATTCCGCAACGCTCTGCCTCAGTCTTGATAGCATCCTGAGCCTGCTTCTTAGTACCTACGAAAAGAATTGTACCGCCAGCTGCTGCGATATCAGATACTGCCTTGTAAGCCTCATCTACTTTACCTACAGACTTCTGTAAGTCGATGATGTAGATACCATTTCTCTCTGTGTAGATGTATGGAGCCATCTTAGGATTCCATCTTCTTGTCTGATGTCCGAAGTGAACACCTGCTTCAAGTAACTGCTTCATTGAAATAACACTCATTTTCTTTACCTCCTGGTTTGCTCTTCCATATGCTTCATCCCGCAAGGCAACCAAACTGGCACCAGCCCGGTGGTCGGCATATGTGTATTTTTGTATGGTCATAAGTGGTGTTATCGCACTTTTGACCTAGAACCTTGTAGATTATATCACAAGAGCCAGACATAGGCAAGCACTTTCTTGGAAATTCATTACATTTTCCTAAAAGCACTGCCTGTCTGGCTCTTTTCTCACACTATTGCTTATCAAGTGGTCCCGCCTGAAGAATCTCAGCGACTTCTTCATAAGTCAATCCATATGGAATCTCGTATTCACCCACGCTCATATTGTTTGCATAACCAATCTCAAACAAATACTTACGAAATGTCTCTGCGTCACTAATGATACCATTCGCAGCTAAATTCTCACATACTGTTCTACACACATCGCCCTTCTTGATTACAAGGAGGAAACTACCTTCTTGTGTGTTGGTTTCATCTGTCACTGCGGTATCTTCCCCTGTCGCATCTGCTGGCAACTCTTCTGTCGTCAGTTCTTCTGTCGTCAGTTCTTCTGTCGTCAGTTCTTCCTCTGTTACCATCTCTTCTGTAACAGGTACATCCACTCCAATCTGTGTTCCATCTACCTGTGACTCATCAATATCCATCTGTTGTGTCTCTGTCTCAATTACTTCTGTCTGTTCTGATTCAACCTCATCCTGCATCACCATACCAAGTTCACTTGCTCTTGCTATCACTTCTGCATCTGAAATCTCTACTTCTCTTTTTGAAAAACTGATCGTCAATATAATTGTTGTAACAATAATACCAATTCCCAGTCCCCGCAAATAATACTTTAGTTTCACGAATCTTACTCTCCTCTGTAAAGACCAATAACCAGTCTTACCTCACCAATGCCCATTTTAAGTTTTCTTGCAATCTGAATCTCAGTTAGTCCCTCTTTATACAGTGCAAGTATCTCACTATTTCTATTATCCTTCTCAGTCTGCTTCTGCTGTTCTACCGGCTGTGAACTTACTTCTACTTTCTCAACTTCCGGTACTACTTCCTCAGTCTGCTCTGGCATTGATGTCACAGACTGTTCAAATACCGGTACTTGCTGTTGCATTACAGGTTGCTCGATGAATCTTGGCATACTCTCTTCCAGACTTCTTACATCCGCAGCGAGTCTCTGTAAATTCGAAGTCATACCTGTAAGCTCTGTATGCTTGTCATTGAGCATGCTGTATAAAAACATAATCTCATTATGTGTCTTATTCATGCTCTCTAACACGGTATCTGAATATTCACTGATTGCCATGATCTTATCATTGGTCTCTTTATCCAAAGCTCGATCTACCTTATCCGTAGATTCTTCTATCTGATTATCAATCGCATCCTCAATACGGTTCTTGGCACTCTCAAGTCCTCGATCGATTATCTTTTTAATCTCACTCTCACTAAGCTCTGATATCTTGTTCAGTTCTGATGGCGATAATTTTTCCGTAATAAAAAAGCTTCCAATCATAAATACACTGCCAATCAGAAGCAATATCCATTCTACTCCAGTCATCGTTCTTCCCTCATATCTTAATATCAAAAGAACTTCCATGTCCCTTCAATATAACCTTTCCATCCTCATTCTGTTCTTTATTTTTGTTTTGTCCATTACGCTTTTTCTGCTTGTTACCCTCGTACTCGTTATTTCCCTTTTCCTTGGCATCATAACGGTAGCCGTCATTTTCCTTTTGCTCTGGCTGTTGAACCTGATGCGTCAGTCGGTCTTCCTGCCGTTCCTGCTGGATACCAATATTGTGCTGTTGAACCATAGGCTTGTTATCTTCCTGTTGCTTTAGATTCCCAATATCCTGTGTCCGCTGAATCATACCATTCAAAACGACTGGTCCTACCGACATAATGACGCCTCCTTTCAACCTAGCCTATCAATCACTCAATATGCCCATATAACTTCCCATCTTCTTACGCATCTTAAGAAGCGCTTTTGTATGTAGCTGGGATACTCTCGATTCTGACACTTCCAGTATATTACTGATTTCCTTTAATGTAAGTTCCTCGTAATAATACAGAAGAATGACCTTGCGCTCCTTCTCTGTCAGAAGTTCCATAGTCTCAGACAGAACCTTCTTTAGTTCCTCTTCCTGTACTGAATCTTCGGGCTGAACAAAATGCGAATTGCCTCTGGCATCCATCACTGGTTCTCCGCCCTGCTCTACGAACTCGTTCAGAGAAACAACGTTCGTGACCTTAAGCTGAGACTGCCATTCATTCAGTTCTTCTCCTTTTATTCCAAGTTCCTCGGCAACTTCCTCATCAGAAGCATTTCTTCCAGTCCGGCTCTCAACATGCTTGATTGCCTCCTCTATCTTCTTCTGCTTCTGTCTAACGGTTCTCGGAATCCAGTCCATCTTACGAATCTGATCCAGAATAGAACCGCGAATACGAAGACTTGCATAAGTCTCAAACTTTACATCCTTCCCCAAATCGAATTTGTCAATTGCATCAATTAGCCCAAAGATACCATAGCTGACTAAATCTTCATACTCTACGTTGTACCCAAGGTACATACTGAGTCTTCCCGCAACCACCTTAACAAGCGGCGCATACTCAGTAATTAACTTCTCCCTCAACTCTGGGGTTGGATTTTTACGATACTCTTCCCAAAGTTTTTCTCTATCCACCGTTTTCATATGAAGCCCCCACGTTTCTAGTTCCTAATTATTTCTCGTCTTCTGCTGAAGCTGACTCTTCGTCCTCTTCTCCCTCTGCTTCAGGTGCTTCCTCATCCGACTGCACCTCTTCACCATCCGTGGTTTCCTCGTCCTGCATCTCTGCAAAGTTTTTATCAAGGATTACCTTGACAATACATCCCAATATGTAAAATACTATCAGGACGATTAAAAGCATCTTCATAAACCCTGCCACTTCCATGTGTGCATACATTCCTGCTATGCAGGCAATAAATCCCGCAGACAGCATGATAATCGCAGGTACTGACTTTGTTTTCATTGTCCAACCATGCCCTTCTTGATTATATAATCTTTATCGGCTTTCCAACCGACTTAATGTAGAACTCCCCTGTCTCACAATGCAATTCGACAGTTCTACCATAATTAAGACCTGTGTCCTCCGCCACAAGACGAATTCCCAAACCTTTTAATATCTCCTTAGCTGCCTCTGCATTTCTAGCGCCAATATTTCCCACTTCTGACAGACCACTGACTTCAAACATCTTAGCCCCACCAGCCATCTTTGCTATCAGTCGGTTTCGATTTGCACCGGCTGCAACTACTCTCTTTAGCAATTCATTGATTCCTGTGTCTCCAAACTTGGCAATATTACTATTGTTTCTCACTTTTGTACTATCTGGAAGCATATAATGTACCATACCACCCACTTTGGTTACCGGATCATATAAAACCAATCCAATACAGGAACCTAGTCCTAAAGTCGTAATTACGTTCGGAGCCTTACATATATTTAAGTCCGCCATGCCCACTTTAATGACTTCTCCCATACGCGTTTCTCCTTATACTGAGATTCCAAGTGATGTTAATATCTTTTCGTATGAATCCTGCTCAGGCATTAATATAAAGTAACCATTAATCGCCACATCTGCACAGATCTCTGTCTGTATCAATAATGCATTGTCTCCATACTGTCCAAACTCAATTGCAGGTACACTTAAGATAGACGCTGCCATGTCCACTGCAATATATGGAATAGATGGTACAATCACGAGATTGGTCAGAGATGATAATGCAGATAGATAAGAACCAGCAATGATATTACCGATCTCCTTTAATGCAGATAACTCCATCTCACCAAAAGGCTGATCCGCTGGTGCATCAGTCATCATCAGCTTATTCACCAGATAACGTGCTGAAGGAATATCTAACAGGAACATCATGCTACCTTCAATATCATTCTCGACTTCAAGAAAAATTCCTACAATAGTCTCATCCTCTGCACCTACCGCCATACCAAGCTTTGACACTTCCATAAGTCGAATGCTCGGTACATTCATATCAATCTTCATGCCAAGCATATTGGCGATGGCAGATGTTGCATTTCCTGCGCCAATATTACCAATTTCTTTTAGCACATCCAAATACATATTATTTACGTCTTCCAACGTCATTTTTCCCATGAATGAATTCTACCTCCTCTCATTATGATAGATAGAAAGTTAGTGAGATCTTGAGCAAGATCCCACTAACCTAACTCTTTTATACAGTTTCTTCTACGATTGCATTGATCTCAAGTAAGGAAATCAGCTCATCTCCATGCTTTCCAATTCCATTGATGAACTTTCCTCTGTTGGAGGCCTTCTCAATCTCATCATCACTCAGATTGACAACTTCCTTGACCTCATCTACGATGATTCCAATCAGTCCCTTTTCCTCTAACTTAAGGATAATGATTCTACTTGCATTGGTAAATACATCATCTTCCAGTTCCATCTTCTTACGAATACTCATGACAGATACGATCTCACCACGCAGATTGATGATTCCCTTGAAGTAGGACTGTATCTTTGGAACACGGGTAATCTTCTGCATACGAACGATATTATCAATATAAGTAATATCAATTCCGTACTGCTCATTTCCTACCATAACAACGATATACTGTTTTGATTCTTTTTCAATTACTTCCAGACTATTATTCGCCATGTTGTCCACCCCCATTACATTAATACATTTACATCAAGGATCAATGCTACTTCACCATCACCAA
Source organism: uncultured Roseburia sp. (assembly GCA_964491235.1). GTDB lineage: Bacteria > Bacillota > Clostridia > Lachnospirales > Lachnospiraceae > Roseburia. The sequence goes on from CAZBFN010000004.1 coordinate 27,045, forward strand.
GGATCGTAGCACCACTGATGATCTTATTGTTGTTAATGTACTTGCCAAGTGATTTGATAACGATTTCCTGCTGTCCCATCAGGCTGTCAACAACAAGTCCGGCCTGGCTGTCACCCTTCTGTACGATAACTACGGTCAGGCTTTCTGGCTCTTCTTCCTTCGGCTCAATATCAAGCACCTGATCCATACGAATCAATGGAATTACCTTACCACGAAGGTGGATTACTTCCTGTGCTTCTACATACTTGATATCCTTTACTGGGATATCCTCAATATTAGCGATAGAACCTAATGCAATCGCATACTTCTCATCCCTGATCTCAACCATCAATGCCTGAATGATTGCCAGTGTAAGTGGAAGTCTTACGGTAAAGGTGGTTCCAACACCAAGCTCAGTCTTAACTTCAACATCTCCGCCTAATGCCTCAATGTTGGACTTAACAACGTCAAGGCCAACGCCTCGACCTGAAATATCCGTAATCTTCTTTGCCATGGAGAAACTTGGCAAGAATAACAGGTTTACAATTTCCTTCTGGCTCATGGTCTCTGCCTGCTCAGCTGTAATAACGCCACGCTCAATCGCCTTATTGCGAACAGCTTCCACATCAATACCATTACCATCGTCTCCGACCTGAATAATAACGTTATTACCTTCCTGGAACGCATTCAAGAAGATATTTCCGACCTCTGGCTTGCCCTTTGCAATACGTGTTGCATTATCTTCCAATCCATGGTCAGCAGAATTACGGAGTAAGTGCTGTAATGGGTCACCAATCTGGTCTACAACAGTACGATCCAGCTCAGTATCCTCACCAGTCATATGTAACTCCATCTTCTTATTTAACTGTCTGTTCAAATCACGAATCATTCGTGGGAACTTGGCAACAACGCTCTCAATTGGTACCATTCGAACCTTCATAACAGACTCATGCAGATTCGTTGTGATACGCTCTAAGGATTCAATCTGCTCATGGAATGTCTGATTCTGGAAATCTCCAGACTCTGTTGAGCTAATAGAAACCAAACTGTTCTTCGCAATCAGAAGCTCGGATACCTGATTCATCAATGCATCCAACTTCTCAATATCCACTCTTACAGTACGATTTGTCACTGGCTTAGCAACCGCCTGCTTCTTATTAGCAGAACTGCTCTCCTGTGCAGCCGGTGCAGCCTGTGCCGCTGGTGCAGCCTGTGCCGCTGGTGCAGTAGTTCCTGCAGCAGCTTCCTCTGCCTTTTCCTGCTTCGCCATAAGGGCTTCGTACTTTACTTCTTCCCCAAGAACTTCTTCAATCTCAGATACTGCCTTAGCTGCATCCTTGATCTTATCTAACTCAGTTTCAGAGGTAATATAGAAACTGAATTCGCATTCAAACTTCTCGTCCTCAATATCCTGAGAACTTGGGTTATATACTAGAATCTCGCCAAACTCTTCGACAGCCTTAAATACCAAAAATGCTCTCGCTGCCTTCAGCAGACATTCCTTCTGAATGTATACTGTCATACCATATACATGACGTCCAGCATCCTCAGCTTCCTTGATCTTATCCTTCTCAGACTCACTGAGTTCAATGTCAAAATACTTCTTATCAAATGCGCTGTCGGAAGCAGGTTCTGCTGTCGCCGCAGGTGCTGCCTCTTCCTTCTTCTCAGTCATTGGAGCTTTTCCATTTGCAGCAGCGATAAAGTCATTCAATTCCTTGATAATCAGTTCGTTATCTTCTGTTCCCTCATCAGAACTTTCCTTTACGCTGTTTAAGTACCCATCTATCGCATCCAGACACTTGAAAAGCAGATCAATCATCGCACTGTTGACCTTAATCTTCTCACTTCTCACTTCCTGGAATACATTCTCCATATCATGGGTCAGATGCTGCATTCTCTTAAATCCCATGGTACCTGCCATTCCCTTTAAAGAATGGGCTGCACGGAAAATCTCGTTGATTGTATCCATATTCTCCGGATCCTTCTCCAACTCCATGATACAATCGCTCAGATTCTGTAAATGCTCGCTTGTTTCATCGATGAAAATCTCAAGGTATTGGCTTACATCCATATTACTTTACCCCCACATTCTTAATAATTGTTTTTGCAACTTCTGTAAGAGGAACTACTTCATCCACCAATCCGGTCTCTGCAATTGCCTTAGGCATTCCGTATACCACACAACTTGCTGCATCCTGAGATATTACATGCAACGGTTTCTGCTTTGCCAAGGACATAATACCGTTGGTACCGTCTGCTCCCATTCCCGTAAGCACGACACATACCACTTGATCATACCCCGAATCCCGCAGGGAATCATATGTAATGTTCGCACATGGTCTCAATCCTCCGATTGCTGGCATATCATTCAACTTGATCTTATGACTGCCATCCGGACACTTCTTGACCTCCATGTGCTTGCCCCCCGGCGCGATATATACCGTTCCCTTTTTCAGGACATCTCCATCCTCAGCTTCCTTTACATGAATCGGACTTACCTCGTCAAGACGCTCTGCCATAGACTTTGTAAATCCTGCTGGCATATGCTGTACCAACACCATCGGTGCATTCAAGTCGGCTGGAAGAAATGGTATTACGCTCTGTAATGCCTTTGGACCTCCTGTGGAGCAAGCCAATGCAACGATCTTATTACCTGATTTCACGCCCCCTTGTAATTTCTTCACAGCCACCCGCTCACCGGTGTACTGTCTAGGAATTGAGGCTGTGGTAGTACGGCTCTCCTTAACATACTTCTCTGTCTTAAGGACTGCCGATAATACCTTAATCAGGCGCTGCTTAAAATCATCACCCTTGGCTTCGATGACGTTGGTTGGCTTCGTTACAAAATCAACAGCTCCACGCTCCATTGCGATAATGGTGACTTCCGCATCCTTCGTCGTAGCGGTACTGACCATAATGACGGTTGCTTTGATTCTGTCCTTCTGCAACTTCTCCAACAATTCTAATCCGTCCATACGCGGCATATTTACGTCTAAGACAACACCATCATACCTCGTTGTCTTTAACTTTTCATATGCCTCCAATCCATCACGGCATACATCTACTGCCTGAAATGTTCCTTCTGAATTGATTATATCACAGATAACCCTTCTCATGAGTGCAGAGTCATCAACTACCAAAATGTTTTTTTTCATTTTTTATCATCTACCCCTCTGGCGTGTTTTACGCTCTTCTTCAAAAATGAATCTGATAATCTCTTCTCTGACATTGTCGTCCCGAATCACGAATTTTGCTCTTGCCTCGTAATGCATCTCATCTGACTTGCTGGTGCGGATGCAGCTGATAATGTCTCCGATAATATAATACCGCTTATCTAGCATCTCATTTTCCAGATGAATCTCAAAAAGAGCACTCTGCCCACTTTTCAATTCATGTTCTGTGTAAAAACGAATTCCGCCTCCGCTCAAGTCAACGATCCGCCCCAAATATTCGCGTTTTGCAGCATCCTCCTCCCCATGGATCTGAATAAACAACGCCTTGCCAGATTCATTTCTTGATTCCTTCTCCGTAAGAATATAATAACTCATGTCCAAAATGCATGGATATCGGAAAAATTCACGCCGCTGATACTTCTCTGGCTGTGACTTCAACTCTATCTCAAGCATATAGACATTATCGCTCTTATAACGCTCGACCACTTGTCCAATCGCGCGATAAAGGCCTCCTCTACTAAAGAATACAAACTCAAACCGTATTCCTAACGGAAGTAATACCAATTTGCCGCCTTCACTCGGCATTGCAATTTCCAAATTGCCATTTTCCTTTAAGTCCAATACCTGACTTTTATAGATCTTAGGAAGTTCTCGGCCACTCTCACGACGCTCCGCCTGTTGAACATAACTAATGTCAACTTTATCTCCCGGTCGAATTAGCTCTTCTACTGTCATGGCATCCTCTCCTTAATCATTCTGTTTCCATAAACTTGAAAACAAGTGTGAAATTCCTGAAGATATCCTTACCTGTTTTTGCTCATTGTTCAATATATTCGACGCCATCACTTCAAATGCCCTTGCTGATTTTGATGATGGTGCATTTAGTGAAACTGTCTTCTGCTGTCTGACCGCCTTTTCCAATGCACTATCCTGTGGAATTACCCCTGCGAACTGAAGCTCTCCCTTCAGAAACTGCATTACCACTGAATTAAGCTTCTCATAGACACTTCTGCCCTCTTCTGTGGAGGTCACACGATTCGCAAGTACACTAATCTTTGTATTATCGCGATTAAATCTCGGATTCTTATACAATGTCTTTAACAGAGAATAAGAATCTGTCAGGGAACTTGGCTCCGGTGTTGTCACCAAAAGCACTTCTTGACTTGCCATCACGAACTCAAGTACATGGTTGGATATTCCAGCCCCTGTATCAATAATGATGACATCTGCTATCTCGTCAAGCTCCGCCAAAGACTTCGTCAAATACATAATCTGACTCTGGGTCAACTCATTCAATCCGGCAACTCCAGTACCTCCTGATATGAACCCTATCCCCAACGGTCCCTCTGAAATAATCTCCTGTATTCCCTTTCCATGATATATTACATCACTTAGGTTATGCTTAGGAATCGCTCCAAACATAACTTCTACATTAGCTAAACCGAAGTCAGCATCAAATACCAGAACACGCTTTCCCATGTTCTGCATCTGTACTGCTAGATTGACAGCTACATTTGACTTACCAACTCCGCCCTTTCCACTGGTAATCGTAATGACTCTGGCATTCGGCTTATTAACTTGATTTTTGAGTTTTACAACATTTCTAAGCTTTTCTGCCTGATCCATATGGGTTATCTGCCTCCCAGTAATTGCTTGACAATCTTTTGCGTATCAAATACTTCTATATCATCTGGTACATTCTGTCCTGTTGTCATGTAGGACAAATCAGCCTCAGAATAAAGTCTGATATTTAGAATATTACCATAGGTCGTCGTCTCATCCAGCTTTGTAAAGATCAGCTTATAATCCGCAATCTCCCTGTATATATCTGCAATTTCAAGCAAGTCCTTATACTTGGTGGTAGCACTAAGAACGAGATATACTTCCTTCTCGTAATTCTCATCCAACCCTTGAATCAGATTCTTCATATCGCTGCACTGATTCTCATTGCGATGTGAAAATCCTGCAGTATCAACAAAAATGATATCATAATCAATCAAACGCTCAATTGCTGCGTTCATCTCCTCATGGGAGTAAATAATGCTCATCGGCGCATCTAAGATGTTGGCGTAAGTACGAAGCTGCTCTGTGGCTGCGATACGGTAGGTATCCGCTGTTAAAAACGCTACCTTCTTCTCTTCCTCTACCTTATATCTGGATGCGATCTTAGCAAGTGTGGTAGTCTTTCCCACACCTGTTGGTCCAACAAAGAATACCACCTTCGGCTTCTTACCGGATGTATCAATGGTATCTGGCTGTCCAAATTTTAAGATCAACTTCTGATATACATTAGATAATATCTGATCCACGCTACTTCCATTGTGAAGCACCTTTTCCGCCTCATCTAAAATCTGATTCACGTACTTTTCATTGACATCGTTCTCTAACAAGGTACGGTATAACATCTTCACGAACTGGAATCCTTCTGGGTTTGCAGTCGTTGTCTCAATCTTTTCTTCCTTGTGTTTACCCTCTGCGGAAAGCTGCTGTTCTAAAATATTGGATAAATTCTCCAATCTCTTTTCCAAGCCCTCGTTTGTGTTTTCTGCTTTTACTTCCTTCATCAATGCACTCTGTTCCAAAGGAGTCACTGTAGGCTTGACTACTGGCTTGCTCTGAATTGGTGCAATATCAATCTTCTCATCTGCCGCCAAACTGATCGTATCATGTGCCTTTGACGGTGTACCCTGCGTCTGAGACTGTGTCTGAGCAGTCAACGGGTTCATGAACTTTTCCTTCTGCTCTACTGCCGCTGTCACCTCATACACAGATTCCTTAAATACCTTAAACATTCCCTTTGGCTTAATTTCTTTTACATTCAGGACTACTGCATTCTGTCCTAACTCCTGCTTTGCCTTCTCGATAGCCTCTTCTTTTGTCTTGCCCTGATACTTATTAATGGTCATTTATGCTGTCACCATCCCCACTGATTGTAATTCTACGTTGGATTCCACTTCGTTGTAAGATACGACAATCAAATCCTTGAAATATTCTTCGGTCAACTTCTTAAAGTACATTCTTACAATCGGTGATGTGATAACGATTGCACTCTTTCCCATGTTCTCTAGCTTTGACACTTCCTCCTCCACAGAGGCAATAATTGACTTTGTCTTATCCGGATCTAATGTAAGATATGCGCCCTGCTCTGTCTGTTTTACAGAGGACATAATATCCTGTTCCACCTTCGGATCAAGTGTAATGACGCTGGTGGTCTCATTTGCCGGAAAATACTTGCTGGAAATTGCACGCTTTAAGCTCTGTCTTACATACTCTGTCAATACATCGGTATCTCTTGTTGTTGCTGCGTGATCTGCAAGTGTTTCAAATATACTAAGCAAATCTCGGATAGAGATTCCCTCGGATAAAAGGTTCTGCAATACCTTCTGTACTTCGCCAAGTCCCAACATCTTTGGAATCAGCTCGTCCACAAGTACAGGGTTGCTCTCCTTTAAGTTGTTGACAAGATTCTGAACATCCTGTCTGGTGAGCAGTTCCGCAATATGGGAACGAATCACCTCTGTCAAATGTGTAGCGATGATAGAAGGTGGATCTACTACCGTATATCCAAGACTCTCTGCACGCTCTCTCTGACTCTCTGTAATCCAGATAGCTGGCAGATGGAAGGATGGCTCAAAGGTAGGAATACCTGTAATCTCCTCCTCCACATATCCTGGATTCATCGCCATATAATGGTCAAATAATATCTCGCCCTCTGTCACCTGTATACCCTTGATCTTGATGATATACTGATTCGGGTTCAACTGGATATTATCACGTAATCGAATAATTGGAACTACAGTACCAAGCTCCAATGCGATCTGTCTTCGTATCATGACAACACGGTCAAGAAGGTCACCACCCTGATTAACATCAGCCAGTGGAATGATACCGTAACCAAACTCTAATTCAATTGGATCAACCTGCAGCAAGGATACCACATTCTCCGGCTTGCGGATCTCCTCCGCCTCCGTCTCTGCCATGCTGACTTCTTCCTCAATACTCTCAATACCGATACTCTTGTCTACCATCTTACCGGCAACAATAAATGCGATTCCTAATGCACCAAATAACACTACATTCAATGGTGTAAAGATACCCAGGAATATCAAAGAAGCACCTACAAGGTAAAGAACCTTAGGAATACCAAATAACTGCTTTACAAGTACATCGGAGAAATCTGCTTCCTTTGATGCCTTGGTTACCAGAATACCTGTTGCCAAAGAAATCAAAAGGGAAGGAATCTGGGAACAAAGTCCATCACCCATGGTAAGCAGTCCATAGTACTGAATCGCATCAGCGAACTCCATGCCCCCACGTAATATACCCATTATGGTACCACCAATCAAGTTAACGAAGGTAATGATAAGACCTGCGGTCGCATCTCCCTTAACGTACTTCGTAGCACCATCCATGGCTCCGAAGAAGCTGGACTCTTCCTGAATCTTATTTCTTCGCTCTCGCGCCTGCGCCTCTGTAATCGCACCGGTATTCAGATCCGCGTCAATCGCCATCTGCTTACCTGGCATTGCGTCCAAGGTGAAACGAGCAGTTACCTCTGATACTCGCTCAGAACCCTTATTGATAACTACGAACTGGACAATGATCAAAATGATGAATACTACCGCACCAACGACCATATCACCGCCACCTACGAAGTTACCGAATGTCTCTACGACATTACCAGGTGAACCGGTAGTTAAGATCAATCGCGTAGAAGATACATTCAAAGAAATTCTAAAAATTGTCGTGAACAATAACAGTGTTGGGAAGAAGGACATATCCAGAACTTCCTTTACAAACAATGTATTGAATAAAACAATCAATGCAATTGAAATATTAAGCGCCAACATTACATCAAGTAACGTGGAGTTGATCGGCACAATTAAAAAGATGACGGCAGCAAGTATATATAGTGCTACGCCTATGTCAGCTTTCTTCATACCCTTTCCTCCTTCGTCTTTTACTATCTAGTATTATATACCATTGCAAGAATCTCCGCCACTGCCTGATACAGTTCCGGTGGAATTTCACTTCCAATATCTACGTTTGCATATAGCATTCTCGCCAACGGTTTATTTTCTACGATCTCTATGTGGTTCTCCTTTGCAGCTTCCTTAATCTTCTGCGCCAGATAATCCTCTCCCTTTGCTAACACTACCGGTGCTCTATTAACCTCCGGCTCATACTTGATAGCTACCGCCAAATGGGTCGGGTTCGTGATAACCACGTCCGCCTTAGGTACATCCTGCATCATACGTCTTCTAGAAGCCTCTCGCATCCTCTGTCTCTGACGTCCCTTAATCTCCGGATTTCCCTCAGTATTTTTATATTCATCCTTGACTTCCTGCTTGGTCATCTTCATCTCTTCATTGAAGCGATACTTCTGATATACAAAATCTGCGATTCCCACCACAAGATATACAAGGCTGATTTTAAATCCAGCGTTGATGATAACATCTCCGCATAATGAAATTGCCTGATCTAACGGCATATCATATAAAATAAAAATATCATTCACTTCATCCTTAATGGATGTATAAGCAACATAAATAATAAGACCAATCTTTAATATGGACTTAAACAATTCAAAGATAGAATCCTTAGAAATAATACGCTTAAATCCATTGACCGGATTGAATCGGTCCAGCTTCGGCTGCATCGGCTTCGTCGATACCTTCCAGCCCACCTGCAGTATACTGACCAACAAGGTCACTGCAAATCCAAAAAGAAAAAATGGTGCGACCATCTTTAACAGCAATGTCATGACCGGTAAAAAAAACGAACTAACAGCTCCCGTCGAAACATCCATTGCATTCATATCAATAAAATCTGGTATCAAATTATATACATAATAAAATGTCTCAAGGAATCCATTTCCTATTGTGGAAATAAATATCTTCAGCACAAGGAAAAGAACAATCAGATCAAAAGCCGCTGTAAGCTCCTTACTCTTGGCTACCTTACCGTCTTCTCTGGCCTCCCTTAACTTCTTGGCAGTTGCCGGTTCGGTCTTCTCTCCGCCCGGTCCTTCCTTGGCAAACCATTGAAGATTATATTGTAGAATTAGTCTTCTTTCCTCTTCCAAGCTAATACATTCCTTCTATCATTGATACTATCATTCTCTTCATCTCTGTAAAAATAAAATCTGCAATTCCCGGTAGCAATGATACCGTCAAGAATAAAACTGTTAATCCAACTAACACCTTCATCTGCATACCAACCGCAAACATATTCATCTGTGGTGCCACCTTTGCCATGATTCCTAGGATACAGTTCAGCACCATAATGCAGGCAAATACCGGAAGTACAATACGGAAAGCTATCACAAACATATCTGTCATATATGTAGCCATGGATCCCGCCAGACTATTCCAATCAAACACCTGTCCATTGACAGGTATGACAACATAGGAATCAATCAGCGCTCTTAAAATATAATGGTGCATATCTGTAACGACCAGCAACAATAATATAAAGTACTGATACAAGTTACCTGTAATCGTAACCTGTGTCTTCATCATCGGATCAAACTCCTGTGACATGGAAAGTCCAATATCCATATCAATAATATTACCCGCAAATAAAATAATGGAATTACAAATGTTTGCAGCAAATCCCATCAGCAACCCTGTAATTCCTTCTTTTAAAACGATTACTGCATACCCTATCATTCCGGTATAGGCGACCTCGCTCTGATCAACAGAACTAAAAATCAGGATTGAAATAAAACAAGACAACCCAATCTTTACCCGGGATGGCACATTTGTCATCCCGTAAAAAGGAGCAGCATATACAAAACAGGATATGCGAACCAATATTAATATCAGTAATTCAAAATCTACCAGTGAAAATGTATAATTTAACATGCCTCATCCTACCCTAGATAAATACTAAAGTCTGACCAGAGTGCATAGATAAATTCCGTCAGATTATTTAACATCCAAGAGCCAAACAACATAAGTCCAAGGAATACACAGATAATCTTAGGCACAAAGGTAAGTGTCTGCTCCTGTATTGATGTCACTGTCTGGAAAATACTTACGATAAGACCAACAATCAATGAAATCAATAATAGTGGCGCTGCGCAGGTAATAATTGTGTATAGGGTTTCTCTTGCAACGTCTAAAACCTGTCCTTCTGTCATTAAAAGTTCCTCTCCTTCCACCCAAATTCCAGTGGCTACACAATTGACCTATCTTACGTCATTGCAGCTCTATCTGTCAGTAGAATGTCTTTACCACACTTCCTATCAACAGATTCCAACCATCTGCCATGATAAAAAGCAATATCTTAAACGGTAATGAAATCGTCGTTGGCGGCAACATCATCATACCCATAGACATAAGTACGGATGAAACTACCATATCGATTACAATAAATGGAATATAAATCAAAAATCCCATGATAAACGCATAACGAAGTTCACTAATAATAAACGCAGGAACAACCGTGGTAAATGGAACCTCATAATAAGCTTCCAATGTCATCTCATCTGGATATTCCTGATTGTCAATATCCATGAACAGATGCAGATCCTTTTCCTGTGTCTGTCCATACATGAAATCCCTCAACGGCTCTTCTGCCGCCTCATAGGCCTGCTCAATCGTAATATCTCCGTTATCTAGTGGCACAATCGCATTTTCATTAATCTCCTGAAAAGTTGGCCACATAATAAAAAATGTCAAAAATAATGCCAATCCAATCAACACCTGATTCGGTGGCGATGACTGTGTTCCTATCGCAGTACGCAAGAAATGCAGTACAATAATGATTCTCGTATAGGAAGTCAACATGATAAGAATTGACGGTGCCAATGCAATAATCGTAAGTACTAAAAATGCCTTGACCGGCGTTGACAGGGAACCTGTGTCATTGTTATATGAAATTGATAACCCATTTGTATTGTCACTAGTCGCCTGCTTTGCCTCACTGGTGTTCTCCTCACTAAGCCCTGTAATCATCTCAGTCTGAGTCTCAGTCGTTGCCGCATATACCTTAGTCTCTCCAATGCACAAAGTCATAGCGGCAATAAAAACTATTACCGCAGCTATGAGTGACACAACACAATATGTTTTTTTTAATTTTGTCATAATCTAATCCTGCTTTTTGGAAAAACGTTCCCTGATCTTCTCTAAAGTATCTTGGAAAGTCTCTTGTGTTCCTGTCTGCATGCCAGTCTTACTCGAATGCATAGTGCTCAAGATCTGCTCTTCTGTCAAGCCAATCTCATCCTCTGTCAGCTTTGCCAACATAGTGACTTCATCCTTACCAACCGCAACAACAAGATACACATCTCCCAATTTCAATACCTGAACGCACTTGCCACCTGCGATCCGAACACTATCCACTACCTGAAAATTTCGTCCAGACATCTGTACCTTCTGGTATCCCCCAATCCACTTGGTAGTAAAATAGGTGATGACCAGAACGAATACAAATATCACAAGTACGCCCATAAGCTGTATAAAACTGTTGAATGAGGAGCTAAGTAAAATCATATTAGCCCACTACTTTTTTAACAGCTTCCAGTACACGCTCTGCCTGGAATGGCTTTACAATAAAGTCCTTCGCACCAGACTGAATCGCTTCGATAACCATTGCCTGCTGTCCCATTGCAGAACACATAATAATATTAGCAGCTGGATCGATTTCTTTGATCTTCTTTAACGCCTGAATACCATCCATATCTGGCATTGTGATATCCATTAATACTAAATCTGGCTTTGCATCTGAATACTTCTCAACTGCAACTGCTCCATTTTCTGCCTCAGCAGCGATCTCATAACCATTCTTGGTTAAGATATCCTTAATCATCATTCTCATAAAAGCTGCATCATCGCAAATCATAATCTTTGCCATAACATTCTCTCCTGTTCTTATATGTTTTCTTTGCTTACAAATTAATTACTTTACTATCTCTGTGATACGGATTCCGTAACTCTCTTCGATAATAACAACCTCGCCCTTGGCAACATACTTGCCATTAACAAGAACATCAATTGGTTCTCCTGCGATACGATTTAATTCTATAATAGTTCCTGGGGTAAAATCAAGAATCTCTTTAATAGATTTTGAAGTTCTTCCCAATTCAACCGTAACCTCAAGCGGAACGTCCATAATCAAATCGATATTTTCTGGACCATATCCCACTGGAACGCTTCCAGAAAATGCCTGGAACTGCGCCGGTTGTACATTAACTTGTTGCTGTGCATACATCTGCGACATATCTCCCATCATTGGTGCTCCCATCATTGGTTGTCCCATCATCGGCTGTCCCATCATTGGCGCCCCCATCATCGGCTGTGCCATCTGAGGCGCTGCTTCTGGTGCTGCCTGTGGAGTCGGCTGCGGTGCTGGGTTGCTTTCTGCCATTGCTCCTGCTGTTGCCTCTACGTCCTCCTGCATAGTCTGTGTTACGCTTGCACACATCTCCTTTGCAAAAGAAATCGGATACAACTGCATAATGTTACTATCGATAAGATCTCCGATTTCTAATCGGAAAGAAATCTTTACGAACTCACCAGCAAGGAATTCATCAATTGAACTCTCATCTAGTGTCTGCTGTAAATCAATCAGATCTGCCTGTGGCGGACTGATATCAATTACCTTATTCAGCATAGATGACATGGAAGTCGCTGCGGAACCCATCATCTGGTTCATCGCCTCACTGATGGCACTCAAGTGAAGTTCCCCTAACTCACCGTCTGTGTTTGATCCATCTCCTCCCATCATCAAGTCTGTTATGATCTTAACGTCATGTTCCTTCAGAACTAAAATATTACTACCATCCAAACCTACTGTATATCCAATTCGGATAAATACACACGGTTTCTCGTAAGCTTCACAGATGTCACTCCAATTTGCATAAGAAACAACCGGAGTGGAGATCTCCACCTTACGATTTACCAGTGAAAACAACGTGGTCGCTGCTGTTCCCATACTGATATTACCAATCTCACCGATGGCATCTTTTTCTTTGTCTGTCAACAATTCCTGACCACTATCTGAGCCAGTATCTGCAGGGCTATTCAGCAATGCATTGATTTCTTCTTGTGACATTACTCCATCCATCTTACTGCTCCTCCCTAATTACTGATGTAATCCTTACTGCATAATTGTCACCGGATGCACCCGGTAGAGCAGTAAACTTTTTAATACTTCCGACATATACATCCAGTTCCTCGTCCACCTTGGTATCCAGACGAATGATATCTCCTCTCTGTAATCCAAGGAAATCATTGACTGATATCTTACTATTACCAAGCACTGCCTTAAGTGGCATCGGTGCTCTGGAAATCAATGCCTCGATCGTATCTGAATACTGTTGCTCATCCTTCTCCTGAAGACTCGCATACCAGTTCTTAGTATTAAGGTTATCCATGATACTCTCTAATGTAAGATATGGAAGACATATATTGATAAGACCTTCCACCTCACCAATCTTGATGTTCAAGGTAACTAATGCAATCATCTCTGTCGGAGATATAATCTGTGCAAACTGTGAGTTTGTCTCAATTCGTTCTAAACGAGGCTCTATCTCACATACAGTCGCCCACGGTTCAGGCAGAAGATTTACACACACATTGAAGATTCGCTCTATAATCAAAAGCTCTATCTCCGAAAATTCACGTACCTTGTCGAGGGGAACTCCCGCTCCTCCAAGCATACGATCTACAATCGTGTATCCGACATTCTCTGCAATCTCTATGATGATATTACCCTGTAATGGAGTAAAATTCACAATTCCAAGCAATACCGGATTAGACAATGCATTGGAAAACTCCGAGTAAGTTACCGTCTCAGAACTCATCACTTCTACTTGAACATTCTTACGCAAGTACACCGGCATATTCGTCGACAACAATCTGCTGTAATGTTCGAAAATGATCTCCAATGTACGCAAATGCTCTTTAGAGAACTTTACCGGACGGGCAAAATCATAGTTCTTGACCGGTTTTTCATTTTTATCTTTAATTTCATCTACATCAAGTTCACCGCTGCTTAATGCTTTGAGCAAACTATCTATCTCATTCTGAGATAAGACTTCACCCATTCTCTCTCACCACCTAAATAGTTATTTCAGTGTTACTCTGTTGTTACGCTTGAGAAATTGACACCTACAATGAAGTCTGTTCCTCCAAACATATTCTGCATGGCTTCTAAGATCTCTTCCTTAATTGCCATCTGTCCTTCTGCATCGAACTCATCTACTGTATGAGAACTTACAATCGTGTTGATCTCACTGCGGATGATTGTCTCCTTTGCAGCCAGACCCTCTGCTCCGCCGTATGTCTCATAAGCCTCACTCTTAGTATTAATAGAAAGACCTACTGAGAATACTGCATAATGCTTCTTGCCATCGCCGTTAGCTGCAAGATTTACAGTAAAGCTATCTGTGATATTATAAACCTCAATGTCTTCGATAGGCACTGCGGAAGCATCCTTATTCTGTCCACTCTCAAGTTCAATATTGATTGCGGAACATACCTGATTAATCAACTCGTTTGACTTCTTTGTCTGTGGAATGATGGTAAAAGCAAGAATCGCAGTTAATATAAGATTCGCTAAGACCAATGCCATAATGATTATACTTACAAGATTTTTCTTCATAATGCTACTACCCTTCCTATTCACTTATGTCTGAGTTATAAGAATTATAAATCTTTATCTCAACACGTCGATTTCTTGCTCGTCCCTCTGGTGTTGAATTGTCCGCAATCGGAGCATATTCACCACGTCCGGAAGACTTGATGTGTCCCGGTTCAATCGTTGTGATTTCTCTTAAATAATCAGCTACGGTCAAAGCTCGGAACATGGAAAGAACATTATTGTCCGCATACTTTGAAGAATGTATTGGAACGTTATCTGTATGTCCTTCCACCTCTATAATATTCTGGTCATATGTATTAATAACTCTACCCAACTTGTCAACCAATGGGTACGCCTCTGCCCGAAGTTCAGACTGTCCGGAATCAAAAAGAAGTGCTCCGCTCATATTGATTGTCACATATTCTGCATTAAAATCCACTTCTACTTGATCCTGAATACCATATCTCTCGACAGCAGCTTCTATCTGTTCTGCCATCTCTTCAGATTCTGCAAGCGCCTGCTCCTCATATGCCTCTACGACATCCTTCTCTTCTTCGGTCTGCTCTCCTGCATTGGTATTCGCCATCTCGTTATAATAGACATCAAACATCTCAAGCTGACTAACACCAGAAGAAATCATCTCTCCATCCCCAATGGAAGCTCCTCCACTCGGCAGAATACTGAATGTACTCTGTAAAGAAGCGATTACCTTTTCAAACTTCTCGGCATCCACCGTAGACATCGCAAACAGCATTACGAAGAAACAGAGCAGCAAGTTCATCAAATCCGCAAAGGTATTCATCCACATTGGTGATCCCTTTGGCGCATCTGGTTTCTTCTTTCTCGCCACTATTCTTCACCTCCGCCATTGCCTTCTGCAGAATCATTACGTGCAGAAGGAGCAAGGAATGATTTCAACTTCTCTTCTATGACACGTGGATTCTCTCCTGCCTGAATAGACAAGATACCTTCCACTGTAATTTCCTTCATCATCATCTCTGTATCATTATTGATAGAGAGCTTATTCGCAATCGGGTTACACAACCAGTTCGCAATCAAAGAACCATAAAGTGTTGTAACCAAGGCAACCGCCATCTTAGGTCCGATAGAAGATGGATCGTTCATATCCTGTAACATCAGGATCAGTCCGATCAGAGTACCGATCATACCCCAAGCAGGACCAAGTTCTGCCCATTTCTCCCATACAGAAATTGTCTTCTTATGTCTTGCTTCGATACAGGACAAGTCAGTCTCCATAATACCTCGAACCAACTCTGGATCTGTACCATCTACAACAAGCATGATACCCTTTTTCAAGAACTCGTCCTCAATTCCGTTCGCTGCCTCTTCCAACGCAAGCAATCCTTCCTTACGAGCGGTATTGGACAAATCAATAATGTGCTTAATTACACTTCCTGGGTCCTGCTGTTCTTCCTTGAAAATTAAAGTAATACTCTTAAGCCCCCCAATAAAATCCTGAAGTTTGTTTGACTCCAAAGTACCTGCTATGGAACCACCAAAAGTAATGATTACAGAAGGCAAATCCCACATATTACCTAATCCAGCGATTCCACCACTAGAAAATACACCGAATAAAAACATTGCTACGCCAAGCAGCATCCCTGCTAAAGAAGCTATATCCAATTCTTCCACCTACCATCCTTGATAATATAGTATTGCAATATCCCACACAAAATAAGTGCCATGCAACCCAGTTGTCATAACATCCCTTTTGTATGATTTTACTAAATTTTTGTGCCTTTGTCTACGTTCTTTTACAAAATATTGTATTTTGTTCAACCAAAAGCAACACTTTCTTGTCCCATCGACAGGACTTTCCAAAAATAACCGTGTAACTCGTGCCCTCACCCTGTAAGAAAGGACCAAGTTACACGGCTAGTATACCATATATGGTAGAATGTGTGAATACATTTTACCACATATATTCTATATTTTGCTAAAAGCTTACAGCATCTGACAAGCTTAACGCTTCAGATTAACAAGCTCTTCCAACAAGGTATCAGAAGTTGTGATAACACGGGAATTTGCCTGGAAACCACGCTGTGTAGTGATCATCTGTGTAAATTCTGTAGAAAGATCTACGTTAGACATTTCCAGCTCACCAGAAGTCATCTTACTTCCGTCTGCTGATATCTCAACACCGATACCATCGAACTCTCCAGAGTTCAATGTGGTAGCATAGCAGTTATCTCCTACCTTCTCAAGACCAGATGCATTCGCAAACTGTGCCACTGCGATCTGTCCTAAAAGCTCTGTGTTACCATTGTCATAGGTACCATAGATCTCACCGTTATTATTTACAGAAAGACCAATCAATGCACCTAACTTCTTACCCTTACCAATTGCCTCGTCATCCACATTACCAGAATCCATGGTTGCAGTAGACTTACCACCATTATTGGCATTCTTAGTCGTGGAGAAGTCAATGGAAATATCCTCAAAGTTAAGACCACCATTTGCAAACAATCCAGAACTCTGAAGATTCAATGTAACAGCGCTCATACCGTTGATGTTGTCAAAAGAACCATCTGCTGTACTGAACTTCAATGTGTAGTTAACAGCTGTACCAGTTATGGTAAGAACACCATTCGCATCTACCGCTGGTGTAGCACCGCCTGTAATCTCCTCTACCATACCATCAGAAATACCATATACCTGCTTCAAGCTGTATGTATTTCCAGAAGCATCTGCAAACTCAGTTCCATTAAAAGTAATCTCTCTGGATGCATCTGCGGCAGAACCAACATAAATCTTACCTGTTGTAGAGTCTAAGTAGAAGCCCTTCTTAACCTCATCATAGGTAGCTAATGTAGCTGCATCATTCTTGATACCAAATACCTTTGCCATGTCATCATCTGTTGTGGTATCTGTTGGGAATATTGTCTTACTCTCACTATCTAAGATACTCTCAAGCTCTACGGAGAACTCTCCATCCACACCTGTGGATTTGATGCGGAATCTTGCTGTATAAGCATATCCCTGCTTATCATAGAAGTTCAAGTTCTTTACCATACCCTCATCGCTGGTTACGTCTGGATCGTTCTTATCGATGATACCGCCACAGGTCGCATCTGTGGTAGCCTCTGCCGCAGATGTCAGATTCTCTGTCTTCATAATACGAAGTGCAGAAACTGTATCCTTCTTAATATCACCTGTAGTAGGATCTACCTGCCATCCCATTACAGTATAACCAGTTGATGTCATACACAGGTTACCAGAACCATCTACATAGAAAGAACCAGATCTGGTAAACAGGTTCTCAGAACCATTATTTACAATAAAGAAATTGGTTGTGGAGCTATCGGTAAGACGGATATCGAATGGATTTCCTGTTGTCTCAGCGGCTCCGGCTGATGTAATACTGATGTTGGTCGCTCCGGTTGTAACACCAAGACCGATCTGCTTTGCATTGACACCACCCACTCCTGTGGTAGCGTTTGCTCCGGATGCTCCAGAAGTGTTCTGATATAACATATCCTGGAACGTAACGGAAGATGACTTGAATGCCACTGTATTTACGTTGGAAATATTATTACCGATAACGTCCATCTTTGTCTGATGTGTCTTAAGACCTGACACAGCAGAGTACATTGATCTCATCATAATGAAATGACCTCCTAAATTCTTCTGTGCTGCTCTCCCATCTGTCAGTCAGGGAGTCTTAGCTTCCTAAAAAGGTCCAGCTAAACAATGACAGCACCGTCAATATTTGTAAAAATATTATCCTTGGATTCGCTCTGATCCATGGCAGTTACCACGGTACGGTTTGGAACATTTACAATAAATGCCAAGGAATCCAGAATAACGAGTGATTCATTTATGCCCTTTTCGCTTGCTTTTAGTACACCCGATTCCAAACGCTCATTCTGCTCCTGTGACAGGTTGATATTTCTGTCATTCAGACGCATGGTCGCATGCTTGGAAAATCGAAGTTCTGAGCTGCCAGTAACGTCCTGTTTCTGTTTTAATATCTCCTCAAAAGAAATATCGCTCTCGGAGAATACCGCATCCGTGCTTTTCCGGTTCAGATACTGGTCAGTTACCTGCTCAATCGAAGCAAACTGGTTACTGATCTTATTCATAAACCCATCTCCTATCACTAAGCTGTTGTGCCTGTGTCATCGCCTATATTGTCAGATGTATCCATGCTTTCCGAATCATCTGAGCCACTAGATGAAATTGCCACTAAAATCTTCATTTGTGCTACAAGTTCTCTATACTTTGTAAGAGTATCCTTAGAAATATAAGACTGCTGGTATGAGTTCAGTCCATTATATACAGCCTCAAGATTCTCTACATCCTCCTGCCATGCTATTGTCAAATCCTCTACATCTGGAAGATTGGAAACCGTTGCTGCAAATGCATCTGCCAACGAAACTGCCTCCATATATTCAGGATCTACAATCTCATACAGATCATCTACAGAATAAAGACTGCCATTGATGGACATATACTGCTTACCATTCTCGTAATGAATAAAATCCACAAATCCATCAATCGCTGTTGTCTCCCCTGTTACGGAAGAAGTTGCATTAACGATAACATACTTGCCAACCAACTCATTTGCACTACTTCGCTCCATGGTGTTCTGCATATTCAACATAGACTCCATCTGTGAGAATGTTGCCAACTGCGCTACATACTCTGTATTGCTGGTAGGCTCTAATGGATCCTGATACTGCATCTCTGCACATAACAACTGTAAAAACTGATCATATCCAAGATCATTTCCATTGGATTTTGTCTCTTCCGCAGATGATGAATTCTTTATAATTTTTCCATTTTCAACGGGTGCAACTAATGCCATATTTATTCTCCTTTCTTAGGCGGTGTAATCAATACTATTGCCCTGATCCGCCATCATTTGTGCTACTAAGTTCTCTTCCTCAGTCATAAGACCACTAAGCTCATCCAACTCATTTAAGTTGATACGTCTTGTCTGCTTTGCTGCCTTTTCCTGCTCTTCTGCCTGTCTTTCTTCCTGTTTCGCGTTCTGCTCCAAATTCTTTTCGAACTCGTGGCTTCCCACTGTAACTTCAACAGCATCTACCTTAACGCCTGCCTGATTCATATTCTGTCTCAATTCAACAATCTGGCTTTCTAAGGCTTCCTTAACGAAATCATTCTGCGCTGTGATATGTGCAGACACTACACCATCCTTAGATGTGACCTCGAGATAAATCTTACCCAGATTCTCTGGATTCAACTGCATCTCCATGGTCGTTGCCTGATTGCTAAGTGTGACTTTGGAATACTCTACAATCTGACGAATGATATTATTCACATCAAGTTGAGAGGAAAATTCCATCGCACCTTCTGTCTGCTGAACATTCACAGCCTCTGTCATAGATTGATTCGATGCAACATTGCTGCCATTCGCCATCTGTGACTCCTGTCCGCTAGCGGCACCATTTCTTGCGGATGCTTCATTCCTTTTATCGAATGCACTCTCCACTTCATTCAATCCTGCTTCACTCTCGTCAGCCATCTGATCTTCTGTGCCGTCTTCTGTTGTTCTTTCATCAACGATCTCCACAGATTCTTCTGTGTCATCAGAAGCAATCATCTGTCCTTCTGACACGCTCTGATCCTCTGCATTCAATGTAGCATCAAAAGCTGTCTGTGCACCTGTTTCTGTTTCTGTCTCTACCGCTGCTGTGTCTTCAAGTGTTTCATCCATCAATCCAGTCATCTCGGCATCACCCTGAACGTTTGAAGCTGCCAATAACTGTGCCAATTCATCTGCGGAAACACCAAGCTCCTGCAATAAATTCTCGCTAAGCTCACCTACCGCCTGCATAACAGTAAGGAAATCACCATCACACAATAAAGCGCTGACACTTTCAGCTCCAGTCAACTCCATCACAAGTGTCGCTAACTGATTTGGATTCATCAGATCTGCAAAAGTAAGCCCTAAATTCTCCATAGCTTCCTCAATCTGCTCTTCCGTTACACCGAGTTCTTCCTTCAAGACATCCTTAACATCTTTTGCATAAGAGTCCATCTTATCAGAGACCACATCTCTCTGTGCCAGATCAGCATTGGAATCCTGCTTTTTTATCGTCTCACGACACTGATATCTATCATAATTCTCAGTAGCAGAAGTTCTTTCCAAAGATGAAGCATTCTTATCTGCATTCATGATCTGACTGTCTGTCTGCAATCCACTTCCAACCATGTTAGTCATCTGGCTCATCACCTCAGTAAAGGCAATCTGCACATCTTCCTCGTTTGCCACAGCAGTAGTCCCCGTTGTCTGTCCCTGGGCAAAAATCTTACCAACACTGGAAATATTAGAAGTTCCCATCCTTTCTCCCCCTTTCTTTTAGCTGTAATTACAGCCTATTCTATTCTAAAGGCTCCATGATCTCTGTCACCTTTGCAGCGGTTTCAGGGTCCATTTTGCCAAGAATATCTGCTCTGGACTGTGCATCCATATTCTCAAGTATATCTGCCACGAGTTCCAAGTTATCTGTCATGGTATTGAATATTTCAGCAGCCTCCTTCGGCTTCATAGAAGCATATGCCTTTATGTAATCCTCTAACGCCTCATCAATTGCTGACTGCTCTACCACCTGTCTATATATAATTTCTGCATTAGCAGGGTCAATACTCTCATAAAATTCCATATATTCTTCTATATCGGGTGCTGACTCGCCAAAAACAACCTCTTCGTAAAACTTTTGCTTCTCTGCCTCGAAATCAGCCTCCTCCTGCTTGTACACTGCAAGCTCTGCGGCCTGACTCTCTAACTGAGCTATGTACTCCGCATTAGCAGTGTTGGCATTCTGAGCCTCAGCAAGCTGTATCTCAAGCTGTCTGATCTGCGCCACTGCCTCATCCATAGTAGAATATGCATAAGCGTCATCCTCTGTGGACTCTGCCTCCAGTACACTGTCTGGTAAAATCTGATTCACATATGGAACATCCTTAAGCACTGGTCCTAATACAGTAGAACCAAAACCACCAACATCCCATTTTATTAAGAGCACGATAATTGCTAACCAGATTAAAATAATAATCAAGGTCACAAAAAATACAGCAATCTTGCCCCCAACGGAAGTTTCTTCCTCTAAATCAAGCTCCTCACGCTCTGCCTTTGCCTTCTTCTTCTCAGCCTTTTTCTTTTCCTTCGCGGCTTTCTTTACTTCCTTCTCATCTAAAACTTCTTCGTTCTCTGCTGCCATGCCTCACACCATCCTAACTGTCATGATAATTATAGCTTACCAGTTCATCTATCTCTTTACCTTCTGCCCGTTCCAACTCCTGCTTGAACTCCTCAAAGGCTTTTTCCTTGAGCTTCTCATGGGTCTTGCGCTCCACCATGACCTGATTCAACGCCACCCGTGCTGCCTCCGCATTCTTCTCCGCCGCATGTACATTCATCATCTGAGTTCGCTGCATGCTCTTCATAACATCAATCGCATGTCTGCACTCTCTGATTTCCTGTACATTTAACGTACCGCTGACAAGCTTCTTTGCCTGTCTCTCATATCCGGCTCTACGCATCATGATCTCACGCAACTTCTCCTGCTCTTCCATCAGCTTTCTGTTGGCAATTCCATATGCTATCTTGGCCTGATTTTCCATTTTCACCTTGATGTCCAGTATATTCTGCATCCGGTAAGTAAACTTTGCCATAGCATCATGCCTTTCCTATTGGTTGTTAATTTTCAAACAAACCCTTTAAAAGTGCTAATTCTTCCTCAAACTGGAACTTCTCGTCTGTCCTCTGTCTCAAGAATGTATTCACTGCATCTATCTTCTGCACCGCATAATCAATCTCACGGTTCGATCCACTCTTATAGGCTCCAATATTAATCAGATCCTCAGCCTCATTATAAGTTGCCAGAACATTTTTGAGCTTTCCAGCATATTCCTTATGTTCGCTGGTCGCAATCGAACTCATAACACGAGAGATACTCTGCAAGATATCAATTGCCGGATAATGATTCTTATGTCCCAATTTTCTAGATAACATAATATGTCCATCCAAAATACTTCGAGCAGTATCTGTAATTGGCTCATTAAAGTCATCACCATCTACCAATACGGTATACAATCCTGTAATTGATCCCACCGCAGATGTTCCTGCACGCTCCAAGAGCTTTGGCATCTCCGAATATACACTCGGTGGATATCCTCTTGTCACTGGCGGCTCACCAGATGCAAGACCAATCTCTCTTTGCGCCATTGAGAAACGTGTCAATGAGTCCATCATTAACAGAACATCCTTGCCTTGATCTCTAAAATACTCTGCTATCGCAGTCGCAGTCTTTGCCGCTTTATTACGAATCAACGCCGGTTTATCCGATGTTGCCACTATGACCACCGAACGCTTCATACCTTCTTCCCCAAGGTCTCGTTCAATAAACTCTCGAACCTCACGTCCTCGCTCTCCAATCAGAGCAATAACATTGATATCTGCCTTTGTATTTCTAGCAAACATACCAAGCAACGTACTCTTACCTACACCAGAACCGGCAAAGATACCGATACGCTGTCCCTTACCTACTGTAATCAGTCCATCCACCGCCTTAACGCCAAGTGGAAGCACTTCATCAATAATCCTTCTGCTCATAGGATCTGGCGGTTGAGCCTCTACTGGATACTCCTCACCACCATAGATCTGACCACCGTCTGTCGTTCTTCCGATACCATCCAGAGTGTGCCCTAGCAGATCATCTCCTACCAAAACAGATAATGGACGTCCCGTATTCTCAACGATACATCCAACTCCGATTCCTTCTACATTATCGAAGGGCATAAGGAGCAATCTCTTATCACGAAATCCAACGACCTCTGCCATAACAGATATATCCTTCTCCTTATCTATTATAATACGGCATAAATCATTCAACTTCGCATCTGGTCCTACGGATTCTATGGTAAGTCCGACAATCTTGACCACCTTACCCAGACGGTTAAAATATGTCTTCTCCCCAAGTTGTAGGTATTTCTCAAATTCATGTGTCATATTATCTCATCCCTATGAACATAATGAGCGGATATCCTTAATCAGATTCTCCAACTGTGCTCCAAGGCTACAATCAAATACTCCGGAATCCGTCTCTATGATACATTCATTGCCATCCATCGTGGAGTCGCCCAGAATATCTAATTCCACATCATGTCCCACTCTGTCAAGAATCTCTTCCTTGTGATTCTCCAAGAAAAGAACATTACTCATCGCCACTTTCACGCGGAAACGCTTTTCCCCCTCAATATTCATAATCGCATCGTCAATCAGATGCATCAAAATATGCTTCTTATTATCAAACTGAATATGGAATACTTTGTTGAACACATTAAGGATAACATCCACCAAATCCTTTTCCATACCAGCACGCTTTTCCACATATTCCGCCTCAAGGCTTTGATGCCTCTTCTGATAAGATTCTTCGAGCTGAGCACGCTGTTCTTCTACTTCTCTGGCAAGCGCTTCCTTGCCATCCTCATATCCCTTTACTCTGGCAGCCTCACAGATCTCATCAACCTCTGCCTGTGCCTGCTCTACCATCTGTTCAGCCTGTTCTCTGGCCTCCTCGAGCACACGTTCTGCCTCTTCCTTTGCCAAAGCCACATAGTCTACCTCCGGCTCTGCCTTGATGACACTACTTGCCTCACCTATAAACAAGCCTTCGGTAAATCCGCCTTCGGTCTGCACTTCAGGCAACGGCTCCGGAATCCGTACCGCATTCTTCTCCAGACACTCTACCATAATCGCATCCGAATTAATCACGCGAGCATTACTAGTATCTGCATTGACGAACCATGTTTTATAAAGATTAGACAACGATCTCGTCACCTCCGCCTCTGGAGATTACAATCTCACCTGCATCTTCCAGCTTACGAATTACACTTACGATCTTCTGCTGAGCTTCCTCAACATCCTTCATTCGAACTGGTCCCATAAACTCCATGTCTTCCTTGATCATCGCAGCAAGACGCTTAGAAAGGTTCTTAAAGATTACATTCTGCACCTCTTCATTCGCAGCCTTAAGCGCCACGCCAAGATCAGCGTTATCCACATCTCTAAGAACTCTCTGAATTGCACGGTCATCCAGTAATAAGATATCCTCGAATACGAACATCTTCTTACGGATCTCATCTGCAAGTTCTGGCTCTTCAATCTCAAGAGATTCCATAATATGCTTCTCTGTTGAACGATCTACTGCGTTCAAGATATTTACGATAGCATCGACACCACCAACAATGGTGTAATCCTGATTTACAAGAGATGATAACTTTCTCTCTAACACTCTCTCTACCTCTTTGATAACATCCGGTGAAGTACGATCCATCAAAGCAATACGCTTTGCAACATCCGCCTGTTTTTCCGGAGCCAATGCACCTATGACCATAGATGCCTGTGGCGCTGTCAGATAGGACAAAATCATCGCAATTGTCTGTGGATGCTCATCCTGAATAAAGTTCAAAAGCTGACTTGGGTCTGTCTTACGCACGAACTCAAATGGACGTACCTGCAAGGAAGCAGTAAGCTTGGTGATAACTTCCTGAGCCTTCTCACTTCCGAGAGCTTTATCAAGCAGCTCCTTGGCATATCCAATACCACCCTCTGCAATATACTGCTGAGCAAGACACACCTGATAAAATTCTTCCAGAATCTCTTCCTTCACCTGCGGAGATACACTTCGTGTATTCGCAATCTCAAGTGTCAACTCTTCTATCTCGTCTTCTTTCAGATGCTTGAAAACATCTGCTGAACGTTCTGGTCCTAAAGCAATCAAAAGAATCGCTGCTTTTTGAATACCACTATACTCCTGTGACTTTGCCATATGTTACTCCCACTCCTCATTCAGCCAGTTACGCAATAATGACGCAGCTGCCTCTGGATTTTCTTCGACGAACTTCTCGATAAGAAGTCGTGTCTCGGACTTTTCATTATATCCGATATCCTCAAGCTGATCCTGATTCTCTCTTGTGGACTCAAGCAAACTTTCCACAGAAAGTTCCTCTTCCATCTCGGCTTCCTTTTCCTTTCTGGTACTGCGGAACACCACATAACCAAGTAAAAGGAGAATCAGTACTGCAAGAATAATCTGTAAGTAATCAGATAAGGTTCTCTGTCCAGTAGAATACTGGAAAATCGGTTCATCATAAGCGATGATACTGATATTCTCCACTGGAAAACCAGTCGCATTCGCAATCATTGTATAGCGATCTTCCGGCACCTCTTTTTGCACTGGTTCACTATGAGCTGCTATGTACTCATCAAAAGTCATATCATCCAATTCACCAGATGCACGAAGAGTGTCCTCATCATATATCACATAATCCTTCAATACGATAGCGATAGAAGATAACTCATAATCTACCTTACCCATCGCAGAAGTACGATCTGTAACCTTCTCATTATTCTGATATGTAGTCGTTGTATCTGATATCGTAGTCTCTGTATACTCGTTATCCTCAAGCATATAGGTGGTATCATCGTTAGAGTCTGTACCTGGTGTAGCCGCTGCTCCACCAATGCTGTTGGATTCATATACACTCTGCTCACCAATCATACCATTGGTCTGACCTTCTGGCGCAGAATACTGACGCTCTGTCTCACGGTATGAGTCAAAGTCCATATTCAGGTTAGTTGCAACCTCTGCATGATCGTATAAGCCCGATCCAACCAGTACATCCTTCACCTGTCCCTTGACCAGATTCTCTGTCTTAGTACGAAGTGTAAGCTGTGTTGATGCAGTTCCCATTGCGGTGTCAGAATCTCCACCTGAGAAAAGTACATTGGAGTCTGAATCCAAGATCAACACATTGTCTGTGGTATCATTTCCAAGCTGTGTTGCAATGTACTTTGCAATTCCAGCAGCCTGCTCCTCATCCATCTCTCCAGAAAGAGCTAAGATAACAGATGCATAGGCATCCTGCTCTCTTGCAAGTATCGTTCCATCATCATTCGGAATATCCAACGTCACATATGCGTTTTCTACATTAGACAATGTCTCTAAATGCTCCGAGAAATGCTCTTCCAGATATAACTTATAACGCTTTGTCTTATCTGCCTCTGTGGAACTAAACCCTCCATCAAAAACACTCTCAAGGCTATATCCCTGTGTAGGAATACTGTTCTGACCCAACAGAATAGATGCTGTCGCCTCATCCTTTTCATCTACATAGAAAATCAAGCCATCCTTAGACATCTCATACTCGACACCGCCGTCTCCGTCCAGAAGCTCCTTTACTTCTCCCGCCTCTGCCGTATTAGCACATTCAATCAGTGTCACCATTGTCGGTCTGCTGACAACCACAGCTAATATCGCGAGCGCCAATATAATAGTCGCCACGATACTTCCCAACAATATCTTCTGCTTTGTATTAAATTTCTTCCACCACTCCAAGATCTGATTTACTATCTTTTGCAATTGTTCTGGCATTTTCCCCGACTCCATTCACTAAATCTGCATGTTCATGATTTCTTTGTACGCATCCAGCATTTTATCACGTATTGCCACGGTATACTGTAATGCCTCTGACGCCTTTGCAGCTGCCACCTGCATATCATGTGGATTCTCTGCCTCGCCAAGAGCAAACTGAATCTTCGCGGACTGCGCATCATTCTGCAAATCATTCGTCTCATTCAGCATGTTCATCGCGGACGCTAATACTGAGTCAAAATTCTCAGAAGTGTTCTGTGTCAATAATGTATTTTCTGTCACTGTATTCATGAAGTCTGTTGAAGAGACTCCAATCAATGAACTAATATCCATTTCCTATTTCCCCATTTCCTCTTGTAATCACCCTATTATTAAAACTAAAATCAACTTCCAATCTTAAGCGCAGCCTGCACCATGCTCTTACTTGCATTGAAGGCTGTTGTATTTGCCTCATACGCTCTGGTCGCATCAATCAAGTTCGTCATCTCTGTAACAGTATTTACATTTGGATAAGATACATAACCATTCTCATCTGCATCTGGATGTGAAGGGTCATACTCCATAACAAAATCTGTCTCCGTATCCTCCTTCACAGATGTAACCTTTACACCGTTGCCCACAGCTCTTGCTCTGGAGGACTGATAATATGTACTAAAAGGTGTAAGTTCCTTCTCTGCAAATGTAACGATCTTACGACGGTACGGTGTTCCATCCTCTGTACGTGTCGTATTCACATTTGCAATATTCTGTGCTATCGTATCAACACGAAAACGCTCTGCTGTCATACCAGTGGCACTGATATCAAATGACTGAAATAATCCCATATGCTACCCCCTATTTCAATACAATCTTCATACGGCTGAACTCCTCATTAATAGCTGTTGTAAGCATCTCGTAGCGTAACTGCTCTGACGCCAGCTCTACGTTCTCCGTATCTACATCTACATTGTTGCCATCCAGACGATAAGAATAATTCGCCGCATCCGTATATGAGGAAACGCTAAGTCCACTCAAATCTGAATTCAAGCTGCGCACCTTCTTGTCCAAAGAAATATACTTGGAATGTCCCAGTTCTCTCTGTAATGCGCTCTGGAAATCAACATCTGCTCTCTTATACCCCGGAGTATCTACATTTGCAATATTATTCGTGATTACATTCTCACGCATCCAGCTAGCATCTGCCGCTTTATCCATGATATTAATATAATCAAATGCATTCGTCGAAATCATATAGCATCTCCTTTCAAACCCCATTTTCCACAAATATCTTATTCTATTATAAAATATCTCACGGAAAACACAAGTGTTTTTTACATTTTTTACATGATATTGTAGATTTTTGACAGTTCATGCACTAGATATTTGTATTTTTGACTTCAATTTTCTACATTTTGTCATAGCACATAAGTACTAGATCAATACATCAAAAAAGGACTTATAGAATTCTATAAGTCCCTCTTACTAGCATTAATTCTTCTGATTCTGTTTTTTCAGCTTGTCCAACTCATCAAAGACCACATCATTGAGCACCTTGATGTAGGTTCCCTTCATACCGGAGGATCTGGATTCAATGACTCCTGCACTCTCGAACTTACGCAGTGCATTGACGATAACGGATCGTGTAATTCCAACACGGTCAGCAATCTTGCTTGCTACAAGAATGCCTTCCTTGCCGTCCATCTCATCAAAAATATGTGTAATAGCCTCCAACTCAGAAAAGGATAATGTACTGATAGCCGACTTGACAATCTGCACTTTTCTGGTCTCCTCTGCATTCTCCTCATTTACAGAACGCATCATCTCAAGACCTACCACAGTTGTGCCATACTCGCTTAAAATAATGTCATCGATGTCATACTGGCTGTCCTGACGATATACGAACAGTGTACCAAGACGCTCACCTGCAATGTCAATCGGAGTGATGATAGCAGTGTACTTCTTCACATCATCTACAAATCCAAGGGTCTCAAGATTGACATTCTCCTTCGTAGAAAGAATACCTAGCAATCTTTCGTTCAAAAGTGGATCGATAAATCCACCCACCTCGTCTACGATCAGCTCCTGAATCTCATCCACACCTCTGCTGACACCTGTTCCAAGCACCTTGCCCTTCTTGCTGATGACAAGAATATTAGAACCAAGGATTTCCTTTAAAACATCACAAATATCATTAAACACAACCTTAGAAGAGTTGTTATTGTGAAGCAATTTATTAATTTTTCTGGTTTTGTCCAACAATTGAACACTCATTCCCGTTCCTCCTACATATCAGAACAAATTTTCATTATGCTTCATATTCTAACATGTCAATTCTGAAAATTCAATATTTTCGTAATATTTATTTAAAATTTATTTATTATTTTCATCATTTTCTAAGCTTTTCTTTTCCGTCAGATAACCGCACTGTTCATTTGCACATACGATTTTATTACCCTTGATGACCATATAACCGCCACATTTCGGACATTTTTCTGCAACTGGTCTTGACCAACTCATGAACTCGCATTCTGGATTATTCTCGCATCCGTAATACTTTCTGCCCTTTTTCGTCTTACGCAGTACCACTTCCTTGCCACAGGTCGGACAAGCCACACCGATCTTCTCAAGATAAGGCTTGGTATTTCGGCAATCCGGGAATCCAGGACATGCCAAAAACTTACCATGAGGTCCGTACTTGATGACCATATTGCGTCCACAGAGATCGCATACTACATCAGACACTTCATCCTCAATCTTAACCTTCTCCAGTTCGTTCTGTGCCACTTCCACCGCTGTTGCGAGATCTGGATAGAAATTACGTACGACCGTCTTCCAGTTTACAGTTCCCTCTCCCACACTATCGAGTAATGATTCCATATTTGCAGTGAAATGTTCATCTACTATCGTCGGGAAAGATTCCTTCATAATCTGGTTTACTACTTCTCCAAGCTCTGTCACATAAAGGTTCTTCGCTTCCTTTACGATGTAACGTCTTGCAAGTATCGTCGTAATTGTCGGAGAATAGGTACTTGGACGTCCAATTCCTAACTCTTCCAATGCCTTTACCAAAGATGCCTCTGTATAATGAGCTGGTGGCTGTGTAAAGTGCTGCTTCTCATCAAATTTCTCCAAAGCAAGAGCCGTATCCTTATCAATACTTCTTAAAAGCACATTATTTTCTTCCTTCTCATCATCCTCACTGGTATAGACAGACATAAAGCCCTCAAACGAAAGTTTGGATGCTGATACACTAAAACGATACTTACCCGCACCAATCTTAACATTGGTAGTCTCATATACCGCCTGCGCCATTCTACTTGCCGCAAAACGTTTCCAGATCAACTGATACAGGCGGAACTGATCTCTGGAAAGAGAATCCTTTACCAGTGCCGGTGTACGGTTGATATCAGAAGGACGAATCGCCTCATGGGCATCCTGAATCTTTGCTCCACCCTTCTTAGCAGAAGTCTGGCTAGCAACAAACTGTTCGCCATATGCATTGGCAATGTACTCTCTTGCCTGCTCATCCGCTTCCTCTGAGATACGCACGGAGTCTGTTCTAAGGTAGGTGATCAGACCAACGGTACCCTGCCCCTTGATATCCACACCTTCGTATAGCTGCTGTGCAATACGCATGGTCTTGGAAATCGGGAAATTAAGTGCCTTGGAAGCCTCCTGCTGTAAAGTACTGGTGGTAAATGGCAATGGTGCCTTCTTCACACGCTCTCCCTTTTTCACCTCAAGCACTTTGAACTCCTCATTCTTCATGCTCTCAGTAATCTGCGCCATCTCTTCCCCAGAAGAAATCGTAAGCTTACCATTCTCATCCCCGTGGAACTTTGCCAAAAGTGGCTTTTTCTCTCCCGGAATGGATAATTCTGCCTCCAATGTCCAGTACTCCTCCGGAATAAAAGCATTGATTTCCTCTTCTCTATCGCAGATGATACGAAGCGCTACGGACTGTACTCGACCAGCACTAAGGCCTCTCTTGACCTTTGCCCAGAGAACCGGGCTGATCTGGTAACCCACCATACGATCCAAGATACGTCTCGTCTGCTGTGCATCCACAAGATTCATATCAATATCTCTTGGTTCCTTCAAGGACGCCTTCACTGCATTCTGTGTGATCTCATTAAAGCTGATACGTCTTACACTCTTGTCCTCCAGCTTTAACGCCTTACTAAGATGCCATGATATCGCCTCTCCCTCACGGTCGGGGTCAGTTGCGAGATATACTTTGTCAGCTTTCTTTACTTCCTTCCTAAGCTTCGCAAGGATATCTCCCTTTCCACGGATCGTAATATACTTTGGTTCGTAGTCGTTCTCAATGTCAATTCCCATCTGGCTCTTTGGCAAATCTCTGACATGTCCGTTTGACGCAACCACCTCATAATTCTTTCCGAGAAATTTCTTGATAGTCTTTACCTTTGCAGGTGACTCCACGATAACAAGGTACTTAGCCATTCATCCATCTCCTTCATGCTGATTTCTATATCCGTCTGATATAACAATTCTTAAATGTTTCTGTAATAAACCCCTTTTGCACTAGCGACGCTAGAATCTGCGCCATTCTCGGCATATCTAGTCTCGTTTTTTGCAAAAGCTCCTCCACATTCTTTGGTCGTAAATCTACACAACTATACACCAAGCTTTCTTCTTTTTCAAGTAATAATTTTTCAAAAATTTCCTGCGTGCCGTTGACAAGTCTACACAAATCCAGTTCTTTCAAGAATTCTTCCACATTCGAAATCATGCCAGCCCCCTGTCGGATCAGGTTATTGCAACCTGCCGATAAAGGATCAAATATTCTTCCGGGAACTGCATAAATATCCTTCCCCTGCTCCAACGCCTGATCTGCTGTTATAAGAGAGCCACTCCGCTCCTTTGCCTCCACCACCACTACCACATCACTCATTCCAGATATGATTCGATTGCGCTGTGGAAACAATGCTGGCAGTGGTTGCGTTTCCGGCGGATACTCCGAAACAATGCTCCCCTTCTCCAATATATCTCCGTACAGTTTCCGGTGGGAGGAAGGATAACAGACATCCACTCCACAGCCCAGCACGGCGCAGGTCATACCAGAAGCTTCCAATGCTCCTGTATGTCCCGCCGCATCAATTCCTCTCGCCATTCCACTGACAATGCAGACATCCATGGCAGCAAGACGCTTTCCCAATTCCTTTGCCACCGCCCGTCCATATTCAGAGCACATTCTTGCCCCCACAATTGCCACTGTTTTCTGTTCCTGACTCGGCAGACGTCCCTTGACATATAACCCTAGCGGTGGATCTGGTATCTGTTTTAATTTCTGGGGATAAGCGGGATCCTCCATCGACAAAAAAGTAATTCCTTTTTCGCACATTCTAAGATAGGCTTCCTCCATATCCTGCTTCCTGCCCTTTAAAATCGCCTGCAAAATTTCCTCATCCATACCATCTAGCATCCTAAGCTGCTCTTCCGGCAAAAAATAAAATTCCTCGGCACTTCCCGTCTGGGCAAGCAGTCTGCACTTCATCCGATTGCCGAAGCCCTGCACATTAGCCAGCCAATACATGTAATTCATATTCCACCTCCTATGGTCTTTCCCAGAACTTTTTGTCCAGACTGCGATAGCAGATCGCCTCATTCAAATGTCTGGTTCCAATCCGCTCTTCCCCATCCATATCCGCCAAGGTTCGTGCCACCTTCAACAGTTTGTGATAGGAACGCGCCGTAAGATTCAGTTTTTGATAGATCTGTTCCATGTATTCCTCTTGCTTCTTCGTCAGACCACAATATTCACGGATGCGAACAGATGGGATCTGGCTATTATACGCGAAATTCTCCCCTGCATAACGCATCTGTTGTATCTTCTGGGTTGCAATCACACGCTTTCGTATCTTCTCCGAGGTCTCTTCCTGTCCACATTCATTTAATTCCCGAAATTCTACCTTAGGAGATTCCACGCAGATATCAATACGGTCTAAAAGAGGCTGGCTGATTTTCCCCAGGTATCGCTCGATGGCATTCTGGGAACATCTGCACTTCTGCATATCAGGATAATAACCACATTTGCAGGGATTCATCGCTGCCACCAACATGAACTCTGCCGGATACTCATAGCAACCCTGCATTCGCACCAGACGCACGCACTTATCCTCCATGGGCTGACGCAGCACCTCTAACGTATTCTTCTGAAACTCTGGAAGTTCATCCAAAAACAGCACGCCCTTGTGAGCCAGAGAAATCTCTCCCGGCTTCGGAATTAACCCTCCACCTGTAAGCCCCTGCATCGTAACGGTGTGATGAGGTGCCCGAAATGGTCTCTCCTGCATCAAACCTTCCCGCTCCGCAAACATACCACTGACGCTATACACCTTTGATAATTCCATCTGCTCCTCAGGCAAAAGCGGCGGCAAGATTGATGGAATCCGCATTGCCATCATAGTCTTCCCCGCTCCTGGCGGTCCCACCATGAGCAGATTATGCATACCAGACACCGCCACCTCACAGGCACGCTTTACCAGATGTTGCCCACTGATATCTGAGAAATCTGGCATCTTCCCTTTTTGTGCCGTTTCTTCTATATTATATAGTGCTTTCGTCTCATGCCATGTCTCTCCCCGCAGGATGGATATAGCATCCGTCACACAGGTCACACCATAGACCTTCATTCCTGTCACAAGTTCCGCTTCTCTTTGATTCTCCACAGGAACGATGCAGCGGCTAATTCCTCTCTCTTTGGCTTCCGCCACCATAGGTAACACTCCATGCACTGGCTGTACCTTTCCGTTCAATCCCACTTCTCCTGTCACAAAAATATCCTTCAAGCCATCCTGCGGCACACTGCCCATCGCCGCCAATACCGCCACCGCAATAGGCAGATCAAATCCTGAACCAGACTTACGAATATCCGCCGGCGTAAAATTGACCGTAATCCGCTTGGGCGGCAGCACAAAGCCCGAATTACGAAGGGCCGTGCGCACTCTCTCCTTCGCTTCCTTGACCTCGGAAGCCAAAAATCCGACCATCTCGAACATAGGCATTCCATCTGAAACATCCGCCTCCACAGAGACGGGAACACTATGAATACCACGTATAATCGCTGTTGATACAATACTATACAACGTATCACTCCTTTTTATTCCTAAAACATCTGGGAATTACAGCTAACCACTGTAAAGAATATAGATATGCATATCTGATAATAATTGATAAAAGACGACAGATATAGGTATCATGTCAAAAGACATGATACCATATACATCCGCAAAAAGAAAGTACTTTTCAATATTCCTGCCCACATTCACCAAGATTTTTTCTTAGTTTTTCCAATGCACGCTTTTCAATTCTGGACACATATGACCTTGAGATTTCCAGCGCAGAGGCAATTTCTCGCTGTGTCATGGGCTTACTTCCATACAATCCATAACGTTTTTCAATAATATAGTATTCCCGTTCCTCAAGCACCTTGGGCACCAGCTCAAGCATCTTCGCTGTACGCCGGTCTATCTCTATTTTTTCTACAATATCCGGTTCATCGCTCTCTACGATATCTAGAAGGTTGATCTGATTGCCCTCCTTATCTGTTCCAATCGGTTCATATAAAGATACTTCTCTGGAGGTCTTCTTCTTCGCCCGAAAATGCATAAGCAGTTCGTTATCAATGCACCTTGCTGCATAGGTAGCAAGACGATTTCCATAGTTCTCTTTATAAGTGGATATCGCCTTGATGAGCCCAATTGTTCCTATCGAAATCAGATCTTCCATATCCTCATCGGAATTCTGATATTTTTTCGCCACATGAGCTACTAAGCGCATGTTTCTAAGGATCAGTTCTTTTTTTGCCTCAAGGTCGCCTTCTTTTATTTTCTTCAGGCATTCGTTTTCCTGTTCGGGAGTAAATGGCGATAAAAATGTCTTCAAAACGCACCTTAAAAGCTTCATTGATACATTCTATGAATAGGTCATGTTTCTCGTGCTTTTCCCCATTTATTTCCAACAACAAATACAAGCTTTACAAGCATAGGGCATATCCTCTATAATAACGCTATTGTATTTATTTCGTTTATGTAAAAGAGGTTTTCTATGGTACGCATTTTTGATTATTCCATCGATTTAGAATATGAAAATAGAACGATTCTGGACTTTTTAAAGGCACAGGGCTACTCCCATGCCATCCTCGTTCATCTAAAGAAAACCAAAAACAGCATTCTTTTGAACGGAACATGGGAATATGTCACGACCAGACTTCATGCCAAGGATCATCTGCGTATCCGCTTGGAAGAAACAGAGGGTTCTAGCGGCATCACCCCAACTTCCTTCCCCCTTACCATCTGCTACGAGGATGAGGATATTCTGGTGATAAACAAGCCCGCTGGCATGCCTGTGCATCCTTCCCAAGGGCACTACGAAAATACGCTGGCAAACGCGGTCTGCGGCTACTATGCCAATCAGGACATTCCCTATACCTTTCGCTGTGTCAACCGTATCGACAGAGATACCACCGGTCTTGTCATTCTTGCCAAGCACATGCTAAGCTCTGCCATCTTAAATCAGGCAGTTGCCCAGCGCAGGATTCACCGGGAATATCTTGCCATCGCAGAGGGAGCAGTTCCAGAAAGTGGTACGATCAACGCTCCTATTGCCCGCAAAAATGATTCCACCATTGAGCGACAGGTGGATTTTGAACAGGGAGAATCAGCCATTACACATTACCAGAGAATCGCTTTGAGAAATGATCTATCTCTGGTGTCTCTCCACCTAGAGACTGGCCGTACCCACCAGATACGTGTCCACATGAAGTATCTGGGACATCCTTTAATCGGTGATTTTCTCTATAATCCAGAAGACACAAAAATAAAGCGGCAGGCTCTTCACTCCCACCGCTTACAATTCAATCATCCAATTACTGGATTACCTATGGATTTCTCTGCGCCACTGCCGTCAGATATGGCTGCGCTATTTCCTCAAGTGTCTCTCTGTCATAAGGAATCTTACCCTTTAACAGCTCCTTCTTGATGAAGCGATTGGTCTCTTCCTCTCCCTTCACCGCAAGCATAGTCAAAAGCAGCTCCAGCATAGCTCTAGTATCCTCATGTAGGATATGGAACTGCTTTCCATTACTATAATAGATCCATGCACTATAATCTGTATAGCGCTCCTTCTGATAATTCTTAGATGCCGCTACACGATCCACGTACATCTCTACCACATAACGGATCGGCATCTTCATTCCACAGATTCCCTTATGCTCCATCTTACCATTCTTCTTCTCTGGAACACCATAATCAATCCAGTACTCCATATGATGCTTATTACGCCCCTTATGATGCAGCCAGGAAGAGGAATACCCCTTATCCGCCCGCTCTGCATTATTCGGGCTCATGGTTCCCTGATAATACTTACATCCCACCAAAAACTCGGTCGGTGTATACTTTGACAAGTCGTGCAGCAAGCCCTGTTTATAGAGTCCTACCGCAAAACATCCCTTCATGACCAAATATTTATGTCTACTAATTGTGCAAAAATGCTTCCAAGCTTTCATTACTTACTTTCCTACCAATATAATAACTGACTGTCCCTTTACCTCAACCTGTGCCTCTGTCTGTACTTCTGTCTTTTCCAAAAACGGCTGTGTTCCAAGGGATGTATCCATACAAAGATGCCAGTGCTTCTTGTCCGGCAGCTTCGGCAGTGCCAATCTGGCAAGCCCTGCATGAAAATTGTATCCAATATAGATGAACTCATCCTTTGAGCCATCTGCAAGCTTCTCATACTCACCACAGTACATCATTCCCACTGCCTGACGTTCCACTGGAAGGTTGGAAATCCATGCATTCTCTCCATGATAGGACAGATCCGGGAATCCCTTGCGTAGAAAATCATTCATCCGCTTCGGTGTCTCCGATGCTATTACCGGATGTGCTTTGCGGAATGCGATCATATCACGCACGAACTGAGTCAGCCATGCATACTTCTCATTTCTCTTCCAATTCACCCATCCAATGCGATTATCCTGACAATAAGCGTTATTGTTGCCACCTTGGGAATTACCAATCTCATCCCCCTCAAAAAGTAATGGCACGCCCTGTCCCAGCATCAAGATAGCAATTGCATTACGCATCTGGCGTTCTCTGATCTCACAGATATGCCGCTTAGCGCTTCTGCCCTCCATACCATAGTTACTACTGACATTCCAGTTACTGCCATCACAATTTTCCTCACCATTGGCGCGGTTGTGCTTCTCACCATAGCAGAAAAGATCCATCATTGAAAATCCATTATTATCTGCAATGTAATTTACGAATCCCTGTACGCTGTGCTGCTTGCGCTGCTGGCACACAAAAGCTTCTAAGCTTCCGTTCATGTGATTTAACATTGCACGTACTGGATAGAGATACTCATCACTGTATACAAACAAATGAGGGTACTTGCAACTTTCCTCCAAAAGCATGGTATCATATCCGGTATAGAATATCTTCGTGCGACGCAGCCATGCATCCTGGGCGATCTGTGTAACAGGGAGCTTATCTCCTAAAAGACGGAAACCATCCACATGATATTCCTTGACCCAATAGCGCAGTGCATCCAGAATCACGTTCTGGTTCTGCTTCTCTGTGAAGTACATCTCCATCACACATTCCATGCCATTGCTATGTAACTCCCGAATCAATTCCTTCCATTCCAGAGATGCATCTGCCGTGCTTCCGTAGGAAGACTTCACTGCAAAGTAATTCCCCGGCACATATCCCCACAGATTTACCTTCTCTGGCTTTCTGGTAACTTCCGGCTTTATGATATCCTCTTCCTCTACCTGCCAATTACTGAGATACTCTGGCAATTCCACGGGTTCTGGCAGCACCAGCTCCTCGAATTCATAAATCGGCATGAACATAACTGTCGTGATACCAAGCTCCTTCAGGTAAGGAATTCGATCACGAATCGCAGCAAAGGTTCCACGGCTCTTTCCTCGGATACCCGCATCCATGGAAAATCCCCGCACATGCAGCTTATAAATGACCATCTCACGACGGGGTACCTCCGGTGCCATATCCTGCCCCCAGTCAAACTCTGGAGATACACAGCCTCCGCATATCTGATAATCCACCGCTTCTCTGCTGGTGTCATTCCACTTTTCCCTTCCAACGATACGGCTGGCATAAGGATCTGTGACAATCTTGCCATTAATCTCATAGTTATAGCGCAGATTCCGCTGTGACACGCCATTTACCCTGATAGAGCGTATCGCACCTCTACAATACTGGGCAGGCACCTCGATTTCAGCCACGATCTCCTGCTTTTTGCCATAAAAAATAATCTTACACTCATCTTCCTTCTCGGCTTCGAATGTAAAAATCATTCCTTCGCTATCTATCTGTACGCCATATGACTGGTAATTACCCTCTTTTATCGTATATCCCATGCTGCCCACCTTTGCATTTTGCTTTGCCGCCGTACTTACACGTTCTTCGCCGTGCCCGCTCGAGAGCGTAGCTCTCTCGCTCAAGGGCTTCGCCCTATCCGTTCCACGCTTTCACGTTCTTCGCCGTGCTCGATCGAGAGCACAGCTCTCTCGCTCAAGGGCTTCGCCCTATCAATTCCATGCTTACACGTTCCTCGCCGTGCCCGCTCGAGAGCACAGCTCTCTCGCTCAAGGGCTTCGCCCTATCAATCTTCAAAGTCACACTGCATTTTGTGCAAGCACAATGCTGTGTGACTTTTCATCTTGCACGGCTCAGTGTCAATATGTACATTATACCTTATGTTGACATTTTTTGTATAGCCTTTTCTTTTGACAAGTTATTTCTTGTCCTTCCTATACCTTTGTGCTATCATTGATTTAATACATCTGGATCTTTATGTTCAGGCTATTATTTCATAAAATATGAAAAGAGAGGTACGACACATGGCAGATAACCGCCCAAATAACGACGACACAGATATCCTGGTAACCCTTGACTTAGATGATGGTACTCAGGTAGAGTGCGAGATTCTTACCATCTTCACCGTAGGTGAGCAGGATTACATCGCCCTTCTCCCATTGGATGACAAGGGAGAACCTAATGAGGAAGGCGAAGTGTTCATCTATCGCTACTTTGAGGATGCTGATGGCAATCCATCCTTAGAGAACATCCAGAATGATGATGAATACGAAGCTGTATCCGACCGTTTCGACGAACTGTTAGACGAGGCTGAGTTTAACGATATGGAGGACTAACATTCTCCTGAGATTCTGCAACAAAGCGGGATATATCTGCATCTTTTTGATTCAGTTGCTTAACTGAGAAGAGATGCAGATTTTTTTTCGCTCTGGTCATGCCCACATAGAACATTCTGCGCTCCTCTTCTATATCCGCATCCAATACCGCCTTTTTATAAGGCATCAACCCCTCATTGACATCAATCAGATATACATTCTCATATTCCAAGCCCTTGGCGCTGTGCAGTGTGGTAAGCGCCACGCTGTCTGCCTGCTGATTCTGGTTTTGGTATAGCTGTTCTAATTCCTTGGTGTATGCATCAATATGGTCGAACCATCCATTAAAATCATCAAAGCCCTTGGCACTCTCCTGTAATTCATCCATCACGTCGTAGAGATCATCCACCCGGATACGCCGATAGTCCGCATACTCCTCCAAAAATTCATCGTAACCGATTCCCTTTCGGATATAATTGATTGCCGCAAAGGGATTCATCCGATTCATAGTCTTGATATCCGATTCCAGCTTACGGATACGCTCTGCCACCCAAGGCTGCTCCTCGAAGAACCATTCCCACACATCAAATGCCACATATTCATTATCCAGCGACTCTCTCGTGATATAGCGCTTTGGGCGATTCATGATCTGCAAAAAGTCCCTGCGTTCCCGACTCCCCATAACGATACGCATATAAGCAAAAATATCCTTGGCAATCCAGTGTTCGTACAGGTTCGGTATCTTATCTCTGGTACGGAACGGGATATTATACTCCATCAGCTGCTCCATCAAAAGTCTTGGCTGAGTGTTGGTACGAAAAAGCACTGCAAAATCTGCATAATTTCTCCCTCTCTCCACCGCATCTGCAATATCCCTGATAATACGAAGATTTTCCTCCCGCTGACTGTTAAATACAGCATACTCTACTTCTGCCTCAGACTCCTTTGATGCCTGAATTCTCTTTTCGAACCGCTCCTTATTATGTCCAATCAGATTAAGGGCTCGCGTCACAATATGCCCCTGTGAACGATAATTCGTATCTAAAAGCACCATCTTCGCCTTCGGAAAATCCTCCTTGAAATGAAGCATAATCTCCGGCTTCGCCCCACGAAAACGGTAAATGGACTGGTCGTCATCCCCCACCACAAAAAGGTTCTGTCCATCCCCAGCCAACATCTTCATCACATCAAACTGAATCTTATTGATATCCTGAAACTCGTCAATCAAAATATACTGATACTTTCTCTGCCATGCCGCCAGAATATCCGGTCTTTCACGAAAAAGCTCCCAAGTATAGACCAGCATATCTTCAAAGTCTATCAATCTGTGCTGATACAGATATTCATGATACTCGCTATAAATCCTACGGAACATCTCCTCTGCACAGTTTTTGGAATAATAGTGATCAATGGATATTCCAGTATTTTTTACCAAGCCGATCTCACCAAGAATCGAAGTCACGAATTCCATCTCATCCTCATATTCCAGACGATGCTTTGCCACAATCTCACGAATACACTGAATTCTCCGCTCTTCCCGTATAATGTTTTCTGCACTGTAATGATAGGCATGTTTTAGAATCGCGAAAAAGACTGCGTGGAACGTACCAAATGTCACTGGATACGTTTTTCCATCCATCAGCCTGAAAAATCGCTCTTTCATCTCCGTCGCCGCAGCCTTGGTAAAGGTGATTACAAGGATATTGGACGGATTGATGCCATATTCTTTTATCAAATGCTTTGTTCGCTCTGTAATTACAAGGGTCTTGCCCGATCCTGGGCCTGCCAAAACAAGCATAGGGCCATCCTTATGCAGGATGGCCTCACGCTGAGATATGTTAAAACTCATAGATACCTCTATTACTTCTCTAACATAGAAATGCCTTTTTTGATTCGTGCGATGGACTCTTCCTTACCAAGAACCTCCATCAGCTCTGTTGCACCGCCCGGTGTCATCTGCTTACCAGAAACCGCAGTACGGATTGGCCACATCACATAGCCGTTCTTTACGCCCTTCTCCTCGACATACTTAAGTAGCATCTGATACAGCGCATCGTTGC
Source organism: uncultured Roseburia sp. (assembly GCA_964491235.1). Taxonomy (GTDB): domain Bacteria; phylum Bacillota; class Clostridia; order Lachnospirales; family Lachnospiraceae; genus Roseburia. Next base: position 68,434 of record CAZBFN010000004.1, read on the forward strand.
TGAAATCCTCCTGTGCCTCTAACATAGGAAGTACGTCCTTAAGAACCTCAAGTGAAGTCTCCTCGTTGGTCTTCATCTTCTTATGAGTATACATTGCAGTATCATACTCTGGAAGTGTCTCAAAGAAATCAATGTGCTCTGCAATATCTGGGAACACTTCGATTCTAGTCTTTACCATGGCTGCAATCTTCTTCAGATCCATATCCTTGGTAATGGCCTTCTTGATATGTGGCTCTGCCATCTCGTAGAACGCATCAAAGTCCATTGCCTTGATATATTCGCCATTCATCCACTTTAACTTGGTATAGTCAAATACTGCTGGGGACTTGCTGATTCTGCGGTAATCAAACTCCTGAATCAACTCGTCCAAGGTAAAGATCTCTCTGTTATCCTCTGGACTCCATCCTAGCAATGCAATATAGTTCACAACTGCCTCAGTCAAAAATCCCTGCTCCACCAGATCCTCAAAGGAAGAATGTCCGCTTCTCTTAGACAGCTTCTTATGATTCTCATCGGTAATCAATGGGAGATGGATATATACTGGCGACTCCCATCCAAAGGCATCATACAATCTCTGATACTTTGGCGAAGAGGACAAATACTCATTACCACGTACCACATGGGTGATATTCATAGTATGATCGTCTACCACGTTTGCAAAATTGTAAGTAGGATATCCGTCAGACTTGATAAGAATCATATCATCAAGCTCTGCGTTCTCAACGGTGATATCTCCGTAAAGCTCATCATGAAATGTAGTAGTGCCCTCATTCGGAATATTCTGGCGGATAACAAATGGCTTGCCAGCCGCAAGATTTGCCTCTACCTCCTCCTTACTGAGATTCAGGCAATGCTTATCATAAAGCATAATCTCCTTGCCCTCTACCACCTCTGTCTTAAGGGATTCCAAACGCTCCTTATCACAGAAACAGTAGTATGCCTCACCCTTCTCGACTAACTCCTTAGCATACTTCATATAGATACCAGTCTTCATACGCTCGCTCTGAACATATGGACCATAGCCGCCGTCCTTATCTGGACCCTCGTCATGCTTTAATCCTGTCTTGTCCATGGTGCGGTAAATAATATCAACCGCTCCTTCCACGAAACGCTCCTGATCCGTATCCTCAATACGAAGCATAAAGTCTCCTCCCTCATGCTTCGCAATTAAAAACTCATATAATGCAGATCTCAAATTACCTACATGCATTCTTCCTGTTGGACTTGGTGCAAATCTTGTCCTAACCTTACCACTCATGTCTATTCTCCTCTTCATTCACCCTTAGGTGAATTCTTCTTATTCTTCGACTCACATTAAGTCACAGGCTATTATATAACAGAGTCGGCTTTCTTGCAAGCCGACTCTGTTCATATCCTTATAATCTTGTAAATACACTGGTCTCTTTCTTCAAGTCACCAGCAATCTCAAAGTTCTCATCCATTCTCTTAGAAATATTATCCATGTCCTCAACGAGAACCTGTGTACTCTCTGCTGCTCCAGTAACACCATTTACGCCTTCATCAATTGCAGCTGTAATCGTATTAAGGGAACCTGCAATCTCATCCATTACAACCTTAAGTTCATCCGTCTTCTCCGCGAACTCATTCATCACATTCTCAATATAAGTTGCATCCTCCTTATACTGTCCACCAGTAGCAACGAACTCTTCAAATTCCGGAAGAATGGAATCATTCATGTAAGTAACCAGATTATTTGCATTCTCTGCCAGATTATGTACAGCCGCAATTACCACTGCATTGATATCCTGAATACGGTTCGCAGTATCACGACTGGAATTTGCAAGCTGTCCAATCTCCTCTGCAACAACCGCAAATCCTCTTCCTGCCTCTCCTGCTCTTGCCGCCTCAATAGAAGCATTCAATGCCAACAAGTTGGTCTGACTTGAGATGCTAAGAATCTCATTGGTCAATGTATTGACCTGATCTACACTACGGCTATCTTCGATTGCTTGATTTAATACAGAAAGGATCTCATTCACCTTTTCGCTGGTAGAATCCCGGTTCGCCTTAGCAGCCTGCTCCATCTCATCCGCTCTTGCCTTCATCTCCTTTGAGTAACGATTGATATCATCCGAACGGTTTGCAATCTCTGATACCTCGATGTTAATCTCATTGGTTCTATCATTAATGACTGCTGTATTATTAGCAACCTCCTGCATGGTCGCGGAAAGCTCCTCTGTCAACGCAGACAGATCAGATGCACTGTCATTGGAAGTCTTAACACTTCCACGTACCTCATCTACAACGTCCTCCATCTTTACGGAGTTATTACTGATGATAACGAATATATGTTGCAGCTTCTCCATGAAGCTGTTGATACCACCTGCCAAAGCAGCGATCTCATCGTTAGATACCACTGGGATACGTCTGGTCAAGTCACCATTTCTCGCATCAATACCATTGATAATCTCCTTCAGTTCGCGCTCTGTTGCAGTCATAGGCTTAACTACACGTCTCATAACACTATACACTACAATCAAAAGTGTTGCAGAACTCAAAATAATAGTAAAGATACTAATGCTAAAGGAGGTCTGATAAACGGCCTTCAGCTGTGTTCTTGCCGCATCAGTCTCCCCATCAATAATCTCATTTAATGCTTCAATATCTGCGGTCATGCTCTCTGCTGAGATTGCCAGATCTCCATTGGCACAAGCGTAAGCATCTGAAGTCTTACTATTAGCACTATAAGCAACTACGTTTCTGGTGGCGCTCTTAAAGGTGCTATAATCCTTCAACAATACCTGATAAGCATCCTGTCCATCCCCTACGATATAATCTTCATAGGCTGCAAGATATCCCTCTATCTCAGCCTGCTTATCCTTGATGGACTCAACCAATGTAATCTTAGTATTATAGTCCGTCGCAATAATATGAGAAAGTGCCAGTTCATGAATCTCATTGGTCTCCATCTGAAGCTCATTCAGCTTAGATATACTGACCATATAGTTATCCGTGATGACCGTTGCGTTATTATTGACGCTCTGCACATTCCGTACCGCTATAATATTAGAAAGAACGGACACAAGGCCAAGTATGATAACTGGAATCATGATGGCTGTCTTAATACTTCCCTGTTTCTTTTTACTCATACTTCCAATCTCCCTTTGCATAAATTATTGTCATTAATATGCTAACGTTATAGCCTCTACCATCTTATCCATTACTTCCTGTAATGTATTTCCGGATGGATTGCCATTAGCCATGTCTGTTCCAAATTCTGATACTGGCTCCCAGTAATTACCACCAATTCGCTGCAATGTTCCGTACTCTGACTGTGCTAAAACAGCCTGAATCGCAGGTGATGCCTGAATCTCTGGTGATGCAGCTGCGTTGGTATTAGAAGGTCCCTGTCCACGTTCATTGAATCGCAATGTCTGGTTCTGCTCATTTGTGATCCATTCTGCAAGCTTTAATGCCCAATCCACATGATCAGAATATGCATTCGCACCCACCATCTTATATCCAGTAAAGGAAGACATCTGTACCTGCTGACCTGCACATGTATAAGTTGGAAGCTTCACTGCGCCATAGTCAGAGCCCCATATCTCCTCAAGTGCAGTAGCATTCCAAACACCACTGATACCTGCGATTACAGTGCCATCCTGTGCTCCTGCTAATAACGCCTCATCTCCTCCACTCATAAAACCTGGGTTTGCACTGATTGCCAACATAGCCTCCGCTACATCTACACCCTTAATGCTTCCCTCGGTAGAATTCCATGTACAGTAGTTTGAGATACCATCCTCATTCAATCCTACCTGTAATCCAGTACATCCGAAGAAGGAATACAAATACCATCCAGAAGTCCAGTCCATGGTAATCACCTTGCCATTCTCTGCTGCAACAGCAAGCATGCCATCCAATGTCTGCACATCTTCCTCTGTAAAGTATGCCTTATTATAGTACATAAGATATCCATTATCCGCTGTCATTGGATATGCATACAAAGTATCATTTACACAAGATGCCGTAACTGCTCCCTCTACATTCTGAGACTTAACTTCCTCTGCATTCGGAACTGGTGCAAGAACACCTGCCGCCACCAAACTCATCAGCTGATCGTCTGCAAAAGCAAATACATCTGCGCCATTCTCAATATCACCAAGCAGTGTATTCTTACAAGTTGATTCACTCTCTGCTGCAATCGTAATCTCAAAGTCTGCCTGTCCTGCATACTCCTGTTCAAAGCCCTCTACAATCTGAGCCAGAAGCGCCTGATCTTCTTCTGCTCCCCATACCGTCAATTCTACCTTACCGCTGGATAATTCGCCTCCCGTCTGCTGTGTAGAATCTTCCATTGCAATACTTTCCGCTCCATCTGTTGTGCCACTAGCCTGAGTCCCTCCACAGGCAGAAAATAGCATTCCTGCTACCAGGAACATCGCCAAAATACTTTTCTTTTTCATTTATTTTCTCCCTTCCTAGTCCTGTGACCATTTAACCATATTTTACATCTTTTTTCTCTATTTGTCCAACATTTGATGCAATTTAACGAAAAAAGATCTCAATTAAGCTCTTTTTTGTCTATTCATGTCTGTTTTTACTGCAACCGCTGCAATCATTGCATGAGCATCCGATGCAACCTCCAGACTTTTTTCTCTTATAAATTATGAAAAGTACCAAAATCAGCCAGAGAATGATAATTCCCAGCAGTATATAATCCCGAATTCTCATATTAGAACACCAGACTCCCAATCTGAAATACAAAAAGTGCCACTAACCATGCCACCACGCACTGTAACAGCACGATCATTGCCGCCTTTGTGCCACTTCCCATCTCCCGCTTTACCGCCGCTACGGCAGCCACACACGGAGTATAAAGAAGTGTGAACACAAGGAAACTTGCAGCAGATACCCCTGAAAACATGGTTCCCAGCACATTGCTCAGGTTGGCAGTAGAAGTTCCCGTCAACACGCTCAATGTACTAACCACTGCCTCCTTTGCGGTAAATCCAGTAATCAGCGCAGTAGACACACGCCAGTCTGCGAATCCAATTGGTGCAAAAATCGGTGCGATCCACTGTCCTATCATAGCAAGCAGGCTGTCACTGCTCTCCGTCACCACATTAAATCTGGTATCAAAGGTCTGCAAGAACCAGATAATCAATGTCGCTACAAAAATGACGGTAAAAGCACGCTGGATAAAATCCTTTGCCTTATCCCACATCAATCTTCCTACGCTCTTTGCAGATGGGAATCGATAATTTGGAAGCTCCATCACAAACGGAATCGGCTTTCCACGGAAGGCTGTATGGTTGAGTATCACCGCCGAAAGAATACCTACAACAATACCCGTTCCATAAAGAATAATCATGACCAGTGCCTCTTTTCCCGGAAAAAACGCCGCTGCAAATACAGAGTAGATCGGTATCTTTGCCGAGCAGCTCATAAATGGAGTCAACATAATGGTCATCTTTCTGTCACGCTCACTAGAAAGGGTTCTTGTCGCCATGACCGCCGGCACGGTACAACCGAATCCAATCAGCATAGGCACAAAGCTTCTTCCCGACAGACCGATCTTACGCAGCGGCTTATCCATGACAAACGCCACTCTTGCCATATATCCAGAATCCTCCAAAATAGATAGAAAGAAAAACAATACCACAATAATTGGCAGGAAGCTGAGCACACTTCCCACTCCCGCAAACACTCCGTCGATAATAAGACTGTGCACCACTGGATTAATACCATATACTGTAAGCGCCTTATCACAGACAGCAGTAAATGCATCAATGCCCATCGCCAGCCAATCACTTAACGCTGCTCCGATCACATTGAAGGTCAGCCAGAAAATAGCAATCATAATCAACAAAAACATCGGAATCGCAAGATACTTATTGGTCAGCACATTGTCGATTTTCACACTGCGGATATGTTCCTTGCTCTCCTGACACTTTTTCACCGTCTTAGAACAGGCCTTCTCAATGAAGGTATATCGCATATCTGCCAAGGCAGCGTTACGATCCAGACCACAGTCCTTTTCCATCTCCTCAATACTGTGTTCCATCATATCCAGCTCATTCTGGGATAACTCTAGCTTTTCAATGATATCGGTGTCGTTTTCCACGATCTTCGTCGCTGCAAATCGAGGTGACATACCTATATTTACCGCATGATCCTCCACCTGATGGGATACTGCATGAATACATCTATGTACCGGTCCCTGCTCACAAAAGTCCATGACCTTAGGATATATCTTCTTCTTAGACACCTCCACAATCGCTTCAATCAGATCCTCAATACCCTCGTCCTTTGCTGCACTGATTGGAATCACTGGAATTCCAAGTTCCTCTGACATCTTCTTAAAATCAATTGATCCACCGTTACCACGAACCTCATCCATCATATTAAGAGCAAGCACCATTGGAATATGCATCTCCAAAAGCTGCAATGTCAGATACAGGTTACGCTCAATGTTAGTGGCATCTACGATGTTAATGATACCATCTGGCTTTTCATTTAATATAAAGTCTCTGGTAACGATTTCCTCGTTAGTGTATGGACGTATGGAATAGATTCCCGGCAGATCCACCACCGAGCAGTTCTTTGTAGAACGTATCTCTCCCATCTTCTGGTCCACAGTTACTCCCGGGAAATTGCCTACATGCTGATTCGCTCCCGTCAGCTGATTGAATAATGTTGTCTTACCGCAATTTTGGTTGCCTGCCAATGCAAATATCATGATTCTGCCTCCGGTATAATCTCTATCTTCTTTGCGTCCTCCTTGCGGATCGTAAGCTCATATCCGCGAAGACGTATCTCAATGGGATCTCCCATCGGCGCCACCTTACGCACCTCTACCTGAGTCTTTGGAATCAGTCCCATATCCAAAAAGCGACAGCGCAATGCACCTTCACCGCCAACGCTTGTAATCACTGCTTTACTGCCAATCGGCAATTCTTCTAATGTCATAACATTCTCCTTATTGATAGTTATTCTCAACTAACCATTATCATACTAATCCCTCTTTTTCCCCGTGTCAATGTCTCTATTATTTTTTGTCAGATATACCAAAAAGAAGACACCATTTGGTGTCCTCTTCCTTAATTTTAACTATTTGAATTTCCACATCCTGGGTCAAAACCTGGATTACACATATAGAAGTTATTGCTATCCAATTCATCCTGTACCAGACGTAGTCCTTCGCCAAAGCGCTGAAAGTGTACGATTTCTCTTGCTCGCAGGAAACGGATCGGATCACATACCTCCGGATCCTTCACAAGACGTAGGATATTATCATAGGTGGTTCTCGCCTTCTGCTCGGCTGCCATATCCTCAAACATATCAGTTATGACATCGCCCTTGGATTGGAACTGGTTAGCAGTAAGTGGCACTCCACCCGCCGACTGTGCCCAGATTCCTGCGGTATGGTCGACATAGTAAGCTGCAAATCCTGCCGCCTCTAACTCCTCCGCACTAAGCCCTTCCGTAAGCTGTCTGACAATCGCCGCGACCATCTCCATATGTGCCAATTCTTCTGTGCCAATATCCGTCAAAAGACCTGCCACCTTGCGGTTCGGAGTCGCATAACGCTGTGACAGATATCGCAGCGAAGCATTGATCTCACCGTCTGGACCTCCGTACTGACTTATAATAATCTGTGCGATTTTAGCATTGGGTCTTGTAATATTAATCGGATACTGTAATCTTCTCTCATAGGTCCACATCAGCAGTTCCCCCTTTCCCATGGTAGAGGTACTGCCGACCAGTTCCAGTAATTGGATGGCCGTGCTGTTCCGATGGTGAGAGGACCATATTTATCTGCATAAGCCTGCATTGCAGTTCTACGCATTTCCGAATACTGATCAAAGTACTTAAGTGCTTCCTCATCTTCCGGATGCGTATCCAGATATAGAACGATATCCACTACTGCCAAGCTCACCATATCGATCCAGTGTAAAAGCTGCGCTTGATTCATCTGATTCATCATCATTTTCTAGCGCACCTCCCTCCTGCCAGAAATGGCTTATCCAGTTCTGGAAAGATGGTTCCTACCTCAAGTGCCCTATCTGGTTCATAGACCGTAGTAAAATACTGCCACGGTACATATGCCATAGCGAGCGCGAACTCATTTTTTGTATAAGATTTTTCCGGCATGCAGCCACAACCTCTATTTGTGGCATCCGACATTGTATAATTTCGCATGCATATTCCTCTCTCAATTCTTATTCCATAATAATCTATGTTCTAAAAATCAAGTTGGTGCATACTTATTTTAGATTCCCTCGCCAAATTAGATGGATTCGCTGAACTTATCAATCGCAAACAAAATCTGTTCTACCTGTGGTCTCATATCTCCGACCTTATCCAAAAGCTGCTCTGCCTCTGCCTTCTGTTCCTTCACAATACCGAGATTGTATTCTATTCTGCTACGAAGCTTCTGTCTACGATTAATCAGACCATGCTTTACCTCGACCATTTCCTTTGGATCTACCAATGCTACCGCCTGTGATACCCACACCTGGGCATCGTAGAACTTATACTGTGACAACGCACGAATCAGTCTGATGTTATAATACTCTAAATCCTCATTGGTACGTTGATACTTTTCACGCTCCTTGACTGCCTCTAGATAGTATTCCCACTGCTGATTAAGATCTGCTGCACTTCTCACATGATACTTTTCGCATGCATAATCCACAGCATTTGCAATATTGACATACTTGATCTTCACCTTGTTCTGCAATACAATGGCGCGGTTCTGATTCCGCTCTGCCACGGCAATCTCAGACAAGTCATTCTGTATCTTAATATAGATTCCGCAGACACTCACTGCAGCTATAAAGGCAAGTGCCATCCATCCATAATAGAAATCTGCTCCTGTGATGATCTGCAAAATTGCCATGACCACCGCTGTTGTCGCTGCAAGTCCCACCAATATATAGAGAAGATACTTTAAATTCTTCTGCTGGTGTCCCAAATATTCCTTACGAAGTGCCCATTCCGACTTCTCACGTTCCAGATACTTCATATCCTTCTTCAAGGTATCCCGATACATCTCATTGGCGGTAAGTCGCTTAATCGCAGATGGAATCTCTTGCTCCTCCTGCTCTAACTGAGCAAACTGCGCATCAGAAAGCTTCTTGGCAGAGTTTAGAAACTCTGTCCGTGACGCATTCAACTGTACCACATTGACTGCAACCTCTGTAATCTTATCCCGCTCCTCCTGAGGCATATCCTCCAGAAGTTGTATATCATTCAGATAAGATGTCACCATACGATATTCAGACTTTTCGTCCTCAATCTCCTTGGTCACTTCAATGATCTGCTCCAATCGCTCCACCACATACTGCTCGATCTTTCTGGCATTCTTATAGTCTTTTTCCATCAGGACTGTGGTGTCCAGTTCACTAATCTTCTTCTCAAAATCACTTGCTTTTTTCTTTTTCTTAAAAAACATATGCCGCTTCCTTATATTCTACAATTTTTTCGATAAGTATCTTTCCATTCATCCACAATCTGGATAATTTCCTGTTCCTGCCCTGCTGCAATCCATTCTTCTAGCTGCTCCTCAAACTGCCTGATATCCTCCATCCGGCTCATCCCTGTGATCTCATTCATGATCTCATCCAACTGTTCCTCGGATATCTCCTTTGCCGCAGCAATCCTTTGAATGCGGCTATTATCCGGCGCACATCGACAGGCATACAGGCATTCCCGTAAGGATTCTAGATTCAGATTATATCCATATGCATTCATAAAACAGGATATCGCTTCCTCAAATAAGAACAAGCCCACATAGGCATTTCCCAGATTATGCCAGACATTGCCCACCAGCTCGTCATCCTGCCCATCCTTACGCTCTAACAGCTTGCGGTATTCATAAATTGCGTTCACATATCGCCTATTCTGTGCATAACGATCCGCACGCATCTTACCACACTCATATTCTGACTTGTGTTCCAGTTCTGTGAGATTCACCGTAATCTGCCTGATCTGCTCTGGACTACAATATCCAGATTCCCTTAACAGTACCGTCACGAACTCTGACAAGCCACCGCCACGCTGATAAATCTCCCGAAGCTTCTCCGCAGTCTGGGCAAGTCCCAGTTCCCTGTCCACCCAATTGCATAGTTCCTCGTTCATAAAACCAGCATCCAGAAGATACATATTATGCTCAATATAATAACTCAGTTCTTCTAATGAATATACATTAATGGCAGCCTGATCGATATAATATGGAAAAGCCGTGAGCATCTGATTACATAATATTAATTCTCCCATATGCTCTCCTCCTCAAAGGACATAATATATTCCCATACCTTATCTGAACCCTTGAACAACTCTCCAAAGCCAAGATCCTTGATCTGTATCTGCACCTTGCAATCCGATAATGGCTTTGCCGTGATTCTAAGCCGCGATGTCTTATTCGGGCGCTCTGGCAAATCCGCCAGCTCTAACTTTTCAATCTTCGCTTCCCTGCTGTTCGGCGGCTGCAACCAAAAATCAATCTCTGGTGTACCATCCAGAATCACTTCACATTCTCCCAAGGTCTCATACCAGTTGTCACCGGCACTGATTAGAGTAAAGAACTCCAATTTCCCTCTATTATGTACCTTTAGGCACAAATTGACCTTCATCTCATTGTCGCCAAGATATACATACTGCCACGGATACTGCTTCTCTAATACCGCCGCTGCATAGCAAGCCCCCTTGGAATAAAGATTCTTTCCCACAAAGGCTCTTCGCCCTTTACACAAAAAGGCTACTGACTGCTTCATCCAGCCACCTTCAAATCCATCTCCCACCAGATAGGAAGTAGATATGATCTGTCCTCGGAATGCATCCTGCAACACCTTAAGAAATGCCTCGTCTCTTTCACTGGCATCCATCCGGCGTATCTCCTCCGTGAGCGTAATAAGCTGCGGTGTCGTATGTAGATTCCTAGAAAGTCTGCAGCACCGGATATCCTCACCTCTGTAATCAAACAGGCAGACATCATGTAGATAGATATCTTCTCTCTGATGATACACAAAATAATAAAAACATTCCTTGCGATCCATCAGTATGACCTGTTCTCTGTCCAGTCCCAGCTTTGGCGCTATTCCTCCTAAAAGCTCTGTCGTCTCTCTCGATAGCTTCGCAAGACAGATTACCAGCGTGTCTGGTGTTCCTCTTTTTCCCAGACTTCCTGCCAAAAGCAGCAACTTCTTAAGATACAAGGTCAGAAGCTCCTCCGCTGGATAATCCTCTCCCTCAATGCAAATCTTCTCATGCTTAATAGCCCGCTCCAAAAGTCGGTCAATTCCATCCTGCCCCTGCTGCACCGCGAGCTTTTTGGCTTCCTCTCCGATGAACCACTGTCCAATCCCCTTTTTCTTGGTCAGCAATACTGGAATCTGGAACACTTCACTGCCAGCCACTGTACTCAAGGTATCAGGTTCCTTCATATTCAATTCATAATAGCTGATCACGGCATTTTCATCATCTAAATCAATGCCGAGATAAAAGTGGTTGTCCATTCTTCCATTCCTCTGTTACAGCAGCTTAAATGCTTTTTCTGTCACCTTGAGCATACCATAATAATTCTTCATCTGACGCTTGAGCACCTCCTGATCCTCAAGTGTAGCCTGCAATAATATCTCATTCAATCTGGAATATCTTCCCTGATTCTCCTGAGCAAAAATATCGTTATTGGAAATACAATTACTCTCCATCACCTGTGGAGCGCCACCATCGTTCTCTGTAATATAATACTGCACTGCTTCTCCAAAGAACAGTATAAATTCCATGACATAGATTCCGTCATAAACCTCTATCAAATCCTCCGTCTGGTACTCCTCTTCCCCCATACGATAATGTACCGTCACCCGCTTATCTGGGTCTGTGTGGTATTCAATAAAAAACTTATCATACAACTGATACTTGCGCTGTAACATCGGCGGAAGCTTGCGATAGAATGCAAAGCAAATATTCTTCCCCGTATATTCTCCCAGTAGCATATCTGCAATATCAAGCTGCTTTTCCGATAGATGATCCTTCTCTGACAAATACTTCAAGAGTCCCAGCTTACAAGCTCCATTTAGCTCCTGTCCCTTTAGTAATCGTTCCTTGATCTGCACAAATACATGATTGGGCACCAGCGCATCCCCTGTCAGATAACTATTTGCAAAGTATGACAGATAAGCCATGCACACGAACTCTCTGCCGCCTCCAGCATAATAACTGTCATAAATCGCCTCCGCATATGGCGTATAGTCTGTGGTATAGAGCATCTGGGTCAGTATTCGCTCCTCCAGATCAAAGGTATCGATCTGAAACTCTCCAGCCACCTTCCAAAGCTTCGCCATCGCCTTAGTGGCACTGTTGTAATACTTGCAGAGATAAATCAGTATTACATCATTATACTTTCCCTGTGCAAAGGTACTCTCTGCAAAACCCAACAGGAAATCGTCCTCCTCGAACCCTATATTGGTGATTCCATAGCTGCACAGTGCAACTCTCGCCGCATGTCCCAGATAATCATATCCATTCACCTGAACCAACTCATAAGCCTGTTCATACATATGAGCCTCTGCCAATAATTCGATCAGATGTCGTCTCGTCTCCGCAGTCAGCAAATCGGTTCCCGCCTGCTTTAAGTACTGCTCTATCGCATCATCGCTATGTACAAAGTCCTGTTCCTTTCTCTGATAATAAGCAATCAGTTCCGGCATCAGTTCTGCTTTACACTGGCGACTGATCTGTTCTGCCTGCAAAAGCTTTAACACATAGCCACTATCCCCCGTTGCAAGCTCCCTGTTCGTTCCGCTTCCTCTCATATAATATAATGCATAGGAAAGCTCATCAGGAGCAAGTGCAAGGCAACGCTCCAGATAGACCTCCGGATGCATCAATGCCTCATCCTGATAAGATACGCTCCTGCAAAAATAATTCTCGCTGGTATCCTCTAGGATGATACAATAATTCGGCGTATATACTCTAAAATATGCCTCTCCATTTACGATAGGCACGATCTGTGGTTCCTTCAACTCTTCATGCCATATAATCGCCCGTGACACCTGTCTATCCAGACAGGTCAGCTTATGGGTGAATAAAATTCCAGACAACCGATGTGCCAGTTCCTTGTTCAGCACTCCTAAGCGCAGCATCTCATCATAAATCACCGCCAGATTATCACTGATATGCCCTGCTTCCATCTGTTCCATAGCAAACTGTTCAATCGTCCGTCTGTACTTCTGATAGACCTCTGGCTGACGCTGCTTACCTGCAATAATGTTCACAAAAAGAACTGCCTTCTGCTGATAGGATAGCGTACTGTCATACTGGAAATACATCTGAATCATCTTCGGTACGCTTCCCACCTGTCTGTTATCCAAAGACATCAAATATGCCTCATACAGACTGGTGATCCGAATCTCATGCTCAATCCCCATCTCATACCACTTATGGTACTTCTTCTCATATCGCTGTCCCTTGATCAGATATCCACAGATAGTCGACAACATCTCATCCTTAGGGCACACCAGATAGCACTCTTCCAATATCCGATAGACAAAAGGATCGAACTCCCGAAGCCTCGGCACAATGTGCATCACCTGTAACGCAATGTCCTTTGAGATCGCATTTTGCTTGCGCGCCCAGTTCAGTACTTCAATCTCGAATTCTCCCATGCGCGAAAGCAGATATGGGTCCTGCCACAGCAGATAATAAGCTTCCAGATACAGATATGGGCTTCTATGCTCCCTCTGGATGACCCACTGTTCAATCGCCTTGTAACGCTTGGAAGGATTCTTGTGATAACTCTCTCTCATAAATAACAAGATCCAGAACAGTAGCGAGCTATCCGGATTCTTGCGAAATAGAATCTCGATCTCCTCCGCAATCCGATCCACATAAGAAGGTTCTCTCTCTACCAGCGTACACAGATAGAGATAATATCCCCATTCCGGCGTCTCTCTCGCCGTGCAATTGCGCTTAAAATCCTCCATGATCCAAGCCGCTTCCTGCCGCTGCTTATTCACCAGAAGAGCCTGTGCCTTCATAAGCGGATACAGGTCATACTCCGGCGCAAGCGCCATCAGGTGATTTAATATATCGATGGATTGGTTCGCCCAGACACCCGTCACGATCTTCTTCAAACGATAATCCATATAAAGCGTCATCAACTGAACTCGTCCCGTTTCCAGCTCACGATGCTCTGACTGAATCGGCGTCTCCCGCTTTGGCATGCCAGAAGCACAGATAGAAAAAGTAAGCTTCTCACCGGGCAGTTCAAAATAGATTCTACCAAAGTTCTTTCCTGCATGTAGGGCATCCTCTCTGATATAATACTCAAAGTTGCAGACACTGCCCAAAAAGTCTTCCTCTGTCAAATGCTGCTTTCCCAGCAAAATAAAATCCGCATCCGTCCATACACGAATATCCACATAGCCCCACTGGCTCTTGCGCAATGTAAGCATCTCCTTGCGAGACTCAGTGACATGATAATATTCTGCATCCTGCTGTTCTAAGGTAATCTCTACCATCTGCTTTTTCTGGATGCCCACAAGGAACTCCTCCACCTTCTGGGATGAGGTAGCCCCCTTACTTAATCCTTCGTATAATAAGCGCTGTCTCTTTTCGTCACGCTTGATGATATTCTTAAAATTCTTGGAGTAAAACAGGTGATATGCCTCTGTCCCACTTTCCTTGGCAAGGGCATGGAAGTCATTTAAGGAACGTACCCTGCCGACAGAAGTCTCTGCATACAGCTTAGAAATGGACGCAACAAAAGAAAGGTTATATTCTCCCTGGTTACAAATAATAAAAAATTCACCCTTCTGAATATCCCCTTCAACTAATCCGTTGCTATGAAATTGATACCGAATCCGTACTTCTTCCCCTTCAAACTGTGGTGTCAGGCACTCCATTCTCGCATCTGAGGTATATACCACCCCGCGCATTGGTACACGATTTGCACTCGTAATGACGAAATCTCCCGTGTAGTCCTTCCCTTCTAGTATTTCAATATCAACTTTATCCGTTGAAAACGAAAGAAGCGGTCTGGCGTATTCGAACTCTCCCCTTGCTAGCTTCTGTATCCGTTTACGCAAATCGACACCTGCTTTTCTATTGCTTTTTTACTCGCAATGACTATAATAGATTATAAACTAAATTGGAGGACTTATCAATGATAAAACACAAAGACCATTTCCACGGAAGTGATTTAGAGAAAATAGAAGAAATCTACGGCATCAAAAAGGAAGAGATCATTAGTTTTTCCGCCAATGTCAACCCACTTGGTGTCTCCCCTCTTCTTCGTGCATCCTTAGCCGAGAAGATTGATGCTATCACCACTTATCCGGATCGTGAGTACACCTCTCTGCGCAAATGCATTGCAGATTACTGCGGCACAGAATATGAAAATGTTATCGTAGGTAACGGTTCTACGGAGCTGATCTCCCTCTTCATTCAGATCGAGCATCCAAAGAAGGCTCTGGTCATCGGACCTACCTATTCAGAATATGAGCGTGAGATTGCCCTTGGCGGTGGAACCACTCTCTACTATCCATTAAAGGAAAAGGACAACTTCCATCTGGATGTGGAAGAATTCCTTACTCACTTGAATGAAAGCATTGACCTGTTGGTTATCTGTAATCCAAATAATCCGACTTCTTCCTGCATTACCCGTAGCGAGATGCGTCACATCTTAGATGCCTGCAAGCAGCATGATATCTATGTCATGGTGGACGAGACCTATGTGGAGTTCGCAGACAATATGGATGATATCTCTGCCGTACCGCTGACAAATTATTATAATAACATCGTAATCCTGCGTGGAACTTCTAAGTTCTTCGCTGCACCGGGACTAAGACTGGGCTATGCCATTACTGGCAACCGTGACCTGATCAAGTCCATCAATACCAGAAAGAATCCATGGACCATCAACTCTCTTGCTGTCATTGCGGGAGAGACTATGTTCCGTGATACCTCTTATATCGAAGAGACTAAGCGTTTAATCTCCGCAGAGCGAAGCCGTATTTATAATCTATTGAAGAAGCATCCAGACTTCAAGGTATACGAGCCAAGCGGTAACTTCCTGTTAGTCCGCATCCTTAAGGATGACCTAACTTCGCAGGACCTCTTTGACCGCTCTATCCGAGAAAAGATGATGATTCGTGACTGTTCCACCTTCCCATTCTTGGATAACAAGTATATCCGTTTCTGCTTTATGAATCCAGAGGATAATGACAGACTTTTATCCTGTCTGCTAAACGAGAATATTACACATTAGCACAAATTCATTCTATTACGAAACCCCAAGTGCCAGCTAAAGCGGCTCTTGGGGTTCTTTATTTCTTCGTATCGTATACCTTTATCGCAGGGTATTTATATCCGCAAGAATTCTACACATCCAGATACACGATATAGTATAAAATTCTGCAAAAATCCCATGGCTTCCCCGTATACTTTCTCATCTTCCTCATCCAGAATGCTTCCCTCCAGCAGATAGCTCATACCATTGTGGTAGTCTCTTCCATCTCCGAGCATGAAGCTGCGCCATAATTGATTTTGAGTACCGTCCTCGGCCTTTTTCATACATCTCTCCAAGAGTCCGATTCCGCTCTTCTCATTCTCTGCAAAATGATTGCGATAGAGATATACGAACTTCTCTGGCGGCACTCTCTTTATCTCCTTCATTCCATACTGATTTCCCGGATGATTGTCCTTTTGCTGCACCCATACAAATACACTGTGATAAGACAGACCTCCCACCTTGAAAAACTGTGTCTGCTTGTCCATATCAGCATAATCAATTCCTCCAAGTCCTTCTTCTGTCGCTATCTCATCACATGCACTGCGCAGTAACTGCTGTACCTCCTCACAGAAATAATAATACTTTGCATTATAATAGGTGGTGCCAGCCCAATTAAGGCCACACTTTTCTACCAGTCTGCGACCTTCCCGCTCATTTTGAGCTACACTCTTTCTAGCATTGACTCTGGCAAAATATTCATATAGCGTCCATAACACCCCATGCTTCTTTTTCTCTGAAGAAGCGATCTTATGATTCTTCTCCACACACTTTACATAGCATTCATAGAATAATTCCCCGACTGCCGCCCTATCAAGCTTTCCGTCATAGTAATCTTGCATCACAGTATTCGCAATCTTATATAAAATATTTGCCTTCCAGTTTCCAACTTTCTTGACACTGTCGATGATGTCTTCATAGATCTCCGATGTAAGAATCGGTTCTACCCACTCCCCAGTCATCTCAAAGGAATCCCAATCCACCGGAACCGGTTCTTCCCCCTTAAGTACAATACGAGGATCATATTCGTACTCTAAGTCTCCCTCAGACTGTGACCTCTCGCGATATCTCCGTCCGTTCCTAGTTCCTGATCGCTCTTTATCCTGTTCTTCTTCCTCATATTCCTGCAAGAGCAACTCTATGAACTGAATACTCCATTGCTTTCGCTTTTCTTTTCTTGATTTCTTGCTGTTACTACTCCCCGCGGAGACCCTGCTGACCTCCTTGACCTTGTGCAATTCCATGTTTGTCCTTTCACATAACTCATATCAACTATACTTCGTATATCGGCAATTTCTCATTACCAAAAAAGAGACAGGGATAAGAAAATCTTATCTCTCTGAAAAATGTTATTGACTTTTTATTTGTATAATTGTATTATTGCCTTAGTACAATAGACAACACAGAAATGAGGTGAAAGAATGGCATGGGAACTTGATTCTGACAGACCTATTTTCCTGCAAATCGTAGAACGTATTCAGATGGATATCGTTTCGGGCAAGTATGCACCCGGTGATAAGCTTCCGTCCGTGCGTGATCTTGCAGCCGAGGCCTCAGTCAACCCGAATACGATGCAAAAGGCATTCACAGAACTCGAACGCACTGGATTGGTATATTCACAGCGTACCAGTGGACGATTTATCACGGAGGACATCAACATGATCGAAGAACTGAAATCTTCACTTGCAAAGAAAAAAATCAACGAGTTTTTAGACTTAATGCAGAAACTTGGCTTTAAAAATGAAGAGATACTCTCTCTTATGAATCAGACAATGAAAGGGGACGCAAAATGAGTACCTTATTAGAATGTAAGGATATTACGAAAAAATACGGATACAAGACTGCCCTCGATAATATTTCTCTTGCCATTGAGAGCGGACATATCATTGGGCTCTTAGGGCCAAACGGCAGTGGTAAGACTACTCTTATCAAGCTAATTAACGGTCTACTTACCCCGACTTCGGGTACGATATACATGAAGGAAAATCCGATTGGCGTAGAGAGCAAGAAGTGCATTTCTTATTTACCAGACCACACCTACTTGAACATGAACCAGCGTGTTTGCGATGTCATCTCTTTTTTTGAAGACTTCTATGCAGACTTTGAGAGCAAGCGCGCTTATGACATGTTAGAAAAGTTACAGATTGATCCAAAGACAAGGCTCAAGACCATGTCTAAGGGAACCAAGGAAAAGGTTCAGCTCATCCTTGTTATGAGCCGCAGAGCTGACCTCTACATCTTAGATGAACCGATTGCTGGCGTCGATCCTGCCGCTAGGGATTATATCCTTGACGTCATACTCTCCAACTATGACCCAGAGGCTTCCATTTTGATATCTACACACCTGATTGCAGATATCGAGAATATCTTAGACGAAGTCATCTTCATTCAGAACGGACAGATAAGACTCGCTTCTTCTGTAGACGACATTCGAATGAAGCAGGGAAAGTCAGTTGATGCACTATTCAGGGAGGTATTCAGATGTTAGGAAAGTTAATCAAACATGAATTTAAGAACACATCAAAGGTCATGCTGGCAATCTATGGACTGGTACTCGGTGTTACCTTGCTCGGAACCATCGTCTTTGCTCTGATGAACCCAGATGTCAATACAGATTTTTCCGAATTTGTTACTAGTTCATTAATGCTTTTATATGGTCTATCTATCTTTGCATTATTTATCGTAACCTATGTATATGTGTGTGTTCACTTTTATAAGACAATGTATTCCGATCAGGGATATCTGACCCATACCCTTCCAGTATCCACACTGAGTACATTTCATGTAAAGCTGCTAGTTTCTTTCTGTTGGATGTTAGGCGCACTGCTTTTACTGCTCCTCTCCGTTTTCATGCTTCTTATCGGAGCTACACACGGAAAGATCTTTGAAGCATTTAATGCAGAGTTCTGGACAGAACTCAACGTATCATTTAGCACGATAGGAATATCCCCAGGCGAGTTCTGGGCAGTTATTATTCTTAACCTAATTATCTCCTGTGTCTCCTATCTGCTCTTGGTATATGCCAGCATGTCCATCGGACAGCTTTTCAACCAGAACAAGATAGGATTCTCCATTGTAGCTGGTATTGCCATCTACTTTGTAGAACAGATTCTCAACACCATGATGACATTTAGTTTTAGCATATCACATTCTGAGCTTTTTGAAGCAGCAACGCCATTATCCGATCTTTGGTATAATATGATATGGACATCTTCCTTATTAACCATCTTCTTTATGCTTGCATTATATGTCATCTGCATTGTCATCGTAAGAAAACATATCAATCTTGATTAGATCATATACATATACATATGATCTGACATGAAAAGAAAACGCCGACAGATAAAAATCTGTCGGCGTTTTTGGCATGTCCAATTTTTATAACTGTCAATCCAATAAACAGGAATTCGTTATCCATAAAGCTTTATATATTACTTCCGCTCAATCGTGCAATAATTGCATCCCGGTACTCCGTATGGTGTGGCATATCCCCGCTAATCCCGCCAAGTTTTGGAAACATGAGCTTAAAGTAGCTTCCGTTCTTCATTGTAATATTACAATTCACAGAACCCATCCATCCCTTTTTGACTTCACAGCTTTGAATGTCCGCCAAGCGGAAACACTTTCCAATATCAGCCAGGAGAATATCATTGGTGACCATCTCTATATCCGTCTCCCTACCACTCGCTTCATTGTCGAACTGATAGTAATAGCGATAGGCTTCGCAATCAGCCATGACCAGAGAATACTGTGTGATACCAATATAAAGGTCATAAGCCGAATACTTTTGCTTGCTTATTGTGACCGTTCTTCCGCTTTTATCGGGAAGCAGCCTGTCCTCTGCAAGTGTACACTCTCCAAATACGCATATCGCCTTGGTTTCCTTTCCTACCGCGTGTATACCCGCCAGCAGGGTTTCTCCATTAGGGATGTATTTCTCCAAAGCCCTCCGCATGTTTGTTTCACCCAAAATATTAGAGGTACCACTTTCTCCTGATTTTTGTTTATTGCGCGAGATTAAGTTCGGCAACACGTGCCCAAAAGCAATCACCAGAAAAAATACACCTATAAAGACAATGATTTTTGAGATGGTAACAATTCTTGGGTTGGTCAGCTCTCCCTGCCTAAAGGCGATCACAAGATAAGCAACTATTCCAAAGCATACGCAAGCAATACATAAGCAGGAAAGAAATAAACGAATACCATGTTTTCTTGCTTTTTGGCGTTCCTCGTTCATATAAAACTGTCTCCTTTGTATTGTACGGAATCTTATTTATTGCTTAAGTACTCGTCAATACCCTTTGCAGCAGCCTTACCAGCTCCCATTGCAAGGATAACAGTTGCAGCACCTGTTACGGCATCTCCACCTGCGTATACACCATCCTTAGATGTTGCGCCGGTCTCTTCCTCAGCTACGATACACTTTCTGCGATTGATCTCTAATCCCTTTGTGGTGGAAGAAATCAATGGGTTTGGAGATGTACCAAGAGACATGATAACAGTATCAGCCTCGATCTCATACTCAGATCCTGAAATCTCTACTGGACTTCTTCTACCAGAAGCATCTGGCTCACCAAGCTCCATCTTGATGACCTTAGCACCCTTAACACAGCCGTTCTCATCTACTAACAGCTCTGTTGGGTTCTGAAGAAGATCAAAGATGATTCCCTCTTCCTTTGCATGATGTACTTCTTCCTTACGTGCAGGAAGCTCATCCTCACTACGTCTATATACAACATGTACCTCTGCGCCAAGACGCTTTGCAGTTCTAGCAGCATCCATTGCTACGTTACCACCACCAACTACGATGACCTTCTGGCCAGCCTTGATTGGTGTGTCATATCCCTCTAAGAATGCCTTCATCAGGTTGTTTCTTGTCAGGAACTCATTTGCAGAGAATACACCCATAGCCTGCTCGCCTGGGATTCCCATGAATCTTGGAAGTCCTGCTCCAGAGCCGATAAATACAGCCTCAAAGCCTTCCTTCTCCATTAACTCATCGATAGTAACAGACTTACCGATAACAACGTTGGTCTCGATCTTAACGCCAAGAGCCTTTACGTTCTCAACCTCTGCTGCTACGACCTTCTGCTTTGGAAGACGGAACTCAGGAATACCATATACCAATACACCGCCTGCCTCATGCAGTGCCTCAAAAATAGTTACTTCGTAACCTAACTTAGCCAGATCACCTGCACAAGTAAGACCTGCAGGGCCAGAACCGATAACAGCTACCTTGTGACCATTCATCTTCTCAGCCTTCTTAGGCTTGATTCCATTCTCTCTTGCCCAGTCAGCAACAAAACGCTCTAACTTACCGATAGCAACTGGCTCACCCTTGATACCACGAATACACTTACCCTCACACTGGTTCTCCTGTGGGCATACACGTCCACAGACTGCTGGAAGTGCAGAAGACTTGCTGATGATATGGTAAGCCTCCTCAAAGTTTCCTTCCTTCACCTGTGCGATAAATCCAGGAATATCGATTGATACAGGACATCCCTTCATACACTGTGCATTCTTACAATTCAAGCAACGAGCAGCCTCTGCCATTGCTTCCTCTTCATTATATCCTAAACATACTTCCTCGAAATTCGCTGCACGAACCTGTGGGTCCTGCTCACGAACCGGTACTCTATTCATTACGTCCATATTTACCTCCATTATGATAAAGTCTTATCTCTTCTGGCTCAATACATCTATGTATGATTCGTCGGATTAGTGACACTCGCCACATCCGCCGTGATGTGTATCGCCTTCCTGTAACTTAAGCATTGCTCTGCCTTCCTCAGTCTTGTACTGCTGCTGACGCTGCATTGCCTGATCGAAATCTACCAGATGTCCATCGAACTCAGGTCCATCTACGCATGCAAACTTCACTTCGTCACCAACCAGAACACGACATGCTCCACACATACCAGTTCCATCTACCATGATTGGATTTAAGGATACAACAGTTGGAATACCAAGCTCCTTTGTCAGCTTACAGACAAACTTCATCATAATCATTGGTCCAATTGCAACACAGTGATCGTAACGAACACCCTTATCCCACAGATCCTGTAACTGTGCAGTTCCTGTACCATGAAAACCATAGGAACCATCATCAGTTGTTACATAAAGGTTAGTTGCAACCTTTCTCATCTCGTCCTCAAGAATTAATAAATCCTTGTTTCTTGATCCCATGATAACGTCACAGTCTACACCATGCTCGTGTAACCACTTTACCTGTGGGTATACTGGTGCAGTTCCAACACCACCTGCAACGAATAAAATCTTCTTCTTCTTTAACTCTTCAATATCCTCATAGATTAAATCAGATGGACATCCAAGTGGTCCAACAAAATCCTGGAATGCATCACCTTCCTGTAATGCTACCATACGCTCTGTGGATGCACCTACTGTCTGGAATACGATTGTGATCGTACCAGCTTCTCTGTCATAATCACAGATAGTAAGTGGAATACGCTCTCCCACCTCATCAATCTTAACGATTACGAACTGTCCCGGTTCACAATACTGTGCCACACGTGGTGCTTTGACATCCATAAGATAAATCTTATCTGCCAGCTTCTCTCTTCTTACAATCGGATACATAACGACCTCCTAAAAATCTCTTGTTCTATTCGAGTCCCCTTAGACTCGTTTCTCGCCGCTCGTGACTCACTTTACTATAATAAAGGAAAAGTCGAGATATTTCAACGACTTTTCCTATATTTTCTATTTATATTTATTATTCAACTTTAGAGAAAAGAATTCTGTCATTATCCAACTCTTTTCCAGCACGAAGTGCAAATTGCTGTAATAAATCATCCACAGTCATCGTAGCACGCTCTTCTCCTGCCACATCCAGCACGATATTTCCAGAATCCATCATCAGAGTGCGGTTTCCAAGCTCCAGTGCCTGATGCATATTGTGGGTTACCATAAGGCAGGTAATCTCACGCTCTGCTACGATCTGCTTCGTCAGTGTCAACACCTTTTCTGCTGTGGCAGGATCTAACGCCGCCGTGTGCTCATCCAAAAGTAAGATCTTCGGTGTCACCATAGTTGCCATCAACAGTGTAAGTGCCTGACGCTGTCCACCAGAAAGCAATCCCACCGGCTGCTTCATCCGGTCTTCTAAGCCCATATCAAGCAAAGCAAGCTGTTCTCTGAACTTCTTCTTGTCCGCCGCCTTGATTCTACTGAAATAAGCATTCTTAGATGTGGTGGTACGAAGATAGGCAAGTGCCATATTCTCCTCAATGGTCATATGTGGTGCAGTACCCTTAAGTGGGTCCTGAAAAAGATGTCCGATGACCTTGCTTCTTACATGCTCCTTTTGATAGGTAATATCTTCGCCACCCAGCAGGATAAGTCCTCTATCTGCAAAGAAAGAACCTGTGATCGCATTAAAAAGTGTAGACTTTCCTGCACCGTTACTTCCCACGATGGTTGCAAAGTCACCCTTTTTCAAAGTAAGGCTCACATTATTCAGCGCACATTTTTCATTCACGGTTCCCGGATTGAAGGTCTTGGTGACATTTTTCATAATAAGCATTGCATTATTCTCTACTGTCATATTACACTTCTCCTCCGTTTTCCTTTTCTTCCTGTGCCAAAATTTCCTTAATATAGATCTGGTTCTCTGCCTTAGCAATTCTCTTCTGCTTGTAGAATGCAGACTGTTTCTTCAGATATGGAAGTGCAATTGCCACCGCTACGATAATGGATGACACCAGCTTTAAACACTCAGCCGGCACATTCATACGAAGTGCTACTGCCACAATAAAGCGGTACAGGCAGCTTCCCAAAATGACTCCAGCCACTCTTTTTAGCATGCTACCTTTACCAATGATGGACTCACCAATAATAAGACTCGCCAGCGCGATCGTCACCATACCAGTTCCAAGATTGATATCACAGGACTTCTGATACTGTGCCAATAATCCTCCTGACAAGGCAGTGAGGGCATTTGCTACACAAAGTCCAATGGTAATCATCAGACTGGTGTTGATACTGGATGCCCGAACCATATCTGGATTATCACCAGTCGCCCGGATGGAAAGTCCAAGTCTTGTATTTAAGAAAAGTGATACCAGAATGCCCACTATAATCACGATTACCGCTGCCACGATCAACTTATACCATGTTCCTCCGATGGCATCCTTTGCCCATGTAAAAATAGAATCACAGGCGAACAGATTCACGTTGGAGGCAAATCCCATAACAGCAATATTAATGGTATAAAGTCCGGTATTTACAATGATTCCTGCCAAGATTGACTGAATTCCCATCTTGGTCTGCAAAAATGCAGTGATAAAACCGGAACATACACCAGCCAACATTGCTGCAAGCAATCCCAATATCGGATGTCCTGCCAGTGTCACTGTGGCGCACACTGCACAGCCTAAGGTAAAGCATCCGTCCGTGGAAAGATCTGCAATATTTAAGATACTAAATGATATAAAAAGTGCCAGTGCAACCAGTGCATATATAAAACCAAGCTCTAATGCACTCTGCACGATGGATAATGTGATAATAGATTCCATAATGTAACCTCAATATTTTTATTTATTCAAAGTTTTCGGCAGTAACCACCTCTACCAGCTCAGAACACATATCTGCAAACATGGAATAATCCAATCCAACTGCCTCTGCTGTCTCTGTGTTCACGGTCACGATTCCACGCTCTAAGGTCTGTACTGGTGTAGCTGCCGGATCTGCGCCATTTACCAGAACCTCAACTACCATATCTGCTGTCTTGGTTCCAAGATCCTCATAGTTGACACCGTAGCCACAGAATGCTCCATTCAATGCAAAGGAATCTGCACCAGTGTAATGTGGAATACCAGCCTCTGTGAACTTTTCGAAGATAGCAAGCTCTGCTGTCATGATGGTGTTATCCTGTGGAGTGAATACTGCATTCACTCCTTCTGCCACCAACGCATCTGCTGCCGCCTGAACCTCTGCTGATGTTGTTCCAGTCTTTTCTACATATTCAATACCATTCTCATCACAGTATGCCTTAGCAGCCTCGATAGAAGCTAAGGAAGATGCCTGACTCTTATCATATAAAAGTCCTACCTTAACGGTGTCTGGGTTCGCTGCCAGCATCAAATCGAAGATAGCATCTGTATCGATAGCATCAGATGTTCCAGTAATATTGGCTCCCGGTGCGTTGTTGTCTGCCACAAGTCCTGCACCCACAGGATCTGATACTGCTGAAAATACAACAGGAATCTGATTCTCCTCTGTGGCACTCTGCATTACCACCGCTGCTGGTGTAGCAATCGGGATAATGATATCCACCTCATCTGCTACCAATTCCGCTGCAATCTGTGTCAGAATCGACTGATCAGCCTGACCGTTAAATGTATAATCTGCATAGTCAAATGTCACACCCAACTCTGCGCCCTTTGCGTCTAACTCTGCCTCAATCGCCTTCTCAATCTGATTCAGAGAAGCATCATCTACGTACTGTACGATTCCTACCTTGTAGACAGTTCCCTCTGCATTCTGCTCTGCTGCGTTTCCTTCACCAGCATTTGCACTGCCACATCCGCTTACGGCTGCCACTGCCATTGTCATCATAAGTACTACTGTCATCATTTTTCTTTTCATCATCTTTTCCTCCAGATTTTAAAATAGTTTTGAAAATCCGTATTGAGAGGGTCGAGAGGTTTTCGATAACTTATTCTACCTTGCAAGAATATGCTTGCAAAAAGAAAACCGCCCCAAGCTATTGCTTGAGACGGTAATAAACAAATTATTATCGCGGTACCACTCATCTTGACTAAAAGTCCACTCATTCATGTACTATCATACATGCCGGATGGATAACGGGCCCGGTTCCCGGTGACTCCTACACCAATCGGTTCAGGTCACCCTCAAAAGTCCATTCAGCAAATCTCGCCATACTGCAATCCCACCACCTGCAGCTCTCTGTGATATTGAATAGATGCCTACTACTCTTTCTCAACGGTTTTTCGAATTGATTATGCTGACACTTTATCACGGTAATGTGAGTTTGTCAACAAAAAATTCACATTTATGAGAAATACACCAGTTCATCATCCGGCTTCTCTGCCGGCTCAATGGATACTGGATATAATACAGGGCCTTTTCCCTTATACTCTCTCGCAAATTCGTAACGCACCTCGGCTGTAATGTTGATCCATGACTTGTGAGGTATCTTTTTCTCATCCGCGTACTTACACTTAAATCCAATGAATGTCACATCATCCACACAACAGGTCATAGCAAATCTGCCCGGTACAAAGACACCGTTCTTCAGCTTGTCTGGATTGTACACAAGGCCTAAGAACTTTACTTTTTTGCCAATGTATTTCTTCGGATTCTCCATACAGTCCATATACCAGATGGCATAGTCTGCATCTGTGATATCCAGTTCATCCCCAGAAATATCAAATGGAAGCTCCTCTGGACGCTCGTCCAAGGTTCCGTCTGCACGCTCGTACACTAGCTGTGCCTTACGGTTCAACGCCTTGACATTGCGGCGGAACTTGCCCTTATCTGTGCTGTCATCACAACGATTAAATATAACCACATCCGCTGCAAAAAGCTGTTCCATGATCATGGCACGCATGTTGCCAAGGTACATCTCAAAGGTGGTCGCATCCACTGTCGCCAAGGACTGAATGATTGTCCATCCCTTTGGAAGATCAGTCTCCATCAGCGTATCCATGCCCCATGTTCCGTTATACTCCAAGAAAATCTGGTCTGGAAGATACTCAGTCTGAATCTGCTGTAAGCGCTCCGCTGTAAACTCTTCTTCCTTCTCTATCATAACAAGCTTGGCATGAATTCGATTTAACTCAGCCTCATCATATTCCTCGTCACCGTCTTCGCAGCAGATAATAAGACTCTTGCCCTCTTCTGCAAAACCATTTTCAAATAAGGTCTCCTTAATCAGAGTCGTCTTACCACTGTCCATAAAACCAGTAAATAAATAAATTGGTATTTCCTGCATATTAATCCCTTTCTATTCCGCAATGACAGTCACAGACTTAAGCAATTCCGAATAACTCTTCCAGTCTGTGTCCATCAATATCTGTTCCGATAACGCAAAGACGTCCTGTATAATCTGGCTCGCCGTCACGCAGCTCGTACTCGCCCGGAACCATATCAAAGTAGATCCATGAACCATTTACGTCCTCTACCATTCCCTTAGCTCTTAAGATCGTACCGTAATCATCAGTCTCACAGAATGTCTTTAAGACTTCCTCAATCTGCTCTCTTGTGAACTTATGAGGAGTCTCCTTGCCCCAGCTTGTAAATACCTCATCTGCATGATGATGGTGATGATCGTGACAACCGCAGGTGCAATTCTCATCATGCTCGTGATGATGCTCATGCTCGTGGTCATGGCAACCGCAGGTGCAGTTCTCGTCATGCTCATGATGATGCTCGTGCTCATGGTCATGACAACCGCAGGTGCAGTTCTCATCATGCTCATGATCGTGGTGATGCTCATGATCGTGCTCCTCATGATCGTGCTCCTCATGATCGTGGTGATGATGCTCATGATGATGAGCATGCTGCTCTGCCATAAGCTTCATTTCCAGAGAATCCTGTCCCTCTACTACCTTTAGGATCTGCTCGCCCTTAATAGCATCCCATGCTGTGGTAATGATAGCAGCCTTTGGATTCAGTTCCTGAATCTGCTTCACACAAAGCTCTAACTGCTCTGGTGTCGCATTCTGGCTACGGCTCAGCACTACTGTGGTAGCATACTCGATCTGATTATTGAAAAATTCGCCAAATGCCTTCATCTGCTTGGTCGCCTTCACTGCATTGACTACTGTAATCAATCCATTTAACTTAACGTCCTCATCCTTCTCCACGTCGATGACTGACTTCATAACATCAGAGAGCTTACCAACTCCTGATGGCTCGATTAAAATACGATCTGGATGATACTTGTCAATTACCTCATGTAAGTTCTTGCCAAAATCACCTACCAGTGAGCAGCAGATACATCCGGAATTCATCTCTGTAATCTCAATTCCTGCATCCTTTAAAAATCCGCCATCGATTCCGATCTCACCGAACTCATTCTCGATTAAGACGATCTTCTCTCCTGCGAATACCTCGTCAAGCATCTTCTTTATAAATGTTGTCTTTCCAGCACCTAAAAATCCTGAAATAATATCAATCTTTGTCATTGTATTCCGCTTCCTTTCCGACTTACAAGTCCCAAAACATATATATTCTACTCGTTTTTCTAGTAATTTGCAAATCTATCTATATATTTCATAAAAATTTTATGATTTCCTCTATTTTCCACTCCTTTGCAGGAAGAATCATTGCTCTATCACCAATTATTTCTCTTATGACACGCAGTTCTAATTGTTGTCTATATCTGAAATGAGCTATCATGTCATCAAAAGCACTATATCCATGTCTCTTGCCATATGGAGAATGAATCAAATACTCCATCATTAGCTGATACCACAATTCATTTCCTTGATTATCAGAACGTTCTTTTTTAATGGCTTTGATATTTTCCTCCAATTTGTCACTATATAAATACAGCAATAAAAATTGTTCTCTATTGATCTTACTATATAATTCACGATAAAAATCTACAATTTCATCGTCACTTAATTGGTGAAACAAAATCAAATCTTCCATAATATTTTGAAAGAAGGAACATTCAAACAGATAACCCGTTTCTGAAAAATTGCGATACCTTGTAAAAACAATCTCTTTTAGTTCCTGTAATGATTTTCTCCCGTTGTACACTTCATATTCTTCTAATTCCTTATGGAAATTTGGAATATCTGTAATAATTTTTGTATAAGAAACAACGAAGTGATTCTGATCTTGAACTGTATTTTTTATGATTTCATCTCGAATCGGTTCGTAGCGTTTTAACACAGCCTCATATTCTTCTTTTGACATCCACGTACACCATGCCAGATCGACCGGTGAATAATCACCCTCTCGGCACACATGCAATTCTGGAATAGCAGAAAAAAGACTATTTACCAACGTGGATTTCCCCATTCCTTGAATGCCTTCTATAAAAATATTTTTCATATACTTTTGCTTCCCCTTCTCTTTGCAGTGCTCATTATTTATGAAATTGCATGTTATATAACTTTTCATAGATTCCATTTTGGGCGAGCAGTTCCTCGTGGGTTCCCTCTTCCTCGATTCCCTCATCGGTGAGAACAAGAATTTTCTCTGCGTTCTTGATGGTAGAAAGTCTATGTGCAATAACAAAGGTTGTCCTATTCTTCGCTAACTTTTCCAAGGAATCCTGTACCACCTTCTCGCTCTCATTATCAAGGGCAGATGTCGCCTCATCAAAAATCAATATCGGTGGGTTCTTAAGGAATACCCTCGCAATAGACAGACGCTGCTTCTGTCCACCAGAAAGCTTAATACCACGCTGTCCGATATCCGTTTCATAGCCATTTGGCAGTGACATGATAAAGTCATGGGCATTGGCATTTTTCGCCGCCTCGATCACTTCCTCTCTCGTGGCATCCGGTCTGCCGTAACGGATATTGTCATATACGGTTCCCACAAAGAGATATACGTCCTGCTGGACGATACCGATGTGATTTCGCAGGCTCTTTAGGGTGAGATCTCGAATATCCTTGCCATCAATCTTCACGGATCCACCAGTCACATCATAGAATCGTGGAATCAGTGAGCACAGCGTACTCTTTCCTGCTCCTGAGGAGCCCACCAATGCCATATAGGAACCGGCTGGCACATTGAGATCGATGTGATTGAGCACCTTTTCTGTATTCTCCTCATACTGGAAAGACACATTTTCAAAGGAGATGTCTCCTCTGACATCCTTAAGCTCCACCGCATCTTCTTTGTCCTTGATGTCCGGCTGGATCGCCATGATCTCCTGAAAACGCTCAAATCCTGTATATCCGTTCTGGAACTGCTCCGTAAAGTCAATTAATGTACGAACTGGTTCTGTAAAGACACTGATGTATAACAAAAATGTCACAAGATCGCTGACATTTACCGTTCCCTTGGCAATCATATATGCTCCCGCCAGAATTACATTGACCTGTATCAATGTGGTAAAAGCTCCCAATCCAGCATGAAAGCTTCCCATATAGTGATAGCTGTTCTTTTTGGCAGACAGGAAACCATCATTTCCCACTTTGAACTTCTGGTTTTCAATCTCCTCATTGGCAAAGGACTTCACCACACGGATTCCAGATAAATTATCCTCGATCTGTCCATTGATTTCTGCTATTTTAACACGGTTCTGTTTAAATGCACGGCGCATTTTTCGGTTCAACTGATAGGCGAACACCAGCATAAACGGCAATACAATAAAAGCTGCCAATGCCAATATTGGATTAATCCCAATCAAAATAATAAGCGCGCCCACGATTTTGATGACCGACAATATAATATTCTCTGGTCCATGGTGCATCAACTCCGTAATGTCAAATAAATCCGTCGTAATACGGGACATCAACTGTCCCACCTTCTGATTATCATAAAAAGCAAAGGACAGCTTCTGGAAATGATCGAAGATCTCAGCCCTCATATTGTACTCGATCTTCGCTCCCATCACATGTCCATAGTTCGAAATAAAGAACTTGCTGTAACAATCCACTGCCACCATGGCAAAAAGTATAATAGCAATCATTTTTATCTGATGCATGATTGTCGCCGTGTCCAGATAAATCAAGGTGGACGTCACATAGCGAATCACCAACGGCAATGCCAAAGCGATTCCTGCTGACAACGCCGCAAAAAACATATCCGCCCAGAAAACTCCCCGGTACGGTTTATAATAAGATATCATTTTTTTCAAATTCTCACTCATACCAATCCTCCTTAGCCAGTCCTATCACATCAAACATACATTTCACAACTTCTTTTCATTTTATCGGCTTATCCCAAAAAGTCAAGTACGCACACCGCTCCAAAGCCTGTTTGAATTAAGCTTCATTTCTGATTCCGCTGCAAAAATTTTCTATTCCAATCGACAATTAGGGGACACGAATGAAAAAAAGTGGTATACTCAATACATATATAGATTACAGGAGGGGATATACTATGAGTCCAAAGCAACAGCACTATGAGACAGTGGCAAATACAATCATTAAGAATCTCAATAAGCGCCGTATGGAAGGCTGCTACTGCGCTACGATAGAGGATGCAGAGAAGAAGGCTTTTTCCTATCTGACGGATGGCTGTACCGTATCCTTTGGTGGTTCTATGACCTTAGTTGATACTGGAATGCTCACAGCATTGCGCCATGATCCAAATATTACATTGATCGACCGGGATACTGCCACATCTCCAGAAGAGACGAAGAAGATGTTCCACGATGCTCTATCCGCAGACTTCTACTTCATGAGCACCAACGCTATCACAGTAGACGGTGAGCTCGTCAACATAGACGGAAATGGCAATCGTGTCGCTGCCCTTATCTACGGTCCAGAAAATGTCATCGTTATGGTAGGCATGAACAAGGTAGCTGCCAATGTGGAGGAAGCTCTTAGCCGAGTACATAACATTGCCACTCCGATGAACTGCCATCGTTTGAACAAGAAGACTCCTTGCTCCACCACTGGTGTCTGTGCAGACTGCCTCTCTCCTGACTGCATCTGCAATCAGGTCGTTATAACCAGACGAAGTGGCATTGAAGGAAGAATCAAAGTTATCTTGATTGGAGAAGAATTGGGATATTAAAATAGTTCGCAATTTCTGATTGCATAAAAAAAGCTACCGCATCGCGATAGCTTTTTAGTACATATTAGTTGTACTTTCTTTTTCTAGCTGCTTCAGATTTCTTCTTACGCTTAACGCTTGGCTTCTCGTAATGTTCTCTCTTACGAATCTCCTGCTGGATACCTGCCTTTGCGCAGTTTCTCTTGAAACGACGTAAAGCGCTATCTAAAGTCTCGTTTTCTTTTACAATTACACTAGACATTATCTCACACCTAACCTCCCTCCAGTTGCGTATTGTGCATATTCAACTGTTTGGGTAATATTCATTGCACTATAAAGCATTATAACACATTATTTGGATTCGTCAACCGTTTTTCTAAAAACTAAAAAAATTCAGACAATTTTACCATTTATTGTGATACCCAAAATAGTTTTTAATTTGAAAGCTTAAATCTCGCAATCAGTGCATCCAGCGTATCTGCCTCTGCGGACAGCTCCTCACTGGTAGCGGATGACTGCTGTGAGGCTGCGGAATTACTCTGGATTACATCTCCGATCTGACGTACTCCGTTCTCTATCTGCTTTACAGAAACAGCCTGCTCATCCGAAGCGATACGGATATTTGCCACCTCACCGATAATATGGTCAAGCTCCTCTAATACCTTATTCAAAGACTCTGCTGTCTGCTGTGTCACCTCATTACCATGATCGACCTCATTCTGGTTTGCCTCCAGCAAACGCTTGGAAGTCTCAGCGGACTGGGCACTACTCTCTGCCAACATACGGATCTGTTCTGCAACTACTGCGAATCCTCTTCCTGCCTCTCCTGCTCTTGCAGCCTCAATGGATGCGTTCAGGGATAACAGATTTGTCTGGGATGCAATACTCTCAATCTCTCCGATGACCTTTACCAATTCCTGAGAGGTTGCGGAAATACGCTCCATAGCCTCTGTCAGATTCTCCATCTTCTTCTGGCTGACATTTGCCTCAATACCAACTTCTTTCGCCTTATCATGCACGATATCTGTTGACGCTGTATTGGCCTGTACCTGATTGGATACTATGGTCACGCTCTGTACCAGTTCATCTACTGCCGTTGCCTGATCTGCAGCTCCCTTTGCAAGATCCTGAGAGTTCAATGCCATCTGCTCCGCTCCTGCCGCCACCTGATCTGCGGATTCTCGAATTTGTCTAAAAGTAGTATCCATATTCTCAATAGTATTGTCCAAGCCATCCATTACCCGCTTGAACTCTCCCACATAGGCCGATTTACATCTGGATTCCACGGTATAATTTCCCTTTGAAAATTCATCAAGAATGTAGCCTAAATCCTCAATGATCTGATTCAAGGTAACTGTCGTTTTCTGAAAACTCTTTGCCAAGGTGCCGATTTCATCCCGTGACTCATATGTAATCTTAACATCAAAATTACCATTAGAAATCTGCTCTGCCACCTCTGTCAATTCAATCACTGGATCTACAACAAAGTGTACCAAGTGCTCTCCCTGACGTCTTGTAAAATTAAAATTAATAGCAGCAAGTATTACTAAGCCAATAATCATTACCACAACACAAGGAATCAATATACTTTCTGGCAAGAACTGCACAATAATCAATGCAGCAATGGCATATAGGACTGTTCCACTAAATAAAAATAAAATATTATTGAGACAGCCCCTTACCTTCTTGTCAATACTTTCGTTCTTCATCTCGTCTACGCGCATCTTTTGCCTCCTCATTTAAACTAGCTATCGCAAAAGGAGTGTTGAAAGTATCCGCTCTCAACGCTCTATTTCTTTATCCTACGCAATCTGTCCTTCTAATGCATTCTTTGCCTCTGCAATTGCATCTGGAATACCTGCTGGATTCTTACCACCGGCCTGCGCCATATTAGGACGTCCGCCGCCGCCACCGCCAACTTTGCCAGCGATCGCCTTGATCAGATTACCTGCATGTGCTCCCTGTGCCATCGCACCATCTGTTGCCATTGCGATCAGGTTCACCTTGCCATCTGCCTCAGAAGCCAATACGACAACACCTTCGCCCAGCTTACCCTTAAGCTGATCACCTAAGTCACGAAGTCCATTCATATCTACACCAGGTACACTGGTCGCAAGCAGCTTCACGCCCTTTACTTCCACTACCTGATCCATAACATCACCAAGAGCTTCCTTTGCAGCCTTGCTCTTTAAGGACTCGTTCTCGCTCTGTAATGCCTTGATCTCAGCCATCATATGCTCAATCTTCTCAACAAGAGTTGCAGGGGTAGCCTTTGCAGCCTTTGCAGCCTCCTCCAGCTGAGCCTCGATCTTCTGATAATATGCAAATACATTCTCACCAGTCAGCGCCTCGATACGACGAACACCCGCTGCTACACCACTCTCAGATATGATCTTGAATGCTGCGATATCTGCTGTATTCTTAACATGTGTACCACCACAGAACTCCTTGGAGAAATCTGACATGGATACGACACGTACTGTCTCGCCATACTTCTCACCGAACAGTGCCATAGCGCCAGTCTTCTTTGCTTCCTCAACGGTCATAACATCTGTCTGAACCTCGATCTGCTCAGCGATCTTCTGGTTCACCATCTGCTCTACCTTAGCAAGCTCCTCTGCTGTCATTGCTGCAAAGTGGCTGAAGTCAAAACGTGTACGCTCGCTGTCCTGATAAGAACCAGCCTGCTCTACGTGTGTACCAAGCACCTCACGCAATGCCTTCTGTAATAAGTGGGTTGCAGAATGGTTCTTACATGTCTTAGCACGAAGCTCTGCATCTACGATCAACTCCACTTCATCGCCGGACTTAATCATACCGCTTGTCATCTTACCGATATGACCTACTTTTCCTCCGAGAAGCTTCACAGTATCCTCAACCTTGAACTCACCATTTGCAGTGCGGATGATACCCTTATCGCCCTGCTGTCCACCCATGGTAGCATAGAATGGTGTCTTTTCCACAATAATGGTTCCAATCTCACCATCGGATAAAGCCTCCACGATCTCTGTCTCAGTTGTCATGACAGATACCTTGGAAGTAACCTGTAAATTATCATAACCTACGAACTCAGAAGTAATAGAAGGATCAATAGACTCATAAACAGTCACGTCTGCGCCCATGTAATTGGTTACTTTACGCGCCTTTCTAGCAGTCTCACGCTGTACTTCCATCGCCTTCTTAAAGCCTTCCTCATCAATGGTAAAGCCCTTTTCCTCTAAAATCTCCTGTGTCAGGTCAAGCGGGAATCCATAGGTGTCATACAGCTTGAATGCATTCTCGCCGGATAACATCTTCTCTCCCTTGCTCTCCATCTCAGTCTGCATCTCAGCTAAGATAGAAAGACCCTGATCGATAGTCTTATCGAACTTCTCCTCTTCCTGTGTCAATACCTTGAAGATAAAGTCCTTCTTCTCGTCTAACTCTGGATATCCATCCTTGCTCTCAGCGATAACTGTTGCAGAAAGCTTTGCCATAAATGTACCATCAATGCCAAGCATTCTTCCATGTCTAGCTGCACGGCGGATGATACGACGAAGTACATATCCACGTCCCTCGTTAGAAGGCATAATACCGTCAGAAACCATAAATGTTGCTGAACGAATATGGTCTGTAATCAGACGGATCGATACATCATCCATTGCATCCTTCTGATAGGTCTTACCAGATAGCTCACATACCTTATCACGGATCGCCTTCATAGTATCAATATCAAAAACAGAATCTACATCCTGCATAACAACTGCAAGACGCTCTAATCCCATACCAGTATCGATGTTCTTCTGCTCTAACTCTTCATATCCACCCTTACCGTCTCCGTTGAACTGGGTAAATACGTTGTTCCATACCTCCATGAAACGATCGCAGTCACAGCCTACCTTACAGTCAGGGCTGCCACAGCCATACTTCTCTCCACGGTCATAATAGATCTCAGAACATGGACCACAAGGACCTGCACCATGCTCCCAGAAATTATCACACTCTCCAGTCTCTGGGTCACGATAAAAACGTGTAATACGCTCTGCTGGAATACCAATCTCCTTATTCCAGATCTCGAACGCCTCATCATCCTCTCCATAAATAGATGGATAGAGTCTGTCTTCCTCAAGACCAAGCACCTTGGTCAAGAACTCCCAAGACCATGCAATTGCTTCATGCTTAAAGTAATCGCCAAAAGAAAAGTTTCCAAGCATCTCAAAAAATGTCAGATGTCTTGCAGTCTTACCAACGTTCTCAATATCGCCGGTACGAATACACTTCTGACATGTTGTCACTCTCTTCCTTGGCGGAATCTCCTGTCCTGTAAAATATGGCTTCAATGGTGCCATACCAGCATTGATTAACAGTAAGCTGTTATCATTGTGTGGTACCAATGAAAAGCTGTTCATCTTCAAATGATCCTTGCTCTCAAAAAACTCAAGGTACATTCTTCGCAGTTCATTCTCTCCGTAAAACTTCTTCACGACTAAGATCCTCCAAAAATTCTCTTTCTATTGTAATATCAAATCTGGTATTATTTTGCCTCTTCTACCTCTGCGGCTTCCGCTTCCATCTTCGCGCTCTTGCGGTCACTCAACTTCTTGCCCACAAAAATACCAAGACCAGCTACCGCTGCCAAGATAACAAAAACCAGTAAATAGTGTACAAACCATCCAAAAAATGCCATAGTCTTCTCCTGCCTTTCTGAACTTTCTCGTCAATACGCTCTTACATTGACGCAAAAAAGTCTCATAACTAATTAAGTATAGCGCATCTATTTTATCAACGTCAAGTACCGCTTTAGGATTCCCCTTAGATTCTTCTCATATTCTAGTCTTCACGAATCTCAAATATCTGATTCTCACAGGCAATCTCAACGATACGCTCTGCCATTGCCGAATTAGAAATCTGCTTCTTAAACTCCTTAATTCCAGAATAATCCTTCCACATATGCATTGGGAAAATGTAATCGGAATCTGTATTCTTCAAAAAGTAATCCAGTCCAAGGAACTGATGCGCTCCCAATCTCGGATCAAGGGGAACAAATGCCAGATGAATCTTCTTTCCAGCAATGCGTCTGATCTGTGCCTTATAATTGGCCTCCATCATACCGTTAATCAGATCTCCCGCTCCTTCCCATTTCCAATTATTCAAATCTCCCGCATGGAAAAAGTGAGCTCCATTGGTCTCCACATAAAATGCCACCCCTGCATCCGTAGATCGCAATGTCTCAATATCAAGTCCTGCCACATGGTACTTCTCACCAGCACTCACATAAGTAATCTTCTCCCGAATATCTGATGCAAATCCATGCTTCGTCAAAAAATGTGGACTCATCTTGCAATCCTTCGAGAAAATGTAATGAATATTCGAATACTTTTCTGCCCAGTGAAGCACATCCATATCAAAATGATCCCGGTGCTTGTGGCTGGCAAACACATAAATCGGCGTATCCGGCTCGTACTCCGGCAGCACGCCACCAAAGTGAATGCCATCCACTCTGTCTCCAGCAAACCAGTCAAATATCAATACTTTCTCGTCCACCTCTACTAAAAAGCAACTGTGATGTATAAAAATTACCTGCATATATTTCCCTTCCTACTTCATACCACGGATAATTGCATTTGCTTTTGTGTAGATCTCCTCTGGATCAAATCCAATGTCAAAACGGTTGTCCTCATAAAGTACCTTACCATTTACCATGGTCATCTTCACGTTCTGCTTGCTACCACTATATACCAGGTTCTTTACAATATTATTCTCCGGTTGCATATTTGGCTGCTTCAAATCGATCATGATGATATCTGCCTTCTTGCCCACTGCAAGGCTATCACAATCCTCCAACTGCATTGCCTTCGCGCCGCCTGCGGTCGCCATATAGAGAATCTCATCTGCGCTTACACATTCCGCATCCATCTCACGCACCTTTGCAAGTGTAGAGGTTAGGAACATTTCGCGGAACATATCCAGACAGTTGTTGCTTGCAGGTCCATCTGTACCGATTGCCATTGCAATACCCTCATCCACAAAACGCTTTGTCGGGCAGATACCAGATGCAAGCTTCAGATTCGATGCTGGATTGGTAACTGCGGTAAGTCCACGCTTTTTGAATATCTCAAAATCAGGCTCTTCTACCCATATACAGTGATATCCACCACCGCCATACTCATACATACCAAGGCTATCCGTCAACTGAGTCGGTGTCTTTCCCCAACGCTCCTTACACTCTGCCACCTCAAGCTTTGTCTCAGAATTATGAAGCCATACTGGAGACTTTAACTTCTGTGCCAGCTTTGCAACGCCCTCCATAAGCTCCATGGATGTGGTATACTCCGCATGGAATCCCACGATAAAGGATGTCAGATCACTCAGCTCATTGATAAAGTGATACTCCTCCTCCATTGACTCTGGTGTACCACCAAAGTTGTTAAGTCCACTTGTCTGTACCGTTCTAAAACCAACTTTTGCAGAGGACTGTGCCCCCATCTTGGAGAACATATACATATCAAAGTTGGATGTAATACCACTAGTCAGATACTCCATAATTCCTAATATATTAAGCCAATACACATCATCTCCCGTAAGCTGTCCCTCACGTGGAAATACCTGCTGATTCAGCCAATCCTGTAAAGGCAGATCGTCCGCATAAGAACGAAGGAATGTCATGGCTGTATGGGTATGAGCATCCTTAAATCCCGGCATCAACAGATTGCCCGCTACATCAATCTCACGATCCCATATCAAGACTTCCTCTCCCTTGCATACATCAGCCACATCCTTGCCATCACCAATATAGCAGATGGTATTGCCCTTTACCCAAAGCTCTCCCTCTACGATATCGAACTTATGATTCTCCGCCAAGGTCAATATCTTGGCATTATAAAAACGTGTATTCATTCTCATCACCTGCACAGTAACCTGCACATTCCTTTCTCATTAAATCTGTATTCCAATTTCTGTATCAAACTCTGTCACTAAATCTGTGTCCCAATCTTTGTGATAATCTCTGTCACCAATGCCTTGAACTTCGGAGCCACCTGATCAGCCACCTCCTGCACTTCCTTGTGGGACAGTGGAACTGGTGAGATACCACTTGCCATATTACAAATACAGGAAATACCAAGTACTCTCATGCCCATATGTCTTGCCGCAATTGCCTCACAGGCAGTACTCATGCCCACCGCATCTGCACCAAGGGTACGACACATGGTAATCTCCTGTGGTGTCTCATACTGTGGACCAGTGAATTGCAAATAAGTACCTTCCTTGATATCGATATCAAGATCCAGCGCCGCTCTTCTTACGATTCTCTGTAAATCTAAATCATAAATCTGGCTCATATCTGGGAATCGCACTCCCAGTTCATCAATATTGGCTCCCCTCAATGGTGTCGGTACAAAGCTTGCGATCTGTCCTGTAATCATCATCAGATCTCCGGCATGCATGCCCTGCTGTATGCCACCAGCCGCATTAGTAAGGAATAACACCTCCGCACCCATCATCTTCATCAATCGTGTTGGAAGCACCACGTCAGACATCTCATAGCCTTCGTAATAATGTACACGTCCCTGCATACATACCACAGGCACATCTCCAACATAACCAAAGATAAATCTGCCGGCATGTCCCGGAACAGTAGACACTGGAAATCCCTCAATATCATGGTAATCCAAGGTATCTACCACTTTGATAGAATCACCATAATCCCCAAGACCTGATCCTAAGATCAGCGCCACCTTTGGTGTAAAATCAATCTTTGCTTTATAACACTCATAACATTTTAATAATTTCTCATATACTGGATTCATCCAAAATCCCCCTTTTTCCTTATCTATTTATTATACCACATTTTCTATTCATATTCTATTCCAAGGAAACTGTTGATCCGTGCTCCGATCCATGCAATGACTGGACCTAATGTAAATGCCATCAGAATAGTCACAATACCAATCTTCGCACCAAAGCCCAATCCCAGCAGGATCACAGAACTGTCAAATAACATACGCACGATGCTAAATGGAACCTTCTTCTGGTACTTTGATATCATGATCGGTATCGCATCGTAAGGCGCAGTCCCCAATTCCACATCCATATAGACCGCAGCTGACACCACAAATACCGCAAGTGCAGGTATCAGAACCAGAATTCTCACTGTCATTGATTCAAAGGCATCTGCTGGCAAAAACATATCCCACAGCCATGTGAAAAAGTCCAGCGCATATCCCACTAGGAACATATTCGCCAAAGTTCCAAATCCAATGTGCTCTCTTCCGAAGGCAATCACCAACAGAAACATGATGCTATTGAGCAACGCCTGCCAGTTTCCAAGACTGATACCCAGCTTATCTGAAATGGCAAGATTCATACTGGTATAAGGATCAATACCCAGATCCACCCTCACCAGCCATGACAATGAAAATCCCATAATAATGACCGCAAGGAGCACTACCACAAGGCGCTTGCTAAAATTCTGTTTCTGATACATCCCCTTTATAAATTCCTTCATATTTCTCTCCATCATTTTCTATTTTATCATCAGCTCCATAGCCGATATCCCATCTACGCGCTATTCTAGCATACTTCTATTATTTTTTCCACATTTTAGACGATATACTTTACAAGGAGGAGTTATTATGCAGACTTTACATCTAGAAGGACTACACCGAATGCTTCATTCGGACAAAAGCAGCAGTACAGAACGTATTTTAAACCAACTTGGTCAGTCTAACCTTGGGTTACAACAGAATAGTGATTCTACTTCCACCAAGTACGACAGTTTTTCGATTACTGAAAATATCTCAGAGCTTTTAAGCCCTGCCTGTGGCATGACGGATGAACAGAAGGAATCTTATCTTGCCAAGATCATGGCAAAGCTAAAGAGTGGTAAGAAGCTAAGTGCTGAGGAGATGCGATTTTTACAAGCAGAAGATCCTGCACTTTATCAGCAGGCTGCCCGGATACAGACAATGCGGGAGTCTCTTGAGACCAGATTAGCGCATGCCACATCCAAGGAGAATGCTTCCAATATATACGCAGATGCACTCTCCCATGTTTCAGATAAGGATCCTATGAAAGAGTACATCATAGCAGCCTATGATGACGCCATGAAGGAGTTCCAGAAATCTGATGCATATCAGGAGCTCCCAGATACGGAAAAGGAAGCGAAGGAAGAAAAGGAAGACAAAAAGTAATACTTTTATATGCAAAAGCGGATTTGCCAGCACAGTTCGTGCCGCAAACCCGCTTTTTTATATAATGATACAGACCATACCACCGTTATTGTCATTTACTATCTTTTGCATAGTATCCTGTAACTTCATCTGGCACTCATCATCCATCATCGCAATCTTGCTACGAATACCATCCTCCATCAGTTCTCCGATGGATTTACCAAAGATGTTGGTCTCCCATGCCCCCTCTTCGCTCTGCTGTCCTTCTCTGATATAAGTAATCAGATCATTTGCCTGCTCCTCGCTTCCTACGATCGGAGCAATTTCTGTCTCAATATTCGCCTTGATCATATGAATAGACGGGGACACCGCCTTCATCTTCACTCCGAACTTATTTCCATGTCGAATCAATACAGGCTCCTCCATCCGAATATCAGTAAGTCCTGGCCCTACCACACTATATCCTTTCATCTGAACAGCCTCAAAAGCGTCTGCCACCTTTTCATAGGAATTCTTACGTTCCGCCAATTCCTTGATCAGCGCTACCATCTCATATTCGCCAGATATCGGAACCCCAGCCAGTTCACTCATATTTTCATAGTAATACTTTTCTGCGATATCCATACATATTTTTACACAACCGCTTGATAAGTCCACTTCATCCACCTTGATGCGGGAGACATACTGCTCTGGAGTATAGTTTTGCGCATAGACATCCTTGGTCTTTTTCATACCGTTCAAAATGCTAGAAGCCGTCCTGATGATCTCCGCCTTCATTGGATGATCCATCTGAAGCATCTCCGCCCACTTCGGAATATAAAATTCCACCCGTACCACAGGAAACTCATACAGGATGTTTTCCAAGATCCGATAGATATCATCCTGTCTTAATTGCTCACAATTAACTGGTACCACTGCGGTATGGAACTTTTCTTTCAATTCTTCCGCTAACCGTGATGTCTCATCACTGTATGGCTTTTTTGAATTCAACACAATCACATATGGCTTTCCGATATTCTCCAACTCTGCAACCGTTCTTTCTTCCGCTTCTATGTATCCGCTGCGTTCCAATTCCCCAATACTTCCATCCGTAGTCACCACAATTCCAATCGTAGCATGATCTCTAATTACCTTTTCTGTTCCAATGGATGCCGCCTCCACAAAGGGAATCTCATAGTCGAACCAAGGTGTCTTTACCATACGGCTGGTATTCCCCTCCATATGGCCGGAAGCACCATCCACCATAAATCCCACGCAGTCGATCAGCCTTACTTTTACCCTTGTATCATCTGCAAGTGTGATTTCCGCTGCATCCTTCGGGATGAACTTCGGCTCTGTGGTCATGATCGTCTTGCCCTGAGCCGACTGTGGCAGTTCA
Organism: uncultured Roseburia sp.; assembly: GCA_964491235.1. GTDB lineage: Bacteria > Bacillota > Clostridia > Lachnospirales > Lachnospiraceae > Roseburia. The sequence goes on from CAZBFN010000004.1 coordinate 110,891, forward strand.
TCAATCGTCCGTTCCTTGCTGTGTACATCTTCCATAAAGGGTAGCACCATCAGATCCATAAAGCGCTTGATAAATGTCGACTTGCCTGTACGCACAGGTCCTACAACGCCCAGATACAGCTCTCCATCGGTGCGGTTCTGGATATCCTTGTATAAATCAAACTCTTTTTTATTATTAATGTCCATAAAAATACCCCTTCCATACTTAATAAAATGTATGAAAGGGGTATTCCGATTATTCCATGATTGTTGTTCCAGCCATGAAAAAATGGCTATTTTAATACCCGAAGCATCTTCGGATGGCAGCGGAATGTCACATCTGTAACATCTCCACAATACTCTCCATCTGCATGGAGCACTAACGGTGTCTTTAACTTTACTGTATATTCTTCACAGTCATTGACTTCAAAGCCCTTGATCCAAAGGTGCTTTGCCATCACCAAAAATGGCAGGCAGAGGAATGTTCTCCACTTAGGAATTCCCCACACACTGCACACAGACAGCTTGCCGTCGGTGGCATCTGCCGCTGGAGCCATCGGAACTCCACCGCCCTCTGCTCGAAAGTTCATCGCAGCAATAAAGATGACCTTCTTTAAGTTAAGCTGTCCCTTTTTATTCATATGCACTGCCGCATCTGTGGTCTGCATGGAGAACAATGACTGTATCGTCAGAATCAAATAGGTCAGCTTACCCATATGAAGCTTATTTAAGAAATCCTTCACCTTGGACTTTAATGCCTTCTTACACACCAGCGCATCCATTCCGATACCTGCACTGATGGTAAACAATCTCGGCTTATCACATTCCTCCCAGCTTACCTCTCCTAGATCCATCAGAAAGCACTGGTCTTTGCCCTTCTCCATACAGGATAAAATGCTTTCCAGATTCTCTGTCGGCGTTCCCATGAGTCCAAGACCTCTGGCAAGGTCATTACCAGAACCAGTAGGAATCGTACCAAATCGCACCTTATCAAAATGTGACATACCATTGACCACTTCATTTGCAGTACCGTCTCCGCCCAATACCACAAGACAGATATCATCGTCCTCCATCTCACAGATATCCTTCGCAAGGACAGATGCATGCCCTTCATACTCTGTAATCCATGCCTTGTATGAAAGTCCTCTCTCCTTTAATACTGCTTCGACTTCCTTCCAGATCAGCGCTCCCTTTCCGCTTCTTGACTTCTCATTTACGATAAAATATAGCATTGTTCTGCTCCTATATTCACTCCCGTTACCGGGCTTTTTCTATACGTTTCTTGACCTTATTTTAACATGTCAAAAACGGGATAACAATAAGAATAAAGTGCCAGCTCCTATTACAGAACAAAGTGTGCGCTTGTCGCACACTTTCGCGCCCGAGCGGTGTCGCTTGCGACTCTCTTCCTCTCCGCGAGGTGCGCATCCTTGCGGAGCATTTTTAATTCATAGGAAAGTCAGACACTTTCTCACGCTAAAGCAGCAAAGTCTTTCCTATGAATTAAAAATGCAGGAATCGGCTATTTGCCAATTCCTGCCCATTGCTTCTATTATTTCTTAGTCTCGGTCTTTTCTTCGGTCTCTTCCTCGGTCTCTTCCTCAACCTCTGGAAGTCTGCCGTACATCTCCATGTAACCATAGAGACGCTTTGCCAACTTATTGGTAATCTGGTCAGCGGTCGCTCTCCACTCCCAGTTACCGCCCAGTGTAGAAGGTGTATTCATACGTCCCTCTCCACCGATTCCAATCAGATCCTGCATAGGAACGATTGCCATATCTCCAACGGAAGCCCATGCTCCACGCATCATACCCCAGTTGTAACCCTCTTCCTTTGTCAGATTCAGATATTCCTTTGCGAACTTCACGCTCTGCTTTGGAGCTGTCTTCATCCAACCAAGTAAGGTATCATTGTCGTGTGTACCTGTGTATACAACACAATGCTGTGTATATGTATGAGGCAGATAATTGCTGCCCTCTCTGGAATCAAATGCGAACTGGATGACCTTCATACCTGGGAATCCGGAATCCGCAACCAGCTTAATAACTGACGGTGTCAGGTAACCAAGATCCTCCACGATGATATTCAGCTTTCCAAGCTTCTTCTCTAAGGTGCGGAACAGATCCATACCAGGACCCTCTCTCCACTCACCGTTCTTTGCAGTCTTATCCTTTGCAGGAATTGCATAGTAAGAATCAAATCCACGGAAATGATCAATACGAACAATATCATAAAGCTTAGACATTGCTGCAATACGCTTGGTCCACCAAGTATATCCATCCTTCTTCATAACGTCCCAACGGAACAGTGGATTACCCCAGAGCTGTCCATCTGCAGAAAAGGCATCTGGAGGGCATCCTGCCACATCGATTGGATCTAAGTTCGCATCCAGATAGAACTGAGCTGGATTTGCCCATACATCTGCACTATCTCCTGCTACATAGATAGGCACATCACCGATAATCTCGATTCCCTTAGCATTGACATATTCCTTAAGATCCCACCACTGCTCAAAGAACAGATACTGTAACATCTGGTAGAAACGGATATCCTCCGCATATGTCTCTCTTGCTTCCTTTAATGCTTCTGGCTTTCTGGTCTTAAGATCCTTATCCCATTCAAACCATGCCACACCGCCATTTGCATCCTTTAATGCCATGAACAATGCATAATCATCTAACCAATCTGCTTCTTTCTTGCAGAACTCTCCAAAAGCTGCTGGCTCATTCTTGATAAAACGAGCATAAGCAAGCTTTAACAGCTTATAACGTGACTCATACATAACACCATAATCCACGTACTTTGGATTAGTGCCCCATGGAAAAGACTCACATTCCTTCTTGGTCAAAAGTTTCTCTTTGCACAGATACTCCAAATCAATAAAATATGGATTACCTGCAAAGCTGGAAAAAGACTGATATGGTGAATCACCATAACTTGTTGGACAAATCGGAAGAATCTGCCAATATGTCTGTCCTGCCTTCTCCAAAAAGTCTGCGAACTTTCTGGCTTCCTTTCCCATCGTACCAATTCCATATGGAGATGGCAAAGATGAAATATGCATTAATACACCACTGCTTCTCATAACTGTTGTTCCTCCAAATTCACCACATCTGTGGCCTTAATCTATTACCCGAATACTTTCCCCACTCACAAATTCGAAAGGAACGATCTCATGAACCGCATCCTTTTTCAACTCAATCTGTCCAAATAAAATCTCTACGCTTCTCGTTGCAAGTGTCTTATACTGCTGTTTAATCGTGGCAATCTTAGGATTATAATACTCCGCCAAAGTCGTGCCGTCAAACCCTAAAACAGAAATATCCTCCGGCACTCTATACCCCATATCACGAAGTGCCCGGATCGCACCGATTGCCATCACGTCCGACATAGCAAATACCGCTGTCACATCTGGGAACTTTGTAACCAGACGCTTCATTCCACGGTATGCACTGTCAAACGAGAATCGCACCTTCTCATAGCAACCCCCTACATCCAGATTGGTACCATGTGCTAAGAAACTCTCCTCACATCCACGAAAACGTTGGCGACTGGTATGTGATGTCTCACAATTACCACCCAGGATACCAATCCTTCTATGTCCTGCATCAAACAACGCATCCACTGCACACTTTGCAGCTGCAACGTCATCCGTTGCGACACTGGACAAATTATCAAACTTCATCATATTTGCACGGTTAGACACCAACACGCACGGTACATCTACCCCTGCAAATCCCCTCTCAAAATATTCCGGATTACCGCCTAAGAACAACAAACCAAGAGGCTTTCTCTCTCTGCAAAGTAATATTGCCTGCTCCACCTCATCTGCATCCTCATCGAGATAAGATACCGTAACTGTATATTCCGTCTTCTCAATCAACTGCTGTATCTCTTCCACGATGCTGGCAAAGAGCATATTAGATATACCCTTTACCAACACCCCTATGGTCTTTGAGTTATTCTGCTTAAGATGCTTCGCATTATTGTTAGGCACAAAGTTGAACTTTGCAACAACTTCTTCGATTTTCTTCTTGGCATCCGGGCTGACATCACTTCTGTGATTCAAAACACGAGAAACCGTACTGATAGAATAGCCAGACTCTCTGGCAATATCCTTTATCGTAACCATATGATTCTCTACCTGCTTATCTGTTATTAGTGGATCATGCGCAAAGCATTAACCCTTTACAGCTCCAGCAACAACACCTTCGATGATGTATTTCTGGCAAGCTGCATAGAAAATGATGATTGGAATAATTGCCAGTACTAACATTGCCATCATAGTACCCCAATCAACTGCACCGTAACCACCCTTTAAGTACTGGATTACGATTGGAATTGTCTTGTACTCCTTCAAGTCAAGAACAAGGTATGGAAGTAAGTAGTCATTCCAAATCCACATTGCCTGCAAAATTGCAACTGTGATGGTGGTTGGCTTCATGATTGGAAATACCACCTGGAAATACGTCTGAATTGGTGTACATCCATCAATCATTGCGGCCTCTTCAATCTCAAGCGGAATACTCTTTACAAATCCACAGAACATAAAGACCGCTAAGCCTGCACCAAATCCCAGATATACAAGGATAATTCCAATTGGATTGCTCAAGTGCATCATGTTCGCAATCTTAGATAATGAGAACATAACCATCTGGAAAGGTACAATCATAGAAAACAGACATGCCATATAAATAGCAGATGTCAACTTATTCTTAACTCGTGTAATGTACCATGCACACATAGACGTACATATGATAATAACTGCTACAGATCCTACTGTAATGATAACTGAATTACCCATTGCAGCAAAAAAGTTCGTTTTTTCGACACCTTTTATAAAGTTCTGAATACCGAAGAATGAACGATCATCCGGTAACAGGAAAGGATCTCTTGTAATGAAAGCCTTCTTTTTTAAGGAGTTAATTACTACCAAGAAGATTGGATAAAGCCATAATACTGCAAGCACGGAGAAAAATAATGTAAGAACCCATCCATGCTTCGCTCTTCTAACTGCGCTTACCTGGCTATCTGCATTTTTTTTCTTTGCCATTACTGCTGTACCTCCTTACTTCTTGTGAGTTTATTCTGTGCCATCGCAATAATTGCTACGATAATAAAGAATATAACTGCCTTCGCCTGACCAGCACCTTCCCATCCGGTTCTGTTGTAGAAGGTCTCATAAATGTTAAGGGCAAGCATCTGTGAATTATTAGACGGCTCACCTGCGGTCAGTGCTAAGTTCTGGTCGAACAACTTGAAGGAGTTCGTCAATGTCAAGAATGTACAAATTGTGATAGATGGCATTACCATAGGAATGGTCACATGACGAAGCACCTGACTACTAGTCGCACCATCGATCTTAGCTGCCTCAATTAATTCGCCTGGAATATTCTGGATACCAGCAATATAGATAATCATCATATATCCAATCTGCTGCCAGCACATCAATATTACAAGACCCCAGAATCCGTAAGAAGATGAATAAGTAAGGGTCTTTCCAAAGTTCTCTAAGATTCCGTTTAACAAAATCTGCCAGATATATCCTAATACGATACCACCGATCAGGTTTGGCATAAAGAATACTGTACGGAATACATTTGTGCCCCTAATTCCCTTTGTTAAGAGCATCGCTATTGCAAACGCAAGTACATTAATGGAAAGCACTGAAACAATTGTGAATAATGCTGTATACCATAATGCATGTGTAAAAGTCGTATCTGTAAATATTCGGATGTAATTTTCCAATCCCACAAACTTGGCATCCGTAATTGTTGTAAATTCACAGAATGAAAGGTAGATACCCATAATAAAAGGAATTATAAAACCAAGAGTAAATGCCACCATAGTCGGGAGTGCAAAAATCGGAAAATATTTCTTAATTGATTTCTCCATAATCTTTTATCCTCTCTCATATACCATACAAAACTTCACCCTAATTTTAGGGTAAAAAAGGGATGGGCAGCGTCGGTGCCCACCCCTTAAATACTATGTTACTATTTGATACGCTGTATCACGCTTAGATTAGTGTGTTGCTGCGTACTCTGTAGCCCATCCTTCAACGAATGCGCTCTCAACTGCTGCCCAGTCGCCTGTTCCCTGAGCGTACTCGAGTAATGCAGAACCTACACCATTCTTCCATGTCTCAGAAGGAATTGTAGAGAAGTTCCATGTTACAGGAGTCTTACCAGCTGCTGTGTATGCTGCGTCAGCCTGGATGAATACGTTGTCTGCTGTGTAACCATCTGCGAATGTATCAAATGGTGTTGTGAATCCCATTACGTTAGCCATGGAATCACGACCTTCGTCAGATGTGATTACCCAGTTAAGGAAATCAAGAGTTGCCTGCTGATCCTCTACAGAAGCGTTCTTGTTTACACACCAGTAGTTCTCAGAACCTGTACAAAGACCCTGGTTTTCCTCACCCTCTACACCAATGTAGATAGGCATCATGCTCATATCTTCAGCTGTTACTAAGTATCCGTTGTCAGGATTTGTTAAGTTACCATACTCCCAAGTACCGTTCTGGAAGAATACTGCCTCCTCCATACCGAACTCAGATTCAGCCTCGTCACCAGTCTTGCTGGAAAGAAGTCCTGCTTCACAAGTAGAATCTGTGATGTACAGATCCCAAATCTGCTGGTAGTTAGCAAGGTATGTACCCTCGATAGCATCTGTAGCACCGATTCCCTTATCCTTGTACTCATAGTAGATTGGAAGGTTAGCAAGGTGTGTCTTGAATCTCCAGTCAGAAGAACCATCCATACCTGCGGATGTGAAAGCACCCTTTAACTCATATCCAAATGTCTCATTGATCTCATCTAATCTTGCCTGAATATCATCAGCAACTGCCTTTAAGGTCTCGAAGTTGTTGATATCTTCTGGGGAAGAAATCACTGCGTTCTCTAATGTACAGTAATCATTTAAGATCTTCTGGTTGTAGATGATACCATATGTCTCGATAACGTATGCAATACCAGCTACCTCACCAGCGTCATTCTTTAAAGCATAATCATCACTTGTTAAGTGAGAGTAGATCTCGCTGCTTGATAAGTCAAGGCAGTAGTCGTTCCAGTTTGCAAGACCAACTGGTCCATTAACCTGGAATAATGTAGGAGCTTCTGTCTTAGCGATCTCAGACTTTAATGTCTGCTCGTATGTACCATCAGCTGCTGTGATAACAGTTACCTCTACACCAGTCTGCTCTGTGTAAGTAGCTGCTAAATCCTGCCAAGCCTGATCCTGCTCTGGCTTGAAGTTCAGATAATATACAGAACCATCTCCTGCTGCTACAGTAGCATCTGCATCGTCAGCTGCCTCAGTTGTAGCTGCTGCATCATCTGTTGTTGTGGTTGTTGTTGTGTCCTCTGCGCTCTCGCCACATCCAGCAAATAAAGTAGCTGTCATTGCGGTAGCAAGCATTACGGATAACACTTTTCTCTTCATAAAATACACCCTCCTGAAAAATTGTTTCAACGTGTTACGAAACGCTTCCGGTAATGTTCTCGGTAACGTTTTCAGTTGATAATCAAATTATAGTTCCATATACTCAAAATTGCAATACCTAATTGCCATTTTCCACATTATCGCCAAGTTTCCAACTTCGTTTTTGTCATATATGCACAAAAAGAGAGCAGAAAACGTCGCTATAACGCTCCTGCTCTCCTCCTATCTTATCTGTTATTTTTCAAATAAAACCGTTCCACCATCTTCTAGTGCTTTGACAACCGAACACATTCCACATGATAACGGATCGTCATGACAAGCCAGATCGTGATTACCATCAATACAGGTATCATTCCAAAATCCCATGCCATCATTCCAATAAAAGTGAACATCCACAAGCCAATACATGTGTTGGTACCCATTCGCCATGCCACAAAGCCTGCCTGATGCACCTGCTTCTGTTCCGATTCGTCGCAGCTTTCCAGCCAATTCTTCTGGAACTTCGTATCATAAACACTGCCCCGCTTCTCAGGGTTGATCTCCTTGGTAAAATTCACAAGACTTTTCTGTAAGACCATACCCACGAACATGGTGTAGATCAGACCACCAAAGGTTCCTATCATTCTGATTACACTATATAGCTGAGTCAGATCATCTGAATCTATGGAATAAATTCCCATGGAAAAGAACAGGTATCCTAAAATCATATTCGTCGATGTTATAATTATTCCAAAGGTAAGCTTCCGCTCTACCTTATCAATCAGATCCTCATCCTCACCATCCCATGTGGCATATAATTTACGGCTCTGCTTGATCCATATCACAGTCACGATCATCACAATGGTTGTAACTACAACACTTCCAAATGGTGCAATTGTCATTATGACCTCTTTCACCCCTGCAATCAGCATATCCTGCTTTCCCTTGGTGGCTGCGGTAGCGATTCCTAATACAAATCCAGCGATCAAACAGATTGCAATAAGCAGAATGAACTTTCCAAATGCCTTCTTATCCGCTGCACGGTTCTCCAACACCTTCTCTTCTCTCAAATCCCGCTGCGTCATATCCTTCATAATATCATCATTTCTCATATCATCTTCCCTCTGCATCAAAATATCTCCTCTCTTCCCCTCTCGACTCATTCCTTCTCGTCCTCCTCATAGACAAATATTGCCTCAACGGGCACATCAAAGACCTGAGCGATCTTAAGCGCCAGTGTCACGGATGGTGAATAGTCTCCACGCTCGATCTGACTGATGGTCTGTCTGGAAACTCCTACTAACTGCCCCATCTCATGCTGGTTGACATTGATTTTCGCACGATATTCCTTTAAATGGTTATATAATGGCATCCAAATTACCTCTCTTCTATATGTTGACAACTTTTCTTGTCACCACCATTATATGTATGACAAGAAAAGTTGTCAAGACATTTTTTATCTTTTCTTTTTTCTTATACCAGATCTTTCCAATGCTTGAAAAATCCAAGCTATTGTAAATAGGTAAAGAAAATGCTAATATTTTTATTAGGATGTTATGAAAGGTACGATTATACATATGAAGGAAATCATCAAACACAAGCTACATCACAACTTCAATCGACTCAAGACTTCTATTAAATGGGTCGTTTTTTCTATTCTCTCCGGCGTAGTCATAGGCTCCGTTGGAACAGCCTTTTATCTTGCCATGTCGCTGGTGACACTGGTACGCACTAAGAATCCATGGCTGATTTTTCTACTTCCAATCGGCGGTGTCATCATTGTAGGCTGTTACCGCTTACTACACGATGAGAAGGATACCGGAACGAATCTGGTCATTTCCGCTATCCACTCCGGCGATCGGCTTCCATTTCGCATGGCTCCACTCATCTTTATCTCCACATTGATCACCCATCTCTTTGGTGGTTCTGCCGGACGTGAAGGTGCTGCATTGCAGCTAGGTGGCAGTATCGGAAATGGCATTGGACGCTTGTTCCGTTTTGATGAGAAGGATAAGCATATCATGATCATGTGTGGCATGAGTGCTGCTTTTTCCTCCTTGTTCGGCACACCTATGGCAGCGGCAATTTTTTCCATGGAGGTCGTAAGTGTGGGAATCATGCACTACTCCGCTTTGGTTCCATGTGTCATCGCCTCCCTGATTGCCCATGGAATTTCCACTTCCTTTGGCGTGACCGCAGAGGTCTTTCCTCTGGGAAAGATTCCGACCTTTACCATTACCTCTGGAATACAGATATCCCTGTTAGCAATTCTATGCGCACTGGTAAGTATCCTATTCTGTGTTCTTTTGCATCAATCAGAACATTTGTATAAAAAGTTTTTCAAAAATGCATACCTTCGTGCTTTCGTAGGCGGCTGTATCGTCATTGTACTTACCCTTCTTGTTGGGGATCAGACCTACAACGGCGCTGGTATCCCAATTATCACAAGCTGTATCAAAGACGGAACTGTGGCACCAACGACTTTTATCTTAAAAATGCTCTTTACCGCTGCTACTCTCGGTGCTGGATATAAGGGCGGCGAGATTGTACCTTCCTTTTGTACCGGTGCAGCCTTCGGATGCCTGTTCGGCAATCTGATTGGTCTCTCACCTTCCCTCTGTGCAGCTATTGGCATGTCCGCAGTCTTCTGCGGCGTCACCAACTGCCCGATCACTTCACTGCTCATCAGCTTTGAATTGTTCGGTTACGAAGGAATGCCTTATTTCCTGCTTGCAATTGCATTCAGTTATATGTTGTCGGGATATTTTGGACTATATCAAAGTCAGAAGATCATCTATTCGAAATATAAGACAAATTATATCAATAAGAAGACGCATTAAAATATATGATACACCAAACGGCGGGGAAATTCCCCGCCGTTTATTTTTAGAGTGATATAAGATTTTTTCTTACCGGAACTGCTACCAGATAGGCACCAACGACCATCAACACATCCTTTATGATATACGGCAATGACACGGTCACAAATGCTGCCATCAACTGGCTTTCCGCTACGATACTATACTGTATCACACCTATTATATGACAAACCGCAAGTCCTACCATTCCAAATCCTATCCGAAGTATTACCTTCTTCTGCCTCATAGCCAATCCACACAATGCCACAAGAAATAGAAATCCCCAGATAAAGCCTCCCGTATATCCAAATAATCGGGAAGGTCCTGCCATCATCCCAGCAAACACAGGAACCCCGACGGTTCCTATTAATATGTATATCAGCGTGGCGCAGGTTCCCTTCTTTGCTCCCAGAACATATCCGCACAACGCCACAGCAAAGGTCTGCAACGTCACCGGAACGCCACTTGGCATGGGTATCGTAAGAATCGACAGCACACTCAGCACTGCGGTGAACATTCCCACCGTCACAATGGTTCTCGTCGATATTCCATTCCTCTTGTCCATCACTCGCACCTCCGGTTCTTTCCAAAAATCAAATCGAAGTTGATGCTTCGATAAAATATTTCTTCCAAATCGGTTGCCCCATCAAAGTTGCCTAGCATCCACATAGTCTTGGCAATGACAGACTCCAAGGTCATATCATAGGATTCTAGGAATCTGCAATACTGCTTCATATCATGCCCCACTTCATAAACAGTCATATCACTGCCCTCATGAGCCACCTGAGTTGCCATGATTACCAGCTTATCTGGATATTTCTGACACAACTTATAAAACTTCTCCGCAAGTGAGCTTGGAATCCCTCCTACGCCAAAGCTCTCTACAATAATGCAATCATAATTCTCAAAGATGCTCTCTAAGATTCCCGGCTTGATTCCCGGAATCATTTTCATCAAGTACACATTTTCATTCAGTTCCTCGTAAAACTGCACTTCCTTCTCATAAGGGATCATAGGAATATATCGCATAATATTCATATCCTGAATCATGGCAAGACAAGGATAATCGATACTGGAAAATGCATTGTAGCTCTTAGAGCGCACCTTCTTGGCTCTAGTTCCCGCAATGACCTTTCCATCAAATACGATCTGCACCCCTTGGGAGTTATCATCTGCCGCATATAAAAAGCTATCCATGAGATTCGTCTTCGCATCTGTAATCTCAAGGTCGATTGGCTTCTGAGCGCCTGTGATGACAACGGGCTTCTTCGTGTTCTGAATCATATAGGAAAGTGCCGCTCCAGTATATGCCATAGTATCTGTACCGTGGGCAATGACAAATCCATCATACTCCTCATAATGCTCTCTTATCGCCTGCACCATCAGCTTCCAATGCTTAGGTTCCATATTGGAGCTGTCCAGATTCAAGATCTGGATCGCCTCCACATCACAAATATCCTTCACCTGTGGAATATAACTGATGATTTCCTCCGGTGTGATCTGCGGTTTTAAGCCATTATCCGACTTTTTAGATGCTATGGTGCCTCCCGTTGCAAGCAATAGAATTCGTTTCTTCTGAGCCATAATATTCTCCGTCCTTATGATGGGTAATGGATATTGGTAAGTTCTATTCTTAGCGATTCTGGTACTGTGCCATGCATCCACGCAAATCTGCGATCAACGCATCCACATTCTCTTCCTTGGTCGCCCAACAGGTACAGAAGCGTACCACGCTGTGTTCTGCATCGATACGTTTCTGATATTCGTAGGCATACTTTTCCTTTAGCTGTTCCAACACCGCATCTGGCAGAATTGGGAACTGCTGATTGGATGGGGAATCCACCAGACAGGCAACTCCCATATCACAAAAGGCATCTCTAAGCTTCTCCGCCAGTCTTGCTGCATGCTCTGAAATCTCAAAATAACGGTTCTCCTCAAACAGAGTCAAGAATTGGATACCCAGCAATCTTCCCTTTGCCAACATTGCTCCATGCTGCTTGATATTATAGCGAAAATCTATCTTTAACTCATCGTTCGTGATAACGACTGCCTCACCAAACAATGCTCCCACCTTCGTTCCACCAATATAGAAAACGTCTGTCAGCTCCGCAATGTCCGCAATCGTCATATCATTTTCCCGGCAAGTAAGACCATAGCCAAGTCTTGCTCCATCAAGGAACAGATATAGGCCTCTCTCCTTACATACCTTTGAGATTGCTTCCAGCTCTGCTTTTTTATAAATCGTTCCCAATTCAGTGGGATTCGATACATATACCATCTTAGGCTGCGCCATATGCTCTGCACTTCCATCCGCAAAGTGTCCGTCCGTATATGCTGCGATCTGCTCTGCGGTCAGCTTGCCGTCTGCGCTCTCTATGGTAAGACACTTATGTCCGCATGCCTCCAATGCCCCAGTCTCATGTACATTGATGTGACCGCTTGCCGCTGTAATGACACCCTGATAATGTCTAAGGGCTGCGGATATCACAGTCACGTTAGTCTGTGTACCTCCCACAAGAAAATGCACATCTGCCTGTGGTGCCTTACAAACTTCCTTAATCCTTTCCGCCGCCTGCATACAGTATTCATCCACACCATATCCTGCGGTCTGTTCCATGTTGGTCTCTACTAATCTCTCTAAAATTGCCGGATGGCAACCTTCTGAATAATCATTGTTAAATCTTATCATCTGATGTTATCCCTTCCTGCTATGCAGCCTGATTGGATACCTTTACCAGTTCCTCAAGCTTTGCATAGGCTGCACCGGAGTCAATTGCCTCCGCCGCTAATTTTACACCAGCTTCGATAGATTCTGCAACCCCTCCCACATAAAGAGTTGCTCCCGCATTTAAAAGTACGATATTCCGCTTCGCTCCCTGTTCCTTTCCCTGCAAAATTTCCTTTGTGATCTGCGCATTTGCGACACCATCTCCACCACGCAGTTCTTCTAAGGAAGCTCGCTTCATACCGAACTGTTCCGGTGTCACCTGATAGGTGGTTACCACACCATCTTTGATCTCGGAGATTGTTGTGGCGCCAGTCAATGTAATCTCATCCATGTTGTCTTCACCGCTGACAACAAAGGCACGCTCCACACCTAATCTGCTCATGGCAGTTGCCACCTTTTCTGTCAGTTCTGGGCTATAAACACCCACCACCATATTTTTTGCTCTGGATGGGTTGGCAAGCGGTCCTAAAATATTGAATACCGTACGGATTCCCATCTCATTTCTCGCCTGACCCACATATTTCATAGACTTGTTAAAAAGTTGGGCAAACATAAAGCCAATGCCTACTTCCTCCACACATTTCTCGACCTGTGCTGGCTCTGCCATGATGTTGACACCAAGTGCCTCTAACACATCTCCCGCTCCAGACTTAGAAGAGATGGAACGGTTGCCGTGCTTTGCCACCGGAAGTCCTGCGGCAGCTACCACCAAAGCAGATGTGGTGGACACGTTAAATGTAAAGGTACGGTCACCGCCTGTTCCCACCAGATCCACATAATTGTCTATATGAGGTGCGATCGTGCTTGCCTTATCACGAAGTACTGAGGCAAATCCTGCCAATTCATCCAAGTTTTCACCCTTCATACGCTCCAATGCCAGAAATGCTGCGATCTGTGCCTGTGTTGCCTCACCGCTGAGCATCTCATCCATTGCTTTTCTTGCTTCTTCCTCTGTCAAATCGATTCCCTCTGCTACCTTAGCGATTTCTTCTTTCATGGCTATTCCTCCTATATTTTCTTGCTGATTTCTGTCCTGTCTCTTCTATATCTATCCATTCATTGCAATTTTAAATGTGTGGCAATACTCCTCTGCCGCCTGTGGTCTGAATTCATTTTTTTCCAATAGCTGGATAAAATGACTTCCCACGATTGCTCCGTCAATCAACTCTTTTAACGGCTCCACATCCTCCGCAGTGCGGATTCCAAATCCCATCATAACTGGCAGTTCTGTGGAGTCTTTTACTTTTTTCAGGTAAGTTCTTACTTCCTTATGGAAGGATGCGCTCTGCCCTGTCACTCCCATGGAGGATACACAATAGACAAATCCCCTTGCCCCATCTAATATCTTTCCCATTCTAGCCTCTGATACTGGGGATACAAGCTGGATTAAAATGGTCTGATCCGATTGATTTAGGTACTGGATGATTTCTTCCTGCTCCTCTAATGGCAGATCCGGTATGATAAGTCCATCCACTCCTACCTCATTACATTTTTTCACAAAAGCCTCTACCCCATAGTGGAGAATCGTGTTGTAGTACATCATAAATACGATTGGAACTTCCACACCCTCGCTTCTAAGTTCCTCCATCATCACGAAAATTTTCTTCAAATTAACACCACCGCAAATTGCACGGTATGAGGCATCCTGTATCACTGGTCCATCCGCAATCGGATCGGAAAATGGAACTCCCACTTCGATGACATCACAGCCTCCTCGCTCCTGTGCCTTTATGACCTCCTTTGTGGTCTCGATGTCTGGTAACCCAGCAGTAATGTATGTGATAAAAGCCTTTTCCTGTCTCTCTCTACATGCCTGCATGCTCTTTTCAATTCTGTTTATCATGTGAAATACCATGCCTTTCCTTTTATTTCTATCTCTTTTTTATTTTTCAAATTCTTTCATTACACTTATGATTTCTCTTTCAAACTCACAGTCTTTAATTCAGATAGCCTTTTCCTGCCAGATAGTCAGAAATGGTATGTACGTCCTTATCTCCTCTTCCTGACAAGCAGATAATCATGATCTGTTCTGCCGCTTTTTCTTTTCCTATGGTCGCCACGGTCTCTTTGGCATATTTCATAGCGTATGCAATGGCATGGGCACTCTCGATTGCTGGAATAATTCCCTCTACCTTACACAACTCCATCAAGGCATCCATCGCCTCCACATCTGTGATTGCCACGTACTCTGCTCTCCCGCTGTCCTTAAGATATGCATGCTCTGGGCCAACCCCCGGATAATCCAATCCTGCGGATATGGAATGTGCCAACTGTACATTGCCATCCTCGTCTTGCAACAGATAAGACTTCATACCATGGAGTACTCCCGGCGCTCCCATCGCCATGGCAGAAGCGTGTTCGCCCGTATGGATACCTTTTCCTGCCGCCTCAACGCCAATCAGCTTCACATTCTCTTCCTCGATAAAATCTGCGAACATTCCAATGGAATTAGAACCGCCGCCCACACAAGCCATCACCACATCTGGAAGCCGTCCTTCTGCCTCCATGATCTGCTTCTTCGCCTCACGGCTGATGACACTCTGGAACTCTTTAACTATCTTAGGATATGGATAAGGGCCTACCGCAGAGCCAATGACATAAAAGGTGTCCTCCGCTGTCTTTGCCCATGTACGGATTGCCTCGTTGGTGGCATCCTTAAGGGTATTGCTGCCGGAGGTCACACTGACCACCTTCGCTCCCAGCATCTCCATACGCATCACGTTCAGTGCCTGACGCTTGATATCCTCAGATCCCATATACACCGTGCATTCCATTCCAAACAGTGCTGCGCCGGTGGCGGTGGCAACGCCATGCTGTCCTGCACCTGTCTCTGCAATGACCTTGGTCTTGCCCATACGCTTTGCCAGAAGTATCTGTCCGATGACATTGTTGATCTTATGTGCTCCCGTATGATTTAAGTCCTCACGCTTTAAGTACATCTTCATGCCATACTTTTCGCTGAGTCCCTTTGCAAAATATAAAGGAGTCTCTCTTCCAACATATTGCTTTAAATAATAATGACATTCTTCTATGAACTTTGGATCTTTGATCGCCTCCTCGAAGGCTTCATCCAATTCTTCCAAGGTGTTCATCAAGGACTCCGCCACATACTGTCCACCAAATTTTCCATAATATGCTTTCTTATTCATGCTCTCTCTCACTTTCTATCTATTTTCTATGCCCTTTTCACAGCCTCTACAAAAGCTCTGATGCATTCTCTGCTCTTTCCTCTTTGTCCGGCTATGATTTCTTCTACGCCACTGCTGACATCCACCACATCCGGTGTAAAAAGCCGGATGCCATCTGCTACATTTTCTGGATTAAGACCGCCTGCCAGAACAAAGGAAATATTCTGCTCTTTTAGCTCTCTCCAAAAGGTCTCAAGCTCTATCTGCCAGCCCGCCCCTTCTGGCTCTCGTGTCTGCCCCTCTGTCTCCCAGCCAAAGGTCTTGCCACTGCCATAATCTCCTGCGTCCAACAGGATACCCTTGATTCTTGTATACTCACGCCATCGCTTCCATTCTGTCTCGCGCCAGCTACTCAGCTCCGCCATTCCATTTAGATTAACTGCCAGCCAAATTGGAATTTGAATCTCCTGTAACAATGTCTCATCAAATGCTCCATGAATCTGCAAGATATCAAATCCCGCATCCTCTATCTGATGGATCAGTTCAAGATTCGGCGACACAGTCACCGCCACTTTCTTTATATCTTGGTTTAACTTTTTGCTTATCTCCTTTGCGGTTGCTACCGCTATATTTCGCTTGCTCTTTTCATAGAATACGAAGCCTGCGTATGCCACCGCAAGCTCATTCAGATAAGCAATTTCCTCCTCTGTGGTAATCCCACAGATTTTTACCTGCGTCTTACCTCTTATAGTGCCTTCCATCTTCTTGCTACCTCTCTTGGGTGTCTTGCCTCCATCAGTGCCCTGCCAATCAAAAATGCATCCACATTACATTCCTTTAAGAACTTCACATCCATATCCGTCAGGATGCCGCTTTCCGCCACAAAGATTTTTTCTTGTGGAACCATCTTTCCAAGGCGCTTCGTTGTATCAAGCTCGATGGAGAAATCCTTTAGATTACGATTATTGACACCAATAATGTCCACATCCAGTTTTAATGCCCGTTCCATTTCCTGTTCATCATGTACCTCTACCAATGCATCCAATCCCAGTTCTTTGGAAAGCTGATAAAAATCCTTAAGCTGTACATCATCCAATATGGCTGCGATCAATAGAATCGCGTCTGCTCCGATTGCCTTTGCCTCATAGAACTGATACGGATCGATCATGAAGTCCTTTCTTATGATTGGCAGATTAGAAATCCCACGAATCTGTTTTAAGTAATCCACACTTCCATCAAAGTGATCCTCCTCAGTCAAACAGGAAATTGCATCCACGGACTCGTTGTACTCATCAATTCTATCAATTAAGTTAATTTCACTTTTAATTTTACCAAGGCTAGGGGACGCCTTTTTAAATTCTCCGATAATGGAGATTCCATCCTTCTTCAACGCCTCTGCAAAGCTGTGTCGCTCTCCCTCATAATGCTCTGCCAACTCCCGCATCTCATATTCGGATATTTTCTTTTTATGCTCCGGCAGACGGATTTTTTTATCTTCTACAATCTGATCTAATATCATATTCAGCTCCTCCTCTTCCTTTGAACTTCTAGAGCTCTTTTCAAATTATTAATTCTTGTTATAATTTAAGAAGTTCTCTATCATTCGCTTTCCATGCTCGGTATAAATGGATTCTGGATGGAACTGCAAACCTACCACCGGATATTCCTTGTGCCGGATTGCCATGATCTCTCCATCGTCTGTCTCTGCCATCACCCCTAAGCACTCTGGCAAATCTTCATGCTTTACTGCCAAGGAATGATACCGTGCCACCTTGACCGGAGATGGGATACCTGCAAATATGCCATCCATACTGTGGGTAATCTCTGACTGCTTTCCGTGAAACAGCTTCGCTGCATAGCTTACAGTTCCGCCAAATGCCTCCCCGATGCACTGATGCCCCAGACAGATTCCTAATATTGGTATCTCTCGATAAAATTCTCTGACCACATCCATACAGATACCAGCCTCCCTTGGACTTTTCGGTCCCGGCGAAAGCACGATACTCTCCGGTTGCATCTTTCTTATTTCTTCAATCGTGATTTCATTATTTCGAACCACCTTGATATCCTCTGTAAATGTACCAATGTACTGATAGAGATTAAATGTAAAGGAATCATAGTTATCAATCAGCAGTATCATAAGTTTTCCTCCTCCATCAGCGTTCTTGCCAGTGCCATTACCTTATTGCAACATTCGTTATATTCATTTCCCGGTACGGAATCTGCAACGATTCCTGCTCCCGCCTGTAAATATACGTTTCGTCCCTTCTTCACCATGGTTCGAATTGTAATACAGAAATCCATATCACCAGAGAAGTCCACATATCCGGTAGCACCTCCGTATAATCCACGTCTTACGTCCTCTAACTCCTCGATAATCTCCATCGCCCGAATCTTTGGTGCTCCGCTAAGAGTTCCCGCCGGTAAGAAGGATGCAAGCAGATCAAATGGATGATAGCTGCCTTTCTTCCGTCCTTCCACCATAGATACGATGTGCATTACATGGGAGTAATTTCTTACCTTCATGTACTCTGTCACCTTGACGGTTCCAAATTCACTGATACGTCCCATATCATTTCGTGCCAGATCTACTAGCATTACATGTTCTGCCCGTTCCTTTTCATCCGCCAGCAGTTCCTGCTTTAATGCCTCATCCTGCTCTGGTGTCTTGCCTCTTGGTCTGGTTCCTGCAATCGGACAGGTAAACACTCGCTTGCCCTGTTGCTTTACCAGCATCTCCGGTGAGCTTCCGATGACTTCAAAGGAACCGAAGTTAAAGTAATACAGGTACGGTGATGGATTCAATTCTCTTAATTCCTTATAGAGATCAAATCCATCCTGTCCTGTCTCAACTGTCCATCTCTGGGATAACACCGTCTGAAATATGTGTCCCTCTCGGATATAATGCTTGATACGTTCTACCTTGGCACTATAACTTTCTAAGGTATCCGACTTTTTGCGGATAATTCCGTCACGCATGATTTCTTTTTTCTCTTCCGTTTTTTCGACTTTTTGCATTGCCCGCCTGATAAGCTCTGCCGCCTTTTCTAATGCCAGCGACTTTCCCTCTTCTGTATCCTCCGCCAGAACAACTGCTGTCAGCGTCTCCGCCACATGGTCTACTAAGATAAATTCCTTCATCAGCATCAACTGAATCGTTCCAATTCCAATCTCATCCGGATTATCCTCTGGAATCCGCTCGGTATACCGAATGAAGTCATATCCCACATTTCCTACCAGCCCACCAGAAAAGTTCAACTCATCATTCTCTTTGCGAATATCAAACTCATCATAATACTCCTTCAGGAGCAGGAGTGGATTTCCGCTTCTTCGTTCCACCTCGCCGTCTCTCTTTGTAATAATCAAAGCCTTATCCTCTGAGGTAATGATCTCCTCCGGTTCTGCCCCAAGGAATGTATATCTATCGTAGTTCTTATCGTAGCTCTCTAAGAGAAATCCCTTTCCATCTCCCACCAGATTCTCATACATCTCTGTGGCTGTTTCATTTACGATACTCACTGTCTTCTTGTAGACCTTTAATACTCTTTTCATAGGATTCTCCTGCCTTTCTGTTAAGCTTTGTTTTGTGGTGATGATAAAGAATCAGTTTACTGATTCTTTGCGCCCGAGCGGTGCCGGTTACGGCAATCTACTTCTCCGCGAGGTGCGCTTCTAATGCCAACTTGTTGGCTATGCACGGTAGTGCTTTTTATTATCTAGGAAAATCTTGACTTTCGTACGTTAACGCAACGAGGTCTTTCCTAGAGAATAAAAAAAGTCCCTGACCAGACTTCTAATCTGGTCAGGGACGATTGTACTCGTGGTGCCACCCTTATTCTTCACACATCCTGGTTCGTGGAAAATGATCTGTTCTTATAAGATTTCATTCTTATAAAACAAAAAGCGGATATTCCCTGAACTGGAAATATCCGCCACCAATCATGTGCAAACTCATTATAGATACAGAATCACTTCGTATTTATTCAGCAAGCACATATTTTGAGCTGTACTGAATAGTTACATCACTTCTATATCGCACCCCTGTAACGTGAGGACACGGCATCCGCTACTAAATCGCTGCCCACACAGCTATCTTTCACTTTGCTCTCGCAAATCCATTCCTACCATACTATCCTGCCTGATCCCACCAACCCAGACTCTCTGTGAAGACTCATATGGAGTACTCCTTTTGCTCATCGATTTCTCATATCTTGTTTTGGAGTGTATCACTTCAAAGTATCAGTGTCAAGAAGTTTTTTATTTTTTTAGTAACAGTTTGGGTCATGGCTGAACTGTTACTAATTTTATGGGTTACATCTCTTGCATGGCTCATATCCTGCATCGATCAATTCTTGTCTGCTTCCCGTGAAATCAGCCCGATTCTCTATGCTGATGTCCTCCACACTGCTGCAATCCGGCAGATGGAACTTTTTCGTGTTCCGGTTCATGACATACTGCCCAGCCGCCGTTTCGGACTCCTGCTCTGAATTCTGCTCTGTCACTTCTCCCGTATCTGGCTGCAAGCCTGCTGTATCGCCCTCCACATCATCTGTAACCTGCCCATTTGATTCCTCTGTCAGAACCTTATCAAAGGTCAATGTACTTCCATCGCTGATGACCTGTATCGTTCCCAGCTCATCTGTCCGGTACACATCTGCTCCCACCGCCGCAATATCCTCTAGCACACGCTTGGTAGGATGCCCATAGGAATTATCTGCACCTACACTGATGACCACTGCACTTGGACTCACTGCCTGTAAGAACTCATAGGATGAGGAGTACTCACTTCCGTGATGGCTTGCCAGATACACGTCGGAATCCAGTGTCAACCCACTCTGCAACATGACCGCTTCCACCTTAGTACCTGCATCACCGCAGATTAAAAAGCTGGTGTCGCCATACTCCAATCGAATTCCAATGGAATTATCATTCGACTCATCGTAATCATAGGCGTCTGGACACACAATAGTAAATACAGCATCTCCAAAGCTATACTGTTCTCCCATAGCTGGGTACACCAGCTCGATATCCTGCTCCTCCACCACTTCACAAAAGGATTCATACACTCTGGTATCAGTGGTGTAGTCTGCCGCCAATACCGTCTTGCAAGGATATACATTCAGCACCCCCACCACACCATTTAGATGGTCTGCATCATAGTGGGATGCGATCACATACTCAAGTTCCTGCACACCTGCATTTTGTAAATAGCTGACCACAAAGGAGGAGTATTCTCTGTCACCTCCATCAATCAGCATAAAAGCTCCATTCTGTTCCACAAGAACGGCATTGCCTTCGCCCACATCCAGAAAGGTAACACTTAAATCTCCATTTAACTCTTCCTGCAGATTTTCCTGTGTCATCTCTGGACTTTGGGTGTTCTGTAACGCAGCCCCACAGCCAGTCAGACACAGCATCATCATAAGTAACGTAATCCAGTTATATTTCTTTTTCATTCTATGCACTCTCTAGTCTTATTGTTTCTCCATAAAATATAGTCTCGCTCCAAAGTCTGGATAGAATCTGACCTCATTGTTATATCCAGTACCGCCAAATGCATCTTTGAGATGAACACCGCTATACATCAATGCATCTCCATACACCTGATAATCCTCCACTTCCCCATCCATCTTGACGAATTTCGCCACAAGGTTGTGCGTCAGGGAATCCTGCTTGATATGTACCGGAGATACGGTATTTACCAGATCTCCGAAGTCCTTCACATTATACTTTAGCTTGCGGTTATAAAAATGATACTTATATTCTGGGTTCAATCCCTTCGCCTTGTAATAATGGAAATGGGTATTCGGAACCACCAACTTTTGCATGAGGAGTCCCACTGCCTTGGTCTGATCCTCTGATACACAGGTCCACTCCATCTGATTGCCCGGCAGATTGATAAGGGCGCTCTCTCCCACATCCCTGCCATCTGCAAAGCTTCTGCCACGGTAAAAATTGCCCCACTGCAATACTTCCCGCCACTCTTTATACAATGCGATCTGCACTTTGACCGCCTCTAGATCCTCTTTTTTCATATCACAGAAATTACATTCATATCCACACAGACCAAATGCAGCCACAGCAAACCGGGTCTCGAGAGGTGTCACCCTAAGAGTCTGATGGTTTGGGCAGGAGGATACATGGGCACTGACCACCGACATCGGATAGCCGTAGCTGTAACCGTTCTGTATCTCTGCACGACACAACGCATCCGTGTCATCGCTCGCCCAAATCTGTGGAAAATAGCACAGAATTCCCAGATCAAATCGATTCCCACCAGAAGCACATCCCTCAAATAGGATATTAGGAAAACGCTCTGTTAATTCCTTCATGCAGCGATAAAGTCCCATCACATAGCGATGCGCTACCTCTTCCTGACGTTCCGCAGGAAGCTTTCTAGAAAAATAATCCGTAAAGGTACGGTTCATATCCCATTTCACATAGGAAATCTCTGCCGAGGAGAATACCTGACTCATCTTTTCAATGATAAAATCCTGTACATCCTCTCTAGTCAGGTCAAGGATTCTCTGGTTACGTCCCTCTGCATGATTCTGGTTTGGAATATCAATCGCCCAGTCAGGATGCTGTTCATAGAGGCGGCTGTTTACATTTACCATCTCCGGCTCCACCCAGATACCAAAGTCCAGACCAAGAGCCCTTACCTTCTGGCACAAGCCTGCAATTCCACCGGGCAGTTTCTTACGATTGACCTCCCAATCCCCAAGGGAACGGCTATCATCATCCCGCTCTCCAAACCATCCATCATCCATGACGAACAGCTCGATTCCAGCCTCTTTTCCAGCCTTGGCAAGGGATAACAGCTTTCTCTCATTGATGTCAAAATAAGCAGCCTCCCAGCTATTTAACAGGATCGGTCGTGTCTTTTTCTTCCATGTGCCCCGCACAATGTGCTCTCTGACGAACCGGTGCATGCACTGACTCATACCGTTATATCCCCAAGCAGAATATGCCATCACAGCCTCAGGCGCCTCAAAACACTGCCCCTCTTCTAATAGCCATGAAAAGGATTGTGGATTGATACCCGTTACGATTCGGGTCTTTCCGAAGCTATTTACCTCCACTGCTTCATAATGATTGCCACTGTAAATCAGATTAAATCCATAACACTCTCCGGCATCCTCCGTAGCCCCTGTTCTCGCCAGCATCACAAAAGGATTGGCACGGCTGGAAGACACTCCAGCATAGGAGGCATTTACCTGCTTTCCTGTACACACACGCACATCGGTACGCTTCATCTCCCGCGCCCAAGCCCCTGTAAATGTGGTAAAAGTATAATCTGCCGTATCAAAATCCACCTGCGTACTCATCAATCGCTTGATGCGCACGGACTCCTTACCTTCATTGACAAGTCTTGCACTTCTGGTAATCACATCGCATACAGCATAGACATAATAGTGCATCTCCAGTGATAAATCATAATTCTTATCCCGAAGTGTTACACATAGATGCTCCACCTCTCCTGTCTCATCGTAGGAACCCGGCAATGTCTGATATTCTTCTTTGCCCTTTGTGATCTCTGCCTTTTCATACAGAAAATCAGAGGTATAACTGCCATCCCCATGCAGTACCTCAATAAAAGGTTCTCTGATATCCCCTTTTCCGTAGGAGGACATCTCAAGCCGCACATTTTCCAGAGAAATGCCCGGATGGTCCTTCTCATACACATTGGTATTTCCCGGTGCAAAGGCAAACTTTTCTGTCAGTATGCCCCAGCAATCCTCCTCAATACGGATGCGCTTTCCGTAGTAAAGATGCTCCAAATGCCCAGTCTCCATCACCCGAAAACAATAGGTGGTACATTCCGTATCTAACACAAAAACATTTCCTAATCTTCTTATCATTGGCGCCTCCCGATTATCTCTGCTCTGCCCTACGCTTTTCCTTGATCTGGGCAGCGATTTCATCTACCTTTTCCTCATTCAACATATACTTTTTGCGGAAGTAAAATACTGCAATTAATAATCCCACAATCGGCAACACTGTCATCGTCATACGCAGATCGATCACTGAGGAATTGGATACTGCATCTGCAACAGCCGCTGTGTTCGAGGTGTCATCACTTAAATGGAACACGCTAAGACATATCGATGCAATCAGCGCAGCCACACCAGAAGCAAGCTTCACCACAAAGGTCTGCATGGAAAATATCACACTCTCATCCCGGCGATTATTCTTAAGCTCTCCATAGTCAACGGTGTTTGCCAAAAATACGGTCGTTAAAATCGTCAACATTCCATTTGCTGCAAAGATAAAAAATCCCGGAATAAAAAGTAAGAACACACTGGACATATTGGTAAATGCCAGCACCAGCAGAGCCACATATCCCACAATTGCCATGGCAAAGCTGATATAAAATACCTTCATCGCATTAAAGAACTTACGGAGCAACGGGAAAAATAGCATCATAGACAGAATCTGTGTCGCTCCTCCAAAGGTGTTAAATAAGGTGTAGCTGTTATACCAGCCCTCACCACCAAAATCATACTTAAAGAAATAAATCACAAGGTTGGATGTGATATAAATAGCGCAGTTAATCAACACGATGGTGATAACGATTGCCATTGCCTGATCATTGGAAAGCAATGCCTTAAACATCTGTCCCACCGATGGAGATTCCATGTCTACTGTTGATTTTTCCTTGATATTAAGACATGTAATTCCAATGGTCACCACAAAAATCACTGCCACCAATAATCCGAACCATTTGAAGCCAGTTCGCTCATCTCCCTGTCCTAAGCTATACACACATGCCATTGTAATAATCGTCACAATAGCAGAGCCAACTCCTGCGCAGGAACGTGCCAGAGTCGATAAGCTTTCCCTCTCTGCACCACCCTCTGTAAAAGCAGGAATCATAGACCAATATGGAATATCCATCATTGTATAGGTCACGCCCCATAGGATATAGGCGATTGCCGCATAAGCCACCAGTCCACTTCCCTCCAGAGCAGGCGGTGCTGCGAACATGGCATACAATATCACCGCATTCAATAGTGTTCCAATCAAAAGCCATGGACGGAACTTACCCCACTTTGTCTTGGTCTTTGCCACAATAATTCCCATGATCGGATCGTTAAAGGCATCAAACACACGGGCCGTCAGCAGGATGATACCCATGGCAATCGCGCTGACCCCCAACACATCCTGATAATAATACAACACATAGCTGGCAGACAGCATGTAGACCATGTCCTTTCCCACTGCCCCCAATCCATAGGATACTTTTTCCTTTGCTGTCAATGTCATCTCATTCTCCTCCTAGATATAAATATCTTCCTCTTCTTCTCTATCCTTTATAATAAATTCAATTTCTACCGGCTCCGTCTGTGGATTGCTGACGCGAAGAACTGCCTTTCCGCTTCTTCCTGTGGTCTTAAGATAAGTACCACCCATACCACCCTGTAAAGAAGCTACGTTAGGCCCGATCAGCTCCACTGGTCCCTCCACGGTAAACTGTACCGGTTCATTGAAAAAGCTCAATATATTTTCCTGTTCATCCCTCGCCTCAATGCGGATCGCTGCCACATCATAGGTGCTTTTCTCCTCTAATTCTGTATGGTCTGCACGCGCGGATAAATGTACTGCCTTCATCGGCTCCTTAGCGATGGTCTTTACCACGATTCCATCCTTGATGGCATCAAAACGATAATTGGTGGATTCGCCGCCCCAGTCACCCACATAGCGCTTATACATTTCCACCGCATCTTCTACCTTCACATGATAGAGAACCACCGCCTTAAATGCCGCCAGATACACAGATTTCGGCAGATTGGAAAAGCCGTATCTCGCGATCGCATTAAAGCCATGCTTCAATGCCTTTTCCTGTGCCTTAGACAGCCCCTCCTTTTCTACCAAGATATCTCCAATCAAATCATCAATCATGATAGGACCATGCGCCAGATTTTTGCACACAGAATCTGTGCTGTAATACTCCTTGATCAAGCGATCATTTTTGTACATCCGCACACTGTCTGCATTGGTAAATATGTAGGTCTCTCCACGATTTGTTCCCGGATGCTCACCGATATCCATCGTGGAGCTTAATGCCAGCACCGGATGCTCCTCCTGCTGACTCTCATAGATTGCAGCCGCCAGCTTCGGATTACGGAACATATCCATCACACCGTGATAGCAGATCCTATCTCCACTACCGAAATCCTTATGGGTATTGTAATCGAACATACACCAGCCAAAGCTTCCTGCAATATCAGCTTCCCCTGCCACTGCGTCCAACACGCGGGCATGGCGCATTGCATGTTCCATGCGATGTTCCTCCCAGTCGAAAGACTTGGTCGGATACATATGTCCATTATACTCTGTAATTAGATATGGCTTTTTCGGATTCGAGGTCACCTTTTTCTTTGGCTCACAGCCCTTTTTCTTTCCATCATGTACGAAATCATTGTAGGTATAGACATCCTCCAACAAGCTGCTCTTTTTGTGAGCACGTACCCCTCCCGTCGGTCTGGATGGATCCAGATCGTGAGCTGCCGCATTGGTTCTCTCATAAAATTCATCATCGTCCTGAGATTCATTGATACGCACGCCCCAGATAATAATTGAGGTATGATTGCGGTACTGCTTTATCATATCCCTCACATTTTCCACCGCCTGATTCTTCCACTGGGCATCTCCGATATGCTGCCATCCTGGTATTTCCGTAAATACCAACAGACCGATCTCATCACATCGATCCAGAAAATAATGGGACTGAGGATAATGGGATGTCCGCACTGCATTGACCCCAAGCTCATATTTTAAAATATCCGCATCCATCTTCTGCATGGATTCTGGCATGGCATATCCCACATATGGATAGCTCTGATGACGATTCAAGCCCCGCAGCTTTAGTTTCCGCCCATTCAGATAAAAGCCGTCCTCTAAAAATTCTGCCCGCCTAAAGCCTGTCACCACCACTTTTTCATCAATGGTCTCTCCATCCTGTATCAGCTCTGTCTTTATCTCATAACAGACTGGATGCTTCACATCCCAAAGCTCTGCCTGTGGCAAATCATAATGCAATTCTGCCCTTTTGCCCGATACCTTGTTTTCCCCTAACAGCGTATACTCTTCCTCTTCTTTTCTTCGGATGCTCTGTCTAAGGTACATCGCTTCTGCGGTCTGATTCAGTTCCACTTCTGTAATCATCTCCACAGCAGCCTCATTTGCCCCGGCACCAGAAAGCTTCACATCGCTTCTTACAAAGACATCCTCCAAATAGGTGTCACTTTTTGCCTCCATCCAGACCTCACGGTACAGCCCGCCATAGGTCATGTAGTCGATCACAAATCCAAAAGGTGGGATATTCCGATCTTCTCTACTGTCCACCTTGACCACCAGCACATTTTTATCCCCACAGATTGCCACATCGCTGACATCTATGGTAAATGCAGTATATCCGCAGTGATGTTCCCCGATTTTCTGTCCGTTCCAGTACACCTCACTCTCATGGGCTGCACCATCTATGGTAAGAAGAATCCGCTTACCCTTCCAATCCGCTGGCACTTCCACGATCTTGCGGTAGCCACTGACCATCTGATAGATGTGCTCGTCAAAATAGTGAAGCGGTGTCTCCTTCACCGTGTGAGGTAACCGCACCGTTTTAAGCTGTTCATATTCGTATTCCCATGACAACATCTGTTCTGAAAATTCCTCTGTAAACTTCCACCCATCATTCAAATATATCTTATTCGCCATACCTTTTCCTCCGACTTTTACTCTACCTTGGCATTATCCCCAGCTACAATTCCATCCACTAGAATTCCCACCACTTCATCCAGCGCATCCATATAGGAAATCTCATTCCGCAGTAGGATATCCCGCTGGAAAAACTGCTCTAATGCTGCCTCCAACATCATTTTCACGATTGGAATCTTCACCGGACGTATTACGCCCTCCTCTATTCCCTGTTCTATAAGTGCTATGGTGGTCTCCCATCCATTCTCCAAGCGATTCTCCACCTGTGCATAGATGGCTGGGTACTTATCCTTCAAAAGATACAGATGTCTGAAATCAATGTCACGGTAGCCCTCCGGTATCACCGCAAGAATTTTTCTGATTTTCTCTAAGGTGGTCAACCCCTCATCTGCAAGAATCTGGCGTTCGCTTTCCTTGATGGAATCAAACATATAGTCCACCATGGTAAAAAACATGGACTCCTTGTCACGAAAAACGGTGTATATCGTCTTTTTACTTATGCCAAGGATCTTTGCCACATCATCCATGGTAAACTTTAAGCCTTTCTCATTAAACGCCTTGATCGTTCCCTCTAAAATCATCTCTCTCAGTTCCATAGGTACCTCCTGATTGTCCTTTCCACCGTAGTCTTTTTCACGGAAACTTCTTTTTATTTTCTAGTTTCCTCTATTGTATCACGACCAAAGCGCCACCACAAGAAACCATTTTCACAAAATCAGTTTCCGTTTTTTATTCAAATGTCACAAAATCCCCTGACTTGCATTCGCTCATTGCCACATGTATAATAAATTCATAGGAAAGGGGATTACGCTTATGAAGACAATTTATCTGGAATGTAATATGGGTGCTGCCGGTGATATGCTGATGAGCGCACTTTATGAGATATGTGAGCAAAAGGATTGGTTCCTCTATAAGATGAACGAAGTATTTGCACCGTTTGAAGTATCACTCACCGCCGCTTCTGCTGTTAAGTGTGGCATTCGTGGTACACAGATACAAGTTCTGGTTCCTGACATAGAAAAAGGCTCTTCATCTTCCGAGGAATTGACAGAGCTCCACGTTAAGAATGAATCTCAGGAACATAATCACCGCACTGATTACCCATCTATTCTTGCCCAGATACAGTCCCTGCCTCTGGCGGAAGAAGTAAAGTCAGACGCTACTGCCATTTATCAATTACTTGGAGAAGCCACGGCAAAAGTACATGGCAGCACAACAGATCAGCTTGATTTGCAGGAACTTGGCACTCTGGATGTCTTAGCCGATGTAGTAGGCTGTGCACTTTTAATACATCTGCTCGCCCCAGAACAGATTCTTGCATCTCCTATCCATCTTGGAAATGGTTTTGTAAAATGTGCCGATGGGGTTCTATCTGTTCCTGTACCTACTACTGCTGAATTATTAAAGGGCATCCCTTCCTACTCTGGTTCTGTTACTGGTGAGCTGTGCACCCCTACCGGTGCCGCTATTTTAAAATATTACGTGACCAAGTTCTTCCCAATGCCAGCACTTACCACCACAGCGATTGGTTATGGTATGGGCAAGAAGGACTTTGAGATTGCCAACTGCATTCGGGCATTTCTCGGTGATACCACATCCTATCTGAACGATTCAGAGGAGGATGATGAGTTCGCTTACGACGATTTGATTCTCTCTATCTCCTGTAATATCGATGATATGACTGGAGAAGCCTTGGGACTTGCCACCGAGATTCTGATGGCTGCTGGTGCTCTGGATGTCTATACGATACCAGTCCAGATGAAGAAGAACCGCCCAGGTATTCTTTTGACCTGTATCTGCGAACCGGAGGATCGTGAAAAGTTCACAGGACTTTTCTTCCTGCACACCTCCACCCGTGGCGTGCGTTATCAGACTTTCGAGCGTGCTAAGTTAGATTCCACCTTCGAGACCCGCTCTACCTCCTACGGAGATATCCGTATCAAGCGAAGCTCTGGTTATGGAATCCACAAGGAAAAGCCTGAATTTGAAGATTTAAAGTCTGTGGTATTAAAAAATGGCTGCTCCATGTCCTTAGAGGAAGTAGCCAAGTCATTACAGTAATTCATACAAAAACCGCTATCCTGTCGATTTATACTTCCGACAAGATAGCGGTTTTTAACTTCTCAACAAGAACTACCACTTGGAGCGGGCAGTTCATTCTCATTCATCCTCAATGGTCAGCTTTCCTGGACGCACATCCAGATACAGGCTGCTCTTATCCACCTTATACATATCCAACAGCAACACCCATAACTGATGAATCTGATCTAACAGTACAGGTGAAGTCTCCACACTGTGTGGAAGCAATGTCCGAAGATCAAAGAAACGGATTCCAAGTGGTGGCACAAATACCATGTTGGTAGACGTTACCCTATCTCCTGCTGTCTTAATCAGCTCATAGGTAATCATACAGAACTCCTGATTATGGTACTTGCAATAATAAGATACATAGCACTCATCCACAGTCCATTCGATGCCATTCTCCATCTCCACTGGCTTTTCGGATGCCTCATTCGCCTCTGTGGTCTGTACTTCCACAGTCCAGCGTACCTTTCCTTCCTTTGTCTCAGTTATAAGCTCCCCAAGCTTACGGCTCAATTCCTGCTGCTTCATACTTCCACCTCTCCTGTCCATTTCTGCACAACTGCCTGTTCTAATGGACACTGTTCCTTTTGTATCTCAACCTTCTTATTACCGGACAGACGCTCCATCTGTCCCACATAAAAATCCACCGCATCCTTAGAACTGTCAAAGCTATAAATAATAGGCTCTCCCTGCCAATCCTTCAGATACACCATATTGTAATTCAGATAAGCGACAACTGCCACAGCTTTCGTCTCCACATTCCGAAAACTCCGCTGCATGACAGGAGTTCCCTCCGCTTGTATCCTCTGTTCCACAGAGGTCACATCACTCTTCGCAGCATCCCCAGTCTCCGGCTTCAGCTCTACTGTCTCCTCCGGCTCAGCTTCGACCTCAAGTTCATCCTCCGGCTCCGGCACTCCCTTTACGCTCTCCTCAAGTTCCTCCACGGAACTGAACAATTCAAATAAGTCTAATTGTCCTTCTACACTCTTTTTCGCCATATAGCTACTCTCTCACATAGATTTCTGACAGATTCTCCAATATCGCACCGGCAACATCCGGCTTATTCATGGTATAGATATGTACATTATTCACACCATTTGCAATCAGATCGATGATCTGCTCGGTAGCATAAGCGATACCTGCCTGCTTCATTGCTGCTGGATTGTCCCCAAAACGATCTACGATCGCCAAGAAACGTGGTGGCACCATATTACCAGAAAGGGATACGATACGCTTGATCTGCGCCTTATTGGTTACTGGCATGATTCCTGCCACTACTGGCACTTCAATGCCCTTCTTCAATGCCTTATACATAAAATTATATAAAATATTATTATCAAAAAACATCTGGGTCGTTAGGAATTCACATCCTGCATCCACCTTTTCCTTCAGATGATCCAAATCCTCAAAAATAGTCTCAGCCTCTGGATGTCCCTCAGGATAGCATGCACCTCCGATACAGAAATCTCCCTGTGCCTTGATATCCGCAATCAGCTCGCTGGCATGCTTGTACTGATTTGGCAATGGGAAATCTGCATGCTCTGGAATATCTCCACGCAATGCAAGAATATTCTCAATCTGATGCTCCTTAAGCTCTGCAATTACCTCTGCCACCTTCTCCTTAGTGGAGGATGCAC
This sequence comes from uncultured Roseburia sp., assembly GCA_964491235.1. GTDB lineage: Bacteria > Bacillota > Clostridia > Lachnospirales > Lachnospiraceae > Roseburia. Next base: position 142,451 of record CAZBFN010000004.1, read on the forward strand.
AGGTAAGATGTGCCAATGCTGGGATGTTGTTCACGTTACGCACCTCATTGGCAAGCTCTACCGTATAATCGGAAGTTCCGCCTGTGGCACCATATGTAACACTCATATAAGCTGGCTTAAGCGCTGCCATATCAGCCACTATCTTCTTATAATTGGCAAGCTGTGCTCCCTGCTTTGGTGGAAACAGCTCACATGATATCGTAACCTTATCGGATTTTAATAACTCTGTCAGTCTCATCTTAGTCCCTCGTACTTTCTATTTCTTAATTCAAAAATCTTATCCTTCTTAGAAGCTTCGCAGCTTGTCCGTTCCATCATCTACGGTATTTTCAATCTTACGGATGGTAACAAAATAAGAATAATTCTCATTCACCGTGATTTCTACTCGGTCACCTACCTTGTGTCCCAGCAACGCCTTACCTAGTGGGGATTCATTGCTGATGAGATTCTTCAAGGAATTACCACGAACAGTGGTGACGATCTTATATGTCTCCTCCTCGTCATCCTCCTCAAAATACACCGTAACCGTATTATTCATTCCCACTTCATCCTCCGCAGAGTCCGTAGAAATAATCTTGGCAGTCTTTATCATCTTCTCAAGATACCGAATCCGGCTCTCATTCTGATTCTTATCCTTCTTCGCCGCATGATATTCAAAATTCTCACTGAGATCACCATGGGCTCTCGCCTCCTTTACCGCTTCAAGTGCCTGCTTTCTGACTACCAGCTTGCGGTACTCGATCTCTTCCTCCATCTTTTTGATATCCTGCTCCGTCAACTCATCATACATGAAATAATCCGTCCTTTTCCGTGACAGCATCATCACTACCGCCGTCACAACCTACTAAATTCTAATTATAATTATTTCTCTTCATACCGTCAAACACTTTTCTCAATGTCTACCCATGTCACCTCTGATGAAATCGGTGTTCTAGCACAGACTGACATGGCATATCCCTCCGGCATCTCCCAGGATCGCAAATAATATACCTCATCCCCTGCAATCTGATCCGTAAGCACACAAAAACTAGCAAGCGGCAGGTGCATTCCCTCCCCTACCGCTTTGATATAGCTCTCTTTTCTTGTCCACATTCTGGCAAAAGCTACGTCCTGTGGTGTAGCCTTTGTATCTGACTGTGATTGCTCTCTTCCCTCAAGGGACAGCAAATACTGATACTCTTCCTCTGAAAAAAAACGCTTCGCCACTGGCAGCTTCGCATTCCTTATCCGTTCAATATCGATTCCTGCCTCACAGTCTGTAAACACAGCAGCCACATAGTTTCCCCCATGGGACAGATTGTAGCAAAGCTGCTGTTCCAAAATATATGGCTTCCCATATCTGCCCTGTGCCAGATGTACCAGTTCGAACGCTCTACACTCATCCCTTAATGTAAGACCATATCGGTTCAGCCCATATTCCAACAGGATACCAGCTCCTACGCCCCGCCACTGATCTTCCTTACAGCGATATCGCTGTATCCGCTCCTGTCGCTCTCTCGGCAGTAGCTTAAGGTGCTTCTGGTATAAGGCTTCCTCCTCGTATCTGCTGATATCTGCAATATAAATCTCCATCTTTTGCTCTCTCATCATGCCTGTCCAAGGATGCCAGCAAGCTTCTCCTTTGCCTGCATCAATTCCTCATAAACTGGAAACAGATTCTCAGAACTGCCAGCACGCAGTGGCTCCACAATTCTCACTGTGATATCGTACATCGGAGTAAGTCCCATATTAGCAAGAACTCCCTTTAACGTATGTGCATAGTCAAATGCCACCTTCACCTCTCCGCTCTTAAGGGATTCTCTTAAACCTTCAAAAGACTTATCTGATAAAACTGTCTTTAAACATACTTCATACAGTCCCATATCTCCTATAAAACGCTCCAGCGCTCCATCTACATCACAGCCCCACTCCTTTAAGGCATCTAATACCTTCGTCATATTCCCACTCCTATTCTATCATTCAAGTGATTCCTTGTGATAGCTCTTAAGTCTATCCTCCAAATGCTGCCTAGCTTCTAACACATGACTCACTCTGCGCATTACAATCTCTGGAACAAACGGCTTCACAATGTAATCATCCGCTCCCATATTCAATGTCTGCACCTGCCTCTTGGTCGTATCATCCGCAGTGATGATGATGACCGGTATTCCAGCAATATCCTTGTCATTATGCTTATATTCCAAAAATGTTGTGCCATCCATAACTGGCATCATCAGATCAAGCAATATGAGATCGATCTCTCCCGGATTCTTTGTAAGAATCTCAAGTGCCTCCTTGCCATTCTCTGCCTCCAGGATATCGTACTTATCTTCAAAAATACAACGCAGTGACATACGGTTCACTTCCACATCATCCACCACCAAAATCCTAGGTGTCTCATGCTTCGTTGCAGTAATCGCCTGCTTATACTTTTGCAATTCATAATCAAGCTTCTTTTGCTCCGTCACATCCACAAGACTGCCAAAGATGACATGCTTCGTTCCGATCTGATTGATATACTTTAGCTTTAACTGTATCCAGATCCACTTGCCACTCTCTAATCTGCGCATGAACTCGCATTCCGTCATATCCTTGGTAATCACCAGTCCCCGTAATGCTTCCAGCAGAACCTTCTGACCCTCCGCATCCACAGAAGTCCATATATTCTTCTGAGCATCATTAATGTCCCTGTGACCTAATAAGTCATAATACGCTTGATTCACGCGAATGATTTCCAGAGAATCGGTATTCTCCTCATATTCATAGGCCGCCACAGCCTGAAGCATACCAGAAAACAGATGCTCCATCTGTGAGGTGGCGATCCACAGGCTATCTATATTTAGATCATGCTTGATCTCCTGCTCCCCGCGGGACACGTTCTCAGAAAATGCCAGATTCTCATAATCTTCCACTGGCATTGGTCTGGCAAAATAATATCCCTGTACATACTCACATCCAATGCTCTTAAGGAAATCCACCTGTTCTCTTCGCTCTACGCCTTCCGCCACCACTGGCATGTCCAACCACTTAGCCATGCGGACAACGGATGCTAAAATATTCTCACTGCGCCCCTGCTTATCTGTATCTGACAGGAACTTCATATCAATCTTTAATATATCTACTGCAATATCCTTAAGCACGTTCAAGGAAGAATAACCACTTCCAAAGTCGTCCATCAGAATCGAAAATCCCGCCTCCTGCAAACGCTCCATCGTATCACGGATTGCCTTAGGATTACTGGTATATGCACTCTCCGTCAATTCTAGCTGAAGCAATCTCGGTGGAATATGATACTTCTCCACCAAGCCACAGATCAACTCTACCAATCTCGGATTGTAGAGGCTGACTCTGGAAATATTAACAGAAACCGGCTCTGGATTACGCCCCTCTTCGATCCACTTCGCAAGAAGCTGACAGGTCTTTTCCCACACGTAATAATCTAACTTGATGATAAATCCATTGCGCTCAAAGATTGGAATAAACTCTCCCGGAGACACCATACCTCTGGATGGACTTTTCCAACGAACTAAGACCTCAGCCCCATCCATGGAATTGTCCTGCAGATCATACTTCGGCTGAAGGTAAAGAATGAACTCATTCCCCTCCAACGCACTCTTCATATTATTGACGATACGCTGTTCCTTCTCGATCTCCTCACTCATATCTGCCGTGTAAAAGGCATAGTTGTGGATATAATTACCCTTACATTGCTTTGCTGCAAGATTCGCCCGATCATACATACTATCTACTGGCAGATTCCGATCTTCCACAATGTAGATACCAATCGTCGGAACAATATCATATTCAAGAGGATACTGTGCAAAACGCATGCGGATATAGCGGGTAAGTTCCACCATCATCTGTTCCCCCTGATATGGCATACAGATGCAGAAAATATCCGCCTCTATTCTTCCATAGGAGATTCGGGTGCTCTCCCCTGCAAATGCCTGTATATCCCGTGCTACATAACGCAACAGATTATCGCCTTCCTGTACACCAAAAAAGGAATTCACAAGCTGGAACTTCTCAATGTCGATTCGGATGAACGCAAATAATTCCGATGCATTCTGGTTCAATACCACTCTGGTCTCAGCAAAAAACTTTGTCTTATTATAAATGCCAGTCAAAGTATCATAATCCGCACGATACTTTAGCTCCTTACTGAGCTGATGCTGGCTACGCTCTATCACATTCTTAATGCGGAAACGAATGACCATCGGATCATAAGGCTTAGTGACAAAATCCCATGCTCCCAGTTCAAGACACTCCCGCTCCGTCTGTGTATCCCCCTCAACGGTAGCTACGACCACAGGAATCCTACGGTAGGTCTCAATCTTCTGATATTCCTTCATGAACTGATAACCACTGAATTCTGGCATCACTAAATCAAGCAGTACCGCCGATATGAAATCCCACTCCGTCTGGGACTCCAAAATATCCAGCGCCTGCTGCCCATTCTCCGCCTCAATAATCTCATAGCTCTCTTCCAAAATTTTCCTTAGAGTAATTCGATCGATTGCCGCATCATCGACAATCAATATCTTATTCTTTCCGGTCATTTCGCTTCTCCAGTTTCTCTCATGAACTTCGTATTACATGGAAACTATTCCCCATTCTTCTATTATTTTATCATAACAAAGACGGGGGCTGTTTTCAATACTTCCATAGAGAAAAAGTCCTAGAAACTACTTTGTATTTTCCAGTTTTCCCATTGCTTTTTTGAACTGGAAATAGAATAGTACGACCGTAAATGACACAGCAAAAACATCTGCCACCGGCTCTGCCAGATATACTCCCATGGTCTTGTTTTCCACCAAATATGGCAGAGCATAAATTAACGGCAATAACAATACAAATTTACGCATAATTGCTACGGCAATGGATGCTCCTGCATTACCAATTGCAATAAATGTCATCTGGCAAGCCATCTGGGCACCAAAAATGCATAAGACTGCACAGTAAATACGCAATGCCCACTTAGTAAATGCAATCAGTTCCATATCTGAGGAGAATATCATAGCGAACATTTCTGGGAACAGCATGATAAGTGCCCATATCACTATGGAATATATCATCGTAGACATTAGCAATAACCGAAATGTCTTCTTGACTCTCACTCCATTACCAGCTCCATAATTATAGCTGGTAATCGGTTGTGCCCCCTGTCCTAATCCCTGCATCGGTAGCATGGAGAACTGCATGACACTGGACAGAATCGTCATAGCTCCCACTGCCACATCTCCGCCATATTTAAGCAAGGAGGAATTAAAGCACACTGTGATAATACTCTCACTTGCCTGCATTACAAATGGTGCCAATCCAAGAGCGATTCCCGGCAGCACAATTTCTCTCTCCAGTCTCATATTACGTCCCCGAAGCCTGATAATGGTCTTCTTGCCTGTCAGGAAACAAAGCACCCATATGGTGGACACTGCCTGTGAAATAATGGTGGCAGTTGCTGCTCCCTTCACCCCCATATCCAGTCCATAAATCAAGATCGGATCTAATATAATATTACAGATCGCACCGATTAGCACACTCAACATTCCGGTCTTGGCAAAGCCCTGTGCGGTAATAAATGCATTCATTCCTAACGTCAACTGCACAAATATCGTACCTAGTGCATAGATATTCATATAATCGGTCGCAAATTCAATTGTGTTCTCGCTGGCACCAAAGGCCATCAATAATGGACGATTATACAACAATAGAATTGCCGTAAGCACTACGGATATCACGATCTGCAGAGAGAAACTATTGCCAAGGATCTTCTCTGCACCTTCGTAATCTCCCTTTCCCATTGCCATAGATGCCCGCGGTGATCCACCATTGCTGACCAACGCTGCAAATGCCGTTACGATCATTATAATCGGCATACACACTCCCACTCCTGTGAGTGCCAATGCTCCATTTTCTGGCATATGTCCAATAAAGACACGATCCACCAGATTATATAAAAGATTGATGATCTGCGCTGTAATTGCTGGAAGAGATAACTTCCACAGCAGCTTTCCAATCGGTTCTGTTCCCAAAAAATCATTCTTCTGTTCCATTGCCATCTCCCTTTCTCTCTAGCTCTCAAAAAACATATGCTGCATATACAGCTCATGAAAGGCTGGATGCATTGCCAGATTAATCTCCTTTGCAGATAAAACAATCTGCTCCACTGCACTTCTCGCCTCATTCTCCTCTGCCAACAAATACTTTTTTGCGCCCTCTAAGGCACTGTTGCCAAGGGGCTTCACTCTGCCAGCAAATGAATCTGGAAAGAGTCCGATACGAATCGCCTTTTCCACATCCATATAATAGCCAAAACCTCCTGCCAAAAAGATCTGCTGCAAGCCGTCTTCTACTTTTTCTGTTTCTTCTATTTCTTCTGTTCCATCCACACAGTTCTTACCATGTTCTTCCAACAAAGTCTCGATTCCTGCCCGGATAGCAGACTTTCCCATCTGAATCTCACGGACATCCCGCTGGGTAAACACGATATCATCCTCTGCTACCAGAAAGCCATCTTCAAACCATTCATCTGCTAATGTTCCATTTTCATCTACAATACCTAGACGCACCAGCTCGCTCACCACATCAATAATACCACTTCCGCAAATTCCCACCGGAGGCTCATTTCCTATTGTCTCATAGTTACAGATACCACCATCTGTTATGGCAACATGGGACACAGCTCCCGGAACTCCCGGAATGCCACAGGCGATATTACCGCCCTCAAAGACTGGGCCTGCTGCCGCCGAGGTCACAAGAAGCCCCTCCCTATTTCCAATTATCATCTCACCGTTAGTTCCAATATCTAACAGCATACAGGTCTTGGCACTCTCCTGCATGCCACTGGCATAGATTCCAGCCACGATATCTGCCCCCACAAAGGCGGATATCCCCGGCAAAATAATACCCTTAGTCTGCCAGCCAAGCATCTCATTCAAGCTGCCCTCCCATAGGCTATTATCGGTAGGTGTAAAAGGTGATACTCCTAGCCCCTCACAGGATAAGCCCCGCAGCAAATGGCACATCGTGGTATTTCCTGCAATCACCACTTTTTTCACCTGCGACTTGGTAATCCCCGCCTGCTGCACCAGCCGCTCCATCAATGTCTTTAAATCCGTGCAGATACTTTCCTGTAAGAGCTTGCCCTTTCCCTCATTTGCCGCCTGAATCCGGGATATCACATCTGCTCCGTAGGTGCGCTGATGATTGATAGAAGTCTCCACTCCGACCTGTCTGCCATCTCCTAAATCCACAAGAGCTGCTGCAAGGGTCGTGGTTCCAATATCGATGGCAATGCCGTAACTGCAGCCGCCACAGTCCATCCCCCTCATCTGTTCCTCACCGTGGGCAAGCACTGCCATATTTTCCTGCCGCTTAGCTGACAATACTATCTCACAATCTGCCACTGGCTTTGTGGCACAGGCAAGCCGCACCCCTGCTGCCATTTCTGCTTTTGCTAGGACGCGCTGTTCCTTTTCCGTAGGTTCCGGCGCACCTTTTAAAAATCTAACACGACATCTTCCACACTCACCGCTACCACCACAGAATGCATCCACATAGATTCCCTGTTCCTGAAGCAACGTCAACAATGTCTTTTCTGCTATATCCTGTACAATATGCTTTTTTTCTCCTGTCTCTTCTCTTATGATGTCTATCTTAATCATGCAATTTTTCCTTTTCTGGCATCCGGTAATCTACCCCTGCCGCCTTTGCTTGAAGCATCTGCTTCTCACGATCTATCTGGTAAATGCGCTCTCCCTTTTTGAACCTTGCTCCCGTCTGCTTGAACCAAAAAGATACCTCATATTTTACACACTGATTCATCATGTCAAGAATCCATGCAAAATCACATATCCGTGCATTCTCTCCTGATTCACCACCACAGATGACCTGCTCGATCTGACCGCTCGCCAGATACTTTTCTATACTGATCTGCTCTAACATGGGTTCATGGATAACTGCCTTATGTCGGATCGGAAGCTTCAACAACTCCCCAATTCTATCATCCGCCCTACTCTGATTCTCCGCCGTACACATAATGGTGACATTCTCATATCCATCTCCCCAGTCCTCCGGCAGTGATACCCGAAATCTATGAATCCGTTTGGTGATAATAACAAAGTGCAGATCCTGACGCTCTCTTATCATCGCCCATGCTTCCTTGCGCCACTCATCCGCATCCTTAATAAAAAAATCCGAAGTCATGCAGGTATAGACCGGCTCTTCCTCCGGCATCAGCTTATATTCCTTTTTTCGGTTCTTCTGTATCGGTAAATCGAACTTGGAGGTCTTCCTCACCTTCGTGGTGTCCTTGCCAAATTCCGCATCTTTACTATATACATAACAATGATTACAACCCGGACTGATCTTGATACAGCCGTGCCACGGATTCCAGATTGTCATGCCGTACCTCCTCTGACCTGTTATCCCTGCATTTTCCATGCACCATCACGAAATGTCTATACTTCCATGATACATTTTTCTCTTTTCCGGTCAAGAAAAAATTTCTCTTGCCCCTTTCCCAACAAAATGCTGGGCTTTTTTTCTCAGTTGTGGCATACTTGTACTAAGCATTGCTTTGACTGAATTTTGGTCATCTCTGCAATGGGATATCGTATTAGGAAAGGAACAGTATTATGAAATTAATCTCATGGAATGTAAACGGACTGCGTGCCTGCATGCAGAAGGGTTTTTTAGATTTTTTTAATGAAGTGGATGCAGATATTTTCTGTATTCAGGAATCCAAGCTTCAGGAAGGTCAGATCGACTTAGACCTGCCTGGCTACCACCAGTACTGGAATTACGCCGAGAAGAAGGGCTACTCTGGCACTGCTATTTTTACCAAGAAGGAACCGTTGTCCGTGACCTACGGCATCGGCATCGAGGAGCACGATCACGAGGGACGTGTAATCACACTGGAGTATGAAGATTTCTATATGGTGACCTGTTATACTCCAAACTCACAGAACGAGCTGGCAAGACTTCCTTACCGTATGACATGGGAGGATGATTTTCTCTCCTACTTAAAAAAGCTGGATGAAAAGAAGCCTCTCATTCTCTGTGGCGACTTAAATGTAGCTCACAAGGAGATCGACCTTAAGAATCCTAAGACCAACCGTAAGAACGCTGGATTTACCGATGAGGAACGTGAGAAAATGACCCAGCTCTTGGCAAATGGGTTCACCGATACCTTCCGTCATTTTTATCCAGATACAGAGGGGATCTACTCTTGGTGGTCCTATCGCTTCAAAGCCAGAGAGAAGAACGCTGGTTGGCGTATTGACTACTTTATCGCTTCTAGCTCACTGGACGAAAAGCTGGAAGGTGCTAAGATTCATACGGATGTATTTGGCTCCGATCATTGTCCGGTAGAGCTGACCATCAACTTATCCAAATCATAGCAGAACGCTAAAAGGCAGGGATGCTTCATCCCTGCCTTTTACCTTATATATTTGTGCAAACTCAGTTTGCTCCAACATCATGCTTCTTCTTATATTCTCCTAGCAATCCATTGTATTTTTTGCCTGTGATTCGAAAAATGATTTCAAATCCCAGTGTCATGACCACTAATATTATCACAAAAATAAGGAGAAAAATTGCCCACGCCATAAGATTTGCCGTTGGGAACCAACGGAATAAAACTGCAAATACAGAAAGAACCGGCAAGAACATCGCCACAAATAACAGCATTCGCTTCCCATATCCCATTTTTCGTATCAACCACTCTTCCTCAAAGGCGATTCCCTGAAGCAATGAACCAACGAGAGAAATCACAAGAATCTGAAATAAAGTTCCAATGCTAATTTCCCTCTCACCAAATAGATATGCAATTGCTCCATATGCACAGATCCATCCGGTAAATATCAGACTGGCATAATTCTTCCATTTCATAACACCATTCAAAAAACGTTTCATATTTATTTCCTCCTTTTACAAAACACCTAGCTTTTCCTTAATAACAGACACGTATTGTCTGGATACATACAGCTTCTCTCCATTATTCATTACCAAAAGCATCCGTCCGCCAAAATCAGGTCGCAGAGAATGAATCTGATTAAAATTCACAATGGATGACTTGGATGCACGAAAGAAATCGCATCCCGAAAGTCTGGTCTCTAATTCATACAGCTTCAACGGAGTCTCATACACCTCATTTTTCGTGTAGAAAAAGGTCTTCTTATCCACTGTATCAATATAGAGAATCTTTGCCGCATCCAGAATATAGGTCTCCCCATCCTTGATACCTGTAATCTTCTGATCATAGACGCGCATCATGGCGACCATCTTCATGACCTCATCATTTACCTTGTGACAGTTAATGATTACTTCTATTTCATCCTGATTGTCTTTTTCATTGATCTGTATCTTCATAACGCCTCCTAATTTTTATTATAAAGTTCTGCAGCGCTTTATCTGTAACAAGTATATGAAAAAAGTTTTCGCGCCACAAGCCTTTTGGCGTAAGATGCTGTTACGGGTATCTAAGTTGCGTGATAGCCATGCTTTGTTTCAAAGGAGCTTTTTTACATCCGCATCATTCCGGACATGATACAGGCGCCCACCGCACCACATGCAGTGACCTCATCCATCTGTCTTTGCTCTGGAAGACCAGAATCTTTATCCAAGTGGATACCTCCAATGGCATAGACCGGAATCTGGACGTTATCGCAGACCTCCTGCAAAAATGCAAGTCCTCTAGGCGGTACTCCCTGTTTACAATCCGTGGTATAGATATGTCCGGCTGTCAGATAGGTAGCCCCTAGCTGCTGTGCCTCTATTGCCTCCTCCAATGAGTGAATGGAACAACCCAGCCGCTGCCACGGAGTACGCGCTAACTCCCCCTTCATTTCTCGCAGTTTCCACAGGGGCAGATGGATATTTCTTATCCCAAGCACTTCCGCCACCTCTGGATAAAAATGTAAAATGCAAGGAATCTGGTATTGCTGGCAGATTGTAGCCACCTGCCCTGCCAACTCTCTGTATGCTTCCTGTGACAGATCCTTTTCCCGTAAAATAATTGCCCTAGGATGTACCTGACACACTCGGTGAATTTGTTCTAAAAAAGGACGTTCACACAATGCTCTATTTGTCACTGCGATCACATTTGAAAATGATGTTTTACACATAAATATAGTCACTCATTACCGGCTGCAGATTCTGACTCACCAGGGCATCATACACCTCAGTGACAGACCGTCCATCGGATATCTCGAACTGCTCGTCGCCTTTCTCCTCAATTTCTTCCACATGACTGCCGATACCAGTGCTCACTCCGGCAGATATCTTAGTGGCTGCGATATTGACCAGATTATCCCGCACACGCTCACACTCTCTGGTGGATACTGTGATGCTGGCAAATGGCATAAAGAGACGATATGCCGCCACCACCTGTAACAGCTGTGCCTCATGCACATCCATCGGATTGATCTTATCATTGTTAATGATAGGACGAAGTCTCGGACAGGAAAAAGCAATCTCTGCATGGGGATATTTTCTCTGTAATAAATAGGCATGCATTCCCGTTGCAAAGGCATCTTTTCTGAAATCATCCAAGCCTAGCAGCGCTGCAAACCCAACGCCTCGCATACCGCCCTTTAACGCACGTTCCTGCGCATTCAAACGATATGGGAAGATGCGCTTATGTCCTGCCAAATGTAAGGTCTCGTATTTATTCGAATGATATGTCTCCTGAAATACCGTCACATAATCGGCACCACAGGCATGAAGATAAGCGTACTCATCGGAATTCATCGGATATACCTCAAGACCAATGACCTTAAAGTACTCTCTGGCAATCTTGCATGCCTCACCGATATATTCCACATCCGACATTTTCTTGCTCTCTCCGGTCAGAATCAAAATCTCCTGCAAGCCCGTCTTGGCGATTGCCTCCATCTCCTGTCTGATCTGCTCAGGGGTAAGCTTTGCTCTGCGGATTTTATTGTGGCAATTGAATCCACAATAGATACAATAATTTTCACAGTAATTGGCAATATAAAGTGGCGTGAACATATACACCGAATTACCAAAATGCTTTCTCGTCTCAAGCTGCGCTGCCTGTGCCATCTCCTCTAAGAAAGGCAATGCCGCCGGGGATAACAGTGCAGCAAAATCCTCCGGTGTGCGGTTCTCATGATTTAATGCCCGTCTCACATCCGCTGCCGTATACTTATCATAATCATAGGCTTCCATGGCAGAGATGACCCGCTCCTGCACATCAGATTCCAGAACCTCCATATCCGGCAGATAGGTCATATGATCAATACGATTTGCCTTCTGATGCTCCTTGATTTCATCACTTAAGATACTTTCATTGATGTGGTTTTCATTTGCTGCACTCATTACTCCTGTCCCTCCTGCAAGAATCCTGTCAGTGGAGAAGATGCACTAGCGCCCCTCTCTAGGACACGTCCCATTCCAGACAAATATGCATTTCTTCCTGCTGTAACTGCCATACGGAATGCATCTGCCATGGCAGGGATATCTCCAGCCGTAGCAATGGCTGTATTTGCCATAACAGCTGCAGCTCCCATCTCCATCGCCTCACACGCCTGTGATGGCTTACCAATTCCCGCGTCCACGATAATTGGAAGGTCGATCTCATCAATCAATATCTGGATAAAATCCTTGGTACAGATACCCTTATTGGAGCCAATTGGTGCACCCAAAGGCATGATACAGGCAGCTCCTGCATTTGCCATATCTCTGGCAGCATTCAGGTCTGGATACATATATGGCATTACCACAAATCCTTCCTTTGCCAATACCTCCACAGCCTTGATGGTCTCATAGTTATCCGGCAGGAGATATTTGGAATCTCGGATTACCTCTATTTTTACAAAATCACTTCTGCATATTTCTCTGGAAAGTCGCGCAATGCGGATTGCCTCTTCCGCGTTTCTTGCCCCCGAAGTATTTGGAAGTAAGGTAACTCCTTCCGGTATGTAATCTAAAATATTTGCCACACCGCCCTCATTTGCCCGGCGGAGTGCCAATGTGATAATCTCTGCACCTGCATTTTTAACGGCTGCGTCGATCAGCTCCAAGGAATACTTTCCGGAGCCTAAGATAAATCGGGAAGAAAACTCATGTCCTCCCAAAGTCCAAGTGTCATTTTTCTTTGTCTGTTCTGTCATTCTTTTGTCCTCTTTCTGTTTTAATTTTGCTCATCTATTGTCATGCTTCCAAGGGGCTATTCTCAGCCTCCACCCATGAAGCTCACGATCTCGATGCGGTCTCCATCATGGATTCGTATCTCATCGTACTTCTCCCGTGGAATAATCGCTTCATTCTGCTCCACGGCAACATAACTGTTCTTATAATTTTCTGCGGCAAGCAATTCCCGAATCGTAATCTCTCCCGGAAATTCCCGCTCCTTTCCATTTATGGTAAGCATAATGTCCTCCTTTCTGTGATAAAAATCAAAGTGGGCAAGCCTACTCTGTTTTCTTTCCCTTCACTCATGAGGGGGCTTGAACACTTTGCGCGCCGAGCACAGGCAGCAAAGCTGCCATCACCCTTATGTGCGAGTGCGCATCTCGCACGGAGTGCTTTTATTCTCTAGGAAAGTCAAGGCTTTCACGCATTAACGTAACAAGCTCTTTCCTAGAGAATAAAAAAGAGTCCACAAAGAAATACACCCGCGGTGGTGTACCCCTTCATGAACTCTGTTCACTCTACGTTTTCCATATTCAATTAAGCTTTCGCTCACAGACTAGAGTATAATTTTAATTTTTCCCATTGTCAAGAGCCAACTCTATTTTCTACTCGCCATCCAGCATCGAATCTATATGCATTCAATTACTTCTTTTCCTCTGCCTTTGGCTTTTTCAATGTGACTGCAAAAATCGCCACCAGAAGCAACACTGCAAATGCCATCCAACCAATCAATGTCGGAGTAATTATATCTGTGCCTTCTCCCTTGAAGGTATCGTAATACCCCTTCAGGTAAACTACTACAATAATCAGCGGCAGCACATATGTCATATAGAACTGTAAGATTCTAGAACCAGGGAACTTCTTACCAGTTCCTGCATTCACTTCTGTCAAGAAGCTGTTCCATCCCCAGCCATTCTTCTTCACACAGAATAATACAAATACCATACTTCCCAACGGCAACAGGTTGTAGGACACCAAGAAATCCTCCACATCCATGATCGTACTGCCCTCACCCAAGAGCTGTACACCGGAAAGTAAATTAAATCCAAGTACTGCTGGCAAAGATAATAAAATAATAAGTACAACATTCATGCCTACTGCCTTCTTGCGCTCCCAGCCAGCCATATCCATATAAAACGAAACGATATTCTCAAATACCGCAATTACGGTAGATAATGCCGCAAAAGACATAAATACAAAAAAGCAGGTTCCCCAGATTCTACCGCCACTCATATTATTCAATACATTTGGCAAGGTAATGAACAGCAAGGATGGTCCTGCATCTGGCTCTACCCCATAAGCAAAACAAGCAGGAATGATGATAAATCCAGCCATTAATGCCACGAAGGTATCCAACAGTACATACTTGTCGCCTCACCAAGCAGACCGCGATCCCTTTTCAAATAACTTCCAAAAATCTCCATTGCTCCGATTCCTACACTCAAGGTAAAAAATGCATGAGACATGGCAGCATATACCACTGTGCCGATTCCATACTCCTTCACTAGAGAGAAATCAGGTATCAGATAGAACTTCACGCCTTCCATCGCTCCCGGAAGTACCAGTGAATGAATTGCCAATATTACCATAAGTACGATAAGAACACTCATCATCACCTTGGTAATCTTCTCAATTCCCTTTTCCAGACCCATGCCACAGACAGCAAAGGACAATAGCACTGTAACAATCATCCAGCCTATCATCTGAGGTGCGTTTCCCAGCATATCATTAAATGTCTGGGCTACTTCTCCGGTAAAAAGTCCAGATAACTGACCGCTAATCATCTTATAGGCATAAGAAAGCATCCATCCGCCCACCATGGTATAGAACATCATCAATAAATAACTTCCCAAGATACTGATCCACTTCAAATGATGCCATGACGTTCCCTTTGCCTCCAACTTATCGAAGGCCTTTCCCATGCCCCGACCACTTCCTCTTCCTACTGCAAATTCACAGATTAAGATTGGCAGACCAAGGATTGCCAAAAATACCAAATAAATTACAATAAATGCTGCTCCACCATACTGTCCGCAGATATACGGGAACTTCCATACATTTCCCAATCCTACGGCACACCCCGCCGATACCAGTATGAATCCAAGTCTGGAACCAAATGTTTCTCTTTGCTTCATAGCTTATCTCCTGTACACTTTTATATTGTCATATAGATAAAAGTATAGCAGATTTTGCTTAAACGAACAAGCATCAGCCCTCCTTTTCCATTGACCTGCTCTCTCCAATCTGTAACGTGTGAAAGCCCTCTCCGTGCACCTCATTGGACTCCAACACAATCATAAAGGACTGCGGATCAGTCTCCTTTACCGCACGCTGTACCAGATACATTTCCTTATTGCTACATGCACACATGACCACCTGCTTTTCATCTCCCTGATAACCACCAGCCCCCTTTAATATGGTGGAGCCACGTTGACAACATTCATCTATCACATCACAGATTTCCCTGCCATGCTCCGTCACAATTAGGGTCATCTTCCCAGAGTTGATACCATACATCAACTTATCCACCACTACCGCAAACAGGAAATTCACGATCATTCCGTAGATAATTCCATCCATATCTTCAAATATAATTCCACCCACTAAAATAATAAGAATATCTGACGCAAACGCTATCTTTCCCAAAGATAAATGAGGCATCAATGCCTTTACCGCCATAATGATAAAATCCGTTCCTCCAGTGGACGAATTTTGCATATAAATAATGGCATATCCCAGCCCCGCAAACACACCGGTACAGAGTGCCGCCAAAAGCCGATCTCCCTCATACACCGGAAATAGTGGTGCCACATAATCTATCATCACAGAGGATATCACCATGCACCGAAGAGAACTGACAAAGAATTTTCTTCCCAGCAATTTATAACAAAGAATTGCAACCGGAATATTCAAAAAAATAGTGGACAATCCGATTGGCACATGAAGCATTCGATATAAAATAATCGATATTCCGGAAAATCCTGTCATTGGGAACTTTGCCTGCACCGCAAAATTATAGATTCCCGCTGCGATACAGATGCTTCCCACAAGTTCCCAAAATATCTGAATTGCAAACTTTTTAATATTTATCGTCCTCATTATTCACAACCTCTCTTTCTCTCCTTATTATGAGCGAAAATAAGCAAAATAAAAAGAGCGGTAGCAAATTATACGAATATAATATGCTCACGCTCTTTTCAAATACAGATTCTATTAGTTCTTTAACTGGAATCTGCCTACTAATTCATGCATTGACATAGCCTGTGCAGATAACTCCTGACTGGTCGCGGATGATTCCTCTGCAGCCGCTGAATTGGACTGAACCACATCAGAAATACGCTCGATGCCTGCATCTGCCTGTTCCATTGCCAGAGCCTGCTGTTCAGAATCCTGACTTAATCCCCTAGCAGATTCTGCGATCTGCTGTACAGCCTCTACGACACCATCTAGCACATCAGAGGTACGATATGCCACCTTCGTACCTTCTTCAATCTCATACAAAGTACTTTCTACCAAAGTTCTTGTATCCACTGCGGACTTAGCACTCTGATCTGCCAAGTTACGAATCTGATCTGCTACTACTGCAAAACCACGACCTGCCTCACCTGCTCTTGCTGCCTCGATGGAAGCATTCAGTGATAACAGATTCGTCTGGCTCGCAATATCTTCAATCTCAGAAATAATGTTCTCAATTCGCTTAGATGTCTCACTGATACGATTCATGGATGCTACCATGTTGCCCATTTCCTCACGGCTAAGCTGTGCATCATCAGCACACTTCATAGCCTGTCGATAAGCTTCTTCTACACTATTTACGGTATCCTTAAGACCATTGGACAAGGTATTCATCGTTGCTACCATTTCCTCTACGGAAGCTGCCTGATCCGTAGCACCCTCTGCCAATTCCTGTGCTGCTTCCGCAAGGTTCGTAGCACCAACATTTACCTGTTCTGCAGCTTCATTTACTTCTGTCAATGTGCTGCTCACATTACTGTTCATGGTATGAATGGCTGTAAGCAACTGCTTAAAATCTCCCACATATGAACCTTCACAGTCTGTGCTTACATTAAAGTTACCCTCTCCCATTTCCTTACAAAGTCGCTCTACATCAAAGATAATGGTATTCAGTCTCTCTACCATGTCATGGGATGCATTCATAAGTCCGGCAATCTCATCCTGAGCATCTGACTGTGGAAACTCTGACTTCAAATCACCATTTGCAAATCCAGAAAAACGGTTCTCCAGTTCACCCAATGGCTTTGCAATACCCCTTGCAATCTTATAACTGATCGTCTTAGAAATAGATACCATACCAGCAAGCGCTACCACCAAGACAATAAGAGCACCATATACAAGAACGGTAAGAACCGTATTCATCTGCTCTTCCTTCTCTACATTGACCGCCATAAGATTCTCAATTGCTGCATCTACATCATTATATAAAGGAGTCAACTCCTCAATTGCCATCTCCTGTGCCTGAAGCGAAAGAGCCTCATCCTGAGTGGCTCCAATCTCTATGACCTCAGCCTCCTTCTCAAAGTAAGCCTCCAACGCACTCTCTATCTCAGCCAAAGCCGCATGACCTTCCTCTGTAACCATAGTAGGTCTGATCACTTCTACCAATTCATAAACCTGCTCCTTCGCCTCTGCATGCTGCTCGATCATCAAATCGATCTCTTCCTGGCTCTCATATCCGATAATACCTCGCATCGCGGAACGACATTCTGCATGTTCATTCATCAACATACCAATATCACCCTGTGGTAATGCATAATAATTCAATGCCTTCCTGTAATTCGACGAAATAACGAGAATTGCTATCACTGCAATCACCGATGCTGCTGCTGCAATCATGATTACGATGTTGAATGCTTTTTTCAATCGTTCCTCAATACGCAGCCCTTTGAAATTCAAAAGTCCGTTTTTCTTAGTTGTCTCTCTTCCCATATGCTATCTCTCCTCTACTATTGCTCTGATATTATACATCCTTGTACCCATATCATTTAGAGTCTTTGAGAATGTAACTCATGGGTTAATTTTACTCCGTTTTTGCTTGTTTTTCAATATTTTTTATGCAGTTTTACCAATGTTTTTCATTTAAAATACATCTTTTACTTTTATAAAATAATCCTAAGCACTCCAAGGAATAACAGATGAGCTGGATAAAACAAATAGAAGAACCATTTATTGAAATTTCTTCCAATGCTCATACGTTTTCCATTGTATAATGCTACAATACAGATTCCAGAAAGAATGATGCCGCATGTCGCTATCAGTAATTCTATACAGGCAGTCATATATTCACCATGAACTAAGTATCCGCTAATATTTGTCGCACCGAAAAGCAATATATCAAATACATATACTATGACAAGTCTCTTTTTGTTGCCCTTTGCCCAATAAAACGCCAATGTAAATAATGGAGCAAAGCATGACCAATCGCAGAATGCACAGATGATTACGCTTGCCACTACGATTAGCACTTTCATCATCGCTTTATTCACACGATCCAATCCAAAAATCATAAGGAAACAAAATCCTAACGTAAAAAAGATGTTAAGTGGAACAAAATTCAGTCCCTCTCGTCCAGAAAACGCCAACATATACGGCAATTGCGAAATCAAGCCGAACAGAAAAATTCTTTTTACATATGCCTTCTTGGATCTGGTATATTGATAGCCTTCCACCAGAAAGAAGCTCATTGTCACAAAAGTAAAATGACTCAATGCATCCAATAAATTGTATTGAAAGGTTCCTCTCTCCATAAAAATCTGAATCACGTGATCCATAAACATAAATACAATCGCCAAATATTTAATTACATCTCGATTAAGCACTTTCATAACAATGATCTCCTTGTCTTTTGATATCATAATCATAACAATCCAAGAAGTTCATTGCCATCGAATAGCCTTACAATTGGAGAGCTAATCTTACAAGATTGTAATTTTGTGCAATAAAAAACCACCCTCTTGACTTTGGCAAGTAATAAGGGTGGTTTGTTTCTATCACTTTACACATGATATAGTCGTAAAATTTATCAACATCTGAAATGATTGGCGCTACTTTTTCAACCAGCTCACTGTAATACTCCTGTTCCCATCCCAATTCAGAATACTCTACACACTCTATTAATTGCTTATAAAGTTTTGTCGCCTGAGGATCTTTGGCTAATCCACATATCATCATTTTCTGATATAGTTCATGTGATGAGGCTGTATACCCATTACGGTTCATAATTCGTTCTTTCGCATAGGATATATCTTTAAAGCTTCTATACTCTTCTATCTTTTTTAATGCCATTTCTGATAACGATATCATGCTAGTATAAAAAGCTTTTTCATCTCCATCAAACGTAACAAATTCATTTTCTCTATGTCCATAATCAAAACTTAAATAGTCTTTTTTGTCCCATAAATAATGAATGGCAACATTGAGGTATGTACCTTTATTCCATGCGCTTGGTTGAAATTCTACAAGAATTAAAAACCAACTATTGTCATCTATCCACAGACGAGATTGACCTTTTTGAAATAGACCATATGGTTTCAATATCTCCCTCGCTGCTTGATTAATTATTTTATTATGATTTGTTGCTCCACTCATATTGCCCCCAAATTTGTGAATGCATAGTAATGTCCTTCATTACATAGAAAAACCACCCTCTTGACTTTGGCGAGTTACAGGATGGTAATTCTACTCTTCTAACTGGTCACCCCACCTTGTGGGCGAGTGTTCCTTTTGTGATATCAATGTAACATACTACAAAATATTATTCAACACCAATTCTCTCTCTCAATTTTTTACTATAAAATACTAATCTGTTCGTTTCTTTCCAATTTTTATTCTAGCAAGAAACTTTTCAGCAATTGAATTTTGCAAAACATATTTAGCTTCACCATAATATTCTATTTTTACCACCGTATCAAACAATAAAACCCTCTTTTCTTGCCCTTGTCGAATAATTAACCACTTTCCAACTTTTTGAATTTTATCTGCTTCTATATGCAAAATTTTTTCTAATGTATTCAGTGTAATATCAGCATGAGAATTTTTATAGCATGTCATTCCACCTAAAAATATGCTCATACCTATACTCATGATTATTAGAATCACTATTTGAGAAATGTTTTGAATCACTTCATTTCCACATAGTGTTGAAATCATTCCAATTGTACTCACAACAACGGGCATATCAATCAATATTTTTCTATGCATATTGTTCTTTTTTAATAGTAATAATCTCACATTTTTTCTTGTATTGATAAAATAGATAAACATCACTATTAATACTATTATGCATATCACCCTTATAGCAAAATGAACACCTTTTAATTCAGTATGCAAATACAACATTGCACAAAAAAAACTTTCAACAAATGAAAGTAGACATACAAATGCATAAGTATTATCATCTATATACTTTATATCTACTTTCCATAATTCAGATTTTTCTTCTTTAGCTTTTCTACTTCTATTTATTATAGATGGTAGTATTGCCATAGCAAACTCAAAAAATAATGTAAATAATGTATCTCTTTTGATTCCTAAAATATTTATTTTTTTCTTAAACATTTATATCTCCTCGAAAATCATCATTCATGTAATAAAAAAGGTTATCGAAAACTCTCAGCGTTCTCGATAACCTTTTTATATTTCTTATTAAAATTCGCCCTTAATTAGCACTTACCAGCCTTATGAGCCTCTTCAATCGCTACGGCAACAGCAACGGTCATACCTACCATTGGGTTGTTACCCGCACCAATTAATCCCATCATCTCTACGTGAGCTGGTACAGAAGAAGAACCTGCGAACTGTGCATCAGAGTGCATACGTCCCATAGTATCTGTCATACCGTAGGAAGCAGGACCTGCAGCCATGTTATCTGGGTGAAGTGTACGTCCTGTACCACCGCCAGATGCTACGGAGAAGTACTGCTTACCCTGCTCGATACATTCCTTCTTGTATGTACCTGCTACTGGATGCTGGAAACGTGTTGGGTTGGTGGAGTTACCTGTGATAGATACACCAACGTTCTCATGATGCATGATAGCAACACCTTCCTGAACATCGTCTGCACCGTAACACTTAACAGTTGCACGAAGTCCATCAGAATATGCCTTCTCGTATACTACGTTAAGCTTAGCTTCCTTGTAGTCATACTTTGTCTCAACAAATGTAAATCCGTTGATACGGGAAATGATCTGAGCAGCGTCCTTACCAAGACCGTTCAATACAACGCGTAATGGCTTCTGACGTACTTTGTTAGCCTTCTCAGCGATACCGATAGCACCCTCAGCAGCTGCGAAAGACTCATGTCCAGCTAAGAAGCAGAAACACTCTGTCTCTTCCTCTAATAACATCTTACCAAGGTTACCATGTCCTAAACCTACTTTTCTATGGTCAGCAACAGAACC